>NZ_BLWJ01000040.1:0-281 GCF_013374055.1 Cobetia sp. 5-11-6-3 | reverse complement strand
GACGGTGGTGCCATCGGTCTCAGCCAGCACTGGTGCATCCGGCGCGGTAGTGTCGACGGTGAGCGTGAAGTCGGCAGACGGTGCACTTTCGTTGCCCGCGGCATCGGTGGCGGTGACGCTGAAGACGTGCTCGCCATCGGCGAAGCCAGTCGCCGGCGTGAAGCTCCAGGTGCCATTGGCATCGGCGGTGACTGTCGCGATTTCCTCACCATTGTGGGTAATCGTGACGGTGCTACCGGCTTCGGCGCTGCCGGTCAGCGTCGGAGTCGCATCATTGGTGC
>NZ_BLWJ01000039.1:0-281 GCF_013374055.1 Cobetia sp. 5-11-6-3 | reverse complement strand
AGAAAACCTTGGTCTTCCGGCGGGGGAGTTTTTCACTCCCCTTATCGTTACTCATGTCAGCATTCGCACTCGTGATACCTCCAGCAGACTTCTCAATCCACCTTCATTGGCTTACACGACGCTCCTCTACCGCTCATCCAGAGGATGAACCCGTAGCTTCGGTACCTGATTTAGCCCCGTTATATCTTCCGCGCAGGCCGACTCGACTAGTGAGCTATTACGCTTTCTTTAAAGGATGGCTGCTTCTAAGCCAACCTCCTAGCTGTCTGAGCCTTCCCACA
>NZ_BLWJ01000038.1:0-281 GCF_013374055.1 Cobetia sp. 5-11-6-3 | reverse complement strand
GTACCCCAAACCGACACAGGTGGTCAGGTAGAGAATACCAAGGCGCTTGAGAGAACTCGGGTGAAGGAACTAGGCAAAATGGCACCGTAACTTCGGGAGAAGGTGCACCGGTTCGAGTGAAGGACTTGCTCCGTAAGCTCTTACCGGTCGAAGATACCAGGTGGCTGCAACTGTTTATTAAAAACACAGCACTCTGCAAACGCGCAAGCGGACGTATAGGGTGTGACGCCTGCCCGGTGCCGGAAGGTTAATTGATGGGGTTAGGATTCGTCCGAAGCTCT
>NZ_BLWJ01000037.1:0-281 GCF_013374055.1 Cobetia sp. 5-11-6-3 | reverse complement strand
GACGGTGGTGCCATCGGTCTCAGCCAGCACTGGTGCATCCGGCGCGGTAGTGTCGACGGTGAGCGTGAAGTCGGCAGACGGTGCACTTTCGTTGCCCGCGGCATCGGTGGCGGTGACGCTGAAGACGTGCTCGCCATCGGTGAAGCCAGTCGCCGGCGTGAAGCTCCAGGTGCCATTGGCATCGGCGGTGACTGTCGCGATTTCCTCACCATTGTGGGTAATCGTGACGGTGCTACCGGCTTCGGCGCTGCCGGTCAGCGTCGGAGTCGCATCATTGGTGC
>NZ_BLWJ01000036.1:0-281 GCF_013374055.1 Cobetia sp. 5-11-6-3 | reverse complement strand
CCGAACGTCGGGCTGCTCTTGCGCATGTCCACGGCCACATCGAAGACTTCCCCCTGGGTGACACGCACCAGCTTGCCCTGCGGCTGATTCAGCTGGTAGTGCAGGCCACGCAGAATGCCCTGACGGGATTTGCTGTGGTTGTCCTGCACGAAGGTGTAATCACCGCAGTGCTCGACGAATTCGCTCTGGCGAAAGGTCTCCATGAAGAAGCCGCGCTCGTCACCGAATTTTTGTGGGGTCAGCAGCACGACATCCGGGATGGCGAGTTTTTCAAAATTCAT
>NZ_BLWJ01000035.1:0-280 GCF_013374055.1 Cobetia sp. 5-11-6-3 | reverse complement strand
CACCGGGAATTCTACCTTCCTCTCCTGCACTCTAGCCAAGCAGTTCCAGATGCCGTTCCCAGGTTGAGCCCGGGGCTTTCACACCTGGCTGACTTAGCCACCTACGCGCGCTTTACGCCCAGTAATTCCGATTAACGCTCGCACCCTCCGTATTACCGCGGCTGCTGGCACGGAGTTAGCCGGTGCTTCTTCTGCGAGTGATGTCTTTCCTCGGGAGTATTAATCCCGAAGCGTTCTTCCTCGCTGAAAGTGCTTTACAACCCGAAGGCCTTCTTCACAC
>NZ_BLWJ01000034.1:0-281 GCF_013374055.1 Cobetia sp. 5-11-6-3 | reverse complement strand
CTTAAGGGCTGGTCCCCGTTCGCTCGCCGCTACTTGGGGAATCTCGGTTGATTTCTTTTCCTCCGGGTACTTAGATGTTTCAGTTCCCCGGGTTTGCCTCTATAGGTTATGTATTGGCCTATAGATACTCACCTGATGGTAAGTGGGTTTCCCCATTCGGAAATCGTTGGGTCGCAGGGTATTTGCCACCTCGCCAACGCTTATCGCAGGCTATCACGTCCTTCATCGCCTCTGGCTGCCAAGGCATCCACCGTATGCGCTTAATCGCTTGACCATATAAC
>NZ_BLWJ01000033.1:0-281 GCF_013374055.1 Cobetia sp. 5-11-6-3 | reverse complement strand
GCGTGCCCGTGGCCGACAGCGGCGCATTCGCTTCTGTCAGACTGGCCGCGGCACTGTCGTCCGCGTCCACACGGATCACCGGGGCATCATTGTCACCGGTGATCGTCACCGTGACGGTCGTGGTCGAGCCATCGGTCAGCACGACGGTGTAAGTCTCGGTGACCGCCTGGCCCGCGGCCAGCGCCTGGGTTGCCTCGGCATCGTTGGCAAGTGCGTAGGTCCAGTTGCCCGCATCATCGACCGTGAAGGTGCCGTAGTCGCTGCCATCGGTGGCCGCGACA
>NZ_BLWJ01000032.1:0-281 GCF_013374055.1 Cobetia sp. 5-11-6-3 | reverse complement strand
TGGAACTGCTTGGCTAGAGTGCAGGAGAGGAAGGTAGAATTCCCGGTGTAGCGGTGAAATGCGTAGAGATCGGGAGGAATACCAGTGGCGAAGGCGGCCTTCTGGACTGACACTGACACTGAGGTGCGAAAGCGTGGGTATCAAACAGGATTAGATACCCTGGTAGTCCACGCCGTAAACGATGTCAACTAGCCGTTGGGTCCCTTGAGGACTTAGTGGCGCAGCTAACGCAATAAGTTGACCGCCTGGGGAGTACGGCCGCAAGGTTAAAACTCAAATGA
>NZ_BLWJ01000031.1:0-281 GCF_013374055.1 Cobetia sp. 5-11-6-3 | reverse complement strand
AAGATTTCGACTACCTGGCGGCGGATGAGACGCTGACGCTGACCTATGCAGTGACGGTCACCGACACCGCTGGCGCGACGGACACCCAGAACGTTGTCATCACCATCACCGGCACCGACGATCTGCCGGTCATCTCCACCAATACCGGCGCCGTGGCAGAAGACGGCACCCCGGAAGCCACTGGCACGCTGACCGCGACGGACGCCGACAATGCCGACCTGGCCTTTGTCGCGGCCACCGATGGCAGCGACTACGGCACCTTCACGGTCGATGATGCGGGC
>NZ_BLWJ01000030.1:0-290 GCF_013374055.1 Cobetia sp. 5-11-6-3 | reverse complement strand
ATCCGTGTGGACGCGGACGACAGTGCCGCGGCCAGTCTGACAGAAGCGAATGCGCCGCTGTCGGCCACGGGCACGCTGTCCGTGTCGGACGTGGACCTCACCGATAGCGTCACGCCGAGTGTCACCGGCGTCGACGCTGACGGGGATATCGGCACGCTGTCCGAGACCGATCTGCTCGGCATGCTGGGCGTGGATGCCGCGGCCATCATCGAGGGCGCCGGCACTGACGGCAATCTCACCTGGACCTTCGACAGCAGCACGGTCGGGGAAGATTTCGACTACCTGGCGGC
>NZ_BLWJ01000029.1:0-303 GCF_013374055.1 Cobetia sp. 5-11-6-3 | reverse complement strand
TTCACTTCCGAGTTCGGCATGGGATCGGGTGGTTCACGCTCGCTATGGTCGTCAGGCGAAACGGTGGCATCTTGCGATGCCTGAGTCCCGAGGCTTGTGGCCTCGCGACTCGCAATATGAATCATGCTGACCGATATGTCTCGATCCTGTCGCAATCCCGGCGGTTTGCCGTAGCAAACCCCTTGGGTGTTATATGGTCAAGCCTCACGGGCAATTAGTACTGGTTAGCTCAACACATTGCTGTGCTTCCACACCCAGCCTATCAACCTTGTAGTCTTCAAGGGCCCTTCAGGAGGCGCAAGG
>NZ_BLWJ01000028.1:0-333 GCF_013374055.1 Cobetia sp. 5-11-6-3 | reverse complement strand
TTCTACGACAACGATGTGGTTGAGATCGCCAAGGCCGTCGAGCCGTCTGAGCGTGGTGAGCTGGAAATCACCAGCGTCAACAATGCCTACCTGGAGCGTGGTGATCTACGTGTCGAGCGACTGGGGCGTGGTTTCGCCTGGCTGGATACCGGCACCCACGACAGCCTGCTGGAAGCCGGCCAGTACGTGCAGACCATCGAGCATCGTCAGGGCCTTAAGGTGGCATGTCTCGAGGAAATCGCCTGGACCAACGGCTGGATCAGCGACGAGCAGCTCGAAGAGCAGGGCACCGCACTCAAGAAGACCGGTTACGGCCAGTACCTGCTGAAGCGC
>NZ_BLWJ01000027.1:0-340 GCF_013374055.1 Cobetia sp. 5-11-6-3 | reverse complement strand
CGCAGTCAAGCACCCTTATGCTCTTGCACTCAATGCACGATTTCCAACCGTGCTGAGGGTACCTTCGTGCTCCTCCGTTACTCTTTAGGAGGAGACCGCCCCAGTCAAACTACCCACCATACACTGTCCTCGATCCGGATAACGGACCTGAGTTAGAACGCCAATGATGTCAGGCTGGTATTTCAAGGTTGGCTCCACCACATCTGGCGACGTGGTTTCAAAGCCTCCCAGCTATCCTACACAGACAACATCAGCATCCAGTGTAAAGCTATAGTAAAGGTTCACGGGGTCTTTCCGTCTAGCCGCGGGTACACAGCATCTTCACTGCGATTTCAATTTC
>NZ_BLWJ01000026.1:0-642 GCF_013374055.1 Cobetia sp. 5-11-6-3 | reverse complement strand
TTGGTGCTGTCGCCATTGGCGAGGGAGCCGGTCACGGCTTCCACATTATCCGTGGCGGAGGCGATGGTCGGCGCATTCGGGGCGGTGACGTCGGCATCTTCCGGGACCACCAGTGTGTCGGAAGCCGGGCTCTCATTGCCTGCAGCATCGGTGACGGTAGCCGTCAGCTCGGTGCCGGCATCCTGCTCGGGAGATAGCGCGACCGAGAAGTTGCCATCGGTGTCGACCTCAGCAGAGGCCAGGACGTCGCCAGCAGCATTGGTGATCTCGACCGTGGTACCGGCTTCACCGGTCCCGGCGACGGTGATGCCATCGGTCTCAGACAGAATCGGCGCATCCGGCGCGGTGGTGTCGACGGTGAGCGTGAAGTCGGCAGACGGTGCACTTTCGTTGCCCGCGGCATCGGTGGCGGTGACGCTGAAGACGTGTTCGCCATCGGCGAAGGCAGTCGCCGGTGTGAAGCTCCACGTGCCGTTGCTGTCAGCGATGGTGGTGCCGATCACTTCACCATTGTGGGTGAGGGTCACGGTGCTGCCGGCTTCGGCGCTGCCGGTCAGCGTCGGAGTCGCATCATTGGAGCTGTCGCCATCGGCGAGGGCGCCGGTATCGGCTTCCACGTCATCGGTGGCAGATGCGATGGTC
>NZ_BLWJ01000025.1:0-458 GCF_013374055.1 Cobetia sp. 5-11-6-3 | reverse complement strand
CAGCAGCACGACATCCGGGATGGCGAGTTTTTCAAAATTCATGCGGTATTCGCTCCTTGTAGGGGACAGATATCACTTCAACAATCACAGGACTCGATGCCCTGCCGGCCTATGGCACGACAAGGCTCAGTCTCGATAGTGCGCAGGCGTGAGGGGCGTCATGAAAATTCCCGCAGCCCTCGCCTTGTTGGCGACGACTGCGGGAAAGCGGGTACATCAGCATTGACTTCACTGCATGCGTACCCGGCCACGGCGCCCGCTCTCAGATGTCGAACTCAGGTGTCGAGCTCAGTAGTTGCCACGGCGCTTGTCATCCAGGCGCTTCAGCAGGTACTGGCCGTAACCGGTCTTCTTGAGTGCGGTGCCCTGCTCTTCGAGCTGCTCGTCGCTGATCCAGCCGTTGGTCCAGGCGATTTCCTCGAGACATGCCACCTTAAGGCCCTGACGATGCTCGATGG
>NZ_BLWJ01000024.1:0-506 GCF_013374055.1 Cobetia sp. 5-11-6-3 | reverse complement strand
CTCTTGCCGGTTTCCGCGAAGGTGGCCTGAGCCGTCGGGGCCTGCTGGGCGGTGCCGACGACGACGTCCTGGCTGACGGACTGCTGGACACGCTGGGCGGCCGGGCTGTCATCCGCCGCGAAGGTGGCGGTGCTGACGGTAGCGAGAGCGGCAGCGGCGATCAGGGTCTTGAGAGTGTTCATGATGATTTCCTCGATGAAGATGAAGTGATGATCAGACCTGGAATGCAGGTCGGGGATGACGGTCAATCAGACGTTGCTGTCGCTCAGGGCGTGCTGAACGCGGGTAGCGGCGACACTCTTGCCAGCGTCATTGTCGAAGGCCTGTTCACGGCTGGCGGTAGCGCTGCCGTGCCCTTCAATGGAGGACTGGGTCAGGGCGGTCTCGACACGACCTGCCGCGACGCTCTTGCCGGTTTCCGCGAAGGTGGCCTGAGCCGTCGGGGCCTGCTGGGCGGTGCCGACGACGACGTCCTGGCTGACGGACTGCTGGACACGCTGGGCGGC
>NZ_BLWJ01000023.1:0-871 GCF_013374055.1 Cobetia sp. 5-11-6-3 | reverse complement strand
GCCGCCAGGTAGTCGAAATCTTCCCCGACCGTGCTGCTGTCGAAGGTCCAGGTGAGATTGCCGTCAGTGCCGGCGCCCTCGATGATGGCCGCGGCATCCACGCCCAGCATGCCGAGCAGATCGGTCTCGGACAGCGTGCCGATATCCCCGTCAGCGTCGACGCCGGTGACACTCGGCGTGACGCTATCGGTGAGGTCCACGTCCGACACGGACAGCGTGCCCGTGGCCGACAGCGGCGCATTCGCTTCTGTCAGACTGGCCGCGGCACTGTCGTCCGCGTCCACACGGATCACCGGGGCATCATTGTCACCGGTGATCGTCACCGTGACGGTCGTGGTCGAGCCATCGGTCAGCGCGACGGTGTAAGTCTCGGTGACCGCCTGGCCTGCGGCCAGCGCCTGGGTTGCCTCGGCATCGTTGGCAAGTGCGTAGGTCCAGTTGCCCGCATCATCGACCGTGAAGGTGCCGTAGTCGCTGCCATCGGTGGCCGCGACAAAGGCCAGGTCGGCATTGTCGGCGTCCGTCGCGGTCAGCGTGCCAGTGGCTTCCGGGGTGCCGNACGCCGGTGACACTCGGCGTGACGCTATCGGTGAGGTCCACGTCCGACACGGACAGCGTGCCCGTGGCCGACAGCGGCGCATTCGCTTCTGTCAGACTGGCCGCGGCACTGTCGTCCGCGTCCACACGGATCACCGGGGCATCATTGTCACCGGTGATCGTCACCGTGACGATCGTGGTCGAGCCATCGGTCAGCGCGACGGTGTAAGTCTCGGTGACCGCCTGGCCCGCGGCCAGCGCCTGGGTTGCCTCGGCATCGTTGGCAAGTGCGTAGGTCCAGTTGCCCGCATCATCGACCGTGAAGGTGCCGTAG
>NZ_BLWJ01000022.1:0-556 GCF_013374055.1 Cobetia sp. 5-11-6-3 | reverse complement strand
TCCTGCACGAAGGTGTAATCACCGCAGTGCTCGACGAATTCGCTCTGGCGAAAGGTCTCCATGAAGAAGCCGCGCTCGTCACCGAATTTTTGTGGGGTCAGCAGCACGACATCCGGGATGGCGAGTTTTTCAAAATTCATGCGGTATTCGCTCCTTGTAGGGGACAGATATCACTTCAACAATCACAGGACTCGATGCCCTGCCGGCCTATGGCACGACAAGGCTCAGTCTCGATAGTACGCAGGCGTGAGGGGCGTCATGAAAATTCCCGCAGCCCTCGCCTTGTTGGCGACGACTGCGGGAAAGCGGGTACATAAGCATTGACTTCACTGCATGCGTACCCGGCCACGGCGCCCGCTCTCAGATGTCGAACTCAGGTGTCGAGCTCAGTAGTTGCCACGGCGCTTGTCATCCAAGCGCTTCAGCAGGTACTGGCCGTAACCGGTCTTCTTGAGTGCGGTGCCCTGCTCTTCGAGCTGCTCGTCGCTGATCCAGCCGTTGGTCCAGGCGATTTCCTCGAGACATGCCACCTTAAGGCCCTGACGATGCTCGATGG
>NZ_BLWJ01000021.1:0-758 GCF_013374055.1 Cobetia sp. 5-11-6-3 | reverse complement strand
CTTAAGGGCTGGTCCCCGTTCGCTCGCCGCTACTTGGGGAATCTCGGTTGATTTCTTTTCCTCCGGGTACTTAGATGTTTCAGTTCCCCGGGTTTGCCTCTATAGGTTATGTATTGGCCTATAGATACTCACCTGATGGTGAGTGGGTTTCCCCATTCGGAAATCGTTGGGTCGCAGGGTATTTGCCACCTCGCCAACGCTTATCGCAGGCTATCACGTCCTTCATCGCCTCTGGCTGCCAAGGCATCCACCGTATGCGCTTAATCGCTTGACCATATAACCCCAAGGGGTCTGTCAAGGATTACGAATCTGTCGGACCTCTCCGACATATCGTTTGATGGAGATGTGCTTGGCGCACATTCCATCGTCAGCATGATTCACATTGTTAAAGAGCGGCTGTTCAGAGAACAGTGAGAAGTCACACAACCTTCTCGAGGAAGGCGATATGCTTGTCACTGTGAACTGTCAGCGTTATCAGGTAGTAGAAGCTTGAACCGGAACTTGATGGTGGAGCCAAGCGGGATCGAACCGCTGACCTCCTGCGTGCAAGGCAGGCGCTCTCCCAGCTGAGCTATGGCCCCAAAAGTCGGCAAACCGTGTCGACAAAAGCACGAAGCTTTTGGTGGGTCTGGGCAGATTTGAACTGCCGACCTCACCCTTATCAGGGGTGCGCTCTAACCAACTGAGCTACAGACCCGACACTACTACTCGATAAACTAACTTGATCAGGTAATTCGTTGTGAGCACTTGCCGCGAGC
>NZ_BLWJ01000020.1:0-634 GCF_013374055.1 Cobetia sp. 5-11-6-3 | reverse complement strand
CGCCTGGGTTGCCTCGGCATCGTTGGCAAGTGCGTAGGTCCAGTTGCCCGCATCATCGACCGTGAAGGTGCCGTAGTCGCTGCCATCGGTGGCCGCGACAAAGGCCAGGTCGGCATTGTCGGCGTCCGTCGCGGTCAGCGTGCCAGTGGCTTCCGGGGTGCCGTCTTCTGCCACGGCGCCGGTATCGGTGGAGATGACCGGCAGATCGTCGGTGCCGGTGATGGTGATGACAACGTTCTGGGTGTCCGTCGCGCCAGCGGTGTCGGTGACCGTCACTGCATAGGTCAGCGTCAGCGTCTCATCCGCCGCCAGGTAGTCGAAATCTTCCCCGACCGTGCTGCTGTCGAAGGTCCAGGTGAGATTGCCGTCAGTGCCGGCGCCCTCGATGATGGCCGCGGCATCCACGCCCAGCATGCCGAGCAGATCGGTCTCGGACAGCGTGCCAATATCCCCCTCAGCGTCGACGCCGGTGACACTCGGCGTGACGCTATCGGTGAGGTCCACGTCCGACACGGACAGCGTGCCCGTGGCCGACAGCGGCGCATTCGCTTCTGTCAGACTGGCCGCGGCACTGTCGTCCGCGTCCACACGGATCACCGGGGCATCATTGTCACCGGTGATCGTCACCGTGACG
>NZ_BLWJ01000019.1:0-758 GCF_013374055.1 Cobetia sp. 5-11-6-3 | reverse complement strand
GTCAATCGACTGCCTCTAAGCATCATCCAGCGGTGAGGAGCGTTGCTCGATCACCTGTTCCGTAAGGAGTGCGGCGTATTCTAGCGAATCGCCCGGGATTGTCAATCGATGATTTGGAAGCGGACTTCAAAAACATCAAATAAAACAATCACCTGCAAACCTCTTTTACCGCTGATAACGCCATGCGTCCCCGGCAGCGGATGCGTACTTTACGCATTCACCTCTGCAAGTGCAAGCGCTTTCTTCAAAAAGCATCCAGCCATGCAGTGTTCGGCGCTTTCGGCCGTCACGATTCAGGACGACATCATGGTAAAGAAGCGGGCCTGATCGATCGCTCTGATGATTCCCGAGAGTCACACCTGGAAAAAAAGGGGTGTGGATAACCTGACATGAGCCGCTCAATGAAAGTTTTCCACACCCCATTACCGACCTGGAACGAGACAATATCTTTACCCATGCGGTGTGAGCACCACCAGGACCGTGCGCCCTCCCCACTCGAAGCGCATGAAGACTTGTACGTTCACCTGGCACGTCGAAGATCACCAAGATTCTGGTATCACATTCCAGTGCGCCATTTTTCTGTGCACCACCTCTCCAAGCACCACTTTTTCCTACGCACAAAGAGAACCGCCCCTGCAGCTGGGCTGCAGGGGCGGTTCAGTATAAGTGCCTGACGATGACCTACTCTCACATGGAGAAACTCCACACTACCATCGGCGCTAAGCGGTTTCACTTCCGAGTTCGGCATGGGATCGGGT
>NZ_BLWJ01000018.1:0-1344 GCF_013374055.1 Cobetia sp. 5-11-6-3 | reverse complement strand
GGTCGCAGGGTATTTGCCACCTCGCCAACGCTTATCGCAGGCTATCACGTCCTTCATCGCCTCTGGCTGCCAAGGCATCCACCGTATGCGCTTAATCGCTTGACCATATAACCCCAAGGGGTCTGTCAAGGATTACGAATTTGTCGGACCTCTCCGACATATCGTTTTGATGGAGATGTGCTTGGCGCACATTCCATCGTCAGCATGATTCACATTGTTAAAGAGCGGCTGTTCAGAGAACAGTGAGAAGCGCGCTCTGATGAGCACGCTTGCCACTGCCGGCTAAGCCAGCAATAAGATCAGGTAATTCGTTGTGAGCACTTGCCGCGAGCAGTAGACAGTGTCGATAAGGAGGTGATCCAGCCCCAGGTTCCCCTAGGGCTACCTTGTTACGACTTCACCCCAGTCATGAACCACACCGTGGTGATCGCCCTCCCGAAGGTTAGGCTAACCACTTCTGGTGCAGTCCACTCCCATGGTGTGACGGGCGGTGTGTACAAGGCCCGGGAACGTATTCACCGTGGCATTCTGATCCACGATTACTAGCGATTCCGACTTCATGGAGTCGAGTTGCAGACTCCAATCCGGACTGAGGCAAGCTTTATGGGATTGGCTCCACGTCGCCGTATTGCAACCCTTTGTACTTGCCATTGTAGCACGTGTGTAGCCCTACCCGTAAGGGCCATGATGACTTGACGTCGTCCCCACCTTCCTCCGGTTTGTCACCGGCAGTCTCCTTAGAGTTCCCGACATTACTCGCTGGCAAATAAGGATAGGGGTTGCGCTCGTTACGGGACTTAACCCAACATTTCACAACACGAGCTGACGACAGCCATGCAGCACCTGTCTCAGAGTTCCCGAAGGCACCAATCCATCTCTGGAAAGTCCTCTGGATGTCAAGGGTAGGTAAGGTTCTTCGCGTTGCATCGAATTAAACCACATGCTCCACCGCTTGTGCGGGCCCCCGTCAATTCATTTGAGTTTTAACCTTGCGGCCGTACTCCCCAGGCGGTCAACTTATTGCGTTAGCTGCGCCACTAAGTCCTCAAGGGACCCAACGGCTAGTTGACATCGTTTACGGCGTGGACTACCAGGGTATCTAATCCTGTTTGCTACCCACGCTTTCGCACCTCAGTGTCAGTGTCAGTCCAGAAGGCCGCCTTCGCCACTGGTATTCCTCCCGATCTCTACGCATTTCACCGCTACACCGGGAATTCTACCTTCCTCTCCTGCACTCTAGCCAAGCAGTTCCAGATGCCGTTCCCAGGTTGAGCCCGGGGCTTTCACACCTGGCTGACTTAGCCACCTACGCGCGCTTTACGCCCAGTAATTCCGATTAACGCT
>NZ_BLWJ01000017.1:0-2515 GCF_013374055.1 Cobetia sp. 5-11-6-3 | reverse complement strand
CATCTGGCGACGTGGTTTCAAAGCCTCCCAGCTATCCTACACAGACAACATCAGCATCCAGTGTAAAGCTATAGTAAAGGTTCACGGGGTCTTTCCGTCTAGCCGCGGGTACACAGCATCTTCACTGCGATTTCAATTTCACTGAGTCTCGGGTGGAGACAGCGTGGCCATCATTACGCCATTCGTGCAGGTCGGAACTTACCCGACAAGGAATTTCGCTACCTTAGGACCGTTATAGTTACGGCCGCCGTTTACCGGGGCTTCGATCAAGAGCTTCGGACGAATCCTAACCCCATCAATTAACCTTCCGGCACCGGGCAGGCGTCACACCCTATACGTCCGCTTGCGCGTTTGCAGAGTGCTGTGTTTTTAATAAACAGTTGCAGCCACCTGGTATCTTCGACCGGTAGGAGCTTACGGAGCAAGTCCTTCACTCGAACCGGTGCACCTTCTCCCGAAGTTACGGTGCCATTTTGCCTAGTTCCTTCACCCGAGTTCTCTCAAGCGCCTTGGTATTCTCTACCTGACCACCTGTGTCGGTTTGGGGTACGGTCGCATGTGATCTGAAGCTTAGAGGCTTTTCCTGGAAGCGTGGCATCGATGACTTCCTGACCGTGGTCAGTTCGTCTCGCATCTCGACCTCAGAGGAACCGGATTTGCCTGATTCCTCGGCCTACATGCTTTCACCAGGACAACCAACGCCTGGCTCACCTAGCCTTCTTCGTCCCCCCATCGCAACCACATCCGGTACGGGAATATTAACCCGTTTCCCATCGACTACGCGTTTCNAGGCTTTTCCTGGAAGCGTGGCATCGATGACTTCCTGACCGTAGTCAGTTCGTCTCGCATCTCGACCTCAGAGGAACCGGATTTGCCTGATTCCTCGGCCTACATGCTTTCACCAGGACAACCAACGCCTGGCTCACCTAGCCTTCTTCGTCCCCCCATCGCAACCACATCTGGTACGGGAATATTAACCCGTTTCCCATCGACTACGCGTTTCCGCCTCGCCTTAGGGGCCGACTCACTCTGCTCCGATTAACGTAGAACAGAAAACCTTGGTCTTCCGGCGGGGGAGTTTTTCACTCCCCTTATCGTTACTCATGTCAGCATTCGCACTCGTGATACCTCCAGCAGACTTCTCAATCCACCTTCATTGGCTTACACGACGCTCCTCTACCGCTCATCCANTGCTTTCACCAGGACAACCAACGCCTGGCTCACCTAGCCTTCTTCGTCCCCCCATCGCAACCACATCCGGTACGGGAATATTAACCCGTTTCCCATCGACTACGCGTTTCCGCCTCGCCTTAGGGGCCGACTCACTCTGCTCCGATTAACGTAGAACAGAAAACCTTGGTCTTCCGGCGGGGGAGTTTTTCACTCCCCTTATCGTTACTCATGTCAGCATTCGCACTCGTGATACCTCCAGCAGACTTCTCAATCCACCTTCATTGGCTTACACGACGCTCCTCTACCGCTCATCCATAAGGATGAACCCGTAGCTTCGGTACCTGATTTAGCCCCGTTATATCTTCCGCGCAGGCCGACTCGACTAGTGAGCTATTACGCTTTCTTTAAAGGATGGCTGCTTCTAAGCCAACCTCCTAGCTGTCTGAGCCTTCCCACATCGTTTCCCACTTAATCAGGATTTTGGGACCTTAGCTGACGGTCTGGGTTGTTTCCCTTTTCACAACGGACGTTAGCACCCGCTGTGTGTCTCCCACGCTGCACTCACTGGTATTCGGAGTTTGCCTCGGGTTGGTAAGTCGGGATGACCCCCTAGCCGAAACAGTGCTCTACCCCCAGCGGTGATACGTGAGGCGCTACCTAAATAGCTTTCGAGGAGAACCAGCTATCTCCGGGCTTGATTAGCCTTTCACTCCGATCCACAGCTCATCCCAGCATTTTTCAACATACTTGGGTTCGGGCCTCCAATTGATGTTACTCAATCTTCACCCTGGCCATGGATAGATCGCCCGGTTTCGGGTCTATACCCTGCGACTGGTCGCCCAGTTAAGACTCGCTTTCGCTACGCCTCCCCTATACGGTTAAGCTCGCCACAGAATATAAGTCGCTGACCCATTATACAAAAGGTACGCGGTCACACCACGAAGGTGCTCCCACTGCTTGTACGCATACGGTTTCAGGATCTATTTCACTCCCCTCGCCGGGGTTCTTTTCGCCTTTCCCTCACGGTACTGGTTCACTATCGGTCAGCCAGGAGTATTTAGCCTTGGAGGATGGTCCCCCCATGTTCAGTCAAGGTTTCTCGTGCCCCGACCTACTCGATTTCACGATACTCAGACTTCGACTACGGGACTATCACCCTGTATCGTCAAGCTTCCCAGCTTGTTCGTCTGTCAGTTGTATCGCTTAAGGGCTGGTCCCCGTTCGCTCGCCGCTACTTGGGGAATCTCGGTTGATTTCTTTTCCTCCGGGTACTTAGATGTTTCAGTTCCCCGGGTTTGCCTCTATAGGTTATGTATTGGCCTATAGATACTCACCTGATGGT
>NZ_BLWJ01000016.1:0-5443 GCF_013374055.1 Cobetia sp. 5-11-6-3 | reverse complement strand
GGTGTGACCGCGGAGCAGGTAGTCTCGATCACCATCAATGGCAGCAACGATGCGCCAGTCATCGCCATCGAAGGCGACGACAGCGCGGTCGAGTCACTGACAGAAACCGATGCACCGCTGACCACCGCCGGCACGCTCTCTGTCAGCGATCTTGATACCACCGACGAAGTGACGCCGAGCGTCACCGCCGTGACCGCCATTGGTGACACTGATGGCTTGAGCAACGATCAGCTGCTGAGCATGCTCTCCGTCGATGCCGATGCGATCATCGCCAACACCGAGAATGACGGCACGCTGAACTGGAACTTCGACAGCTCAAGTGTCGCTGGCGAAGCCTTCGATCATCTCGCCGTCGGCGAAAGCCTGGTGCTGGATTACACCGTGGTTGTCACCGACAGCCAGGGTGTGACCGCTGAGCAGGTTGTCAGCATCACCATCAATGGCAGCAACGATGCGCCGGTTATCGCCCTCGAAGGCGATGACAGCGCGGCCGAGTCGCTGACCGAGACGGATGACACCCTGACCACCAGTGGCACGCTATCCGTGAGCGATCTGGACACCACCGACGACGTGACGCCGAGCGTCACCGCCGTGACCGCCACCGGTGACACCGACGGCCTGACCAATGCCGAGCTGCTGGGCATGCTCTCCGTCAACGTCGATGCCATCATCGATGGTGTCAGCAACGACGGTACGCTGAACTGGACCTTCGATAGCTCAAGCGTCGCCGGTGAAGCCTTCGATCACCTCGCCGTCGGCGAGAGCCTGGTGCTGGACTACACCGTGGTCGTCACCGACAGCCAGGGCGTAACGGCTGAGCAGGTCGTCAGCATCACCATCAATGGCAGCAACGATGCGCCAGTCATCGCCATCGAAGGCGACGACAGTGCGGCGGAGTCGCTGACCGAGACTGACGATACGCTGACCACCGCCGGTACTCTCTCCGTTAGTGATCTGGATACCACCGACGACGTCACGCCAAGCGTCACGGCCGTGACTGCCACCGGTGACACTGATGGCTTGAGCAACGATCAGCTGCTGAGCATGCTCTCCGTCGATGCTGACGCGATCATCGCCAACACTGAGAATGACGGTACGCTGAACTGGACCTTCGACAGCGCAAGCGTCGAAGGCGAGGCGTTCGATCACCTCGCCGTCGGCGAGAGCCTGGTGCTGGATTACACCGTGGTCGTCACCGACAGCCAGGGTGTGACTGCCGAGCAGGTTGTCTCGATCACTATCAATGGCAGCAACGATGCGCCGGTCATCGCCATCGACGGCGACGACAGCGCGAGCGAGTCGCTGACCGAGACGGATGACACGCTCGCCACCTCAGGCACGCTCTCTGTCAGCGATCTGGATACCACCGACGAAGTCGCGCCGAGCGTCACCGCCGTGACCGCCACCGGTGACACTGATGGCTTGAGCAACGATCAGCTGCTGAGCATGCTCTCCGTCGACGCCGATGCCATCATCGACGGTGTCAGCAACGACGGCACGCTGAACTGGACCTTCGATAGTTCCAGCGTCGAAGGCGAGGCGTTCGATCATCTAGCGGTGGGCGAGAGCCTGGTGCTGGATTACACCGTGGTTGTCACCGACAGCCAGGGTGTGACCGCGGAGCAGGTAGTCTCGATCACCATCAATGGCAGCAACGATGCGCCAGTCATCGCCATCGAAGGCGACGACAGCGCGGTCGAGTCACTGACAGAAACCGATGCACCGCTGACCACCGCCGGCACGCTCTCCGTGAGCGATCTGGATACCACTGACGAAGTCACGCCGAGCGTTACTGCCGTGACCGCCACCGGTGACACCGACGGCCTGAGCAATGCCGAGCTGCTGGGCATGCTCTCCGTCGACGCCGATGCCATCATCGCCAACACCGAGAATGACGGCACGCTGAACTGGACCTTCGACAGCAGCAATGTCGAAGGCGAAGCCTTCGATCACCTCGCAGTGGGCGAGAGCCTGGTGCTGGATTACACCGTGGTCGTCACCGACAGCCAGGGTGTGACTGCCGAGCAGGTTGTCAGCATCACCATCAACGGCAGCAACGATGCCCCGGTCATCGCCCTCGAAGGCGATGACAGCGCGGCGGAGTCGCTGACCGAGACTGACGGTACGCTGACCACCGCCGGCACGCTGTCCGTCAGCGATCTGGATACCACTGACGAAGTGACGCCAAGCGTCACGGCCGTGACCGCCACCGGTGACACTGATGGCTTGAGCAACGATCAGCTGCTGAGCATGCTCTCCGTCGACGCCGATGCCATCATCGATGGTGTCAGCAACGACGGTACGCTGAACTGGACCTTCGACAGCTCAAGCGTCGCCGGTGAAGCCTTCGATAACCTCGCCGTTGGCGAGAGCCTGGTGCTGGATTACACCGTGGTCGTCACTGACAGCCAGGGCGTGACCGCTGAGCAGGTCGTCCAGATCACCATCAATGGCAGCAACGATGCGCCAGTCATCGCCATCGAAAGCGATGACAGCGCGGTCGAGTCACTGACAGAAACCGATGCACCGCTGACCACCGCCGGCACGCTCTCTGTCAGCGATCTGGACACCACCGACGACGTCACGCCGAGTGTCACCGCCGCGACTGCCACCGGTGACACCGATGGCTTGAGCAACGATCAGCTGCTGAACATGCTCTCCGTCGATGCCGATGCCATCATCGATGGCGTCAGCAACGACGGCACCTTGAACTGGACCTTCGACAGCAGCAGTGTTGCTGGCGAAGCCTTCGATCACCTCGCCGTCGGCGAGAGCCTGGTGCTGGATTACACCGTGGTCGTCACCGACAGCCAGGGTGTGACTGCCGAGCAGGTTGTCAGCATCACCATCAACGGCAGCAACGATGCCCCGGTCATCGCCCTCGAAGGCGATGACAGCGCGGCGGAGTCGCTGACCGAGACTGACGGTACGCTGACCATCGCCGGCACGCTCTCCGTGAGTGATCTGGATACCACTGACGACGTCACGCCGAGCGTCACCGCCGTGACTGCCACCGGTGACACCGACGGCCTGACCAATGCCGAGCTGCTGGGCATGCTCTCCGTCGACGCCGATGCCATCATCGATGGTGTCAGCAACGACGGCACGCTGAACTGGACCTTCGACAGCGCAAGCGTCGCCGGTGAAGCCTTCGATCATCTGGCAGTGGGCGAGAGCCTGGTACTGGATTACACCGTGGTCGTCACCGACAGCCAGGGCGCCACTGCCGAGCAGGTCGTCTCGATCACCATCAACGGCAGCAACGATGCGCCTGTCATTGCCATCGAAGGTGACGACAGTGCGAGCGAGTCGCTGACCGAGACAGACAACACGCTGACCACCGCCGGCACGCTCTCTGTTAGCGATCTGGATACCACCGACGACGTCACCCCGAGTGTCACGGCCGTGATTGCCACCGGTGACACCGATGGTCTGACTAATGCCGAGCTGCTGGGCATGCTCTCCGTCGATGCTGACGCGATCATCGATGGTGCCAACAATGACGGCACCTTGAACTGGACCTTCGACAGCGACAGTGTCACCGGTGAAGCATTTGATCATCTGGCCGTGGGCGAGAGCCTGGTGCTGGACTACACCGTGGTCGTCACTGACAGCCAAGGCGCCACTGCCGAGCAGGTGGTTTCGATCACCATCAATGGCAGCAACGATGTCCCTGTCATTGCCATCGAAGGCGACGAAAGTGCGAGCGAGTCGCTGACCGAGACAGACGATAACCTGACCACCGCCGGCACGCTGTCCGTGAGCGATCTGGACACCACCGACGACGTGACGCCGAGCGTCACGGCCGTGACCGCCACCGGTGACACCGACGGCCTGACCAATGCCGAGCTGCTGGGCATGCTCTCCGTCGATGCCGATGCGATCATCGCCAACACCGAGAATGACGGCACTCTGAACTGGAACTTCGACAGCTCAAGTGTCGCTGGCGAAGCCTTCGATCACCTCGCCGTCGGCGAAAGCCTGGTGCTGGATTACACAGTGGTTGTTACTGACAGTCAGGGCGCCACTGCCGAGCAGGTCGTCCAGATCACCATCAATGGCAGCAATGATGCGCCGGTCATCGTCCTCGAAGGCGCTGACAGCGCGAGCGAGTCGCTGACCGAGACGGATGCCACGCTCGCGACTGCCGGCACGATCTCCGTGAGTGACCTGGATACCACCGACGAAGTCACGCCGAGCGTCACCGCCGTGACCGCCACCGGTGACACTGATGGCTTGAGCAACGATCAGCTGCTGAGCATGCTCTCCGTCGATGCCGATGCGATCATCAATGGCGAAGCCAATGACGGCACGCTGAACTGGACCTTCGACAGCTCAAGTGTCGCTGGCGAAGCCTTCGATCACCTCGCGGTGGGTGAGAGCCTGGTGCTGGATTACTCCGTGGTCGTCACTGACAGCCAGGGCGCAACCGCTGAGCAAGTCGTCACCATCACCATCAATGGCAGCAACGATGCGCCGGTCATCGCCCTCGAAGGTGACGACAGCGCGGCCGAGTCGCTGACTGAAACGGATGACACCCTGACCACCGCCGGTACGCTCTCCGTGAGCGATCTGGATACCACTGACGACGTCACGCCGAGCGTCACGGCCGTGACTGCCACCGGTGACACCGACGGCCTGAGCAACGATCAGCTGCTGAACATGCTCTCCGTCGATGCTGACGCGATCATCGATGGTGTCAGCAACGACGGTACGCTGAACTGGACCTTCGACAGCTCAAGCGTCGCCGGTGAAGCCTTCGATCACCTCGCCGTCGGCGAGAGCCTGGTGCTGGATTACACCGTGGTCGTCACTGACAGCCAGGGTGTGACCGCTGAGCAGGTGGTCTCGATCACCATCAATGGCAGCAACGATGCGCCGGTCATCGCTATCGAAGGCGATGACAGCGCGGCCGAGTCGCTGACCGAATCTGACGCCACGCTGAGCACCTCTGGCACGTTGTCGATCAGTGATCTGGATACCACCGATGTCGTCACGCCGAGCGTCGCTGCCGTGGTTGCCACCGGCGATACCGACGGCCTGAGCAACGATCAGTTGCTGAGCATGCTCTCCGTCGATGCCGATGCGATCATCAATGGCGAAGCCAATGACGGCACGCTGAACTGGACCTTCGATAGTTCCAGCGTCGAAGGCGAAGCCTTCGATCATCTGGCCGTCGGCGAAAGCCTGGTGCTGGATTACACCGTGGTCGTCACCGACAGTCAGGGGGTGACCGCCGAGCAGGTCGTCAGCATCACCATCAATGGCAGCAATGATGCGCCTGTCATTGCCATTGAAGGCGATGACAGCGCGAGCGAGTCGCTGACCGAGACGGATGCCACGCTCGCGACTGCCGGCACGATCTCCGTGAGTGACCTGGATACCACCGACGAAGTCACGCCGAGCGTCACCGCCGTGACCGCCACCGGTGACACTGATGGCT
>NZ_BLWJ01000015.1:0-19306 GCF_013374055.1 Cobetia sp. 5-11-6-3 | reverse complement strand
CAGGCGAAACCACGCCCCAGTCGCTCGACACGTAGATCACCACGCTCCAGGTAGGCATTGTTGACGCTGGTGATTTCCAGCTCACCACGCTCAGACGGCTCGACGGCCTTGGCGATCTCAACCACATCGTTGTCGTAGAAATACAGGCCCGTCACTGCATACGGAGACTTGGGCTTCAGCGGCTTCTCCTCGATAGACATCGCCTTGCCGGAGTCATCGAACTCGACCACACCGAAGCGCTCCGGGTCCTGCACGAGGTAACCGAAGACGGTGGCGCCGCTCGGCTGATTCGCGGCACGCTTTAGCTGATCCGAGAAGTGCTGACCGTGGAAGATGTTGTCACCCAGCACCAGACAGACCGGATCATCACCGATGAATTCCTCACCGATGATGAAGGCTTGCGCCAGGCCCTCGGGGCTCGGCTGCACGGCATATTCGAAGCGCACGCCGTACTGCTCACCATTGCCCAGCAGCTTCTCGTACTGCGGGAGATCTTCCGGCGTGGAGATGATCAGAATCTCGCGGATTCCGGCCAACATCAGGACAGAGAACGGATAGAAGATCATCGGCTTGTCATAGATCGGCAGCAGCTGCTTGGAAACGCCACGAGTGATCGGATGCAGTCGTGTACCGGAACCACCGGCGAGGATGATGCCCTTGCGTGACATAAAAAATCCTTTTAAGAATTGACTTCACCTAATATTAGTACAGCCAAATCATATTAGCAAAACTACGATATCATTTCTGATTTTTTTTAAATCCAGAGCACTAGGCTTTATATTTATAGCAGCATCAATACATTTTAGTGCATCTTGATAATTTTTTGCTTTTTTGAAAGAAAGTGCCATTTCCCTTAAAAAAACAGCGGGCCCTATAGTTGAGGCTGACAGAATAGCACATTGGTGCTCGTCAAAACTAAAATCATCCTGTTCATTTATGTCACTAGATGAAACAAGTTTATAAGCGAACGATTTCAATTGATTGAGGAAAAAAACTAAAATTTGCTCGTTATCCTTATCTGAAGCTATATTATTTTCATTGAATTTACATAGATTAGGTAATGACATTAAGGCGACGTCAACAAAGTCTTGCTCTTTACTTATTGCAAATTCTTTTTCTGCAGCTGAGTCATCAATATCTTTACCTAACCTAGAATTGATCCACTCTATATCTTGTCTATTTTCTGAAATCACTCTATCAATAAGAGATTTAGAAAAACCAAATTTAGTATTTCCGAAATTAGATAGCCTTTCCACAAGTGCTTGGCTAAATATACGAGAGTTAGTGTTTGAGTCGACTAAATTTCCATATTTGCGATATACGTACAAACAGGCTAGTGCTTCTAATGAAAGCGATTCATTACTTTTCTTGGAAGAAGTGGGTACTTGCAATCCAAGTAAATTAAAGAAATCCTTTACAACATCTCCATGATATAACTCCGAAGGAGAAAAATGTCTTAAAATAACATTCTCATTACCAAACACAGAATCAAATCTACTTAACTTAACAAAATATTGTGGCCATAATATACTGAAGTCAATGTTCTTTTG
Organism: Cobetia sp. 5-11-6-3; assembly: GCF_013374055.1. Lineage (NCBI taxonomy): Bacteria > Pseudomonadati > Pseudomonadota > Gammaproteobacteria > Oceanospirillales > Halomonadaceae > Cobetia > Cobetia sp. 5-11-6-3. Next base: position 17,756 of record NZ_BLWJ01000015.1, on the reverse strand, counting down.
ATTATGATTTTTAACTAGCTGTATGAAGGCAGATTCCATAAAAGACAATGGAGAGCGTACATATCCTACTATCTTAATTGTTTTGAAGTAATTGTCGCAAAATTTCTTTAGTTCTCTTAATGCCTCGCTATCCATGTGAAATATATCTTCACCGGAAATAATTTTATCGCCACCTGAACTAAACTCTGACTCAAGAAGATTTCTATAATAACAATTGAACTCGATTATTTCTGAGTCAGAGCGATTGCTATTTTTATGACCATGCCAAGCATGTAAATCACCACTAAAAACAGATCTTATTACTCCACCGTGATTGAGGAGACCTAGTCCAGTATATTTATACTGACCTAGACTATCGTTCTTAAACAACTCTTCCTGGATGCTTGAAGAGCCGGTTTTTGGCATACCTATATGAATAATTAAACAAGACAACGCAGCCCCCTAATAACTAATTTGTAATTGTCATCGCAACAACGCAATAGATTTGTTTAAATTATAAAGCATTTTATGACTCATTGTATAAGATAATTTTAAATGAGTAAGTATATCTTCAGGATCGTCGCACTGTGCTGGCAACTTTAAGTCACTAACATAATCCATTTTATAAGCACTATTAACACCTGAAGAAATAGCTTCCAACTCTTCAATATAATTAACAAGTTTGCATATTGGTGACATCGGAATTTTAGTATTATAAATTTCTTTTATTTTAAATATATTCCTATTGGCTGAAGCTATTAAATCACTCTCGGAGGAGATACCTAATTTCTCTATATATCCAGAACTATAGACCGTCTCACCTATTCTTCTCTCTATCCACTCCAAATCTTCTTTAAAATGTGTTAATACATTTAACAATATCTCAGAAGAGAAAGTAAACTTAACATCATCTTTGGAAGCTAGTAACTCACTTAAAACTGCTCTTTGTCTAGAAAGGAACCTATTTGGCTCAAGAGGAATATATCTATTAACGCAGTAAATAAAAGATATTGCATCAAGACCAATCGAATCATTAATTTTTAATGACTCCACCTCGGCTTTAATCTTGTTTTTTTTGCAAAAGTCTGAGATCACACAACGATCTTGTAGCTTATTTTTATCAAACAAAAATAGTTGTACATTCTCTGCACCGAAAACTTGATCTAAACTATTAAATCGAGACTTATAGTGTGGCCACAATGATGGTAAATTGAAAGTGTCTAAACCTGCGCCTTTTACCCTTTGTTGGAAAGCAGATTGCATATAACCAACAGGATCTCTTATATAGCCAAATACGGTAATTTTATCACAATAACTTAGAAGTTTATCTCGAATTCTCTCAAGTGTATCAACATCTACACCAGGTGCGCTCAAATCCTCTGCAGATATAACTACCCTACTAGCAGAAACATCAGAAAGCGCTGTATCTAACATAGATGCATAGCGTTTTTTGATTTTATCTAAATTTACACTTGATACTCCTGAAAAAATATGCTCATGATATTTTTCTGGATTATTCAGAAAAAGAGTCATCATCACGCTTGAGTGATTCGAGAAAGGAAGTTTTAAATATACACAATCAGATTTTGTATGAAAATTATATTCATGCAAAAATTTTTGGACAGAACTTGATCCAGTTTTATGCATACCAACATGCAGAATTATTTCATTAATCATAAGAAACCTATTTATTTTTAAGCTTCAGGGTTTCTATCTCACTGTTTAACTCTACTATTATTTTGAATAGCATTCTATTAATATCACTTTGGGTAATATGGAGATCTTTATGAGTCACTTCATCCATATTTAATTCGTTTTGATTGTTATTTATAAGATACTTATTGATTCTAACTAACTCATCGCTACACTGGTTAAGGTATACAGTAATATCTTCTTGACTAGGTATCAATTCGTTAAAATCAGCAGAACTTGGCGAACTTTCGTAACAACCAGTTTTTTGAAGTAATTGCTCGACGCGGTTAGGTGAATTTTTTTCATTAAAGAAAGAATTATAGTATGAAAATAGAGCCATGGCAGCTGGCGGGGGTGTATCATTTTCCCTCACCGGCTTTATAGCGGAAACATCTAATTCAAGTATACACTTGATAAAGTGAATACTTACATCTTCAATATCGTCAAAATTATAAAAATATACTCTTTCGCTCAAAGCACTCCAAGCATCTAATTTAGGAGAAACTGTATACGGTTTATCTGATACCCACTCACTAAATGTTTTAATCGGTCCAATATAGCTTTTATCTTTTAAACCCCATTGCAAATAAGCTGAAGATATCCATTTATCAGGTCTTCGTAGATACCCAACTACAATTATTTGATACCTACTACTGATTGATTTAAGCGCAGATATTACATCAGAAGGTCTATCAAATAAAGCTTCATTTGACCATATAAGTGTATGAATAGAATCATCTAAGTGATCATCTAAATATTGTAAAGTATGTGCTAATTCGCTATTTGCTTGAGACTTATTCAAGGATATGAAATTACTCCAGCCATCAACTCTATGCCATGAATAATTAATTGGTATATTTAGATTCTCGAACATCAAACCTAAATATAGGAAACCTTTCGCTTGTAACTTATCATTAGAAACTCGCATGGATTTTTGTATAGAAGAGCTACCAGTTTTGCCCATACCAATATGAATTATTAATCTTCGCATCATATTATCACCAGTTAGTATTAGCTGTATAAACTCGTTTAACTTTATATCCAGTAGAAGATACAAGCTGAGGAATAACGCGTTCAAACGCATGCAAGACGGAACCATCATAAGGAATAGGCTCTGGCAAGGCAAAAATTTCTTTATCAAGATTATTAAGATATTTTAATGCTTCAGTCCTAGCCCAAAACATAGTTCCTAAGGGGAAATTACTATAGTCTTGGGTGCGGGATTGTCCCACAGAGTCTAGTATCTCTTCTATGAAATTACCGTTAGCGCCTTCATCGACAATATGACTATCTTCAGGAAAAACCAGTCCTATTTTAGGGTCGCAGAATAACCCTAAAATCTCAGCTGAAGCTTCTCTTGATCCCATTAGATTAGCGAGTAAATAGCGACGCCACCTATCACCGATACCTTCCTGTACATCCTTGGATTTTTTTGTATGAATATGTCCCACCACATCATAGTTACCATATATATGGTCGCAAAGAGTCTTATGGAACGGATAAACATCGCGCCCAATATTTTTCACTTTAATGAAGTAAACATCACCACTTATGGCATGAATCATTGCATTTTTATACTTTTCTTCCAAGTCAAATACATGAGTTACGTACAGATCAACGCTATGATTTATAAGTGTTTTGAAATAAGCGCAGTATTCTGGAATCAGATCATTGAAATAAACATGGAATTGTAGTGCAATGCGGCCATCATATGTTCGATCCGGTACTACGCCCAGGACTTTATGCACAGGCATATCGTTAATTATAGCATTAAATATAGATTTTATAGCACTATTCAAGTCTATCTTATCAACATCGAGAAGGTTCATTATATTCGATATATCGACGCCAGGAAAAGGCTTTGAAACAACGACCCCCTTTGCCAATAAGCTCAGAAAATGATTCTTTTTTTGATCGAAACTTAATAATGTATTACTATAAAATTCGGCATCGAAATTATCGTTCAACTCCGGTAGCAAACTTGCTTGAGCTATATGCTCTCTAATAGATACTGCTTCTTCAAGATATTCAGAAATATTCTCAACGTAATTTTCGAAGTTTAATTTTATTTTACAAATCTCACTATTTTTTCCATCTTTAAAAAGAAGAGCATCAAAATCTGAGTATATCTTGTTTGCAAGATCTCGCGAGTCCCCATACTCACCGATCGCAGCTCGTGCAGAGTACTTCCTTACAAAATCTACAATACCACTAGCTTCTTCAAAAAGCCCTATACTACAATCTACATTCAGTGCATCAATTGCTACGTTGGGGAAAGGATCCAAGCGTGAGGTTAATAAGAAGATGTCAGCATCTTTAAGCGCCTCCGTTACATTGTCAACCGCTCCTGGAAAGAAGCAAGCATCTGCAATCCCTACTCTACTAATGTATGCATCTAACCATACCGATACATTAGTATCATCTACATTGTAGCCATTCCCGAGCCATACAAACTTAAGCTTACTTGCTCTATCATCTGCATTTTTTATCAATTCATCTTTTAAATATTTACAAGTTTCAAAAAACCAGTCTACCCCTTTTCTAGGTTGTACATGGCCAGCGCCAACAATTAGAATATCACCACTATCAAAATTCAAGTGTTTACGTAATGACCATTTTTTATTTTCATTGGTTTTAAATCCTAAATATCCTTGCGGCTGCACCCGAATATTATTTGGCACTGACTTTGTGCCGGTGGTCTTCTTTAACTCAATCAGCCCCGAACGTTTTAGACTTTCAGCAGGATAGACTACAATGTCAGACGATAAAATCATTCTCGAGATTTTACCGACAGGTCTCGTGTATTCGGCAAACTCATGTAGCAAGGATACAGTTGGCAATTTGAGATTCGTCGCTGCTGCAGCCATCTCAATTGACTCTACCGAATTCAATAATACTGCGTGTATGTCGAAATCTGAGCATAGTCTTTGCAGACAAAACTCTAGTACAGCAGCCCCTCTATCTCCTGGTGCATCAAAATGTAGTATACCTGCTTCAATAAAGTCGTCTCTAAGCCCCCCCCCACGTAAAGTAGTAGTAATAACGTTGTAATTTGATGAAAGCTTTTTTGCAACTTCCAACGCTACAACTGGCGCACCAGTAGCACTGGCCTCATGGCTAACTACCATTATATTTTTATATTTTTTATCTACTACTCTACCACCTTTAGTAATTATCTTATCTAGATCTATCCAGCCTACACGTCCCTCTTCGTATCCGTGGAAAATAAAATGGTGAAATGAATTTATTTCTGCTTGTCCAATATCAGGATACATAGCTTCATATAATTGTTGATCAAACAACCGATCAACAATTACACTACCAGCTTCAGAGGATATTAACAGACTATCTATCCACTGTTCTGAAGTCTTAAAATCGTGGTTTTCTTTAATTATATTTTGAGCAGTTAATAATACTTTGAGCTTATTCTTGAGCTCGGGATTTATATCAATTTTGTTACTAACAATAACTATACTGTCCGCTTCGGCTTCGGCTTTGGCTTCGGCTTCGGCTTCGGCTTCGGCTTCGGCTTCGGCTTCGGCTTCGGCTTCGGCTTCGGCTTCGGCTTCGGCTTCGGCTTCGGCTTCGGCTTCGGCTTCGGCTTCGGCTTCGGCTTCGGCTTCGGCTTCGGCTTCGGCTTCGGCTTCGATTAAATCAAATTTAGCAGGGTCCCATGCTAGTCTATTTTCTTTTATCCCATAAAAAATGAAATGTACAAGTGGGTTAGCCTTACTAGACCTTATATCTTCATTTACTTCTAAATAGTATGAAGAATCAAACCAGTCCTCAATAATAAGTGGATACTTTCTATATTCTTCAACAAATACTCGAATCGGGTCATTAGTTTTAAAGGGCAGTGAATCACTATATTTTTGCCAATCGACACCGCATTCTTTTAAAACTTTATACTCTTCTTGCAAGATATCTTGCGTATTGATGCTCATACGGTTACCTGAGAAATTTTTTTAATGAGATATTCTGTAGCTGTCGGACCATCGATCTTTATATCAAAATTTCTTTTTAGCTTATCTATAGAGACGTGACTTTTAACAACATCTGTAGTACTAGCAATACTATTTTGGAACTTAGCCTCAGGACATGCCTTCTTTGCTACACTAATTATATCTGCTAGGGGGATGGAATTACCACTGCCAACATTAAATACACCTGGGACAATACTGTCGGCCATATTGACTATTATCCTGGCCATCGTTGGCGCATAAATGAAGTCTCTACAAGCACCGTCTTTAAAAGAAATGGTGAACATTTTATTTCGTTTAACATGATCTACAATCACATCCACTAAACCATGAGTAGGATGATTTTCATTACCGAAAGGATTAGTTACCCGCGCACAAGTATAGTTAACACCATGATCTTGTGCATACTGCATATACAAAGCTTCTTCAACTACTTTCATACGTCCATACCAAGAGCTAGGTGCGGAGTAATCTGTTTCTACACTGGGGCAAGACTGAGCTTCACCGTAGATGGTACCTGCTGAGGAAATCTGGAAATAGCTAGCGGGTGGTGCTTCTCTAAGCAAGTTCAAGACTTGATACATTGCTTCCCAAAATTCATCTATAGCGCGCAATGTATCTATGGTGTAATCTTTTGGCTTAAGGCCTCCTAGTGCATTAATCACGATAGGCTTTTGCTTTAGAAAATTTAGCAAGCGTTCTCTTTCATCAAATGTTGCTATGTTGGCAGCTTTAGACTTATTGGTTCTACTTACTCCTAACCACTCTCTATTATTAGATTCCAATTCCCTCGCTATATTCGATCCAATAAATCCAGTTGCGCCTAGCAACAATATTTTATACATTGTATATCCCTTGTCAGGATGAAGCCTGTTTACAGACTTCATCCACCCCCTACATTAATGGTTTGTAATTTCTTCCGTAGCATTATCAATAATTATTTTTTGTCAGACAACAGCTTCAATAAGTATTGTCCGTAACCGGTCTTCTTGAGTGCCGTGCCCTGCTCTTCGAGCTGCTCGTCGCTGATCCAGCCGTTGGTCCAGGCGATTTCCTCGAGACATGCCACCTTCAGGCCCTGACGATGCTCGATGGTCTGCACGTACTGCCCAGCTTCCAGCAGGCTGTCGTGGGTGCCGGTATCCAGCCAGGCGAAACCACGCCCCAGTCGCTCGACACGCAGATCACCGCGTTCCAGGTAGGCATTGTTGACGCTGGTGATTTCCAGCTCACCACGCTCGGACGGCTCGACGGCCTTGGCGATCTCGACCACATCGTTGTCGTAGAAGTAGAGGCCAGTCACGGCATAGGGAGACTTGGGCTTCAGCGGCTTCTCTTCGATGGACATCGCCTTGCCGGCCTCATCGAACTCCACGACACCGAAGCGCTCCGGGTCCTGCACGAGGTAACCGAAGACGGTCGCGCCGCTCGGCTGAGTCGCGGCACGCTTCAGCTGATCCGAGAAGTGCTGGCCGTGGAAGATGTTGTCACCCAGCACCAGGCAGACCGGGTCATCGCCGATGAATTCCTCACCGATGATGAAGGCCTGGGCCAGGCCATCCGGACTCGGCTGCACGGCATACTCGAAACGCACGCCATACTGCTCGCCGTTGCCCAGCAGCTTCTCGTACTGCGGCAGATCCTCCGGCGTGGAGATGATCAGGATCTCGCGGATGCCGGCCAGCATCAGGACAGAGACCGGATAGAAGATCATCGGCTTGTCATAGATCGGCAGCAGCTGCTTGGAAACACCGCGAGTGATCGGATGCAGTCGTGTACCGGAACCACCGGCGAGGATGATGCCCTTGCGCGCCATATCAAAATCCTTGTCGTATCGACGTGTAGCGTTTCATTCGAAGAAGATCAGGTGCCGCGGGATGCCACACACTGAAGATGACCTGCCAATGTGACAGAGACCGCTGACTCAGCGATCCAGATGTTCCTTGAGCGTCAGCGCCAGCTGAGACTGCCAGTCAGGCAGTTCGAGGCCAAGTGCCGCCTCGAGTTTCGTCAGCGCAAGACGGGAATTCAGTGGGCGTGTCGCCGGTGTCGGGTATTCCGCTGTCGGAATGCCACCCAGCGTCTGTGGGTCGATAGCCAGGGCTTCGCCCTGCTCGATGGCCAGAAGGAAGATGGACTGGGCAAAGCCATGCCAGCTGGTGGTGCCCTGCGGCGCCAGGTGATAAAGCCCGGAGTCGATTTGTTGGCGCAATGCCTCACAGGTGAGCTGGGCGATCAGGCGCGCCGGCGTCGGCGCACCGATCTGATCATTGACAATATTCAGCGCGTCGCGATCACGCCCCAGCTTGAGCATCGTCTTCATGAAGTTGTTGCCACGGGCGGCATAGACCCAGCTGGTGCGGAACACCAGATGACGGCAATCACTGGCAAGTACCGCCTCATCGCCTGCCAGCTTGCTTTCCCCATAGACTGACAGCGGCGCCGTCGGGCTATCTTCGCGCCAGGCCTGGTCACCATCACCGGGATAGACATAGTCCGAGGAGTAATGCACCAGTGTCGCGCCCAGCGCGCTGGCCTTCTGCGCCAGCAATGACGGCAGCTCGGCATTGAGACGCATGGCGCCCTCGCGCTCCTCTTCTGCCTTGTCGACGGCCGTCCAGGCCGCTGCATTGAGGATCAGCTGGGGCTGCCAGGTGTCAATCAGTGCGGCGACAGCGTCAAGATCACTGGCATCGACGTCGCTGCGGCGCGGCGCATGCACCTCACCGAAGGGAGCGAAGCTGCGTTGCAACTCAAACCCGACCTGGCCATTGCCACCCAGAATCAGAATGCGTCCAAAGCGATGGGAAGTCGTCATCATCAGCTCCCGGTACCCAGACGTTCACCACGGTAGCTGCCATCCTGCACCCGCTGCCACCAGCTCTCATTGGCCAGATACCACTCGACCGTCTTGCGCAGGCCTGTCTCGAAGGTTTCCTGCGGCACCCAGCCCAACTCGCGTTCGATCTTGGCGGCATCGATGGCATAGCGCACATCGTGACCGGGTCGATCCGTCACGTAGCTGATCAGGTCTTCATACTTGCCAATGCCAGCGGGCTTCTCGGGCACCAGCTCTTCCAGCAATGCACAGAGTGTCTTGACGACTTCGATGTTCTGCTTCTCGTTATGGCCGCCAATGTTATACGTCTCGGCGATCTTCCCTTCGGTGGCAACCTTGATCAACGCACGGGCATGGTCTTCCACATACAGCCAGTCACGTACCTGCTTGCCATCGCCGTACACCGGCAGCGCCTTGCCCGCCAGAGCATTCAGGATCATCAGCGGGATGAGCTTCTCGGGGAAGTGGTAAGGGCCATAATTATTGGAGCAGTTGGTCACCAACGTCGGCAGGCCGTAGGTACGCTGCCAGGCACGCACGAGGTGGTCCGAACTCGCCTTGCTGGCAGAGTACGGTGAACTCGGCGCATACGGTGTCGTCTCGGTGAAGAGATCTTCCGGCCCTTCCAGATCGCCATACACCTCATCGGTGGAGATGTGATGGAAGCGGAAGCCAGCGGCCTTCTCGGCATCGATCTCCTTCAACCCCTTCCAGTACTGACGCGCCGCTTCCAGCAGCTGGTAAGTACCGACAATGTTGGTCTCGATGAAATCCGCCGGGCCATCGATGGAGCGATCCACGTGGCTCTCGGCCGCCAGGTGCATCACGATATCCGGCTGGAATTCCGCGAAGACTGCCTTCATCTTCTCGCCATCGCAGATATCGGCCTGCACAAAATGATAGCGGTCTGAGTCAGCCACTTCGGTCAACGACTCAAGATTACCAGCGTAGGTCAATGCATCAAGATTGATGACGGTATGTTGAGTTGAGCGGATCAGCTCGCGTACGACCGCAGAACCAATGAAACCAGCGCCACCTGTAACCAGAAAAACTGACATTAATTTATTCCCTTTTAATCACGGTGATCTTTTACAATCATTACCAACATACTAATTATAAAGCCAACAAATAGCATTACTATTGCAAATAGGCTGACATTATAAACTCGTTCCGGCTGTTCTGGATATTCCGGCAATATTGGGCTTTGTAACACACTAACTTGCTTAAGCTTGCGAGCAGCTTCAATACGGGTATTTTCCAATGCTGCCAGTGCATTGGAATAGGTCTGTTTGGCAAAGTCGGCACGTAGCTGTAGTGTTTCGTACTGGCTGGAAACACTGTTAAGCGCATTGCCGGACTGGCGTGCCAGGCGTTCCTTTTCCAAATTTATCTGTTTCTTGAGGGCGTTGATCTCGCTTTCGACACGCACCATCTCACTCGAACGCTGACTCTGGTAGCTCCCCAAAGCACTTTTTCGAGCCTTGTAGGTGGCCAACTGGGCTTCAAGTGAGGAGACGACGGTGTTCAGGCTTTCAACTGTCTGAGTCGGGGATACCAGACCATTCTTGTTCTGGTAATCCAGCAGGTCCTGTCGGGATTTCTCGAAGTTGTCTTCAAGAAGGGAGACCTGCTTGTCGAGGAATTCGACTTGGTCTTCCGCCAGACGCTGCCCCATCTCATTCATGTGGCGCTCGCCTTCCTCAAGCAGCAGCTTGGCGAATTTCTGTGCGAATTCCGGTGTCCAGGCCTGTACTTCGACATTAAGCACGCCAGAATACTCATCCATTTCTACTGAGATTCGTTTCAAGTAGTAATCATGAAGTTCCTCGATCGGTGCATCGGCGTCTCCCAAGCGGGCAAAGACATCACCGTGCTGGCTGTAGTGAGAACGAAAATCGAGCTCTCCCTGTACCTTCTTGAGCATATCCACGCTCATCAGGTATTCACGCAGCAGCAGCAGGTCACTGTCTGTCTGGCTACCAGAAAGGAGGGAGCCGAAGCTGACTTCACTGGAAGCGCTGACCTGCGGACTTTCCAGCACCACTGTCGCCTTGGAGACGTAGCGGTCGTCCGCCCATACCAGCCAGTAGAAACCGACGAGCACGATGGACAGCAAGACAACGGCCCATTGTGGATAGCGTTTGATAAATGAGGTCATGCGTATTCCCGTTGAAGGCGCTCACCGAGTTCAGCGGCGGCAATGAAGTGAAAACGATGAGAGTGAATTCGAGAGTGCGAACATTTTGGCGACTATCAGCGTGATGCGTAGCTGTAGCCAACAGGATCATTCACCTGACAAAGTGCCAGGCTTGCCAGCAGCGCTTGCTTGGCGAGATTCAATTTCCTCTCGCACTTCCCGCAATGCTTCACGTGCAGCGCGCAGGGCATCTCCGTAAGGCTTCTTTTCACGCGGCGGCAAGGTTTCTGCAGCCTCTCGTGCCAACTTGGCTTCTTCCATGACAGCACGGCGCTCCTTGCGAAGCTTCTGCAGTGCCTGCAGCGTCATCTTGTCGAGCTGAGGGGCATCGCTGTCGGCATGATAAGCCTTGATGGCGTCATGAACACTGTCATACCAGTAGGCCCGCCCCTCTTTCAGATAGATGCCCGCCTGACAAAGTTCTTTCAGAATGCCCTCACTATGCGAGACCATGATCAGGCTGGCTTGGCCCACCTTGTCCTTAAACGCCTTGGAAGCCTTCACCTTGAAGGAACGATCTCCTACCGCCGTCGCTTCATCGGAGAGGTAGACATCAAAGTCGAAGGCTAACGACAGTCCAAAGTTGAGACGAGAGCGCATGCCTGAGGAATATGTACGAATCGGCTCATCGAATGCCAGGCCAATTTCCGCGAAATCCTGGACTCGTTCGATGATGCTATTGATGTCGTACTCGGTGCCATGCATCCGGGCGACGAACTTGACGTTCTGGCGCCCTGTCATGCTGCTTTGCAGGCCTGCCGCCAGCCCGATTGGCCACGACACCTTGGAATGGCGTATCACGCGGCCCTTCTGGGGCGTGTCCATGCCGGCGATCAAACGCAGCAATGTCGACTTGCCCGCACCGTTTGCCCCCACCAGGCCGACACTGACACCGGTCGGAATGACGAGATTGATATCCTTCAGTACCCAATGGTCATCACTCTGACTGTAGTGCGAGTGATAATAGCGCTTGGAGAGGTTATGGATTTCGATCATTGGCTTTTCAGGCGCTCCTTGAATCGCACGTGCATCAACAGCCCCAAGGCCAAGGCAGACAATGTCCACGCCCAGAAGTAGGTCAGGCTGGTACCGTGTACTACCTGGTAGCCTTCAAAGAAACTATGACGCGTATATTCCAGCCCATGCACGATCGGGTTGAGCATCAGGTATTCCAACAAATAGTGCGGCAAGCTATTGAGCGGCATGATAACGCCAGAAAGGATCAATAATGGCAAAGTAATCATACGAAGTACCTTGCCGATCTCAGGTACCAACGTACCCAACACAGAAGCTGTCAATCCTAAACCTAATCCGAATAACCAGAGTGAAATCCAACCACCAATTGCCTGAAATCCATTATCCGGACGAAAATCTGCCCCCACCATCACCCCCCCGATTATAAACATTATAAAGATGAGAGTGCGGATCAAACCGTCCAGAGCATTACGAACCAAGACGCCATCGATAGGATGCACCTGTCGGTAAGCGAACAAAGCCCTGTTGGCATTGATGGCCCCCAAGCCTTGCATCATCCCTTCCCGGATGAGAAAAAAACCCATCATTCCGACAATCATCCAGGGAATGTAAGGTGCATTAACAATCAGGCTATCGCCACTGATGAAGCCTCGTATTCCAATCATGATAAGCAATAAGGCTGCAGGTTCAGCAATCATCCAGAACCAGCCCATGCGGTCAGTCATGGTGCGGCCGATGGCTTCGCGCATGAACATGGCGAACCAGACACTACGCGTCACGGCCCAAGCGGAGCGGGCCTTGGGCCCGCTCTTATTGTCGCCAGATGGGCGTTCAGTTGGCGTGTTTATCTCACCGTTCATGTCATCGTTCATGTCACTGGCCATGATCAGAGGTCTATCGCAACTTTGGTGGCGACGGCGACCTGATAGAGAATCTGCGTGATGCTGGTGGCCAGCTGCAGGTTCTTGGTCGGCGGTTCCGGCAGTACCAGAATCTGGTCACCCGAGCGCAGCTCGACTTCCTCGGCACGACGCACGGCACCGTTCTGACGCACCACCAGAATCTGGTCTTCATCCGCGTGCTGGGTGAAACCACCAGAGCTGTTGATGTAGTCCATCACCGTCATGCCCTGGGTATAGACGACGGCCTGAGGCACCACGACTTCGCCACTGATCAGCAGGGAATCGCTGATTTCCGGGATAGTAATGACATCGCCGTCCTGCAGACGCACATCGGCGATGTTGCCGTCGTCACGTGCCACGACCAGACGCCCGGTCGGCTCTTCCTTCTTGGCCTGCTCGACGAATTTCTCGATCATCGCGGCTTCCTGGACACGAAGCTCGGATTCTTCGGTGGTCGAGGAAGACGCGCCGAGATAGGTGGCCTGAAGACGCTTGAGGCTATCCTGCAGTGCCTGCGCCTGTTGTTCCTTGACGCTTTCGCGGCGGATGGAAACGCTCTGGTAGTCGGTCAGTCCTTTCGGCACGCCGACGGCGTTGAGCAATTCGCCCAGATGAGCATCCCGCGGCAGTGCATAGCGTGAGGGGCCATAGAAGCTGCCTTCCAGCTGCACGACGATGGTCTCGTCGCGCTGGTCGGCACTGAACAGCACTTCATCCCCGGCGCGCACGTCTGCCCCACGGAATTCCGCCACCGGCAGATAGCGCGAGATGGGGCCATCGGAGCGCGAGCCGCGCAGCAGCACGTGCGAGACACCGGACTTGAGGCGCGCCAAGTTCAGCACGTCTTCCCCGCTCAGGCGGGTATCGGTGAGTTCATAGCGATAGTCACGCTCGACATCTCCCACCACGCTGATGGCCGGGCCACGCTCCTCGACGACGACGGTATCGCCATCGCGGAACTGCGGGCGGGCGATCTCACCGTTGATCAGGAAGTCATAGAGATCGACCGTATTGATGACGCGGCCGTTGCGCTTGATCTTGATCTTGCGATAGCTGCCCAGCGCCTGGTCGATACCGCCGGCCTGATCCAGGAAATACAGCATGGAGTCATTCGGGGTACCGGCATAACGGCCCGGATTCTTGACGTAACCGGTGACGAAGACCCCCACCGGCTGTACGCCCTGCAGATTGGTATAGACGCTGACATTCTCCGGATACACCTCCTGGATGGCGGCGCGTACCTTGCCGTCCAGCTGGGCATTGGTGGTGCCCTGAACTCTCACCGGGCCGATACCCGGCAGGAAGATGTTGCCCTGCGCATCCACCGGCAGAACAGACTCCATCTCCACGCCACCCCACACGCGCAGGGTGATCTGATCACCCGGCTTGATGGTGTAGCTGCTGTTGAGGCCATCGGCCATCATGCCGCGGAAACCACCGGTAAAGAGGTTTTCGCCGAACGGCGGCAGAGAGTCGGGGTCAGTCTGCTCCCGTGAGGTCAGCGGGCCGTAGGTGCCACTGCGCCAGTCGGCGCGCGCCTTGTCTTCCACACTGTCGGTCTTCTGCGGAATGCTGGAGGCCTGGTCGTCGCTGGACAGGATGGAACCACCGCCCAGGCCGGCTGCCATGGCAGGGCTGGCGTTCAGGCACGCTACCGCCACCAGGCACCCGGCCCGGAGCAAGAATCTGGAAATTGTCATCGGGCTAGGCCCCTCGTAGTGCAAAAAATGGTGCAGTGTTGATCAGGAATGTCAGTGCCGGTCACGCCAGCCTGTTCCCTGTTGTCGTCGGTTCATGCCGTGTCGCGGTGCGGGCCTGTCAGCGAGAAGTTGCCGCAAGCGCGTCAGCGCGCCTCTTCCAGCAGGCCGGTCACCAGCCGCTGGGTCACCCAGGTGCCCTCGCCGGCCTTGCCCTCGTTGCTGGTACGACAGGCCAGCTCCTTGCTCGGCAGGTCACGCGCATTGGAGACCGTCAGCTCACGACAGATACGCCCACTGGCGGCGAAGTAGCGCTCATGGGCGACCACTTCGACATCGCTGCCCCAGGGGCTGGTGGGCACGGCGATCACGCTGCCGGGGGCAGAGCTGTCGAGAAATGACGAGACATCCGCCGGCAGTGACGCAGCACCGGTGAGATTGGCCAGGTTGGTGCTGCCAGCGCCGGTGGAGGCGGGATAGGACGTCGCGCAACCGGCGATGGTCAGTGCGAGACCTGCGACCGCCACGAGTCGCATGGCGCTCGGCAGACGGGGTGTGAATCGGGATTGAATCATGAGGAAGTCCTGAAACGGCAGACGCCCCCGCCTTGCGGCGAGGGCTGATCGGCGTGGATGCATCAACCGATGACGTTGTAGTGCTTGAGCTGACTGACCAGCGTGAGAGCGGTCTGCTCCAGCGTCAGCTCACCGGTGTTGATCTCGATTTCCGGCTTCTCCGGGGCCTCGTACGGGGAGCTGATACCGGTGAAGTCACTGATCTCGCCGGCACGCGCCTTGCGGTACAGACCCTTGGGATCCCGCTCTTCGCAGACGCTGATCGGCGTGTTGACGAAGACTTCGATGAACTCGTCAGTGCCGACCATGTCACGCACGGTCTGGCGATCCGCCTGGAATGGCGAGATGAAGCTGACCAGAGTGATCATGCCGGCATCGACCATCAGCTTGGCGACTTCGCCGACACGACGGATGTTCTCGGCGCGGTCGTCTTCGCTGAAGCCTAGATCCCCACACAGGCCGTGGCGTACGTTGTCGCCATCCAGCAGGTAGGTGTTGTAGCCCATGGCGAACAGCTGACGTTCCAGCGCATTGGCGGCGGTGGACTTGCCGGCGCCGGACAGGCCGGTGAACCAGATGATGCAGGGCTTCTGCTTGTTGCGTTCGGCACGGCGCTGCTTGGTGACCGCCATGTCGTGCCACACGATGTTGCTGGCACTCAGGGTCTCCTTGACCATGCCCGCACCGATGGTGATGTTGGACAGGCGATCAATGAACACGAAGCTGCCGGTATGCGGCGAACGCTGGTAGCTGTCCATGGCCAGCGGCTGGGTCAGCTCGACCTGCACGCGGGCGATGCCATTGAGCGGGATGTTCTCCGCTTCATTGCGCGCCATGGTGTTGACGTCGGTCTGGTGAATGATGCGCCCGACGCGGCCGATGACACTGGAGGTACCGAGCTTGAGCTCGTATTCCTTGCCGACCACCAGCGGGTTCTCGTGCATCCACACCACGTCCGCGGTGAAGGCGGTGCAGGGCTCCATGTCGGAATCCACCGCCACGATCATGTCGCCGCGCGAGATGTCGATCTCATCGGTCAGTGTCAGCGTGACAGCCTGGCCCGGCCAGGCGATGTCGAGATCGCCGTCGAAGGTGACGATACGCTCGACCGTGGAGGTCTTGCCGGACGGCAGTACCTTGATCTGCTGACCCGGTGAGACAGTGCCGGCGGCCAGGGTGCCGCAGTAACCACGAAAGTTGAGGTTCGGACGATTGACGTACTGCACCGGAAAGCGCAGGTCGGTCAGGTTGCTGTCCTCGGTGACATCGACGGTCTCGAGGATGTCCATCAGCGGACGCGCTTCGTAGGCAGCATCGTCATACCACGGGGTATTGGCGCTGAGAGAGACGACGTTGTCGCCTTCCAGTGCGGACAGCGGCACGAAGCGGATGTCCGGCACCTCGAGGTCCTTGGCGAACTCCTGGTAGTCCGCGACGATCTCGTCGAAGCGCGCCTGGGAGTAGTCGACGATGTCCATCTTGTTGACCGCGACCACCAGGTGCTGGATGCCCAGCAGCGAGCAGATGTAGCTGTGACGACGGGTCTGGGTCTGCACGCCGTAGCGCGCATCGATCAGGATGATCGCCAGGCTCGCGGTGGAGGCACCGGTGGCCATGTTGCGGGTGTACTGCTCGTGCCCCGGCGTATCAGCGATGATGAACTTGCGCTTGTCGGTAGAGAAATAGCGATAGGCCACATCGATGGTGATGCCCTGCTCACGCTCTGACTGCAGACCATCGACCAGCAGCGCCAGATCCACCTTGCCGGTGGTGCCGCTCTTCTTGGAATCGCGGGTGATGGCGGCCAGCTGATCTTCGTAGATCATCTTGGAGTCATGAAGCAGACGACCGATCAGGGTCGACTTGCCGTCATCCACGCTGCCGCAGGTGATGAAACGCAGCAGATCTTTCTGCTCGTGTTCCTTGAGATAGGCTTCGATGTTTTCCGCGATCATCGTTGACTGGTGTGACACTGTCATTCTCCCTGAACCCGGTCTGTCCGGCGCGAGCCTCCCATGAGGCTTCCAGCGCTGCGAACATCCCGTGTCCTGTCAATTTCGTTGAGTCTTGCTTGCCTGACATCGTGCAGTAGCCGTTGCGGGCTAACGCAATACTGATGCGCCCGCCGCTTAGAAGTAGCCTTCGCGCTTCTTCTTCTCCATCGAGCCTGCCTGATCGTGATCGATGGCACGCCCGGAGCGCTCGCTGGTACGGGTCAGCAGCATTTCTTGGATGATTTCCGGCAGGGTCGCGGCGGTGGATTCCACGGCGCCGGTCAGCGGGTAGCAGCCCAGGGTACGGAAGCGCACGGATTTCATCTCCGGCACTTCGCCGTCCTTGAGCGGCAGACGGTCGTCATCGACCATGATGTCGAGGCCGTCACGCTTCACCACCGGACGCACGGCGGAGTAGTAGAGCGGCACGATCTTGATGGATTCAAGATAGATGTACTGCCAGATGTCCAGCTCGGTCCAGTTGGAGAGCGGGAAGACACGGATGGACTCGCCCTTGTTGATCTTGGAGTTGTAGATGTTCCACAGCTCCGGACGCTGATTCTTGGGGTCCCAGCGGTGGTACTGGTCACGGAAGGAGTAGACACGCTCTTTCGCGCGTGAAGCTTCCTCGTCACGACGCGCACCGCCAAAGGCCGCATCGAAACCATGCTTGTCCAGCGCCTGCTTCAGCGACTGGGTCTTCATGATGTCGGTGTACTTGGCGCTGCCGTGCTCGAACGGGTTGATGTTCGCCTCGACACCTTCCTGATTGATGTGCTCGATCAGTTCCATGCCGACTTCCGCGGCCATCTCATCGCGGAACTTGATCATCTCCTGGAATTTCCAGGTGGTGTTGACGTGCATCAGGGGGAACGGCGGCACGCCCGGCGCGAAGGCCTTGCGCGCCAGGTGCAGCATCACGGCGG
>NZ_BLWJ01000014.1:0-49079 GCF_013374055.1 Cobetia sp. 5-11-6-3 | reverse complement strand
GCCTTGCGCGCCAGGTGCAGCATCACGGCGGAGTCCTTGCCGATGGAGTAGAGCATGACCGGATTGGAGAACTCGGCCGCCACTTCACGAATGATGTGGATGGACTCGGCCTCGAGCTGCTTGAGGTGGGTCTGACGTTCCGGTGTGATACCGAGTTTTTCAGCCGTGGACGATGCTGTCATTACAGATTCCTTGAGATCACTCTGCTAGTTGTTCCTGCCCTCTTCACTCGCAGACGAAGCCGCACATCCTGAAGAAGACCACGTATCCTTGACATCAGACTGACATGTACAGACGTCAGTCCTGTGACGCCGTGGCGCATCCCACGCAGTCGGGCATCACGCCCAGGGGGCTGCCGGTCTGGCGCACACGATGAAATAGGGATTCAGCACGCTATCGTGCTGGTTGTAGCGCAGCGCCTGGCGAGTCTCGGCATTGAGCACCTGCCCACCGGCAGCCTCGACGACGGCATGTGCCGCGCCGGTATCCCACTCACAGGTCGGGCCGAGGCGCGGGTAAAGGTCTGCCGCCCCTTCCGCCACCAGGCACAGCTTCAGTGAGCTGCCCATGGCGACGATGTCACAGGCATGGAAATCGGCGACGAAGGCCTTGAAGTCATCACTCTGGTGGGAGCGGCTGCCGACGATGCGCCAGCTGTCCTGCTCACCGGGCACCTGAGCGACGGAAATCGCCTGGCGCTCGCCATCGCCGACCTGCTTCTCGGCGATGGATGCCTGGCCCTCACTCTGCTGGGCACCCACATAAAGCGTCTCGATGGCCGGGGCATAGACGACACCCATCGTCGGCACGCCCTGCTCGATCAGCGCGATATTGACGGTGAATTCGCCATTGCGCTTGATGAATTCCTTGGTGCCATCCAGCGGGTCCACCAGCCAGTAACGGGACCACTCGCTGCGCACGTCCCAGCGGATGTCGGCATCTTCCTCGGACAGGATCGGCGTGGCGCCGAACTCAGCCTCCATCTCCTTGAGGCCCTCGACGATGACGGCATGGGCCGCACGGTCTGCCGTGGTCAGCGGGGAGTCATCCGCCTTCATGTCGACAGTGAAGTCGCCACTCTCATAGATGTCCATGATGGCGGCGCCGGCCTTGCGAGCAATCGACTCGAGCGCGGTCAACATCGCGCGTGTGGTACTTGCCGCAGTCGTGTCTGTCATGTGCCTTCCTGTGCGTATTGATGTCTTGTACTGAGGTCAATTGTGTCGCTGATGGCTGAGGTGATACGCGCCTGTGCCGCCATCGGCGTTCTATTGTTTCGGCCATGCCCTGCCAGCGGCGCCACATCGCCTCGCCTGATGAAGAGGCAAGAAACCTGCCATCACCGGCTTTCCCGGCCCCCCGGTCTAACCAGTGAATGGCCAGATCACGGGAATCAGGACGACGGACGTCACCCCGACGATGAGGCTCATCGGCAGCCCGACCTTCATGTAATCCGAGACCTTGTAGCCACCGGGCCCCATCACCATCAGGTTGGTCTGATAACCCAACGGTGTGAGGAAACTGGCTGAGGCAGCAAACATGATGGCAATCGCATAGGGCATCAGGGAGACGCCCATCTGCTCACTCACCGCCATGGCGATCGGGAACATGAGCACGGCGGCGGCATTGTTGGTGATGATCTCGGTGAAAAGCGTCGTGGTGAGATAGACCAGCACCAGCATCAGGAAGGGAGAGCCACCGCCGAACTGCATCAACTGGTCAGCCACGATCTGGGCTGCACCACTATCGGTCATGGCCTGGCCCAGCGCGAGGGCGGCGGCGATCACGACCAGCACGCTGCCATCGATGCTGGCACGCGCCTGGGCAGCAGGCAGGCAGCCGGTGAAGACCATCAGAATGGCGGCGGCGACAGCGGCCTCGACGAGTTCGACCATGCCGGCCAGATGCGTGACGATCATCAGGCTCATGATGGCAAGCGCGATGGGCGCCTTGGTCAGATTGGGCATGCCGTTGCCGTCCAGGGTGCTGACCAGCAGGAATTCGCGGTTGTAACGGTGCAGGCGCGT
Source organism: Cobetia sp. 5-11-6-3 (assembly GCF_013374055.1). Classification (NCBI taxonomy): domain Bacteria; kingdom Pseudomonadati; phylum Pseudomonadota; class Gammaproteobacteria; order Oceanospirillales; family Halomonadaceae; genus Cobetia; species Cobetia sp. 5-11-6-3. Next base: position 47,052 of record NZ_BLWJ01000014.1, on the reverse strand, counting down.
GAAATCGGCGGCGGCTTCCAGCAACAGGGTATCCCCGGGGCGCAGCACGATGTCCCCGACCTTGCTGTTGATGCGCTCACCGTCCCGCGAGACGGCCAGCACCACGGAGTGATAGCGGGTACGAAAACGTGCTTCCTTGATGCTCACCCCGACCACCGGTGAGCTGGGCGCGATGACGGCTTCGACCATGCGGCGCTGGTGGTGGTCGAGATCCAGCCCGGCCGCATCGCTCTCGAGCCCGCGGAAGGCACGGACTTCATGGGCGGTATCCGCCACGCCGACGAAGATGAGGCGATCGCCTGACTGCAGGATGGTGTCAGGCCCGACCATGGACAGCAGCTTGCCGGAGCGTTCGATCTCAGCCAGATAACCGTACTGCAGACTGCGAAGCCCCGCCTCTTCGATGCTCTTGTCATGCAGTGGGCCCTTGTCGGCGACACGCATGGCCACGGAGTATTCGCGACCATTGCCGAGCTGCTCGACCAGCCCCTTGCGCTGCGGCAGGAAGCGCCAGCCCACCAGCACCATCCAGAGCGTGCCCGCGATGAGCACCGGGATCCCCAGCGCCGTGATGTCGAAGATGCCAAGTCCGGGCTGCTTGGCCTGTGACTGCAGCAGGCCATCCACCACCAGATTGGTACTGGTGCCGATCAAGGTACAGGTGCCGCCGAGAATGGCGGCGTAGCTCATCGGCATCAGCAGACGGGAGGGAGAGATCTTCATGCGCGCGCACCAGCCCTGAACGAGACCGATGAACAGTGCGACCACGGGAGTATTGTTGAGGAAGGCACTCAACAGCGAGGTGATCGGCATCAGGCGTGCCAATGCGGAAGACGGTGAGGTGGGACGCCCGAGCAGACGCTCCAGCATCCAGCGCAGCGCGCCGGTCTCCTGGACCCCGGCCGCCACCACGAAGAGTGCGCCGATGGTCATGATCCCCGGATTGGCGAAACCGGACAGGAAGGTGCTGGGAGAGATGACACCCAGCAGGATCAGCAGCACGGCGGCTGCCATCATCAGCCACTCAGCGGGCCAACGGTTCCAGATCAGTCCTGCCAGCACACCTATCGTGACGACGAGTGTAATGACAGCATCCATGTGCTGCGCGATATCCATCTACAGATGTTCCCTTGGCATCCTGCCGCTTCTCGTTTCTGCTCAGCGCGTTCATTCGTGAGGTGCATGACCCACCGAGCTTGGCGAGGAGACATTCTCTATCGAAGCGGGACACATTAGCAGCAAACCTCATGCCACTAAAGCATGCAGTTAATAAGACTGACTTGAGGCAAAACGCTCAGACTAATCATTTGCCTGCTACCAGTTTCACCCACGAAGACTTTGATTGAATTCATTCGTCACTTTGCGTACTTTCCCTATTTGCGGACTCTGCGTCAACGGTAATGCCGCAAGAGCGGCAAGGACGTCGCCATTACCATGAGTGAGCAGTCACTTTTTTTCAGTGCAACGGATATCTTGCATGCTGGGCGCAATCAAAAAACATGGATGGTGGCTTTTCATGCAGTCTCGCTGCGCCTTTCACGCTGACTCCCCGAATCACCGGCCCCCCCCGACATGCGGGGCCTCCCGGCAGACACTGTGCTTTTCACGTGGAATCCTGCGCCAGCCTCACCTCGAGGCTTTCATTCCGGAGCTGTTGCCATTGAAGAAGGCCGGTGTCTCGGCCTCTCTCGGTGCGACATGCCCTCCGCCTGCATGCCACCACTCCTCGTGTCGCCCGAAAGACACCGCTGCCACCCCACCTGCGACCGGCAAAAATGTAAGAAAATCACCACTTTTTGCCTTTTTACCTCGCCAGAAAACAGCACCTCTCAAGGCCACTTCCTTCTCTTCGATATTCGACTTTAGTAGTACAAAAAATGCTAATATACGCCCTATTTCCCGCACTGAATCCAGCGCGGTCGTCGGATGGGGACACAAGGCAACGGCGGCTCAGGCGCGCGCGTATGCCCGGCAACATGCGCTGCCCTATATCGCATTGGAAGACGGCTTCGTGCGCTCACTCACGCTGGCAAGTGCAGGCTACCCCGCCATGTCGATGGTGGTGGATCATCAGGGCATCTATTACGACGCCCGCCAGCCGAGTGACCTGGAGCAGCTGATTCTTGAGGCGCCTGAGCGTCAGGACGAGGTGCTTCTGATGCGTGCCCGCACTTCCATGCAGCGTCTGCGCCACCAGCGCCTGAGCAAGTACAACCATGCGCCGGAGCGACAGCTGCCCGCCAGAACGAAGGCGCGGCGTGTACTGGTGGTGGACCAGACATCTGGCGATGCCTCGATAGAAGGCGGCATGGCTACGCAGGCGACCTTTCTCGCCATGTTGAGAGAGGCATGCGCCGAGCCGGAGGCCGAGGTGTGGGTGAAGACACATCCGGATGTGATCGCCGGCAAGAAGCAGGGCTATCTGGTGGAAGAGGCACGCCGACAGGGGTGTACCCTGCTCAGCGACGACATCAATCCCTGGTCACTGTTCGAGCAGGTGGACGCCGTGCATGTGGTGACCAGCCAGCTGGGCTTCGAGGCACTGCTGGCCGGCTTGCCGGTGACCTGTCATGGCCTGCCCTTCTATGCCGGCTGGGGGCTGACCGAGGATCGCCAGGCATGCGAGCGCCGCGGCGAATCACGCCGTCTGGAACAGGTCTTCGCCGCGGCATACCTCGAGTATTCGCGCTATGCCAACCCCTACACCGGGGAGCGCGCTTCGCTGGAGGAGGTCCTTGAGCTGCTGGCCGACCAGAAACGCCAGAGTGAACATCTGACAGGTCACTGGATCGCACCTGGCTACTCGCGCTGGAAGCGTGGATTCCTGCCGGCATTTCTCGGCCCCTGGGCAAGATGCGATTTCACTCGCCGTGAGTCTCAAGCACTGGAGACGCTCACCCTTGGCACTCCCGAGAATGCTCCGCTGCGCGTTCTCAGCTGGGCCGGCAGGACCACTCAGGATTTCGCCCGATCCGTCGAGCGTCTGGGCGGAGAGATCTGGCGCATCGAAGACGGCTTTCTGCGCTCCGTCGGTCTGGGGGTGGATCTCACCCGCCCCCTGTCGCTGATCGTCGACGACAAGGCGATGCATTTCGATGCCCAGCGTGCCAGCACGCTGGAGGACTGGCTTGAGCACCACGAGCTTGACGACGCCGAACTTGCGCGGGCGCGTCGTCTACGGGAGCGCATCATTGCGCTGGGGCTGAGCAAGTACAATGCAGAACATGACGCCCTGCCGGACCTGCGGGCCCTGGCCGGCGAGCGCGAGATCGTGCTGGTGGTCGGCCAGGTGGAGTCGGACGCCTCGATCCGTCATGCCTGCCCGGGCATCAAGACCCACCGTGAGCTGCTGGAAGCGGCGCGGGAATTGCATCCTGATGCCTACATGATCTACAAACCGCACCCTGACGTTGTCTCTGGTGGTCGGCGCGGGGAGATGTCCGGCGAGAACACGCCAGAGGACCTGGTGTTGACCTCAGGCGATATCTGCCAGCTGCTCGAACAGGTCGATCATGTCCACACGCTGTGTTCCCTGGCGGGCTTCGAGGCACTGTTGCGCGGCGTGGAAGTCACGACCCACGGGCTGCCTTTCTATGCCGGCTGGGGGCTGACCCATGATCGCGTCAGCTGTGAACGTCGCACACGGCGCCTGAGTCTTGATGCGCTGGTGGCGGGTGCCCTGATCGAGTACCCGCTGTACGTGGACCCGGTGTACGGGCATCACTGCAACGCCGAGACGGTTGTCACGATTCTGGAACAACAACGCACCATGCTGAGAAATGGCACCCGCAAGATCACCCTGCCTTGGAAAACAAGGCTCTACCGCGGCTATCGTGCGCTATTCATTGGAAGGCACTGACCTATGCAACAAGGAAGTCTGGCGTTGCCGAATCATCATTCTCCCCTGTCGGGCGGCTCTGAAGCGCGCGGCCTGGCATCGCTGCAGCCGCTGTTCAAGCTGTCGGAAGATATCGGGGTGATGCATCCGACCACGCAAGACGCGCCTTCCTCTCTGCTGACCCCCCCACCTGTCGCGCGGCGCATTCCCGGTGGTGGACAGCGGCGTGTCTTCCTGCTGTTGCAAGGGGTCTGCTCGCCCTTCTTCCTGCATCTTGCCCACAAGCTGAAGCAGGACGGGCACGAGGTCATCAAGGTCAACTTCAACAGTGGTGACAGCTTCTACTGGCGCCACGACAAGGCCTATGCCTATCGCGGCCGGAGTGAAGACCTCGGCGAGTGGATCGCCGAGCTGTGGCGCAGGTACCACGTCACGGATCAGGTGCTGTTCGGGGATCGTCGTCCCGTGCACCGGGATGCCGTGCTCAAGGCGGAATACTTCGGGATTCGCACCCATGTCTTCGAGGAAGGCTACTTCCGCCCCTTCTGGGTGACGCTGGAGCGCGAGGGGGTCAATGGCCACTCCCTGCTGCCGCGTGACCCCGACTGGTTCCGTGAGGCGGGCAGGCAACTGGACGACGCGCCCACGCCGCAGCGCTTCAAGGCCTCCTTCTGGGAGCGCGCCCGTCATGACATGACCTATCATCTGGCCGGTGCCGCCAATCCGCTGCTGTTCCCGCGCTATCGGCCACACAGTATCAATGCCGCGGAGGAATACTGCGGCTATGCCACGCGCCTGCCGTTGATGCGCTGGTACAAGCGGCGGGATGCCGGACGCATCGAACAGCTGATGAACAGTGGCGCGCCCTTCTACCTGCTGCCGCTGCAGCTCAATACCGATGCCCAGATCCGTCATCATTCGCGCTTTTCCAACATGCAGGAAGTCATCCAGCGAGTGATGAAGAGCTTTGCCCTGAACGCTCCGCGCGGGGCGCGCCTGGTGATCAAGAACCACCCACTCGACATGGGACTGGTGGATTACCCGAAGCTGATCCGAGAGCTCGAGCGCCGCTATGACGTGATCGGCCGCATCGTCTATCTGGAAAGCGGCAATCTCGAGAAGCTGCTGCAGCATGCCAAGGGCATGATCACCGTCAACAGCACCACCGGCAATGTCGCGCTGCAGTATCGCTGCCCGACCTACTGCATGGGCGACCCGATCTTCAACCTGCCCGGCCTGACCTTCCAGGGCAGCCTGCACGAGTTCTGGACTCAGGGCGAGAAGCCGGACACCACACTGTTTCGCAGCTTTCGCAACACCGTCATCCATACCGTGCAGCTCAATGGCGGCTTCTATTGCAAGCCGGGCATGCAGCTCGCAGTGACGGGAGCCTCGAAGATACTGTGTGCCGAGCGCTCGCCGCTGGAGCAGATGTTGAGTCGCTGCTGATCCTGCCTCCAGGCCGGACATCGAGATCGTCGTTGGCAGGGATGCCACCGTCGATCATGAGAGCGCCATCAGGCGCCTTGCAGAGCAGGAACCCCCGAAGACAGGCCGCGTGTCTGCCCCAGGGCCACAAGAAGAACGACCATGAACAACGCAAGGGAACTGCCGACCGTGAGTGTCGGGATTCAAGGGAGACGATCATGACGGCAATGCCCCCGCAGCAGCCTGACACTCAGGCACCGTCCGCACGGGATGACGCAACGACCACCGAGCAGCGTGAAGGAAAGCAAGCTCCGGATGGCGCACCGCAGCAGAGTTCGCGTCCCGCCACTGCCCTGCGCCGCGTGCTGATCACGGGCGCGACCGGCGAGATAGGCGGTGCGCTCGCGCGTGCCTATGCCGCCCGGGGCACCACGCTGATCCTCACCGGTCGCAAGCAGCGCAAGCTGGATGCCATTGCCGGCGAATGTCGCGCACTGGGTGCCGAGGTGGAGTGCACGGTACTCAACCTGTGCGATGAAGAGACACTCTTCACCTGGCTGGATGAGGTCTGCGCACAGGGAGTGCCGGACATCGCCATCGCCAATGCCGGCATGAACACCGACATCGGCCCCCAGGGCAATGGCGAGCGCTGGGAAGACGCGCGTCGGCTGCTGCAGACCAACGTGGTGGGCACCTTCGGCATGGCGCATCATCTGGCCATGGCGATGAAGGCGCGGGGCAGCGGCCAGCTGGTGCTGCTCAGCTCGCTTGCCGCCTGGCACGGCCTGGCACTCACGCCGAGTTACAGCGGCAGCAAGGCGGCGGTGAAGGCCTACGGGGAAGGACTGAGAAGCTGGCTGAAGCCGTTCGGGGTCGGCGTGACGGTGGTGATGCCCGGCTATGTCACCTCCCCGATGTGCGAGGCGATGCCGGGCCCCAAACCCTTCGAGATGCCCGCCGAGCAAGCCGCACGCCGCATTCTCAAGGGTGCGGCACGCAACCGGGCACGCATCAGCTTCCCCTTCCCGCTCAATTTCGGCTGCTGGTGGCTCAGCGTGCTGCCAGCCGGTATCTCACAGCGTCTGCTGGGATGGTTCAATTACACTCACTGAATGGCTGCCTCACCCCCACCCTGTCCGACGCATGCCAGGCATCGCGGGCAGGGTTCCAGACGGTCGCGATCTGCGCCAGAACATTACACCGCTGCTGCCGTGGCAGCGCTAACGAGGTCGGCATTACATGGAGTTTGTCATTGCGTTCGTGTCTTTCATGGTCTGGCCGCTGCTGGCAGGGCTGCTGGTCACGCTGGTGCTGGAGCATCTGATCCTGCGCCAGATGGACTCGGCACCGGTGGTCTTCTGGCGCCGGTCCTGGAGCGCCCAGCTCGCCCATGTGGGGTATTGGTGCGCGAGCTGGGCGCTCTGCACCCTGATCACGCAACGCCCGTGGTTTTCCGTGGTGGTCGTCAATGCCCTGTGGCTGGTGGTGCTGCAGGTCAGTCACACCAAATACGTCTCGCTGCGTGAGCCTTTCCTGAGCCAGGACTTCGAGTATTTCACCGACGCCATCAAGCATCCCCGGCTGTATATCCCCTTCTTCGGCATCGGCCTGACGATTGCCGCCCTCTGCGCCGGCGCACTGGCGATCGGGACGGGTCTGTGGCTGGAACCCGCACTGGGGTTCTCTGCGCGCTACGCCGATGACACCAGCGCCTGGCTGGTACCGCTGGTCGCCTTGCTGCTGGCGAGCGGCGCCATGACCTATGCGCTCGGCAATCGACTGACTCGAGACATCATGCTGTTCCCGGAATATGACCTGCGTGAGCGCGGCATGGTCGCCTATCTGTTGGCATACGCTCGCCTGGCCCGTCGTCCGCTGATGCCGGATCACGATCCCCTGCAGGCGGCTGGGCAGACGGCGCGTGAGGCGCTGGAGGCGATCGGCAACGAAGCTGCACCAGGCTGTCTGCCCCACGTGGTGAGCGTTCAGAGCGAATCCTTCTTCGATGCGCGCCGCGTCTACCCCAAGGTGCGCGATGACCTGCTGCCGAATCTGGACCGCTGTCACTTCACCGCCCTGTCTCAGGGGCTGCCCTGCGGGCGGCTGGCCGTACCAGCCTGGGGCGCCAATACCGTGCGCACCGAGACGGCCTTCCTCACCGGTCTGACCGCCGAGCAGCTCGGCGTGCACATGTTCAACCCCTACCACCAGCTGGCCAGGCGTGATGTCTCCAACCTGGCCGCCAGCTACAAGGCGCTGGGCTATCGCACCCTGTGCATCCACCCGTATCCGGGCACCTTCTATCTGCGCAATCAGGTGCTCAAGCGCATGGGCTTCGATGAATTCCTCGACATCGCGCACTTCAGCGATGCCGACAGGTGTGGTCAGTACATCAGCGATGCCGCCGTGGCCGCCAAGGTGGAAGACTGTCTGCTGGCTGCGGGCGATACCCCGTTGTTCATCCAAGTGATCACCATGGAGAATCACGGGCCGCTGCATCTGGAGACATTGGACACGGCTCGCCTGTCGGAGTGGCATGACGGCGACCTGCCGGACAACTGTCAGGAACTCGGCATCTATCTGCGTCACCTGGTGAACGCCGATGCGATGATCGGCCAGCTGACCACGGCGCTTTCCAGGCTGCCGCGCGGCGGGCTGCTGTGTTTCTATGGGGATCACGTACCGATCATGCCCGAGGTCTACGCGACCCTGGGAGAACCCAATGGCGTGACCGATGGCTTCATCTGGTCCAGCGCCCTGCCGGAATCCGACGACACCGCGCGCCAGACCATGGCGACCGTGCGCGACGAGGACCCGGAGCTGATGGAATGGGCCCTCGACTGCGATGGGCCTTTCAAGACTGACGAGCAATGCCGCAAGGGCGACCCGCGCGTCACCAATATCGACACATTAGGAAGTGCGCTGCTGGAGGCGACCGCCCGTCATGCTCGCCACAGCGCCGCGACTCAGAAGTTCAGGAGCCTCTCATGACCCGACGCGTTGCCATCATCGGCGCTGCCAGCCGTTTCCCCGGCACCACTCAGGCCACTCTGTGGGACGACCTCCTGGCCGGCAAGGACATGGTGACCGAAGTCGCCGATGACCGCTGGAGCAAGGACTCCCTCCTGCACCCGGACAAGAAGGCACCGGGGATGAGCTACAGCTTCGCCGCCGGCTCGCTGGGCGACATCTCGGGCTTTGACCCGGCGTTCTTCGGCATCAGCCCACGCGAAGCCGCCAACATGGACCCCCAGCAGCGCATGCTGCTGGAGATGAGCTGGGAGGCCATCGAGCACGCCGGCATTCCCGCCGAGAAGATGCGCGGCTCGCGCTGTGGCGTCTTCATGGGCGTCGCGAGTCTCGACTATTCCTATCGCATGGCGGATGACCTGAGCGCCATCGGCCCGAATACCGCCACCGGCAACACCTCCAGCGTGGCCTCCAATCGCCTGTCCTATGCCTTTGACCTGCATGGGCCGAGCCTGTCACTGGATACCGCCTGTTCCTCGTCGCTGGTCGCCTTCCATCAGGCCTGCCAGTCGATCCGCAGCGGCGAGACCGACATGGCGCTGACCGGCGGCATCAGTCTGCACCTGCACCCTTACGGCTTCCTGATCTTCTCCAAGGCCACCATGCTCTCGAAGACCGGCCGCTGTCAGGTCTTCGATGAGGCGGGCGATGGCTACGCGCGCTCCGAGGGCGGCGGCATCTTCCTGCTCAAGGACCTTGATCAGGCACTCGCCGATGGCGACCGCATCCTCGCCGTCGTCGCCTCCTCGGTGGTCAATACCGATGGCTACAAGTCCGGCCTGACCGTGCCCAACCCCGCCGCGCAGATCCAGCTGATGGAGCGCGCCTGTGAACTGGCCGGCGTGACGCCTGACGAGATCGATTATCTCGAGGCCCACGGCACCGGCACCGCCGTCGGTGATCCACTGGAAACCCGCGCCATCGGTGCCGCCATCGGCCAGAAGCGCTCAAGCCCGCTGCCGATCGGCTCGATCAAGAGCAACATGGGCCACCTGGAGACGGCCTCCGGCGTGGCGGGGCTGGCCAAGGCGCTGGGCGTGATCGCCCACCGCGAGGTGCCGGCCACCATCAAGATCCAGCGTCTGAATCCGAAGATTCGCAGCGACGAGTGGAATCTCGACATCGTCACCCAGCCGCGCAAGCTCAAGGCCTCCGGCCGTCTGGTGGTCGGGGTCAACTCCTTCGGTTTCGGCGGCGCCAACGCCCACGTGCTGCTGGAAAGTGCCCCCGAACCGGCGCTAGCGCAACCGACGACTGACGGCGACCAGACGCCGCCGCTGCGCCTGAGCGCCCGCTCCCCCGAGGCGCTCAGACAGATGGCGCGCGAGCTGGCCGAGCACCTGCGTGAGACGCAGGCGCACGATGCCGCCCCGAGCCTCTACGACCTCGCCTGGCACCTGGCGGCCCGCCGTGAGCATCACGTGCACGGCGCGCTGCTGAGCGCAGACAGCCTGCAGCAGCTGATCGAGGACCTCGACACCCTGGGCGGTGAGGCTGCGCTGGGCGATCATCCGCGCATCACCCTGGCGGACCGCCTCGCCCCGCTGCCCGCCGAGAGTGACAATGGTGCCTCGCCGCGCAAGGCGGCCGGCGCGCCCTCCCTCACTCGTGAGCGTGGGCCGGTATTCGTGTATTCCGGCAATGGCTGTCAGTGGGCCGGCATGGGTCGCACCCTGATGCAGGAATCCGCCAGCGTGCGCGCCTGCCTGACCCGACTGGATACGGCCTTCCGCGAGTTCAATGGCTTCGAGCTGCTCAAGGAACTGGACGGCAGCCTGGCCGAGGACGGTGGGAACCGCCTCGACGCCACCGAGATCGCCCAGCCGACGCTATTCGCGCTGCAGGTGGCGATCACCGAATGGCTGATCGAACGCGGCATCCAGCCGGTGGCCGTCACCGGCCACAGCGTGGGCGAAGTGGCGGCGGCCTGGGCCAGCGGTGCCTTGAGCCTCGAGCAGGCGACCCGTGTCATCTTCCAGCGCAGCCACCATCAGGGACGCACCCGCGGCAGCGGCGCGATGATGGCGGTGGGGCTGGGTGAGAGCGAGATGTGCGAGTGGCTGGAACAGCCACAATGGGCCTCGCTGTCACTGGCTGGCATCAACGGCCCGCGCGGCACCACGCTGGCCGGCGACCGCGAACGGCTCGAGGCCCTGAGTGCCGAGCTTTCCGCACAGGGCACCTTCGCCCGCGTGCTGGGGCTCGACTATGCCTTCCACAGCCCGGCGATGGACCCGATCAAGGACGGCCTGCTCGCCTCTCTCGAAGGGCTGACGCCCCGCGCCACCCGCATTCCCTTCCTCTCCACCGTCACCGGCAGCGTGATCGAAGGCGAACGCCTGGACGCCAGCTACTGGTGGGAGAACATCCGTCAGCCGGTGCAGTTCGAGGCCGCCGTCACGCGTCTGGTCAGCTGGCAGTCCGCCAGCGAGGCGGACCTTGGCCGTCATCGTCTGCTGGTCGAGATCGGTGCCCATCCGATTCTGCGCAGCTATCTGAATGATGTCCTCAAGGCGCGCAGTGACGAGGCGCCGGCGGGACAGGTGCTGGCCAGTCTGGAGCGCCGCCATGATGGCCTGGAAGCGCTGGAGCACCTGCGCGGCCGCCTGCTGCTCTCCGGCGCGGTGGATCTTACTCGCCTGTTCCCGGTGGCCGGTCGCTTCGTCGATCTGCCGACCTACCCCTGGCAGCGCACGCCATGCTGGGTGAAGACCACCAGCGAAGGCCAGCGCCTGCTGGAACGCCATTACGTGCATCCGCTGCTCGGCTATCGTCTCGCCCAGCAGCAGCTGACCTGGGAGGCGCAGCTCGATACCCGCAAGGTCGCGTGGCTGGCCGATCACCAGGTCGGCGAAAGTGCCGTCTTCCCGGGTGCCGGCTATCTGGAGCAGTGTCTGGCGGCCGCCCACGAATGGCAGGCCGCCAGCGCGGAGGAGGATTCCCTGCCCGACGTGCTGGATCTCGAGGACTTCGAGATTCGCGCCCCGCTGCTGCTCGATGACACCACCCTGCGCCTGACGCGACTATCACTGGACAGCCGCAACGGCGCCATGCGTCTGGAAAGCCGCGAGACCCGCGCTGAAAATGCCGACAAGTGGAACCTGCATGCGGTAGCGCGTGCCTTTACGGCCACGCGTGGCCGTCTGCTGGAGCGTCGCGCCCCGGCGTTGCCTGCGCGTGCCGCCGACCTGGATCGCGAGGCCCACATCGCGGCCGCCGCCCGGCTGGGCCTGCACTACGGCCCGCACTTCCGCGCCGCCGAGCAGATCTGGGTCGAGCGTGGCAGCGAAGGCGCAGTCAACAGGCACACCGTCGGCACAGCCCCGCATCCGCAGGTGCTGGCGCGCTTCGCGCTGACCCCGGAAATGCTCATGCAGGACGGTGACTTCCACCTGCACCCCGGTGTGCTCGACAGCGCCTTCCAGCTGTTCATCCCGCTGCTGGGCGTGCTCCAGGGCCAGACGGCCGCCAGCGATGGCATGGCCTTCGTGCCGGTGCGGGTCGGCCGCCTGCAGGTGCGTGAGCAGGTACGTGCCTCACAGATCACTACCGCCCGCGTGGTCCTGCGCTCGCGCGGCCCGCATTCGCTGTGTGCCGATTTCGAGCTGTACGATGCTGACGGGCGCGCCGTGGCCGTTGCCGAGGAAGCGCGCTTCCGGGCCGTGCGTCTGGGTCGCGATGGCACGGCCCACCTCGATTATCTGGATATCGCCCTGACGGCGGCGCCGCATCCGCTGAGTCCGCGCCCTGCCGCCGCCCTGGCGCTGGAGTCGCTGGTCGCCGAGGCGATGGCGCCCGAGCTTGCCCACAGCGACGACACCACGCATCCGCTGGAAGACAGCCAACGCTTCCGTGATGAGCTGGAGCCGCTGCTCGACAGCCTGATGCTGGCCAGCGTGCACGAGACACTGATGCGCCACGCGGCGCCGGGCGATCCGGCAGCCCCGCATCTGGATCACGAGGCGCTGTCCCGCTGGCAGCGCCGCAGCCCGCTGTTCACCCGCGTGCTGCTCGACTGGGCGAGTGCCCAGGGCCTGACCGAATCCCGCGAGAGCGGCGACTGGCAGATCCACCCGCTGGACCTGCCGGCGGCCCGCGACATCTGGCAGCTGCTGGTTCGTGACTATCCGGGGCAGTTCCCGCTGACGCATGCGGCAGGCCGCCTGCATCTGCACCTGGACGAATGGCTCAACCGTGGCATGCCGATGGGCGGCACACCATTGGGCAGCTCCCCGTTGGATGGCACCGAGGCAGATTCCGCGGCGGACGTGTTGGATGATACCGAGCAAGCCTCGCCCACCGCTCAAGTCTCCGGCGTGGAGGGACTCGCCACTGACACCCTCACCCAGGACGCCGAGGCGGCACTGGCGCAGTTGCGCCAGCCGTTGATCCCCACCCTGCTCAAGACCGCCGTCGGCAATGCCGGCTGGCAGTGGCTGAGCGCGCAGCTGGATCAACGTCTCGCCCGCAGCCTAGGTGAACTGCCCGCCGGCCAGCGTCTGTCGGTGCTGGAACTCGGTGCCGGTGGCCCGTGGCTGGGACAGCGACTGGAAGCACTGCGTCTCGCCGACCGGCGTGAGCCGTCTTTCGATGCGCTGGATTACACCTTCCTCGCCGCCAGCCAGAGTGCGCTCGGCGAGGCCCAGCGCCTGCAGGAAGACCTGCCGCTGATCGATGTCACCGCCAGCGAGGGCTGGGAAAGCCCCCAGGCGCCGGTACAGGTCGCGATCGTGCATCTGGACATGGAAGCGCCGTCTCAGGCCCGCGAGTTGCTCAGTCAGCTGGTGCAACGCCTGGCCCCCGGCGCAGAGGTCCTGCTGTGTGGCTGTGAGCCAGCCGCCTGGAGCGGCCCGATACTGGCGCTGGACTACGGCGAGCAGCTGCGCAGTCATCCTGGCATGGCCCAGTGGCAGCGCCTGCTCGGCCAGCTTGGCCTGAGCCTGCCGGCGACGAATTCCAGCGCGGCGCCGATGTCCGGTGCCTGGTGGATGGCCGCGAGCAAGGCGATGGCCGATGACTCCGCTCAGTCAGATGTGCCACACACGTCCCTGAAGATCGCGCTGCTGGATACCCCACAGGCGGCTGCGGACCAGACGCTGATCTCGTCACTGTCGCAGTCCCTGGAGGCGCGTGGCCATCAGGTGGCGCACGTGACGCTGCCGCCGCAAGACACCCCGGAGGCGTTGTTCGCTCGCTTCTCGAGCGTCGATCATCTGGTCGCACTGCCGGCCAAGGCCAGCGACGCCGCTGCCGCCAACGCCCGGCAATGTGCCCGCCAGCAGCTGCTCACCGAGGTCGCCCAGGCCTTCGAGGCGGCGCAGGAAAAGGATGACAGTCTGGTGGCGCCGACCCTTTGGGTGCTCACGCATGATGTGGCCGCCATGTGGCAGTCGCCGCCCTCGAGGGGTGCGACTGCGACCGAGGCGCCTGCCGATGCCGCCAGCTGGGGCTTTGCGCGCAGCCTGGCCAACGAGAGCCAGTCACTGGATATCCGCCTGCTGGACACGCCGGTACTGGGAAGCGACGCCGTCAGCACGTCAGCCTTGATCAACGCGCTGGTACAGGAAGTCGAAGCCCCGGATCACGAGCAGGAAGTCGTGCTGGATGCCAATGGCGCCCGCTTCGCGACACGCCTGCGTCAGGTGACAGCCCCTGCACAGGCAAGGCTTGCGATGACCGCCGAGCAGGCATCCCACGAGACGGCGGCAGACCAGAGCGAGACAGCCCGGCAGGATCGCCGCAGCGTGAGTCTGGGCTTCAGTCAGCCGGGCCAGCTGCGCAATCTCGAGTGGCAGCCGCGTCACCTGCCCGAGGTGGCACGCGGTGACGTCGAGGTACGTGTCGAGGCCACCGGCCTCAACTTCCGCGACGTGATGTACACCCTCGGGCTGCTGTCGGATGAAGCCATCGAGCACGGCTTCTCCGGCCCGAGCCTGGGACTCGAGTTCTCCGGTGTGGTGACACGCGCCGGTGACAACGCCGAATTCGCGGTCGGTGAGCGGGTGGTCGGCTTCGGCCCCGCCAGCTTCTCGGACCGCCTGGTGATCGCGGATACCGCGCTGGCCCGCGTGCCTCAGGGCGTCAGTCTGGAAGCGGCAGCGACCATTCCGACCACCTTCTTCACCGTCTACTACGCCCTCAAGCATCTGGCGCGTCTGGAAGCCGGCGAGAAGGTGCTGATCCACGGGGCTGCCGGGGGGGTGGGCATCGCGGCGCTGCAGATCGCCGAGTGGCTGGGCGCCGAGGTGTTCGCTACCGTCGGTTCGCCCGCCAAGCGTGATTTCCTGGCGCTGATGGGCATCGAGAACGTCTATGACTCGCGCAGCCACGGCTTCGCGGAAGACATCCTGGCCGACCTCGCCGCCCGCCAGCAGCGCGATCCGAGCGTGGATGCACGCGGTGTCGACGTGGTGCTCAACTCGCTGGCCGGTGAGGCCATCGTCCAGAATCTGCGCGTGCTCAAGCCCTTCGGGCGCTTCTGTGAGCTGGGCAAGCGTGACTTCTACGAGAACACCCCGATGGGGCTGCGTCCGTTCCGCAACAACCTGAGCTATTTCGGCATCGACTCCGATCAGTTGATGAAGGAATGCCCGGGCCTGACCACGCGTCTGTTCCGCGAAATGATGGCGCTGTTCGAGGATGGCACCCTCGCGCCGCTGCCCTACACCACCTTCGATGCCAGCCAGGTGGTGGAAGCCTTCCGCTACATGCAGCAGGCCCGCCAGATCGGCAAGGTGGTGGTCACCCAGCGCTCCCTCTCTGCACCGCTGAGCGAGGCGCAATCTGCTCCCGCCGGTTCCGGGACTTCTGGCATGACCGCCGGCGGCTTGGCGGCGCACTCCGGCGAGCTGAGTCTCGACCCGGCGGCCAGCTATCTGGTCACCGGCGGCCTCGGGGGCTTCGGGCTGCGCAGCGCCGAGTGGCTGGCCGCACAAGGCGCTCGTGAACTGGTATTGCTGGGGCGCTCCGGCGCTGCCAGTGACGAGGCACAGGCAGGTGTCGCGCGTCTCGAGGCACAAGGCGTGCGCGTGCATGCGCTGGCCTGCGATGTCGCCGATGAAGCGGCGCTCACGGCCGTGTTCTCACGCTTCACCACGCCGGCGGATGCCAGTGAGGCGGAAGATGCCATCGCGCCGCTCAAGGGCATCATCCATGCTGCGGCGGTGATCGACGATGCGCTGATCCGCCATCTGGACGCCGAGCGCATCCAGCGGGTGATGACCCCGAAACTCGAGGGCGCACGTCTGCTGGATCGTTTGAGTGCCGAGCATGCGCTGGACTTCTTCGTGCTCTACTCCTCGGCGACCACACTGTTCGGCAATCCCGGTCAGAGTGTCTATGTGGCAGCCAACCACTGGCTGGAGGGGCTCGCCGCCAATCGTCGTGCGCGTGGCCTGCCGGCCACCTGTGCCCGCTGGGGCGCGATCGAGGATGCCGGCTTCCTGGCGCGCAACGAGAAGACTCGCGAAGCGCTCAAGAATCGTCTGGGCGGTGATGCGCTGATGGCGGATCACGCCCTGGCCTGTCTCGGCGAGATGATCGTGACGGATCAGCAGGCGCTGGTACTCGGCAAGCCGGGTCGCTCGCTGGGCGTGCTGGAGCTGGAATGGGGAGCGCTGGCGCGCTTCCTGCCCACGGCCGCGACACCGCGCTTTGACGAGATCGCACGGCGCGCCGGAGATGATGACGGCAGTCAGGCGCAGCAGGACGATATCGCCGCGGCCCTGGCGGGCTTGAGCGGTGAGGCGTTGCAGACCGCCATCGTCGAGATCCTCAAGGGCGAGCTCAGCAAGATCCTGCTGATCGACGTGGCCGCCATCGACGTCAACAAGAGCGTCTATGACATGGGCTTCGACTCGCTGATGGGGGTCGAGCTGATGACGGCGGTGGAGGCGCGTCTGGGCATCAGCATCCCGGTCATGATGATCAGCGAGGCTGCCACCCTGTGGCGTCTGGCAGAGCGTCTGATGCACAAGATGAGCGCGGCCGATGGCGAGGACGCCGAGAGCAGCAGTGAAGATCAGGCCATGGCGCAGCTGGTCAAGCAGCACGGTGGCGATGCCATTCCCCAGGGCGAGCGCGGCGAGATGGTCAGCAAGTAGCCGCCGAGCGGATAAGACGCGGGCGACGGCTGCAGGACGGTGACGGCGAGGCGAGACTGGCGCCGGCTCCCGTCTTGCCGTAACGTCCCAGTCATATCGTCACAGGTTCGCGTCGCTTCCAACGGCGGCGCCGACATGCATCACGTACCCGACGGGCGGGGAGCCACGGCTCTCGCGCCCGTTTTTGGGTCAGCAACATCGTGAAAGGAATTCGACTCTTGGCATCACGTCATACCCCCGGATCTTCCGCCAGTGACATGAAACAGCAGTTGCTGGACAAGGCCCGTGCACGCCGTACTCGCCCCACCACCGCACAGGCTCAAGAGCCCGAAGACGACATCTTCGCGCACAGGACAACCGCTCCACTGGAGATCAGCGATGACTTCGTGCGCTTCGATCGCCAGCCCGGTTATCAGCAGCTGAGCATGATGCAGCAGGCCGGCGCCGCCTTCGGCGTGCCGGAGCCCTTCTTCCGCGTGCATGAAGGCTGCGCAGGCGCCACCACGCGCATCGATGGGCGCGAGCTGGTCAACTTCGCCAGCTACAACTACCTCGACTATTCCCGTCATCCCGAGGTGATCAAGGCCGCGGCCGAGGCGGCGGCCCATTACGGCACCTCGGTGTCGGCCTCACGCGCCGTCTCCGGTGAGCGCCCGATCCATCGCGAGCTGGAAGCGGCTGTGGCGCGCACCTATGAGGTCGAGGATGCGGTGGTGTTCGTCAGCGGTCATGCCACCAACGTGTCCACGCTGGGCTATCTGCTCGGCCCGAAGGACCTCATCCTGCATGACGAGTGGATCCACAACAGCTCGCTGGTGGGAGCTCAGCTCTCCGGCGCTCGTCGCATGCCCTTCGCGCACAACGACCCGGACGCTCTGGAAGCCCTGCTCAGCAGTCAGCGCGGCAAGTTCGAGCGCGTGCTGATCGTCACCGAAGGCCTCTACAGCATGGACGGCGACGTGCCGGACCTGCCACGCCTGATCGCCCTCAAGCAACAGTACCGCTGCTGGCTGATGGTCGATGAAGCCCACTCCTTCGGCGTGCTTGGGGAGCGTGGGCTCGGCCTGAGGGAGCACTTCGACATCGCTGCGCGTGACGTCGATATCTGGATGGGCACGATGAGCAAGACGCTGTCCGGCTGCGGCGGCTACATCGCCGGCTGCAAGGAACTGGTCAGCATGCTGCGCTACTTCGCGCCGGGCTTCCTCTACTCGGTGGGCATGCCGGCGCAGGTCGCCGCCCCGTCGCTGAAGATCCTCGAACTGCTCCAGGGCGACGATGCCAGACAGCGCATCGCCCGCCTGCATGCCGTCTCCGGCTACTTCCTCACGCGCGCCCGTGCGCTGGGGCTGGATGTCGGCGACAGCCTGGGCGTCGCGGTGGTGCCTGTCATCCTCGGCAGCTCCCTGGTGGCGGCACGCCTCTCCAACCAGCTGTTCGAGGCCGGCTTCAACGTCCAGCCCATCCTGCACCCCGCCGTCCCGGAGAAAAGCGCCCGTCTGCGCTTCTTCCTCTCCTGCGAGCACACCGAAACCCAGGTGGACGCCGTCCTCGAGACCCTCATCCAGCAGCTGAGCGACATCAAGGCAGGGCTCTGAGGGTCGTCAGCCCACACGTGACGGATCGGCCAGTTCTGCCAGTTCACACCCCAGAACGCAAAACGCGGCCCTGCTCTTCAGCGGGGCCGCGTTTTTGTCACGGGATCGCAATTACCGAAAATCAGTGCCTCAATCGGTGAGGCTCAAGCCTGATCTCCCGAAAGTTCGCTCAACACCTGCTCGAACACCTCTTTAGGCTGAGCGCCGTTCAGAGCGCTGCGACGATTGAAGACGAAGGTCGGCACGCTGGAGATGCCCATCTGCTGCCAATGGGCTTCGCGCGCCCTTACCTGCTGGAGGGCTTCCGGGTCGTCCAGCTGTGCCAGACCTTCGGTGGCATCCAGCCCGACCGCAGCCAGAGAGTCCGCCATCACGGCGCGGTCCGACATGTCCTTCTGCAAGGTGAAGTAGTCAGCGTAGAACTGCATCATCAGGTCATGCTGCATGCCCTGTTCGGCGGCGTACTCGAGCAGGACGTGAAGCTCGAGGGTGTTCACCATGCGCATGTCGTCGAAGAAATTGAAGACCAGGCCTTCCTCGGCTGCCAGTGCGGTCAGATTGCGACGTGCTTCGGCACTGGCCTTGGGCGTGGTGTCGTACTTGCGCTCGATATGGGCGCGCAGATTCTCGCCGTGTGCCGGCATGTCCGGATTCAGCTCGAAGGGCTGCCATTCGATCTCGACGCTATCTTCCAGGCCGAGTGACTGAATGGCGCTCTCGAGGCGCTTGTAGCCGATCACGCACCACGGGCACATCACGTCGGAGACGATGTCGATCTTGAGCTTGTCTTGCATGTCAGTTCTCCTGAGCGGTGAAGCAGCCTCCTTCACCCCACGTGAATAGTCGTGAGCGATTGCTCAAATTTTGCGCGTACTTTAGACCCGTCACCTTCGCAGGTCAAAATACTCTCAGGGTGCCTGCAGTGTCTCGAGGCGTCGCTCGTGGGCGCGCAGCGTGCCCCACACGATCGCCAGCCAGAAGGCGTAGACCATCACGCCGCTGGCCTGGGAGAACATCACCCAGGTCATCCCGAAGTCGAGAAAGGTCAGCGGCAGCAGCACGCCGGCGACAGCCAGTGAGCGCAATGTCAGGTCGTCGCTGTCCAGGCGACGGTAGAAGAGTCGCAGCGGCACCAGATAGAGTGCCAGCAACGCCAGCAAGCCCAGTACCCCACGCTTGACCCAGGCATCGAGAAACTCGTTGTGGGGATGCTCATAAGGTTGGACGTGGCGACTCAGCTCTCCCCGCTCGATCATCGCATCACGCGCCTCGGCATACCCCGTCTCGCCCCTGCCCAGCCACGGCTGCTCGGCGATCATCAGCAAGGCGCCCCGCCACATCTCGAAACGCGCGCCCACCGAGGTCCTGGCATTGCGATCTTCCATGTACTTCGTGACATCCGAGACGCCGGCTTCGACACGTTGCTGGATACCGGTCGCCGGCGTCATCACCATCAGGGCGATCACCCCGGCACACATGAAGACGCCCAACCGCAGTACACGCCGCGAGATCACCTCACCATAACTGCGATACAGCACCCAGGCCGCGAAGGGAAAGCCGATCCAACCGCCGCGCGTCCCCGACATCAAGGAGCCGATGATGCCGAACGCACCGCCAACCAGCAGCGCCAGCAACCAATAGCGCCGCCGAGCTCCCGCATGACCCATTGCCCAGCCCAGGCCTGCCAGACACATCAGCCCCATCAGCATGCAGATATCGCCGAAGTTGATGGTGTTGGTAAAGCCACCGGCGCGGTGCACACCCCACACCAGCTTCTGCCACATCGCCCAGCTGCCGGTCAGCACGCTGCCGAGGATCAACCCACCCCACATCGCCCCCAGCGACGGAGGACATGACAACACGAGCAACAGCACCGGCACAGCCAGCAACAGGCGAATAGGCACGCCTGTCGTCTGCCACGCATCCCCCTGCAGCAGGATGCTCACCAGCAACAAGGCTGCGAGGCCCGCCATCACGCCGATGACGGTCATGTCCTCCTTGCCAGGCGCGCGCAGCAGCGTGCGCGGCTCGCGCAGCAACCCATAGCCACTGAGCAACACCAGCAGTGCCGGCCCGATGCTATAGCCAGAGGGCACGACCAGACTGAGCAGACCGAACAGGAAAACGCCGCAGGACACGGGGCGCGACGTCACCGAGGAAACATCGGCGTCAACGGGGGATGAAGCTGAACGAGCGAGGGAATCGTATGACGGCATACCTGGCCTTCCTGACCCAGTGATGACTCTATGAAGGATGGCACGAGCCACTCAGGCGCATGCTGCAGAGGGCTATTGAGGACTCCATGGGAGAGATAGCCTGACACAACTGCCCACCTCCTTGGCATCAGGCAAGCAGCATGAAAGTCTTCACCTATGCCCTCTCTACCCGGTGCCCTGTGAACCCATATGAAAACGCCGCATCACGAGGATGCGGCGTTGTATTTTCGATCAAGAACCAGCGCTCAGGGTCAATCGTTGCCGAACAGATCGCGGGTGTAGACCTTGTCGACCACATCGGCGAGCTCTTCCGCCATGCGATTGCTCAGAATGACGTCAGCTTCCTGCTTGAACGCCTCGAGATCCCGCATGACGCGTGACCCGAAGAAGGTGTCCTCTTCCAGTACCGGCTCGTACACCACCACTTCCACACCCTTGGCCTTGATACGCTTCATCACGCCCTGCATGGCACTGGCGCGGAAGTTGTCAGAGCCGGACTTCATCACCAGGCGATACACCCCCACCACCTGCGGGTTGCGCTTGAGCACGGATTCCGCAATGAAGTCCTTGCGCGTGGTGTTGGCATCGACGATGGCCTGGATCATGTTGTTGGGCACTTCCTGATAATTGGCCAACAACTGCTTGGTATCCTTCGGCAGGCAGTATCCCCCATACCCGAAGGACGGGTTGTGGTAGTGCTGGCCGATGCGCGGGTCCAGTCCCACCCCTTCGATGATCTGCCTGGCATCCAGGCCATGTGATTCGGCGTAGGTATCCAGCTCGTTGAAGTAGGCGACGCGCATTGCCAGGTAGGTATTGGCGAACAGCTTGATGGCCTCTGCCTCGGTGCTGTCAGTGAACAGCACATCGACACCCTGCTTGATGGCACCTTCCTTGAGCAGCCCGGCGAACACCTCGGCACGCTCGGAGCGCTCACCGACGATGATGCGAGACGGATGCAGGTTGTCGTACAGCGCCTTGCCTTCACGCAGGAATTCCGGCGAGAACATCAGATTCTGAGTCTGGAAACGCTCACGCGCCCCCACCGTATAGCCCACCGGCACGGTGGACTTGATGACCATCACCGCGTCAGGATTGATATCACGCACATCCTGAATCACCGCTTCCACACTCTTGGTGTTGAAGTAGTTGGTAGTGGCATCGTAATCCGTCGGCGTCGCGATGATCACGAAATCGGCATCGCGGTAGGCCTCTTCCTTGTCGAGGGTAGCGCGGAAATTCAGATCTCCACGCGCCAGAAACTCATGAATCTCATTATCGACGATAGGTGAGATACCACGGTTCAGGCCTTCCACCTTCTCCGGCACGATATCCAGTGCGATCACTTCATGATGCTGTGCGAGCAGCATGGCGTTGGAGAGTCCGACATAGCCGGTGCCTGCGATGGCAATTTTCATTTCCAATGTTTCCTGTATTTATCCATATTCAATATCTAGCACTGTTCTGCTGGCAGCTATCTCATACTGCGGTGACGACACCAAGATCAGGCTACTTTGTTTAAGAATATACTTGCCCTAGAGGATAACGCTGATAAGCAATGATCGATACTCGGAACATTGGCTTGACCTGACGCAAATTTCTAATGTGCATAGCATGAAAAGGCCCCGATCCTCTGGATCGGGGCCTTCCTGTCTGCGCCTTCACTCATGCCTTCTTGAGCGAAGGCATGAGTGGGCCACAATCTCTCACACCATACTCACCGACCGGTGAAGTTGTTGCGCACCAGATCGACCACATCATCCATGCGCCCATTGAGCACCGCCTTGGCGGAGTAGAGCGCGGTGGAGGCGACCTGTCCGGCTTCGATGTGCGGCGGCATCACCAGCTCCATGCGGTTGACCTTGACCTCGAGCACCCCGGGGCCGTCCTGGGCCAGCAGGCTCTGCACTGCCTCATCCAGCTCGTGCTTCTCCTCGACACGCCGTCCCCACAGCCCCATGGACTGGGCGACCAGCGAGAAGTCGGGATTCTCGAGTTCGGTGTAGGTATCCAGGATGCCCTCGACCTTCTGCTCCAGCTCAACGAAGCCCAGCGTGCTGTTGTTGAAGATGACGATCTTGAGCGGGATCTTCTCCTGCTTGAGGGTCAGCAGGTCCCCCATCAGCATCGACAGACCGCCATCACCGCACATGGCGATCACCTGACGTTCAGGGTAGGCCTTCTGGATGCCGATGCCCTGAGGGTAGGCATTGGCCATGGTGCCATGCATCAGACTTGGCAGCGTGCGACGCTTGCCGTTGGCGCGGATATGACGCAGGCACCACACCATGGGGCTGCCGCCATCGGCGGTGAAGACGGCGTCCTCACTGGCATGGCGGTCCAGCGCCAGGGTCAGTTCCTGCGGGTGAATCAGATGCTCATCGTCGGAGGTGACGGCGGCCTCGTCGCGCGCCTCGAGATATTTCTTGCGGCAGCTGTCCAGCCAGCCACTGTCGTCACGCGGGTCCACGCGGGTCAGCAGCGCGTCACAGGTGTCCTTGACGCTACCGACGACACCGAGATCCACCGGATGACGGATACCGATCTTGCCGGGGTCGAGATCCACCTGGATCACGGTGGCCTTGTCCGGATAGAACTGGGACCAGGCAAAGCTGCAGCCCAGCAGCAGCAAGGTGTCACATTCCGCGACGGCCTCGTAGCCGCCCTGCAGGCCGAACACGCCGGTCATGCCGACTTCCTGCTCGTTGTTGGGCTCGATGAAGTCCTTGGCACGCGACGTCCAGGCCACCGGCGCCTTGAGGCGACGTGCCAATGCCAGCACTTCTTCCTGCGCATCCTGACAGCCGACCCCGGCGTAGATCGACACCTTGCCCGGCTGATTGAGCGCCTCGGCGACGGCGGCCAGCTCCTGCTCACTCGGGCGAATCACCGGTGAGAAACGATGGGCACGCCAAGGCAGCGAAGCTTTCGGCTTCTGCGGGAATAGATCCCCCGGGACGATCAGCACCGCGACCCCACCTTCCGCCAGCGCCTTCTGCGCCGCGATGGCCACCATGCGGCGAGCATTCTCGGGATTGGTCAGGTATTCACAGAACACGCTGTACTGGGAGTAAAGCGCCTTCTGGTCCACATCCTGCGGGAAGCCCACGCCCATCTCGGCGGTATCGATCTGCGAGGCGATGAACACCACCGGTGCGCCATTGCGATGCGATTCGATCAGACCATTGAGAAAGTGGGTGCTCCCCGGGCCACAGGTGCCGGCACAGCAGGTCAACTCCCCGCTGATGAAGGACTCGCCCCCTGCCGCGAAGCCGGCCACCTCCTCATGCCGCACATGCACCCACTCCATCTCGGAGCGCCGGATGGCGTCGGTGAAATGGTTGATGGTATCGCCGACGATGCCGTAACAGCGCTTGGCACCTGCCTCGAGCAGGGATTCGGTGATGATCTCGGAGACGCTATGGGCCGAAGAATGGGACTTGGACATGGGGGCGCTTTCCTTTTCCGTTGAGTTGCGGTGAAGGATGAGCGATGCATTCACTCATTCGAATAAACAGTAAACAAGACGTTGGGATGACCCGAGGAAATGCAATGGTGAGGGCGCAAGGCACAAGTGGCACACGGCGTTGCGTGCGGCGTAGCATGACCCTGTGGCACCCGAGCCACTCCGCCTGATCACGCCACTCCGCCTGATCACGCCACGCAGCGTGCACAGGCGAAGTGCACAGGCAGAGTGTGCATGCAGAGCAGAGCGCGATGCTGGATGGAGCAATGCTGGAGAGCGCGCAAAGCCGGAGAGAACGATGCTGGGGAGAACGAAAATGCTGAAGAGGATGGGAATGCAATGGCCGATCATTCAGGCCCCGATGGCAGGCGTCTCGACGCCTCGTCTGGCAGCCGAGGTCTCGAAGGCAGGCGGGCTGGGCTCGATCGGCGTCGGTGCCACGGATGCCGACGGCGCCCGCAGGATGATCACAGAACTGCAAGCGATGACCGACAGGCCCTTCAACGTCAATGTCTTCGTGCACCCGGCCCCGACACATGACGCTGCTCGCGAGAGCACCTGGCGGGAGTGGCTGACGCCGCACTTCCAGGCCTTCGAGGCAACGCCCCCCGCCAGACTCGACACGCTCTATACCAGCGTCGCCGATGACCCCGACATGCAGGCGATGTTGCTGGAGACTCGCCCACCCGTCGTCAGCTTTCACTTCGGCCTGCCCTCACGCGATTTCATCCGCGCCTTGAAGGAGGCAGGCATCTGGCTCATGGCGACAGCGACCCACCAGGGGGAAGCCCGCGCCATCGAGCGGGCCGGCCTGGACGCCATCGTGGCGCAGGGATTCGAAGCGGGAGGCCATCGCGGCATGTTTGATCCAAAAGCCGCGGATACCCAGCTGAGCACTGCCGTCCTGACCAGGCAGCTGGTAGACGCCACGCACCTGCCGATCATTGCCGCAGGAGGCATCATGAATGGTGAGGCCATTGCCGCCGCTCTCGCGAATGGCGCCGTGGCAGCCCAACTCGGAACCGCCTTCATCGCCTGCCCGGAATCCAGCGCCGATGCCGCCTATCGAGACGCCCTCACAGGACCGGCAGCGCATGACACCCGCATGACCTCGATCGTCTCGGGCCGCCCCGCACGCATTCTCGCCAATCGATTCGCCAGCCTGATGGAAGACCCATCATGCCCCGCACCACCGGACTACCCTCTCACCTACGCCACCGGCAAGGCGCTCAACGCCGCCGCCAGATCGCAGGGCGACACCGGTTTCGGGGCACAGTGGGCGGGCCAGGGCGCCCCGCTGGCCAGAGCGATGCCAGCGGGAGAGCTGATGGCAATATTGGGAAAGGAATATCGAATGGCATGTAGGGCAATGTCGTTGCGGAGGTAACGGGTCAGAGCAAGGCGCTGCACCTTCAGTGCAGTGCCACTCCTGACAGGCTGCTTCACTCCTCACTCAGCACTCCACACTCCACACTCAGCCCCCTCACTCAGCCCTCCACATTCCACACTCCCCCTCACCTCCTCTTTCCTATCCCGTTCCTCCCCTACCTCTGTTCGCCCGCCTTCGACCCTCGAACCAATCTGCGCAGTGCACCCAATTGATTCTTTATTTCAAGGCGTTAGCGCTAGAAGTCTACCAATTCACATATAAATGAAAAAAATACCTGAAAATTTCACTTGCGTGATTTACACCGCCGTCTATTTTCATTTTGACGCGAGAAGATTCATCGAGTGCTGCATCAGCTGCAGCGCATTCACTGACGATGGATGGGGACCTTGCCGGTTCGATGAATGGCGAAGTCCCAGCCCCCGCTCCCATGACAACAATAAAATCTGCTCTCGATATTCCTGTCGGCTTGTCAGGTGTCTGACGAGATCTGGCTGGAGCATCAGGGCCCCTTCCTGGAGGCATCCCAGTGACAGCAACACGCAATCCCGCAGCGGCTGAGCGCGCTGGCAGCAACGGCGTTCCGCGCTCGTCCGGTCTGCTTGGCGACTACGACAAGGGGCTGTTCTGGCCCGTTCTCAGCATCTACACCCTGATCATGATCTACGCCCTGGCGGCACCGGAGCAGACCGGCGCGGCGCTGTCCGGCATACGCGACTTCCTGATCTTCAACTTCGGTTGGAGCTTCGTGCTTGGGGTCGCCGCGACGCTGATCTTCAGCTTCTATCTGTTGCTCAGCCCCTTTGGCGGCATCCGGCTGGGGCCGGACGACTCACGCCCTGAATTCAGCTATGTGGCGTGGATCTCGATGATCTTCAGCTGCGGACTGGGCATCGGCTTCGTGTTCTTCAGCGTCGCCGAGCCATTGACGCATCTCTACACCTCCTCGCATGTGCAGGACCTCAATCAAGTCGGCCAGCAGGCCGGGGTATCGACCGCGATTCTCGACACCTTGATGGACTGGGGCATGAATGGCTGGGCACTGTTTGCCGTGGCCGCCTGGGCCATCGCCTTTCCGGCCTATCGCCTGGTACAGCCGCTGACGGTCGCCACCGGCCTCTACGGCCTTCTGGGAGAGCGTTGCAACAGCAGCCTGTGGGGCAAGCTTGCCAACGGGCTGGGGGTGATCGGCACCATCGGCGGCAATGCCACCATGATCGGCCTGGGCGTCACCTCCATCAGCTATGCCTTGAAGGTGCTGTTCGGGCTCGAGTTCGGTGCCTTCGGTCAGGCCATGGTGATGCTGGTGATCATCATCGCCTACGTGGCATCGGCGGCAACCGGCATCGAGCGCGGCATCAAGTACCTCAGCCTGCTCAACATGGTCATGGCCGGTGCCATATTGCTGGCGCTGCTGGCCTTCGGTCATGCACCGGCGCAGTACCTGCTGAACATGATCACCCAGCAGTTCGGTGATTACTTCGGCGCCGTCTTCGTCAACCAGTTCTGGACCGACGCGGGCAGCTTCGAACAGCGCGAATGGGTGGGCTGGTGGATGATCTTCTACTGGCTCTGGTACATCTCCTACATCCCCTTCTGCGGCGGTTTCATCGCGCGCATCTCCCGCGGCCGCACCCTGCGCGAATTCGTGTTCGGCGTGGTGGTGGTGCCGATGCTGCTGTCGATCGTGTGGTTCAGCATCTGGGGTGGCTCGGCCGGCTATGCCGAGGTCAATCAGATCGTGCCGCTGTGGGAGAGCGTGCAGGGCAATCCGGAATCCGGCATCTACCTGTTGCTGCAGAGCATGCCCGGCGGCTGGTGGCTGTGCCTCGCGGTGCTGTTCAACATCATCGTCTTCGCCGTCACCACCTCGGATTCGGCCTCGTTCTTCTCGGCCATGCAGGTTTCCAATGGCAACGAGAATCCGAAGATCCTGATGCGACTGCTGTGGGGCGTGATCATCGGTGTCACCGGCATCGTCTTCCAGCTCGCCGGAGGCTTCAACGCCATCAAGAGCCTGGCGATCGTGGTCGGCGCGCCCTTCTTCCTCGTCAGCATCGCCTACATGTTCTCGGTCTATCGCATGCTCAAGGCGACCCACGAGCAGCCTGCAACGGCCATGCAGCCGGCCCCTCAGGCCAGGCCGATGCCTGCCGAAGCCGCTGAGCCTGAAGCCCCGAGCGCTGCCACACCCGCCACGCCAGCTACCACGTCCAGTATCTCGCCAAGTGCTACAGCCACGCCGGGCACCACTGCCACGCCAACGCCTCACGCCCTCCCGGGATCGGGAAACCAACCCATCCCGGGCGCGACCTGAGCGGCATGATGCGCCTCACGTCGACTCGGGCAGGCAGAGACCCCAGAGCGCAACGCGCCTGGACAAGCACCGCCATTGATCACCAATGACATTGATCACCGACAACAACGATCACCAATGACAACGATCGCCAACAACAACACGGATGGTGACCCACGATGACTGTCAAGCAGCCTTACAACCCTCACTACGACCCCCTCAAGGACAGCTCCCCGGGCGAAGGCGTGGATTATGCGCCGAGCTACTGGCGCTACCACGCCGGCCCGCCTCCCGAGGATGATGGCCCGGTCACTGACGACATGGAGGCAGACGTGGTGCTGATCGGCGCCGGCTTTACTGGCCTTGCCACGGCGATGTTCCTGGCGCGCGAGCACGGCATCAAGGCGGTGGTGCTGGAGGCCAATCAGATCGGCTGGGGCTGCACCAGCCGCAATGGCGGCCAGGGCCATCTGGCCTGGGGACGCCTGAGTCGCAGCCAGTGGGTCAGGAAATGGGGGGTCGACATGGCGCGCCAGCTGCACGCCAATAGTCTCGAGGGTTTCGAGGTCTTCAAGTCTCTGACCCAGGACCCGGAAGTGGATTGCGAGCCTCAACCGCTGGGCAATCTGCTGATCGCCCATAGCCCGCAGGCCATGCAGCATCTCGAGGCCGAATCACGCCTGTGCAACAACATCCTCGGTTACCGGACCCGGACACTGGACCGTGCGACGGTGCATCGGGATTTCATGGGCGATCAGGAAAGTCACGGCGCGATGCTGGAGCCCGAGGGCATCGCCGTGCAGCCGCTCAAGCTGGCCTACAGCTATGCGCGTATCGCGCGCCGCCATGGCGCCAGAATCCACACCAGCAGCCCGGTGCAACACTGGACGACAGAGAACGGCATCCACTATCTGCAGACACCGGGAGGCACGGTAAAGGCACGCGCGGTAGGCATCGCCACGGCGGGCTATACCAGCCCCAACCTCCACTCACTGACCGCCTATCGCAACATGCCGATCATGGCCAATTCGGTGTGGACGCGCACACTGACCGACGATGAGATCGAGGCCTGCGGCCTGCGTTCGACCATCCTGACCACGGACACCCGCAAGCTGCGCTATTACTATCGGCTGCTGCCCGAGAAACGCCTGCAGATCGGCACGCGCAGCGCCATCAGCGGTGCGGATGCGCAGAATGCTCGTCATCTGGATGTGGTGCATGCCGCCATCGCACGCAAGTTCCCGGCGCTGGCCGGCATCGAGACACCGTGGTTCTCGCATGGCTGGATGGATATCTCCCACGACATGATGCCGCGCATCGTGCAGCCGGACCCCAAGCAGCAGATCTTCTACTCCCAGGGTTACAGCGGCAACGGCGTGTCGTTCTCGGCCTATGCCTCCAGACAACTCGCCGCGCTGATCGCCGGTCAGTCACTGCCCGAGCGCCACCTGCCGATCTTCAACTCCCCACTGCCCGCCCATCCGCTCAGGCCGATCCGACGCATGGGGCAGCATCTGCTCTACAAGTATTTCCAGGTGCTGGACAAGGTGAGCTGAGCCACGACTCGCTCTCTACGCTCACCGACCACCGTCTTTCATGTTGCTCAACACGCCACGGCGCTCCCGAATGACGTCGCGGCACCTCCCACTGGCATGCCACTCGCGGCATGCATGCACCAGAGACCCGTACCATGAACCGTGAACAGATGACCGCCATGTTCGATGCCTTCAATCGCCACGCCATCGATGACGTCATGGAGTACTTCGCCGATGATGTGGTCTTCGACACCGTGTCCGGCGATGAGGCGCACGGCACGCGTATCGTCGGCAAGGCCGCCGTGCGCGATGCCTTCGTGAATACCTGGACGACCATGCCTGATGTGCAGTGGGCCAAGGGCGAGTTCTTCTTCGCCGATCAGCGCGTCGTCTCCGAATGCACCTTCATGGCGACCCAGCCCGATGGCCTGCGTGTCGAGGCCGATAGCGTGGATCTCTTCACCATCGAGAAGGGCAAGATCACCCGCAAGCAGGCCTTCCGCAAGCAGCGACCGGCCTTTGCCCCAGCCGGGTGATTTTCACGCCCGGCGCACACGCAAAAGGCCAGTCATCATGACTGGCCTTTTGCGTCTCAAGCGTTATCTCTAAAGCCGCTATCTCAGAAGCCGCTATCTCGAGCCCTGAATCAACACCAGTCCCGACACGACGATTTGATAACGTCACTGACTTATCTCTCCACGCCGCATGCTGATAATCTTGCTGATGAAAACCACTTCACGCTTTTCATCTACATGAAACGCCACGCATTGACCGCCAGCTCCCATTGCCAAGAGGAAACCGGATGACCACGGAGACAGACTCCTCACAGGCATCAGCCGGCAGCACCGCACTCAGCAATGCAGAACAGGAAGACCGTCGTATCGGCAGACAGCTGCGCGACCTGCGCAAGTCCCGTCAGATGACACTCAGCCAACTGGCGAAGCGCGTCGGAAAATCCGTCGGCTATCTGAGCCAGGTGGAGCGCGGCGTCTCCTCCCTCCCCATCGGGGTGCTACAGGCCCTGAGTGACGCCCTCGGTGTGCGCGTCAGCTGGTTCTTCCAGCCGGGCGGGAGTGACTCGGCGGCCGAACAGGAAACTATCGTGCGCGCGGATCAACGCCGCGCCATGAACCTCAGCGCCATCGGTGCACGGGAAGAACTGCTCTCCCCCCGCCTGAGCGGTCAGCTCATCCTGATCATGACCCGTCTGCAGCCCGGCGGCAGCGGCGGTGAGACGCCTCGTGAGCGGCGCGGTGAGGAAGCGGGCTATGTGGAAAGTGGCCAATTGGAGCTGACCATCGGCGAGCAGGTCTTCCTGCTCAACCCGGGCGACAGCTTCTCGCTGACCGGGGAGGAACCCCACTGGATTCGCAACCCCGGCGAGACCGAGACCCGCATCGTCTGGGTGATGACGGGCGTGGAGTACTGAGCCCCTCATCTCCATGAGGCACCTTCAACGAGGCATCTTGTCCCGCGTCGTGTAATAGACGCTGTCGATATGCGAGAGCATGGCGCGTTCGGCGGCGTCAGGGTCGCCGGCGCGCAACGCTTCGACGATACGTACGTGCTCTTCATAGCTGCGCTTGATCGAGCCATGCTCGGCCATGACCTGGCGACGAATGTTGAGCGCATAGGTATAGAGCTCGTGGGCGTAGCGGATCAGGATCTCGTTGCGCGAATACTCCGCGATCACCTGATGGAAGTTCTGATCCGAGAGCTGGAAGTTCACCGGCGAGTCGAAATGCTGGGACTGGGCGTCCAGCAAGGCATCCAGCTTCTTGAGGCCCGCGGCATCGATGTGCCGTGCTGCGCGGCGGGCGATGGCCGACTCCACCACGATACGGCTCTCGAAGACGCTCTCGATGTCCAGATTGTTGAGCTCGTCGCCCTGCTGACGTGCGGGATGATTGCGGAAGCTGTCGATCACCGCCTCACTGGCACACACCCGTGACTTGCTGCCATGCGAGACATTGAGCAGGCCATAGCCCGTCAACAGCGCCAGCCCCCCCCGCACGGTCTCACGACTCACTTCAAACAGCTGCGCCAGCTCACGCTCGCTGGGCAGCTCATCCCCATCGCGCAGCAGGCCGGTCAGGATCATCTCGATGAGCTTGTCGGCGAGAATTTCCTTCTTGGTCTGATTCTTCAGCGCTTTCTCGAAGGCGAAAGGCGTCTGGTTCATGCGGCCCCCACTGGTATAAATTTCATACCAGAATAACTGACAACCGAATCAGACGCACCAGAAAACCGACCATGGTCGCAATTTTCGAGAAATCCTTGACCAATCATCGTGCGCTCGGCTAGTTTTCATCTCAACTGGTCCGGTAAACCAACCAGCAGTCCAATCAAGTCGTGATATTTCACAGTCCTGAACTGGCCTGAACTGTCCTGAACTGTCTTGAGAAGACCCTCACGCCAGAGGCCGGACTGCTGAGCACGCCCGACATCGACACGATCGACAACGATCGACGACAACGACAACAACGACGACAACACCAAGAGGCTGACCCCATGTCCGCAACACGCCCTGTCATTGCCCTGACCCTCGGTGATCCCGCCGGTATCGGCCCGGAGCTGATCGCTCGCCTGATCGCGGAACCCGAGCAGTTCGCCGAGACCCACAGCGTGCTGGTCGGGGATCAGTGGCTTTGGGAGCAGGGCCAACGCCAGGCCGGACGCTTCACCGAGCTGCCACGCGTCACAAGCTTCGCGGAAGCCCGTGAACATGAAGGCCTGTCATTGATGCTGGTGGAGAGCGTGGCACAGCAGGAGGTGACGCTGGCCGAGGAAAGTGCCGCCTGTGGCGCCTCGACCCTCGCGGTGCTGTCTCGTTGCCTGGAAGCGGCCCAGAACGAGGAAGTCGACGCCATCTGCTTCGCGCCCCTCAACAAGCTGTCGATGAAGAAAGGCGGCCTGGGTCATGAGGACGAGCTGCACTTCTTCGCCGAGACGCTGGGCGTCAAAGGCTACTTCTGCGAGTTCAACACCCTGGGGACGCTGTGGACCTCACGTATTTCCTCGCATATCCCGCTCAAGGATGCCGCCGAGTACGTCACTCAGGAGCGCATCATCGCCGCCAGCCAGCTGATTCATGACTCGCTGACACTGGCCGGCGTCGAGCAGCCGCGCATCGCCGTGGCCGCCTTCAATCCCCATGGTGGCGAGGGCGGCACCTGCGGGCGTGAGGAGATCGATGTCATCGCGCCGGCCGTCGCCGAGTGCCGCGCCCAGGGCTATCCCGTGGAAGGCCCCTTCCCGGCTGACACCATCTTCCTCAAGGCACGCGACGGCGAGTACGACGCCATCGTGACCATGTACCACGACCAGGGGCAGATCGCGATCAAGCTGCTGGGCTTCAAGTCCGGCGTCACCGTCCAGGGCGGCCTGCCGATCCCCATCACCACGCCGGCCCACGGCACCGCCTTCGATATCGCAGGCCAAGGCAAAGCGGACGTGAACCCGACCCGCAATGCCTTCGCGATCGCCAAGCGCATGGGCACCAACCTGCGC
Organism: Cobetia sp. 5-11-6-3; assembly: GCF_013374055.1. Lineage (NCBI taxonomy): Bacteria > Pseudomonadati > Pseudomonadota > Gammaproteobacteria > Oceanospirillales > Halomonadaceae > Cobetia > Cobetia sp. 5-11-6-3. The sequence goes on along the minus strand of NZ_BLWJ01000014.1, from coordinate 14,646 downwards.
GCGCTGCGCCTCGAGACCGCGTCGGCCTGACGCCTTGTCACTCTTGCTCACCTATCTGCGCCAACGTCATCCACAACAAGGATAATCCGATGAAAATCACCAAGGTCAGAACTCGCGTCTTCGAATGGAAAGGCCACACCGTCCCCCCCACTGCCCACTTCTGCTCCAACGCCATGGACGAGCTGTGGGACAAGGGCGACTCGATGGGCACCTTCCGCTTCCACGGCTGGACGGTGGTGGAAATCGAGACCGACAACGGGCTGGTGGGGCTTGGCAACGTGGCACTCGCCCCGCGCATCGCCAAGGCGATCATCGATCAGTACCTCGCGCCGCTGATCATCGGCCAGGACCCCTTCGACTACGAATACCTGTGGCAGCGCATGTACCGCTCCACCCACGCCTGGGGCCGCAAGGGCATCGGCATGGCCGCCATTTCCGGCGTGGATATCGCCATCTGGGACATCATGGGCAAGGCGGTCGGCAAGCCGGTCTTCAAGCTGCTGGGTGGACGCACCAAGGACAAGATCCCCTGCTACGCCTCCAAGCTCTACCGCACGGACCTCAAGGGCATGCAGGAAGAGGCCCAGTCCTATCTGGATCAAGGCTTCACCGCCATGAAGATGCGCTTCGGCTATGGCCCGCGTGACGGCGTCGAGGGCGTGCGTGCCAACCTGGATAGCGTCGCCGCCGTGCGCGAAGTCATCGGCGAGGATGTCGACCTGATGCTCGAATGCTACATGGGCTGGAACCTGGACTACGCCAAGCGCATGTTGCCGAAGCTCGAGCGCTTCCAGCCGCGCTGGCTGGAAGAGCCGGTGATCGCCGATGACATCGATGGTTACGCCGAACTCAATCAGCTGACCAGCATCCCCATCTCCGGCGGTGAGCACGAATTCACCCATTACGGCTTCCGCCAGCTGCTGGAAAAGCGCGCCGTCTCCGTCATCCAGTACGACACCAACCGGGTCGGTGGCATCACCGCGGCGCGCAAGATCAACGCTCTGGCCGAATCCTTCAGCGTGCCGGTCATCCCGCATGCCGGCCAGATGCACAACTACCACCTCACCATGGCCTCACTGGCCTCCCCGATGAGTGAGTACTTCCCGGTGCATGACGTCGAGATCGGCAACGAGCTCTTCTACTACATCTTCAAGGGCGACCCGGAGCCGGTGAACGGCTTCATCGACCTCGACGAAGAGACCCCGGGGCTGGGCCTTGAGCTGAACAGCGACTACTTCGATCAGTTCAACATCATCGAGTGAGGAAGCCATCATGAGACTCGTCCAACTTCGCACCGCCAACGGCCCACGGGTCGCCGTGGTCGAAAGCCGCGACCAGCTGCGCCTGCTCGACTTCCCGGGCGGCACCTATGAGCTGGCCTCTCGCGCCATCGAGCTGGGCATCGGGCTCAGCGCGCTGATCGAGCAGCACTACTCCCACACCCTGGTCGACTACAAGCAGGCCATCGATCGCCGCGAACTGCTGCCGCCGGTCACCCACCCGGATCGCGCGCGCTGCACCGTCACCGGTACCGGCCTGACCCATCTGGGCAGCGCCGATACCCGCGACGCCATGCATGCCGCCGCTCAGGCGCAGGATGACGCAAGTCTTACCGACTCGATGCGCATGTTCCGCCTGGGGCTCGAGGGCGGCAAGCCCGCCGAGGGGCAGGTCGGCGCGCAGCCGGAATGGTTCTACAAGGGTGACGGCAGCATCGTGGTGGCACCGGAAACCGCGATCAGCGTGCCGGCCTTCGCCGAAGACGCCGGCGAAGAGCCCGAGCTGGTCGGCCTGTACTTGAACGATGCCAACGGTCAGCCGCATCGCATCGGCTACGCGGTAGGCAACGAGTTTTCCGACCACATCACCGAGCGCGCCAACTACCTGTGGCTGGCCCACTCCAAGCTGCGCGCCTGCAGCTACGGCCCTGAACTGCTGATCGGCGAACTGCCCCAGCACCTGGAAGGCACCAGCCGCATCACCCGCGACGGCCAGACCCTGTGGGAGAAGCCCTTCCTGACCGGTGAGGCCAACATGGCCCACAGCCTGGCCAACCTGGAACACCACCATTTCAAGTACGCCCAGTTCCGCGCGCCGGGAGATCTGCACGTGCACTTCTTCGGCACGGCCACCCTGAGCTTCGCTGATCAGATCAAGGTGCAGGAAGGCGATCGCTTCGAGATCGAACTGCCCGCCTTCGGGCGTGCACTGCGCAATCCCGTCGCGTTCGAGACCCACGACAACCAAGCGGAGCAGCTATCCGCCATGGCGGTGCTTTAGGGCCAACGATAAACACAACAAGTAGAGAAAGGATCAGGGTCTTGAGAATTCCGCCTTCCTACGGCCCTGATCCCAGCAGTACCAGCACCTCCACCACCACCAGCAACACCGCCTGTACGCATCAGAAGCATCACGACAATAACGAGAAAAGGGCTTCGCCATGACACTCTCGACCCGCCACACCACCGCCTCACTCATCACCGCCGCCCTTGCCAGTCTGGCAATGACAGGACCCGCACACGCCGCCACCTCGCTGACCTTCGCGCATGCACATCCGGTCACCGACTCACAGCACCTGGCCGCCGAACGCTTCGCCGAACGTCTGGCAGAACGCAGTGACGGTGAACTGACCGTCAAGATCTTCCCCAACGGCCAGCTGGGCAATGACCAGGCCATGATCTCAGGCGTGCGCAGCGGCACCATCGATATCGAGCTCTCAGGCAACCCCTACTTCAGCGGGCTGGTCGGCGAGCTGAACGTGCTCGACCTGCCCTTCCTGTTCGACACCCGTGAGCAGGCCTATCAGGTGCTGGATGGCGATATCGGCCAGGAACTGCTGACCGCCATGCAGCCGCAACAGATCGAAGGACTGGCCTTCTGGGAAATCGGCTTTCGCAACCTGACCAACTCGCGACGTGCGGTCGAGAATGCCGATGACGTCAGCGGCCTGACCCTGCGCACCACCCCGAATCCGGCGCATATCGCCGCCTTCCAGGCTCTCGGTGCCAATCCGACCCCGATGCCCTTCGCGGAGCTCTATACCGCGCTGGAAACCCGCACCGTGGATGGCCAGGAGAATCCGGTCAGCCTGATCCGCTCCGCCAATCTGTATTCCGTACAGGAACACCTGTCGCTCACCGCACACGCCTACACCGCCGCCCCCTTGATCATGAACAAGCAGACGTTCGACAGCCTCGCGCCCGAACTGCAGACCCTGATCAAGGAAGAAGCTCAGGAAGCGGCCCGCTATCAGCGCCAGCTCAATCATGACAATGAGCAGGGCGATCTGGCCTTCCTCGAGGAGCAAGGCATGCAGGTCGTGCGTGAGCCTGATACCGCCAGCATGCGTGCCAAGGTCGCCGAGCCGGTACGCGCCGAGTTCACTGCTAAGCACGGCAGCGAGCTGCTGGATCGCATCGACACCGCGCTTGCGCGCTGATCACGCTCGCCTGACTCGCCCATGCAAGGAGGCACGCCATGCTCTCTGACTCACTCCAGGCCCCGGCAGTGCCCGTGTCTCTTGCCGAACTGGGCGAGCAGCGCGCACGTTATCTGACCACCCGCCAGGAGGAAGATCTGCCGATCATCGATGCCCACATGCATGTCTGGGACCCGACGCAGAACTACCACCCCTGGCTGTGTGATGAGCCGATGATCCCCTTCCGCTACGGCGACTACTCCGCGATCCGTCGCCCCTACCTCCCCGCCGAGCATCTCCAGGCGGCGGGCGAGGCGCATCGGTTGCTCGGGTGCGTCTACATGGAGGCGGAATGGGCGCGGGGCGATGCGCTCAAGGAAGTGCGCTGGATCGAGGAGACTGCCCGCGAGAGCGGCTGGCCCGATGCCATGATCGCCCAGGCCTGGCTGGATCAGGATGACATCGGCGAGCAGCTCGAGAGCCTTTGCACATCAAGAAGGGTCAAGGGGATTCGTCACAAGCCGGCCGCACTGGAGCGCCACGATCCGGCGCTTGCCACCCACGCCTTGCCCGGCTCGCTGCGCTGCCCGCGTTATCAGTCCGGCGTCAATGAAGTCGCCCGCCACGGGCTGATCTTCGAGCTGCAGGTGCCCTGGTGGCACCTGGCGGAACTGCTGCCGCTGCTGGAGCACCATCCCGAGATGCCGGTGGTGATCAATCACGCCGGCGTGCCCGGGGATCGTGATCCCGACACCCTGCGGGAATGGTCACATGCCCTCGCCAGGGTCGCCGTCTGGCCGCAGGTGATGATCAAGTTCTCGGGTCTCGGGATTGCGGGTCAGGCCTGGCGTCTGGAAGACAACCGCGAGGTCTTCGACAGCGTGCTGCGTCACTTCGGGGCCCAGCGCGTGATGTTCGCCAGCAACTTCCCGGTCGATGGGCTGGTGACCTCACTCGATACGCTGTTTCAGGGCTTCAAGACACTCAGTCGTTCGCTCAGTCCCGAGCAGCGACTCGCGCTGTTCTGCGACAACGCCGTGCGCTGCTACTCGCTGGACACCAGCGCCCAGTGACCGATCGACACCGCAGCGGACACATCAGCAACGATCTACTCAGCAACGATCGCCATCACCACGATTGCCATAGCAACGATTGCCATAACAACAACTCGCAAGGAATTCGCCATGTCCATCCGCCACGCTCTGCTCAACAAAACGCTGCTCAACAAAGCCCAGTCCAACAAAGCGCTGCTCAACAAAGCCCAGCACACGAGCGTCCTGCTCAAGACGGTCTCCACCCTGGGGCTGATGTTGACCTTCGCGACCACCGCCCACGCCGAGATCACCGCGCGCATGGGCACCAGCCTGCCGGAGGCGCATCCCCAGACACTGGGCGCCAAGAAGTTTGCGGAGCTCGTCGAGGAGAAGTCGGATGGTGAGATCACCATCACGGTGTTCTCCAACGGCATTCTGGGCAATGACGTCAACATGACCTCGATGCTGCAGTCCGGGACCCTGGACTTCACCGCACCCTCCACTGCCACTCTGAGCAGCCTCAATCCTGACTTCAACATCGTCAGCCTGCCCTTCCAGTTCGATGACAGTGAACACGCCGATGCGGTGCTCGATGGCGAGGCCGGCCGTGCCCTGCTCATAAGCCTCGATGACAAGCAGCTGGTGGCACTCGAGTACTGGGAGAACGGCTTCCGTCACATGACCAACAGCCGCCGTCCCATCGAGACGCTCGAGGACATCGAGGGCCTCAAGATTCGTACCATGCAGAACGCCCTCTACATCGACCTCTTCAATGGACTGGGTGCCAACGCCGTGCCCATGTCGGTCAATGAACTGTTCACCGCCATGGAAACCCGCACGGTGGATGGTCAGGAAAATCCCTACACCGTGATCGACGCCAAGCGCTTCTTCGAAGTCCAGAAATACCTCTCGCGCACCGCGCATGCCTATGACGCCCAGGTGCTGGTCGCCTCGGCAGGCTTCATGCAGTCACTCGATGACGCCCAACGCCAGCTGGTCCGCGAGGCCGCTCGTGAAACCACGCTGTATCAGCGTGAGCAGAGCCGCGCCATGAACGAGGAACTGCTGAGCGAGCTGCAGGACAAGATGACCGTCAACGTGGTGGCGGACAGTGAACGTCAGCGCATGCGTGAGGCACTGGCACCGGTGATCCAGCAGCACACCCAGGCGCTGGACCCGGCGGTGGTGACGCAATTCCAGGCAGCGCTGGCCGACGCCCGTTAGTCAACACAACCAGTCCCGGCGACCAGTCTGAGCAACCAGTCCCGGTGACCAGTTCCGGTGACCAGTCTCAGAAAACGACCCGCGGCAGTGCTGCCACGACTCGCCACTGCGTCGCACTGTCGCGCCGTCATCGAGATGCTTCCTTCGGGGATAACACCATGAACAAACTGACCCAAGAGATGCCGTTATCCATGTCGATCAAACCGCCCATCGCGCCATCCTCCGAGTCACGGGGAAGCCACGCCACCCCGCTGGCGGCAGCGGCGCCTACCCGCACTGCCGCCGGCATCACGACGATCTTCAAGGGACTGGAGAAGGCCCTCACCCTGCTGATGGTACTGGCACTGGTGGCGATGATCTCGCTGGTCTTCGTCAATGTCGTGCTGCGCTACGGCTTCAACAGCGGCATCTCGATCAGCGTCGAGCTGTCCCGCTTCCTGTTCGTCTGGGTCACCTTCATGGGCGCCGTGACGGCATTGATCCGTCAGGAGCACCTGAGCGTCAACACCTTCGCCGACAAGCTGCCGGCGGCATGTCGCAGGGTGCTGGATCGCATTGTCACCCTGGTGATGCTCGGCTGCTGCCTGATGCTGCTCAAGGGCAGCTTCGATCAGACGGTGCTCAACTGGCGCAATCTCTCTCCCATCAGCGGCATTCCCGTCGGCGTCTTCTATCTCGCCGGCCTGATGGCAGGCGTATTGATGTCGCTGATCCTGCTATGGCGACTGCTGACGCCCCTTGCCCTGCATGGCATCACGCCACCGAATGCCGCCAGCCCCTCATCTGATCAGCAAGGAGACACGCCATGACCATCGGGCTCTTCCTCGGCTCCCTGCTGGCCGCCATCGGTCTGAGCCTCCCCATCGCCTTTGCCCTGCTGGTCAGTGCCATCGTGCTGATGCTGCACCTGGATCTGTTCAACTCGCAGATCCTGGCCCAGAACCTCGTCAACGGCGCCGACAGCTACACCCTGCTGGCCATCCCCTTCTTCCTGACCGCCGGGGAAGTGATGTCGCGTGGCGGGCTCTCCCAGCGCATCGTCACGCTGGCGATGTCGCTGGTGGGTCACCGCAAGGGCGGACTGGGTTTCGTGGCCATCTTCGCCGCCATCGTCATGGCCAGTCTGTCCGGCTCCGCGGTCGCGGATACCGCCGCGCTTGCCAGCATGCTGCTGCCGATGATGCGCAAGGCGGGCTATCCGCTGGGCCGCTCCTCCGGCCTGATGGCCGCCGGCGGGATCATCGCGCCGATCATCCCGCCCTCGATTCCGCTGATCATCATCGGGGTCGCCGGTGGCATCTCGATCGGCAAGCTGTTCCTCGCCGGGATCGTGCCGGGGCTGATCATGGGCGTGACCCTGGTGGTGATGTGGCTGTTCATGACCCGCAAGGAAGATCTGGTCGTCACGAAGAAGGCCAGCGGGCGTGAGCGCCTCAAGGCACTCAAGGACAGCTTCTGGGCCATCATGCTGCCGGTCATCATCATCGGCGGCATCAAGAGCGGCATCTTCACCCCGACCGAAGCCGGCGTGGTCGCCGCGGTCTACGCCATCTTCGTCGCCACCGTGGTCTACCGCGAACTGGACTTGGGCCAGCTCTACGCCGTCCTCGCCCAGGCCGCGCGCAGCACCGCCATCGTGATGTTCCTGGTGGCCGCCGCGATGGTCGCCTCCTGGCTGATCAGCATCGCCCAGCTGCCGCTGATGGTCGCCGGTCTGCTGCAGCCGCTGGCCGATGATCCGCGCATCCTGATGCTCGCCATCATGGGCATCGTGCTGGTGGTCGGCATGGTGATGGACCTGACGCCGACCATTCTGGTGCTCACGCCGATCCTGATGCCCATCGTCAAGCTGGCCGGTATCGATCCCGTCTACTTCGGGATCATGTTCGTCCTCAACTGCGCCATCGGCCTGATCACCCCGCCGGTCGGCAACGTGCTCAACGTGATCACCAGCGTCGGCAACCTCAAGTTCGAGAAGGCGGTCAGTGGCGTCGCGCCCTTCGCCCTCGCCTATGTGGTGATCCTGCTGCTGTTCGTGGCCTTCCCGCAGATCATCACCGTGCCCCTGTACTGGATGACCGACTGACCCGCAGTTCTGCAGGTCGCCAGCGCCACTCACGACAACCGAGCCATTCACGACAACAGCGCCACTCACGACAACAACGACAAGAGAGCCTTTCCATGACGCCAATGCTCAAGACCTCCCTCGCCAGTCTGCTTCTCCTTGCGCCAATGAGCGCCGCGCATGCAGCCACCGTGCTCAAGCTGGCGCACGCGGCCCCGACCACCGATACCCAGCAACAGGCGGCCGAGCGCTTCGCCGAGCTGGTCAAGGAAGGCACGGATGGCGAGATCACCGTCAACATCTTCGGCAACGGCGTCCTCGGCGGTGACCAGCAGATGATCGCCGGCGTACGCAGCGGCACCATCGATATCGAGCTGTCCGGCAACCCCAACTTCGCGGGCCTGCAGCCGGCGCTGGGCGCCTTCGATCTGCCCTACATCTTCCCGGACCGCAAGACGGCCTATCAGGTGCTGGACGGCAAGGTCGGCGACGATGCCCTGGCACTGCTCAAGCAGGACAACCTCAAGGGCCTGGCCTTCTGGGAGGTCGGCTTTCGCGCGATGACCAACTCCAAGCACCCGATCAAGACACCCGCCGATGTCGATGGCCTGGTGATGCGCACCAACTCCAACAAGTCACTGATCGAGGCCTTCTCCCTGCTCGGCGCGAACCCGGTACCGATGCCGCTGGGTGAGCTCTACACCGCGATGGAGACGGGCACGGTCGATGCGCAGGACCACCCGATCAGCATCGTCTGGTCGGCAGGCTTCTACGAAGTGCAGGACTACCTGTCGCTGACCAATCAGGCCTATACCTCGCTGTTGATGGTGATGAACGACGACACCTTCGAGAGCCTGTCACCGGAGTATCAGCAGGTGCTGGTGAGCGCAGCACGCGAGGCGGGTGATTATCAGCGCGAACTGAACGCGAAGAACGAGCAGAAGATTCTCACTGAACTGGCCGCCAAGGGCATGAAGATCGAGACCGACGTCGATACCGCCGCCTTCCAGCAGGTCGTGCTGCCCACCTGGGACAGCTATATCGCCGCCAATGGACGTGACTGGATCGATGCCATCCAGGGCGCCAGCCATGCCAGTGCCGATGTCGCGACCAACGCCCAGCCGCAAGGCACGCAGAAGACCACGGCCGCCGTGACTCAGTAACGCACAAGCGCTTTTTCGTTTTCCCTATCTGTCACTCCAGCGAGGGCACAGGCCCTTGATAACCAGAGCCTGATATCCAGGCCCTGACAAACAGGCCCTGACAAACAGGCCCTGACAAACAGGCCCTCGCTGATTGGAGAAATGTCATGTCCCGAGATGTTCTGCTGCTCAACCAGAAATGCGCGCACACCCTGAGCCTTTACGACGCCACCAGCGGCGAGGAGCTCAACCATCTGCGCCTGCCGGATTACCCGCATGAGTTCGTGGTGGATTCCACTGGCCGCTATGCCTTCGTGGGCCACTACGGCATCCTCGGCGCCGACTGCATCGGCGATCAGGGCGGCTGCTCGGTGTTCGTGGTCGATCTCGAGACCTTCACGCTGGTCAACACGCTCAGCACCTGGCCGTACTACCGCATCCATGGGCTGGGCATCGATGAGCAGGATCGTCTGTATGCGATGAGCGAGGGCCACAACACCCTCTTGCTGTTCAACACGCCCCTGACCCAGACCACGCCAGACCTGGCCGTGTCCTCCGGGGGCTACAAGACTCACCTGTTCGCGCTCACCAAGGCAGGCGACTGGGCCTACGGCATCAACCTGCTCAGCAACACCATCACCAAGTTCAAGCCGCACGATGCCACCTTCGCGCCTATCGCAATGATTCCGGGCCGCAAGCCGGAGGGCAACAGCCTGTCCGCCGATGGCCGCACCCTGTTCATCAGCAATCGCGATGACGACAGCATCGTGGCGGTGGATACCGAATCGATGACCGTGCGCGCCTCGGCGACCACGGGACGTGACCCCAATCGCATCTACCGTGACCCCAGGGGCCGCCTGATCACCACCAACTACGGCGAAAGCTCGCTATCGCTGTTCGATGAAACGCTGGCGCCGCTGGGCACCATCCAGCTTGAGGCGATTCCCATCGCGATGAGCTTCCATCCGGATGGCGAGCAGGCCTTCGTCTCGCTCAAGGGTGATCGCATCGCGGTGCTGGATCTGGAGAGCGGCCAGTTACGCCGAAGCTTCGCGACGCGCGCCGAGCCAGACGTGTCTTGCCTGCTGGTGCGTGACCACTGAGTCAGTGGGCACTTGATACTTCTTGCCAGGACACGAGCCAGTCATGACGGATACCCCAATACAGCGCGAACCTTCACAAAGCCAGCCGCTGATCGATGCGCACCACCATCTCTGGGCGCTGGATGGCCAGGTGGCGTATCCCTGGCTGGAAGACTCGCCGGTGGAGAACTTCTTTCTCGGCGATTACGCCGCGATCCGCCAGCCCTTTCAGGTCGCGGATCTCAAGCGTCTGGTGCCTGAGGGCTTCGAACTGGTAGGCAGCGTGCATTGCGAAGCCGAAGCGTCACGCCCACAGGCTGAGAAAGAGACGCGATGGATTACCGAGCAAGCAGCCATTTATGGCCTGCCGAGTGCGCATGTCGGCTGGGCGGCCTTTGGTACTCCTGCGTGCGCCGCACAGCTGGACGCGCAATGTGACTCAGCGCTGTTTCGTGGCGTGCGTGCCAAGCCGGTCACCGCCGCCACACCTCAGACCCGCCAGTCGGTAACGGGAACCAGCGGCAGTCTGCAGGACCCACGCTGGTGCGAGGGACTGGCGCTGCTCAAAGCGCGTGACCTGAGCTGGGACCTGCGCGTGCCCGCCTGGCATCTCGAAGAGGCGGCCACGACGCTTCAGGACTACCCCGGCTTGCGCGTCATTCTCAATCACAGCGGCCTGCCGTGGGATCGCACGCCGGAAGGCCTCGCCCAGTGGCGCGCAGGCATGCGGGCGCTTTCTGAGAACCCGAATGTCGCCGTCAAGCTCTCGGAGCTGGGCACGCCCCGGCATGCCTGGGATACCAGCGCCAATCACGAGCTGCTCTGCGAGGTACTGGACATCTTCGGCCCCCGTCGTTGCCTGTTCGCCAGCAACTTCCCGGTCTCCGGCCTCAAGGTCAGCTATGGCGACTGGCTATCGCTGGTGACCGGCGCCATCGCGCAGACGGCGTCTCACGACCACCGCCAGATCGCGTTCGACCAGGTTCTGCACGACAACGCCATTCACTGGTATCGGCTGCCGATTGCCGCTATCACCCACGATGCCAGACCCACCCAACATGCCAGACAGGAGGCGCCATGACACTCAACGGCCATCAGCTCATCGGACAGCGCAGCTTTGCCGCCAAGGGCGAGGCGATCCACGCCATCAATCCGGCCACCGGAGAGCGCCTGGCGCCCGGCTACCCGGGGGCCAATGCAGGGGATGTGGAAGACGCCTGCCGACTGGCCGGCCAGGCCTTTGATGCCTATCGCGCCACGACGCCCGAAGAAAGAGCCCTCTTCCTCGAGACCATCGCCGAGGAGATCGAGGCACTCGGCGAGACCCTGACCCAGCGTGGAATGCAGGAAACCGGCCTGCCTGAAGCACGCCTGAACGGTGAACGCGGTCGCACCTGCGGCCAGCTCAAGCTGTTCGCCAGGGTGCTGCGTCGCGGTGAGTGGCAGGATGTGCGCGTCGATCCTGCACTGCCGGAGCGCACTCCCCTGCCGCGGGCAGACCTTCGCCAGCGTCAGATCCCGCTTGGCCCGGTGGCCGTCTTCGGTGCCAGCAACTTCCCATTGGCCTTCTCGGTGGCCGGCGGCGATACCGCCTCCGCACTGGCCGCAGGCTGTCCGGTCGTGGTCAAGGGACACTCGGCCCACCCGGGCACCTCGGAACTGGTCGGTCAGGCCGTCGCTCGCGCCGCCAGGCGTTGTCAGATGCCAGAAGGCGTCTTCTCGTTGCTGTTCGGACCCGGCAATGAGGTCGGTCAGGCACTGGTCAAGCATCCCGAGATCCAGGCGGTCGGCTTTACCGGCTCGCGCAGTGGGGGCACCGCCCTGCTGACGCTCGCCCAATCGCGTCCGCAGCCGATTCCAGTCTACGCCGAGATGAGCAGCATCAATCCGGTCATCCTGATGCCGGCTGCCCTGGAAGCCCGCGCCGAATTGCTGGGTGAGGCCTTCGTCGGCTCGCTCAACATGGGCGCCGGGCAGTTCTGCACCAACCCGGGCCTGGTGCTGGCAGTGAAAGGCGCAGCGCTGGAACGCTTCAAGCAGGCGGCCATCCCTGCCATTCAGGCAAGCCCCGTGCAGACCATGCTGACACCCGGCATCCACAAGGCCTATGCCCAAGGCGTCGCGAGCCTGTCCGAACAGCCAGGCATCACCTGTCTGGCCAGCGGTGAAAGCGACTCCCCCATCGCCAGCCCGTGTCAGACACAGCTGTTCAGCACCCAGGCGAGTGACTTTCTTGCCAATGAGGCCATGCAGGCGGAAGTCTTCGGCTCAAGTTCGCTGATCGTCGAATGCGTGGATCTCGCTCAGCTCAAGCAGGTCTGCAGTGCGCTGGAAGGCCAGCTGACCGCCACGCTGCATCTCGATGAGGCAGATCACACCGCGGCCTGCCACTTGCTACCAGTGCTGGAGCGTCGTGCAGGCCGCATCCTCGTCAATGGCTGGCCGACAGGGGTCGAAGTCTGTGACGCCATGGTGCACGGCGGCCCCTGGCCCGCCACCTCCGACAGCCGCACCACCTCGGTCGGCACCGCCGCCATTCACCGCTTCCTGCGTCCGGTCTGCTATCAGGACCTGCCGGATGCCCTGCTTCCGCCGGAGCTCAAGCACGATGCGCCCTCCGACATCAGCCGACTGGTGGATGGGATGCGGGAGGGGTGACCAATGACGACTAAGTGCTAGCCCTCACAAGTAGCGCCATATTACGTTTCTCGTAGACTGCCAATCCCCAAACCGGCTATAGGCCCAGTCCTTACTGAGGAGCTGGGCCTAACACGTAACTGAACAATACGCTGCAACAAGATAGATCATTTTCTGATAGCAAAGACAATACCGAATCTTCCTAATAGTCGATATCATGTATACTATCCATGCACACACTCACACGAAAGTAGTCAATCATGCAGTCCTATACTCTATGCCCCTCCCATGAGGGACCAACCTCTCCAAGCTGGTTAAAACTGCTTGGTGTTTTATCTTTGCTCATATATGTCACGAGTCAATTCTTATGGCCTGACCTCGCTGAGAAAGCTCAGACGCTACTCGCAGCTATAGGACTTATAGCTTTTTGTATTTATGGTAAAAATTTACGAAGAACACCACTCCTGTTACTTACCTTATTCATATGCATTCAATTATTATCTTGGAGCCTTGGCTTATGGCAATATCCACAATGGGCTATTGATAACCCTAGGATTAAGGATTTAGCCAAGCTATTTATTTTTATCTGTATAGCCTGGTGGTTAGGAGGTAGTACCAAAAACACACTAATCATCTGGGGATTGGCAGCACTATTTTTCTTAATTGCTACTTTCATAGCGCCTACCGGGGATGGTTGGCTTACAGGACTGAGCGGCCAGAGAGTTGGTTTTGGAATACGTAACCAACAACATGCCTCAATGTTATTTGGTGTAACACTCTTGGGCTTACTGTGCTTTTCAAAGCGCTTCTGGACGGCTAAAAGCAAGCATATCCTATGGAGAATCATCTGGTGTCTAAGTATTACAATAGTTCTTATCGGTATAGCTGTTGGTCAAACACGCGCAGTATGGATAAGTTTAACTTTAGCCATATTGATAGGGTTTATCATTTTGTCTTTTATAACATTAAAAAGAGGGGTGGTTAAACGTTTCGCCTTTTATTCGGCTGTGACTGCTACAATTACGACACTGATACTCGGCGCTCTATATATGACTTTTGAAGAGACGCTTAATTATCGTCTCAATACTGAAAATAATGTTGTTTCTCAATTGCTAAATGGCGATATTTCTCAAGTTCCTTATACCAGCATCGGAATTCGTATTAACAGCTGGATTGCTGCGAGCGAATGGATATCCGAACGACCTTTGACTGGATGGGGCCCTAAGGGGCGTGACCTAGTAATGTCGGAGACCTCTTGGCTGCCAGATTGGGTACTTATGCAATATGGACACTTACATAACTATTTTCTAGAAACTTGGGTCGAATATGGCTTAATTGGGCTAGTCGCAATGTGCCTTTTAACTATATGGATTGGGCGAGCAACCTGGCTAGCTTGGCAGAGAGACGAATTACCCAATGACATGGCCATCTTTGGAATAATATTCTTTTTTTACTGGATAACGATCAATCAATTTGAATCATATAATTCATTTCCATCAGGACAATTTGTGCACAATCTAGTAGTAGGAGGCTTAATCACTCATTACTGGAAAAGCAAAAAATCATTAACAACAAAGCAATGTTAGAAACCATGTACAAGTATTGTTTTCGATTTTAAGAAACAAAATAATATTGGTATTACACCGATATTGACACAATATGACGCTTAACTTACGACAAAAAATTAATTCAAATAAGGGGCAAGAATCACTCTTGCCCCTGTTCCCTCACTCGAAGAATTGGGCTTTATAAAAGCTAACCCCATTATTATCTTTGTCTGACAACTGTGGCGTATCGCCATTCACCAGCGGCCATTCGATCCCGACGCTGGCGTCATTCCATTTCAGTGAGTACTCATCCCCCGGAGCATAATAATCCGTGCACTTGTACTGGAATTCTGCTGTTTCGCTGATGACATAGAAGCCATGGGCGAATCCCGGCGGTACCCACAGCATCTGCTGGTTGTCTTCGCTCAGATGGGCGCCGACCCACTGGCCGAACGTCGGGCTGCTCTTGCGCATGTCCACGGCCACATCGAAGACTT
>NZ_BLWJ01000013.1:0-53722 GCF_013374055.1 Cobetia sp. 5-11-6-3 | reverse complement strand
TCTAGCGAATCGCCCGGGATTGTCAATCGATGATTTGGAAGCGGACTTCAAAAACATCAAACAAAACAATCACCTGCAAACCTCTTTCACCGCTGGTAACGCCATGCGTCCCCGGCAGCGGATGCGTACTTTACGCACGATCCGGGCTGAGCACAAGGGCTTTCTGGCCAGATACCGCAATTCATTCAAGCACGCTCATGCTGGTACGGCATGCTCCAGCATCAGCTGCAGCGATTCTCTCCCCCGCCAGCGATTGCGCGACAGCTTGTAAGCACACTTCAGAGCGGCCCCCGCGCCGAATGCCGGCGATTCCCCCGGCGACAGCGCCCGGAACCAGATCGCCTTGAGGCGTGTACGCCCAAGCGAGAGCTCAAGCGACAGATGTGTGCCATCGGCACCTACCGGTCGCAGACTCTCGACCAGGAAACTGCCCTCGAAGAGAGGCGCCTCGAACTCACGCCCGAAAGGTGCCAGACGCTCGAGTTCATCCAGGGTCTCCAGGCTCAACTGCCTTTCTGCCAGTTCACCATCACTGAGAATCAAGGGGTTGAGCGCCCTTTCACCCAATTGCTCCGCGGCCGCCTGTTGCAGAGCACGAGTGAAGGTATCCTTCTCCGCCAGGGGCAAGCCCACCCCTGCCGCACCTCTGTGCCCACCGAAACGCGGCAGACACTGCGGTGCCAGGTCATGCGCTCGCTGCAACGCATCCCGCAGATGCAATCCTTCGATGGAGCGCCCGGACCCCGTCAACATGCCGGGCACCGCGGCTGGCGTCAGCACGACGGTCGGACGCCCGAACTGCTGCACGAGACGTGAAGCGACAATGCCCTGCACTCCCGGGTGACCATCGTCCAGATGCACCACGATCACCTGATGCCCTTCCCGCAACGAGGCGAGCGCCAAGGCGCGCGCCGACTCCACCATCTCGGCCTCGATCGCCTTGCGCGACTGATTGTCCTGATCGAGCACCTCCAGCGCGCGCTGAGCAGCCTCATCTTCACGCGCCAGCATGAAATGCAGCGCGGCGTAAGGATCATCCAGTCGTGAGCGGGCATTGATGCGCGGCCCCATCTGGAAGGCCAGCGTCTCGGCATCGAAGGGCACGCTATCGGCCCCGAGCCGCTCTGCCATGGCTCGCCAGCAGGGCTCCTGCATGCGATTGATCAACGTCAGACCCAGATTGACCACCGCACGATTGATCGCACTGCCCCCCAGTGACACACAGTCCGCCACCGTCCCCAGCGCCACATATGACAGCCATGGCGACAACTTGGGTGCATCCCCCGGCAATCTGCCTTGCTCGATCAGCACATTGCGCGTCAATGACATGGTCAACCAGGCCACCATGCAACCGGCGATGGTCGCATCCGGATAGGCACAATCGTCACGTGTCGGATTGACGGTCGCGTAGGCGGAAGCCGGCGGCCCTTCCTGAGGCAGCGCATGGTGATCCGTCACCACGACCTCTATCCCCGCTTCCTTGAGCAGCGCCAGGCGCGCCTCATCACTGGAACCACAATCCGCGGTGACGATCAGGCTCGGGCGCGGCGACAGTGTCATGATGCGCTCGACCAGCGGCAGACTGATGCCGTAACCATCGTGGATGCGATGACCGATCAGACTGTGCACCCGGTCGTAGGGCACATCGAACAACTCCGTCAGCGTGCGCAGCATCACCACATGCGAGGTGATGCCGTCCACGTCATAGTCCGTGAGGATGCCGATGTGCTCACCCTCGGCGACAGCACGCGCGATACGCTCTGCCGCCCGCCGGCCATCTGCCAGCCGCTCGGGATGCTCGATATGCCGGAGCGCCGGCGTGACCAGCGCCTCCAGCGGCGCCTTGCAGCTCTCCAGCGTCAACCGCCCTGCCAGCACACGTGCCTGCAGTTCGCTGAGCCCCGTCGCGATCCCCTGCTGGTAGAGGCGCTCATCTCTGACGCGAGGCTGGATGACCCGCGCGATGCTGGCCGCCAGCGTACGCTCATCAGGGCGCGATGCGGTGCCTTGTGCCAAGGAGGGTGACAAGGAGGGAGTGACAGACATGAAGAACTCCTGACAAACGACATGGCCGTCATTTCGACAGCGGACTGCGAAAATGACGGCCATGAAAGAAGGACGACGGCTCAGCCCCGGAGGCCTGAGCCGTCGTTGATGCGATCACCCGCGGCGATTCTCGCGCACGAAGTCCTGCACGGCAGCCAGCTCGGCCGGCAGCACGCTGTAGCGCTCTTCGCGCTCCAGCAGGTCATGCAGATGTGGCGGCAGATCGACACCCGCGAAACCAGCACGCGCCACCGCTTCGGCGAACTTGGCCGGATGCGCCGTCGCCAGCGTGATCATCGGCGTCGCGGTATCCGTCCGGCAGACTTCTGCCGCGCGATAGCCTGTCGCCGTATGCGGATCGAGGATCTCGCCGGTGCGCTGATGCGCTTCACGGATGACCTCGAGAATCGTCTCGTCGTCGACGCTGTGGCTGGAGAACAACTCACGCAGCTTAGCCAGCGGGGCATCCGCCAGCGCCGCCGGTTCGCGCGAGAAGTGCTCGAGCAGTTCACGGATCGCCTGACCATCACGGCCATAGGCTTCGAACAGCAGACGCTCGAAGTTGGAGGACACCACGATATCCATTGACGGTGCCAGCGTCGCCTTCAGCTCCTGACGCGAGAAGTCGTTGGAGGAGATGGTGCGGTGCAGGATGTCGTTGGCGTTGGTGGCGATCACCAGCTGACGGACCGGCAGACCCATGCGCGAGGCCAGATAGCCGGCAAAGATGTTGCCGAAGTTGGCCGACGGCACCGTGAAGCTGACCTGACGCGCCGGAGCGCCCAGCGCCACACCGGCGGCCACGTAGTAGACGGTCTGGGCCATGATGCGCGCCCAGTTGATCGAGTTGACCGCGACCAGACGCGTGCCATCCAGGAAATTCTGGTCGGCGAAGCTGGCCTTCACCATCGCCTGGGCATCGTCGAAGTTGCCTTCGATGGCGACATTGAAGACGTTGGGCGCCAGCACGGAGGTCATCTGGCGGCGCTGTACTTCGGAGACGCGGTTGTGCGGATGCAGGATGAAGATATCCACATGATCGCAGGCACGGCAGCCCTCGATGGCGGCAGAACCGGTATCACCGGAGGTCGCGCCCATGATCACCGCACGCTCGCCACGCTTGGCGAGGAAGTGATCGAGCAGGCGACCCAGCAGCTGCAGCGCGACATCCTTGAAGGCCAGCGTCGGGCCGTGGAACAGCTCCAGCAGGTAATGGTTGCTGTCGAGCTGATTGAGCGGCACGACCGCATCGTGACTGAAGGTCGCGTAGGTCTCGCGCACGAGTTCACGGAAGGTCTCGTCATCGATGGCACCATCGACGAAGGGCTTCATGACACGGAAGGCGATTTCCGCATAGGACTCACCAGCCATCGCCGTCAGTTCTTCGGCACTGAACTGCGGCAGGGTTTCCGGCACATACAGGCCACCATCGCTGGCAAGCCCCGTGAGGACCACATCTTCAAAACCGAGCGCCGGCGCCTGGCCGCGCGTGGAAATATAACGCATGTCGTGTCTTCCCGTGGCGTTCGCCACCGTTATGATTCTTGCTCTTCCGGCCTGCGCCGGCTGCCCAGCAGTACCGAGCCATCAACCTCGATGACCCGGTACCGTTTGCCCGCGATCAGGCGTTGTCGTCGAGATCCTCGACGCGAATGCGCACCACGGAACCGGCGACATCCACCAGCGCTTCCAGCTGGCGAATCGCTTCGTTCATGTGCAATTCGCGCGCGCGGTGCGTGAGCAGAATGATCGGCACCAGCTCGCCTTCGGTGGCCTCCTTCTGGATGATCGCCTCGATGGAGATACCCTGTTCGGAGAGAATCGACGCGACACGCGCCAGGACCCCCGGACGATCCACCGCATGCAGACGCAGGTAGCAGGCCGTCTCGATCTCTTCCATCGGCAGGATCGGCAGGGTGTCACCGTGCTGATTGATTTCGGCGAAGGCCAGATACGGCACGCGGTAGCGGTGGTCGGTGGCGATATCGCGCGCCACGTCGAGCAGATCCGCCACGACGGCAGAGGCCGTCGGCTCGGCACCGGCGCCGGCACCATAGTAGAGGGTGGGACCGACTGCATCGCCCATCACCTCGATGGCATTCTTGACGCCATGCACGTTGGCCAGCAGGCGCTCCTTGGGAATCAGCGTCGGATGCACGCGCAGCTCAAGGCCCTTGGCCGTGGCGCGGGTGATCCCCAGGTGCTTGATGATATAGCCCAGGTTGTCGGCCTGCTCGATGTCATCAGCCGTGATGCGCGAGATGCCTTCGGTGTAGGCCTTGTCGAACTGCAGCGGCACGCCGAAGGCAATGGAGGCCAGGATGGTCAGCTTGTGGGCAGCATCGATGCCTTCAACGTCGAAGGTCGGGTCCGCTTCGGCATAGCCCAGCGCCTGCGCCTCGGCCAGCACGTCATCGAAACTGCGGCCTTCATCGCGCATCGCGCTGAGAATGAAGTTGCCGGTGCCGTTGATGATGCCGGCCAGCCACTGGATACGGTTGGCGCCCAGGCCTTCCCGCAGGGACTTGATGACCGGGATGCCACCGGCGACCGCTGCCTCGAAGGCCACCATCACCCCTTTCTCGGCCGCGGCGCGGAAGATCTCGTTGCCGTGCACGGCGATCAGCGCCTTGTTGGCGGTCACGACATGCTTGCCGTTGGCGATCGCTTCCATCACCAACTCATAGGCAACGTCATAGCCACCGATCAGTTCGACCAGCACATCGATCTCGGGGTTGCGCGCGACCTCGAAGATGTCATGCGTGCGGCTGACGCCGGTGATATCGCAGTCAGGGTTGTCACGACGAGCGCCAACCTGTTCGACGATAATCGGGCGTCCAGCACGACGCGCAATCTCATCGGCATTGCGTACCAGCACGTTGAACGTGCCGCCGCCTACGGTACCCAGACCACAGATTCCTACTTTCACCGGTTTCAACGTCGCTTTCCTCTCTTGTTACGGTATCCAGCCTTGGAGGCCGCGCCGGAGCGCCAGGGCCTTGCCGACCTGTCGTCGGTCTATTATCCAGACGGCTCGCGTCTGTGTCTTTCGTGACCACGGTAGCAAGGCAGGACGCCCTGTCAACGCGCAGCCACTCTGAGGCGTCACGCCATCAGCCATCCAGTCCCAACATGGTGGTCAGGCGATCCACCGGCAGATAGCCCGGCACCATCTTGCCATCCGGCATCACGATGGCCGGTGTGCCCTGCACGCCCATGCGCGTACCGAGCTGATACTGGCTTTCCACCGGGGCATCACAGCTGGCTTCCTGCTTGGGTGCCTGCCTCTGATTCTTGATCTGGTTCATCGCCTCGGTGCGATTCTCGGCACACCATACCTGAGCCAGCTCGCGTGCGCCCTGCGAGCGCAGACCGCCACGCGGGAAGGCCAGATAACGCACTTCGACACCACGCGCATTGAGCTCCGGCACTTCCTCATGCAGCTTGCGGCAATAGGGGCAGGTGGTGTCAGTGAAGACGCTGATCACCGCCTTGACCTCACCCGCCGGGCGGAAGATGACCATGTCGTCCTCACTGACCTCGGCCAGCAGCTTCTGGCGCTCGCCATTGGCCTTCTGCTCGCTGAGATTCACCAGCCCCTTGTCACCGTCGTTGCGGTACATTTCCCCCACGATCAGGTGCTTGCCCGTCGCATCGGTGAAGAAGGTCTCGCCGCTGGTGAGCTTCACCTCGAAGAGACCCTCGATCGGACTGGAAGCCAGCGACTCCACCGGCAACGGCTGGCCATTGACTACCAGCTTGTCACGCAGATCATCCAGCGCGTCAGCCCGGGCGAGCGGTGCCATCACGCTCAGCAGGGTAGCAGCGCTCAACAGACGCAACGCCTGTGGCAGGCGCTGCGGGCGGCGGGTGAACTTGCTCATCAGACTCTCCTTGGCGTCCGCGGGGCGAAGTGCCTGGTATCAACCACGCGGATGATGTTCGGCGTGCAGGCGTTCCAGACGCGCCTGAGCCACATGGGTATAGATCTGGGTCGTGGATAGATCACGATGACCCAGCAACAGCTGCACGACACGCAGGTTGGCACCATGATTGAGCAGGTGCGTCGCAAAGGCGTGGCGCAGGGTATGCGGTGACAGGGGCTTGTCGATACCGGCCGTGACGGCGTGGCGCCGGATGCGGTGCCAGAAGGTCTGCCGCGTCATGGCCTTGTCATGCCGACCGGGAAACAGCGCCGGGCGCGTCTGGTCGGCCATCATCGCAGGTCGGCCAGCCGACAGCCAGCGTGACAGCCAGTCACAGGCCTCCTCGCCCAACGGCACCAGCCGCTCGCGATCGCCCTTGCCGATCACTCTGACCACGCCCTGGCGCAGATTGAGCGCATCGACCCGCAGACCGACCAGTTCACTGATGCGCAATCCCGCGCCATAGAGCACCTCCAGCATGGTACGGTCGCGCAGGCCGATGGCCGTCTCGAGATCCGGCGCCTCCAGCAGGCGCTCGACTTCCTCCTCGTCGAGCGTGCCAGGCAGGCTGGGGATCACGCGGGGAAGGCGCACCTCATGCACGGGATCCGCCTCGATCATGCCCTCGGCCAGTGCCCAGCGATAGAACCGCCGCAACGCAGACAACAGTCGCGCGGTGGAGCGCAGCGCATGCGATTCACGTCGTGAGTCACAGAATGCCTGCACCTGCACAGGGGGCGCCTCCAGCAATGGCGTGGCTTCGCCTCCGGACTCCTGCTGCTCCAGCAACCACCGCTGCCAGCTCTCGAGGTCACTTCGATAGGCACCAAGCGTGTTGTCACTGACACCGCGCTCCAGCCACAACGTATCGAGAAATGCCGCGACCAGCGTCTCGTCATCCTTCATGCCTGCTTCCTCCTTCCCGATGCGCGCAACCGACACCTTCCGGCGCGACGACTGCCGAATTCTACCGTGACGCCCTGACGTTGAAATGAATCCGACGGTCACTGCGGCAACTTTCCCTCATCCACAGACACAAAGACCCCGCCATGCGAGGCATGGCGGGGTCTTTGTGTGGCGGAGGAGCAAGTGGCAATTCGCTCCTCCGCCGTACTGCCGAGTTCTGCAGTCAGGGAATGCGGAGCGCTTAGCCCAGCTTTTCCTTGATGCGTGCAGACTTGCCGCTACGCTCACGGAGGTAGTACAGCTTGGCCTGACGGACGTCACCACGACGCTTGACGTCGATGGCAGCAACCTGCGGGCTGTAAGTCTGGAAAGTACGCTCGACGCCCACACCGTGGGAGATCTTGCGGACGGTGAAGGCGGAGTTCAGACCGCGGTTACGCTTGCCGATCACCACGCCTTCGAAGGCCTGCAGACGCTCGCGGGTACCTTCGACGACCTTGACCTGGACGACGATGGTGTCGCCCGGTGCAAAGGCCGGGATTTCCTTGGCCATCTGCTCGTTTTCGATCGCCTGGATCAGTTTGTTCTTGCTGCTCATCGCTAGCTCCAAATTCGTTAGCATCAACCCTGAGGCTGATGTTCGTCATGACCCCGGCACCGCAAACGGCCTTGAACACGGGGATCGACCTTGTGTGTGACGCGCCACGGGGCTCCCGCAAGATGACTCCGGGCCGTGCCGCACCTCCGCCACGGTGGCGGCCTTCTCCTGACAGCGAACGCGAGGTCCGCGAAGGTCAGGCCTTGCCTTTCCGGGCGTGCTGCGCGATGAACTCGTCGAGCAGCTTGCGCTCCTCACGAGTCAACGTGCGGCTCTCCAGCAGATCCGGACGCCTGAGCCAGGTACGTCCCAGAGACTGTTGCAACCGCCAGCGCTTGATCAGGGCATGATTGCCACTGAGCAGCACTTCCGGCACTCGCTTGCCGTCGATGACTTCGGGGCGAGTGTAGTGCGGACAATCGAGCAGGCCGTCGGTGAAGGAATCCTCCTCCGCACTGGCTTCATGCCCGAGTACGCCCGGCACCAGGCGCGCTACCGTATCGATCAGGACCATGGCTGGCAGCTCACCGCCAGACAGGACGTAATCGCCGATCGACCATTCCTCGTCGATCTCCTCTTCCACCACGCGTTCGTCAATGCCTTCATAGCGTCCGGCCACCACGATCAGGCGCTCATTCGTCGCCAGTTCGCGGGCACCGGCCTGATCCAGCTTGCGGCCTTGCGGGGAGAGATAGATCACGCGGGCGTCGTCACCGCCAGCGGCACGGGCGTCACGAATGGCGCCTCGCAGGGTCTCGACCTTCATCAACATGCCGGGACCACCGCCGTAGGGACGATCATCGACCGTACGGTGCCTGTCGGTGGCGTAGTCACGCGGGTTCCAGAAATCGACCTCGAGCAGGCCCTTGTCGACCGCTCGGCCGGTCACGCCACTGGCGGTGATCGCCGTGAACATTTCCGGAAACAGACTTACTACACCAATCCACACAGGCGTCAGCTCTCTGTGCTTTTCATCAGAATTCGGGATCCCAATCGACGCTCATGCGTCCATTGACGAGATCCACATCGCGAACCACCTGATCGGGCAGGTACGGCACGAGCCGTTCCTTCTCATCGATGCTGTCGTCGTTCGGCTTGATCACCAGAACGTCGTTGGCACCGGTTTCCATCAGGGTGTTCACTTGTCCGAGGCGCTGGCCATCCAGCGTCACCACCTCGAGACCTTCCAGTTGATGCCAGTAGTACTCACCCACCTCGAGCTGCGGCAGTTGCTGCTTGGGCAGGAGAATCTCCGCCCCGGCCAGCGCCTGCGCCGCTTCGCGATCGTCGACACCTTCCAGCTGCGCCACCAGACCCTTGCCATGACGACGTGCCTGGGCAAGTCGCGCGGGAATCTGCTTCCCGTCAAGCTTCAGGATCCAGCCGGCGTAGTCGAAGATGCCATCGATCGGGCTGGTGTAGGAGTACACCTTGAGCCAGCCTTTCACGCCATAGGGGCTGGTAAGCTTCCCCATGACCACCACATCATCGCCATGCGAGGTGTGTGCGGTCGGCTGCGGGTTGTTCGAGTGAGTAGGCATCCTGGAAATCAAGCCTGCTGCTTGCCAGCTTCCTTGATCAGCTGAGCGACACGGTCAGAGACCTGTGCGCCCTGCTGCTGCCAGTGAGCGATGCGCTCGAGATCGATGCGCAGACGCTCTTCCTGGCCGCGAGCGACCGGGTTGAAGAAGCCGACGCGCTCGATGAAGCGGCCATCACGGGCTGTGCGGGAATCAGCTACAGCCAGGTGGTAGAAGGGACGCTTCTTGGCGCCACCACGTGCCAGACGAATGGTAACCATTGCGTAATCTGTCCTTCGTGTTGAAGTGAAAATCGTGCCACAGAACTCGGCTTCGCATGGAGGGTCCACACGAAGAGGCGACATTCTACGGAAAATGCCAAGCCTTGGAAACCTTTTTCCATGGCCATACGCGCGCCCCGCGACACGAGCCGTGTCACGGGGCGCGATTCGTGACTCTGACGCCACGAAATCCTGTCGGCGAGAACCTCAGTGCCTTGCCGGAGACTCAGCGACGCGGGAAGCGTCCGCCGCCCGGGCCACCCATGCCTCCCATCCCGCCGGGACCGCCCATGCCGCCGGGGCCACCCATGCCACCGGGGCCGCCGCCGCCCATCATGCCGGACATGCCACGCATCATCTTCTGCATGCCACCTTTCTTGCCGGCCTTCTTCATCATCTTGGCCATCTGCTTGTGCTGCTTGAGCAGACGATTGAGGTCCGGCACCTGGGTACCGGAGCCCATGCAGATGCGACGCTTGCGCGAGCCATTGATGAGATCCGGGTTGCGACGCTCCTTGGGTGTCATGGAGTTGATCATCGCCTCGAGCTTGCCCAGCTCCTTCTCGCTGGCCTGGCTCTGAGCGACTTCCGCCAGCTGCCCCATGCCCGGCAGCTTGGACATCAGGCTGCCCATGCCACCCATGTTCTTGAGCTGCTGAAGCTGATCGCGGAAGTCCTCGAGATCGAAGCCCGAGCCTTTCTGGACCTTCTTGGCCAGCTGCTCGGCCTTGGTCTTGTCGACGCTGCGCTCGGCTTCCTCGATCAGCGACAGCATGTCGCCCATGCCGAGGATGCGCGAGGCGATGCGGTCCGGGTGGAAGGGCTCGAGGGCATCGACCTTCTCCCCCATCCCCATGAACTTGATCGGCTTGCCGGTGATGTGGCGAACGGACAGCGCCGCACCACCACGCGCATCACCATCGGCCTTGGTCAGCACGACACCGGTCAGCGGCAGGGCTTCATGGAAGGCCTTGGCGGTATTGGCGGCATCCTGACCGGTCATCGCATCGACGACGAACAGCGTCTCATCAGGATTGACGCTGCGATGCAGCGCCGCGATCTCGTCCATCATGTCGGCATCGACATGCAGACGGCCGGCGGTATCCACCAGCACCACGTCGTGGAACTGGATACGCGCGTGCTTCATCGCCGCTTCAGCGATGGCGACAGGCTGCTGAGAGGAGTCGGAGGGGAAGAAATCCACCTCGACTTCCCTGGCCAGCGTTTCCAGCTGGTCGATGGCGGCCGGACGATAGACGTCCGCCGAGACCACCAGCACCTTCTTCTTCTCGCGCTCACGCAGATAACGCGCCAGCTTGGCGACGGTGGTCGTCTTGCCCGCACCCTGCAGACCCGCCATCAGAATGACGGCCGGGCTGCCCTTGAGCACCAGACCTTCATTGGCTTCGCCCATGATCGCTTCCAGCTCCTGCTGGACGATCTTGACGAACTGCTGACCCGGCGACAGGCTCTTGGACACTTCCTGACCGACGGCACGCTCGCGCACGCGGTCGATGAAGGCCTTGACCACCGGCAGTGCGACATCCGCCTCAAGCAACGCACGGCGCACTTCACGCAGCGTGTCCTTGATGTTGTCTTCCGTCAGCTTGGCCTGGCCGGTAATCGACTTCAGCGTCTGCGACAGGCGATCACTCAAACTTTGAAACATGGGCCTCTCCGGCTAGGGACGTCTGGGGGCCGCTCGCAGCGGCTCGAGGACAGTGCTGTCCTCGATTCCGGGGGTCACGGCATGACGCCCCAGCGCGTGAATGGTTCATCCTGTGGCGCATTATACGCACAGGGCGGGTCTGTCTCCATGATGGGGACACTCAAGCGCCGACCAAATCCTCTCTCGCCGGGAATTCTCTCCCCGACACGGCTCCGCCAGCCTCCTCAAAGCGCGTGGCGTGGATGCAATCACATGAGTGCATTCGGTATAGTCACATCATATAGGCAGCGTCTCGTACAGGACCTGCCTCCTCGTACATCCTCGGCACCTGGACAACAGCACATGCAGGCTCTGCCCTTTGCCTTTCTGGCCATCATCTTCTATCTCGGCGCCGGCCTGTGGCAGGGCCTGACGCTCATCCGCCGGGTACCGTCCAGACCACGTCTGGTACGCGGCCTGGCACTGGTAGCCGTCGCCTGCCATGCCGTGATCGTCTGGCTCACCATCAGCCATGGCGGCGAGCTGCACCTCGGACTGTTCGAGAGCGCCTCGCTGGTCAGCTGGGCCATCAGCCTGCTGCTGATCCTGGCCAGCATGTTCAAGCCGGTGATTGCCGGCGGTGCCGCCCTCTTCCCCGTGGCGGCCATCTGCGTCCTTGGCGTGATGAATCTTCCCAGCGCCAATACCGAGAATCCACTTTCCGCGGGGCTCATCGCCCACATCCTCACCTCGGTGGCGGCACTGGCCTTCTTCAGCATCTCGGCCATGCAGGCCGGTCTGCTGTCATTGCAGCAACATGCGCTGAAGAAGCGTCACACCCGCGGCATCGTCCAGGTACTGCCCGCACTGACCAGCATGGAGCGCGCACTGTTCGAGCTGATCTGGGCCGGAATGATCCTGCTCAGCGTGTCGATTCTCAGCGGCATGATCTACCTCGACAACCTGTTCGCCCAGCACCTCGCGCACAAGACGGTCCTGAGCTTCGGCGCCTGGGTGATCTTCGCCGTGCTGCTGTTCGGCCATCATGTCCTGGGCTGGCGCGGACAGCGCGCGGCGCGCTGGACGCTGGGCGGCTGCCTGGTGCTGGCGCTGGCCTTCTTCGGCACCAAGTTCGCCCTGCAGGTCGTGTTTTCCCACTGAGCGTCGCTGTCGTGACGGGCAGCACCCGCAGCAGCTGGTGCATTGCCGTCACGGCAGCAGTATCATGCGCGTAAATCCGCCACCGAGGACCCTTCACTCTTGAGCGACGACACCCCGCTGGGGCTGCTGTTCGGCCTGCTGGTCATCCTGATCTTCCTGTCTGCCTTCTTCTCGAGCTCCGAGACCGGCATGATGTCGATCAACCGCTATCGCCTGAGCCACCGCGAGAAGAGCGGTGAGCGCGGCGCCAAGCGCGTCACCCGCCTGCTATCTCGCCCGGACCGTCTGATCGGCGTCATCCTGATCGGCAACAACTTCGTCAACAATCTGGCAGCGTCTCTGGCCACCATCATTGCCATCCATTACTTCGGTGATGTCTCCGGCCCTGCCATCTCCACTGCCGTCCTCACCATCGTGGTGCTGATCTTCGCCGAAGTGACGCCCAAGACCATGGCCGCCGTGAATCCCGAGCGTATCGCCTATCCGGCGTCGGTGATTCTCGAACCCATGCTCAAGCTGCTCTATCCGCTGGTCTGGCTGGTCAATGGCATTTCCAATGGCCTGCTGCGCCTGTTCGGCGTTCGCGATGTCAGCGGCGGGGCCGACAGCCTGACCCGTGACGAGCTGCGCACCGTGGTCCACGAGGCTGGCAGCATGATCCCGCGCCGTCACCAGGGCATGCTGCTGTCGATCCTCGACCTCGAGAACGTCACCGTCGATGACATCATGGTGCCGCGTCAGGAAATCTTCGGTATCGACCTCGATGATGATCTCGACATCATTCTCAGTCATATCCGCGCCAGTCAGCACACACGAGTGCCGATCTACAAGGGTGACATCAACAACATCATCGGCATCCTGCACCTGCGCAATGCGGCCCGTTTCCTGTCACTGGACGAGGTCACCAAGGCCTCCATCATCCAGGAGGCCCGCGAGCCCTACTTCATCCCGGAATCCACCCCGCTGCATACCCAGCTGCTCAATTTCCAGAAGCAGAAGCGCCGCATCGGCATCGTGGTCGACGAGTATGGCGATGTGCAGGGGCTGGCGACACTGGAGGATATCCTTGAGGAGATCGTCGGCGAGTTCACCACCGACGTGGCCGGCACCCATCAGGAAATCCATCCTCAGGACAACGGCAGCTACGTGATCGAGGGTACCGCCAACATCCGCGAGATCAACAAGGCCATCGGCTGGCAGCTGCCGACCGATGGCCCCAAGACGCTCAATGGCCTGATCCTCGAGCACCTGGAATCCTTCCCGGATGCGCCAGCCAGTCTGGCCATCGGCACGACCCGCATCGAGATCCAGCAGGTCAAGGACAACCAGATCACCTCGGCACGCTGCTGGCAGGCCTCGCGCACCACGCGTACCTGATCCAGCGCCTGCTGGGTAACGTTGCAGCGTCATGCGCGAAGGGCCCGCCATCTGGCGGGCCCTTCGCGTTCACGTCCATTGCAATGCGGTGTTGCACGCCACGGGGCGGCCAATGCCGGAGACACACGCTATCCTGTGCCTGCCCGGAACGCCGGGCCGCCGGATCGCCGGGCCGCCGGATCGCCGGATCGCCGGATCGCCGGACCACCTTTTCCTGCACTGCCCACTACCCGCAAATGGCCCTCATGACCCAAGCCTCTTCCCCGACGACTGTCCTGCACCACCACCCCGCACGCTTCACGCTGATGCTGGCACTGATGGTGGCGCTCGCGCCTCTGGCGACCGACGCCTATCTACCCGCCATGCCTTCCATGGCAGGCGACTTCGGTGTGGACGAGCATCGCATCGGCCTGACCATCACCATGTTCTTCTTCGGCTACGCGATGGGTCAGCTGGGCGGTGGCCCGCTGTCCGACAGTCTCGGACGCCGCCCCGTCGCCCTGACTGGTTTCGTGCTGTTTCTCGTCGCCGGACTCGGTTGCGCACTGACACGAGACTTCCACTGGCTGCTGGTCTGGCGAGTGCTTCAGGGCATCGCCACCGGCATGACCGGCGGTGTCTCGCGCACCGTGGTGAGAGACGTCGCGACCGGCAAGGACGCCGCGCGCCTGATGACCAACGTGACCATGGTACTGATGACGGCGCCACTGATAGCGCCATCCCTGGGCGCCCTGGTGATCTCGCTGAGCCACTGGACGACGATCTTTTTCACGCTGGGAGTCTACGGGCTGATAGTCGGTCTGATCATCCATCGCTGGCTGCCGGAGACCCACCCCGCCAGCGAGCGCACGCCCTTCAGACCACGCAACGTGCTGCGCAGCTATGGCGACGTCCTCACCACCCGGGGAGTCCCGGGGCACCTGATGCTGATCCTGTGCGGGCCCGGCATCATGTTCACCTTCATCACCAATGCCAGCTACCTGTATCAAGGGCTACTCGGGATGACACCGCCGCAGTTCGCGCTGGCCTTCGGCGCCAATGTGGTCGCGATGTTCGTCGGCAACCGTCTCAATCACCTCGGCCTCAAGCACCTGCGCACGCGCACGCTGGTCAAGCTGGCATTGAGCGTCCAGCTGACCGGCATCACCTGGCTGCTGGGACTGGGCCTCACTGGCACGATCAGCGCCGCCACCCTGATTCCCGGCATGCTGGTGGTACTTGGCGCAGGCGCCATGATCACCCCCAACGTGATGGCGGACTACCAGTCGCTGTTCACCCGCGGCCACGGGGTCGCCAACGCCATCTCGGGCACCGCGCTCTTCCTAGGCGGCGGACTCTACGGTGCGATTGCCAGCCTGTGGCTGAACGGCTCCAACATGCTGCCGGTACCGCTGGTCATGCTTGCCGCATGCCTGGTGGGCGGCATCGGCTTCTGGGTCACCCGCCACACCGCGCCATCCAATCAGCCTGCCGCCCACGGCAGCAGCTCCAGCGCCCCCGCGTAAGCGCCATCACTGTCCGCAGAACGTGAACCGCATACGCAAAGACGCCGCCCGTGAAGCCACGGACGGCGTCTTTTTTTCAGGGAACGCTCTCGCGCTCACCACGTGAGGGGGCAGTCACCCTCGACCAGAGCAGCTTCACCCCGTCATTGGCAGTCCGCCAAGCGTGTCGCCTTGCGATGCAGATCGCGCACGGCCTCTTCCAGCTCCGCAGCCTTGACGTTCTCCGGCGCGAAGGTGCGACCGACGCACAACTCCACCCGACCACGCAGACGACGCGGCCACTTGGCAAAGGCCGGCCCGCCGCCGTGGGAGAACCACGACCCCCACAAGCCCCCCAGAGCCATCGGGATCACCGGCGCCGGATCACGCGCGAGGATCAGCTCCAGCCCACGCCGGAAGCGTCCCACTTCCCCATCTCGCGTCAGCTTGCCTTCCGGGAAGATCATGACCACCTCGCCATCGCGCAGCGCCTTGCCGACCTCTTCCAGTGAACGACGCACACCGGCGGGGTCCTTGCGCGAGGAATCCACCGGAATGGCCCCCGCAATGCGGAAGAACCACTTGAGCCAGGGAGAGTGATAGATCTCGGCATCCATCAGAAACCGCAATGGGCGCGGGCTGGCGCCGCCGAGTATCAGCGCATCCATGAAGCTGACGTGGTTGCACACCACCAGTGCCGCGCCTTCCGCCGGTATCCGCCAGCGCCCCTTGAGGTGCAGCCGATACATCAGGTGAATGAGGATGAAGATGATCAGCCGCAGGAAGGGCCGCGGGTCACGCAGCATGCAGATCACCGCGATCAATCCACTGATCAAGGACAGCAGCAGCAGGAAGTCCGGAATATCACGCCCCATCACGCCCAGCACCAGAATGCCGGCACCGGCCGAGAGCACCATCAGCAAGGCATTGAGCACATTGTTGGCCGCGATCATGCGCGCGCGATGGTCCTCGGGGCTGCGCAGCTGCAACAGCGTGTAGAGCGGCACGATATACAGGCCGCCCCCGAAGCCGATGACGCCGAGATCCAGCCACATGCGCCAGAATCCGGCGATGCCCAGCAGCTCGATCAGCGGCGTGGCCATCTGGGCCTCAGCCAGCGCCGGGCGCAAGGCAAGGTCCAGCCCGCCGGCAAAGATGATCAGCGCCCCGAAGGGCACAAGCCCTGTCTCGAGTCGTCCACGCGAGACACGCTCACAGGCCAGCGACCCCAGACCAATGCCGATGGCAAAGGCCGCCAGCAGGGCCGATGTCGCCCCTTCGGCCCCATGGACGATATCCCGCGCATACGCCGGCAATTGCGTCAGATAGCTCGCACCGAGGAACCAGAACGCACTGATGCCGAGCAGCGCCCAGCGTAGCCGACGATTGCTCAGCCCCTCGCGCATCACCGCCACGCTGCCGGACAGCGGCCGCCAGGGCACCGGCCCCGGAGAAGCGGAAGGCGCCGGCGGAATGCGCATGGCAGCCAGTACGCCCAGCACCGCCAGCGACACCAGCGATGCCGACAGCGCCCAGCGCGCCAACTCACCGCCCAGCGCCATCAAGGCCGCAGCCGCCAAGGTACCGACCAGAATGGCGAGGAAGGTACCCAGTTCAACCCAGGCGTTGCCACTGACCAGCTCATCGGCCTTGAGATGCTGAGGCAGGATGGCGTACTTGACCGGGCCGAACAGCGCGGACTGGGTGCCCATCATGAACAGCAGCGCCAGCAAGAGCTCCCAGGCCTCGAAGATCAAGGCACCCGCCGCCACGCTCATGGTGGCAAGCTCCAGCCACTTGAGCCTGACGATCAGCCGCTGCTTGTCGAGGCGGTCCGCCAGCAGGCCGCCCCAGGCGGAAAACAGCAGAAAAGGCAGGATGAACAACCCGGCGGCCAGATTGTTGACGACGCCGGTGTCCCAACCGCGCTGCTCGATGACCACGAAGGTCAGCAGCAGCAGCAGCGCGTTCTTGAAGAGATTGTCATTGAAGGCCCCGAGGGCCTGGGTCCAGAAGAAGGGGGCAAAGCGTGGCCGCCGCAGAAGGTCTCGACTCATCGCCCTGCTTCCGTGGCATCCCCCGAGCCTGCAGCCTCGCTGCGCACCTTGAGCCCCGCCAGCATGGTATCCAGCAGCTGGTCGAGCAGTTCCGTGACTTCCAGCGGCTGTCCTTGCCACAGACCCAGGCGTTCATTCATGCCCAGCTGGACCAGGCCATGCACGCTGCCCCACAGGGTTCGCGCCATGCGCTTGGCTTCCACTGACTCCACCTTGGGAGCGTACTCGACCAGAGCCAGCTCCACTCGCTCGAACAAGCCTTCGATCATGGCGTTCTGACGCTGATCGAGCTCCCCTTCCTGAGCCAGCGGGAAATCGAACAGCAGCTGCCAACGATAGGGGTCGCGCTGGGCAAAGCCCCAATAGGCTCGCGCCAATGCCTTGAGACGCTGGGAGGGGCTCGGGGTCTCCTGCCCGGCAATCGCATCGCGCAGACGGTCCAGGGTCGTCAGATTGACGTGCTGGAGCAGGTTGCCAAAACTGCCGTAGAGCTTGAGCAGGGTACTGGGGGCGCAACCGACTTCGCGAGCCAGGTTGCGCAAGGACAAGGCGTGAACGGGCTGCTGCTTGAGCCATTCATCGCATGTCTCCATTACCCGCGCATGCAGCGCTTCC
Source organism: Cobetia sp. 5-11-6-3 (assembly GCF_013374055.1). Lineage (NCBI taxonomy): Bacteria > Pseudomonadati > Pseudomonadota > Gammaproteobacteria > Oceanospirillales > Halomonadaceae > Cobetia > Cobetia sp. 5-11-6-3. The sequence continues at coordinate 36,103 of NZ_BLWJ01000013.1, read as the reverse complement.
GGTGCATGCTGACGTGGACGGGCCATCGAATTCCTCTGGTGCTGAGATGCGTTACCGCGCAGCGAATCTGGCGCGGTGTGTGTCCGGACTGCGCGGGTTGGCAGAGAGAGTCACGATACCTGAGCATCCTGCTCTTGAAGCGCCCCGTGTCAGCCATTGAATCGAACAGTGTTTCCGTCCAGCATATCGAGACTGAGCACAAACGCAAGCGCCACCAAGGTGTGGCATGCTGGCGACTGCCGCGTGCAGCGGGGCTCTCGCGCTCATGATTGGGCAATGCGTCGCCCTGCATGTTCCCCCCCTGCCCTTCATCTCAAAGGATTTCCGTGGCCGGACGCCTGTACCTTCCCCCGTTTCCCGAAGACCTGCCGCCCAGTGAACTGTTCGGATCACTCGCGACGCCTGCCCTCACGCGTCAGCTGCGGGAGGAGCGCCTGGTGAGCGCCAATCGCGCTCCGCGCCTGCCGGTCTCGATGCTGCGCCTGGAAGGCCCGAGGCTTCGCCAGGTGCCAGCGCTCTGGGGGCTGACGCCCAGCTGGCTGGAGGTCATGGACCACGCGCCCCACGTGGCGCGCGCCGAGTCGCTGGAAACGCGACGCATGTTCCGCGAATCCTTTACCAGTCAACGGGCACTGATTCCCGTCGGTGGGGTCTATGTCTGGAAGGAACAGCCGCGCATGAAGCAGCCCTTTCTGGTCACGCACGCCACCCGCGCTCCGCTGTTGCTCGCCGCGCTGTGGACCCGCCACTTCAGCCCCCCGCTGATGGAGGGACTGCCCCCCGAGGGGCGCGACAGCTTCGCCTTGATCAGCGTGGCGTGCGCGGGTGTCACCGCACGTCTGACCGACCGCATGCCGGCGGTGATCGCACCGCATCAGGTGCGGGAATGGCTGAGCGCCGATACCCCGCTGGACAGGGTACGTGCCATGCTGACACCGGACGCCAGCCTCGCGGCCTTCCCCGTCGCTCGCCGGGTCAATGATCCCGCACACCAGGAATGGAGCGTCGCGCACCCCACCGGCCCGATGCTGAGCTGAGAGACGCCACTCGGCGCCCGGACAGCATGCTCAGATCGGGAACGCTGAATCCAGGCCGGTCAGACACGCGTATCGCCAGGAGGGGAGCACATCCTCGGACCTGCGCTGCTCGTGAGGCGTTGCTGATCTACCTACGCGCTTGCGACGCATGAATCGCCCTTATCGAACCACCATGCCAGTGTCATCGGTGCCGTGAACCAGGAGAGAAGATGTCCTTGCCATCAGGATTCCGTCCGCTCGCATTGAGCGCTGCCATTGCCGCCATCGTCATCACCGGCCTGTCGCCCGGCGTCAGCCTGGCCGATTCCTCCACGCCCCCCGCACCGTCCTCCATGACGACAGCCACCGCGGCCTCTGCCATCACCCAGGCAGGCCCGGTGATCAAGAGCGCCAATGACCAGCGCGACTATCGCAGCCTGACGCTCGACAATGGCCTCAAGGTGCTGCTGGTGAGCGACCCGGCGGCTGACAAGGCTGCCGCTGCCATGGACGTGGAGGTGGGCAGCGCCCAGGACCCCGATGACGTTCCCGGACTTGCTCACTTCCTCGAGCATATGCTGTTCCTCGGCACCGATCGTTATCCAGAGCCTGATGCCTATCAGGAATTCATCACCCGTCACGGCGGACAGCACAACGCCTTCACCGCCAGCCAGGACACCAACTACTTCTTCGATATCGCACCGGATGCCTTCGCCGAGGCCCTGCCGCGCTTTGCCCGCTTCTTCGTCGCACCACAGTTCAATGCCGACTACGTCGACCGCGAGCGTCATGCCGTGCATTCCGAATATCAGGCACGCCTGCAGGATGACGGGCGGCGCGTGAATGAGGCTGTCGAGCAGGCGCTCAATCCAGAACACCCCTTCAACCGCTTCAGCGTCGGCAGCCTCGAGACACTCAAGGACAGCGAGGCCGGCAGCCTGCGCCAACGCCTGGTGGACTTCTATCAGGCGCATTACGGCGCCGGCGTGATGCGCCTCACCCTGGTCGGCCCCCAAACGCTGGACACGCTGGAGTCACTGACGCGCCACAACTTCTCCGATGTCCCGAATCGCGAGCTCTCACGGCCACAGATCGACGCGCCGCTGGTCACTGCCGATGAGCTGCCCGCACGCGTGGAGGTCAAGGCACTCAAGCAGGAGCGCGAGCTCGACTTCATGTTCCCCATCGAGGACCCCGTCGCACAGTATCGCGTCAAACCGGTCAGCTACCTTGCCAATCTCATCGGACATGAAGGGGAAGGCAGCCTGCTGGCGGTGCTCAAGGACAAGGGCTGGGCGGATGGGCTCTCGGCCGGCGGCGGCCCGAGCGATGGCGAGAATGCCCTGCTCAGCATCAATGTCACCCTGACGCCCGAGGGCGCCCGGCACCAGCCGGAAATCCGCGCCGCGCTGTTCGACTATCTGGCATTGATTCGCCAGCAGGGCCTGGAGGAGTGGCGCTACAAGGAGCAGGCGGCGCTGGGCGAGCAGGAATTCCGCTTCCAGCAGCGCAGCTCTCCCGTGGACCTGGCCAGCAGCCTGGCCATGATGATGACGCGCTATCCGGTCAAGGATGTGCTGGCCGCGCCCTACCTGATGCAGGACTATGACGCCGAGCTGATCGAGTCGACCCTTGATCGCCTGACGCCAGAGAATCTGCTGGAGGTCTACTCCGGCCCTGATGTCACGGGAGAGCAACAGAGCAAATGGTTCAAGGCGCCCTATACCCTGACGCGCCTCACGGACGATGCCGTCGCCCGTGCCGGTGACGATCCCTCGCTGGCCGCCCGGCTTGCCCTTCCGGCCCCCAATCCTTATCTGGCCAGCGACTTCCAGGTCCTGAATCTGCCCGATGCGCCGCCACGTCAGCTGATCGACGAGCCCGGCGCCGAACTCTGGTATCAGGGTGATGACAGTTTCGGGGTCCCGAAGGCCGAGTGGCGCTTCGGGCTGCTCAACCCCGCCGTGAGTGCCTCGGTCGAGGATGAAGTCATGAGTCGCGTATTGGCGGCATGGCTGAACGACAGCCTGAATGCCCGCCTGTACCCGGCACGTCTGGCCGGACAGGATGCTCTGGCCTATGCCCATGGCCGCGGCATCACGCTGCAGTTCAGTGGCTGGCGCGACGGCCAGCAGCCGGAAATGCGCGAGGTGCTGGATCAACTGGTCAATGGTGACATCGACTCTCAACGACTGGCACGCATCACGCAGCGCATGACACGCAGCCTGAGCAATCGCGCCCAGGCGCCCCTGTATACGCAGCTGGGCCGCAGTCTCAGTGAAGCGCTGGTCGGCCAGCCCACCACCGTCTCGCAGCAGCAGGACGTGCTGGAGCAGGTCACCAGCGAACGTCTGGACGCCTTCCGCAAGCGCTTCCTGGCACGCCTGCATGTCCAGGCCATGGTGACAGGCAACCTGAGCGACACTCAGGCACGCGAGACCGGTCAGCTGGTGATCAATGGCCTGGCCCCCCGCGTCACGCGCGACGGCATCCCGGAGCTTGCCATCCACCGGGTGGACCAGCCCCTCGCGTTGCGACCGGAGAGCTCACGCGGCGATGCCGGCGCACTGCGCTACCTGCAGGGCAAGGATCGCACGCTCGAGAGTCAGGCCAGTCTGGCCGTGCTGGGCCAGCTGATCGAAGCCCCGTTCTACAGCCGGCTGCGCACCGATGAGCAACTGGGCTACATCGTCTCGGCCAGCTACTCCCCCATGCTGGATGCCCCGGGCCTGAGCCTGCTGGTCCAGTCGCCTTCCAAGGACAGCAAGACCCTGTTCTCGCGCATGGATGCCTTCTTCACGACCTTCGATGAGCGCATCACGGCGCTGGATGAGGCCACGCTCGCCAGCTATCGCAGCGCAGTGATCGATGGTCTCGAGCAGAAGCCGCGCCGCCTCTCCGAGCTTGCATCACGCAACTGGAGCGAACTGAGCTTCGGCTGGACCGACTTTGATCGCCGCCAGCAGCTGATCCACGCCGTGGAGCAGGTCAGCGTCCAGGATATCCGTGACGCCTGGCAGCAGGTGACTCAGGCGGCGCCACTGGAACTGGCCTTTGATCCCGAGATCCCCAGCGACTTCGATCAGCGCCTGCCGACGCTCGCGCTTCCCCTGCTGCCGGAGGCGCCACGTGCCGAGCACGGTGCCACCACCGCCGCTCCCTCGGCGCAACCTGCGGGCAATGCCCAGCATTGATCGCGCCACGCGTGCATGCCCGACGGCCAGGCGGGTCAGTCAGAACGCTTCCGTGAAGGACGGAGCCGTGAAGTGAAGAGCAGATCAGAGACGAGTGGAGCGTCAGTTTTTCCGAGAGATGAACGACACGACCCCGGCGAATTCGCCGGGGTCGTGTCGTTGTGGCTGCGAGAATTTCGAGAATCAGCCAAAGGCCTGTGGCGGCATGATACCTTCCACATACATCGCCAGTTCTTCCAGAATCTGCACGCGCGCCGGATCCTGCTCGTTCTGGGCCAGACGCTGGATCTCGCTGACGAAGCCCTTCACGGTCAGGCTGGCGACCTGCTCGTCATTCATGCGCTCCCAGCGCCACTGCTCCCAGCGCTCCCGCTCGGCTGAATCAAGCGTGTAGCCGTAGCTGCGTGCGCGGTAGCGGAACAGCATCTCCTCGAGTCGCCCATCCTGGAAGGCGAAGGGCGTGTCATCCAGTGCCTCGGGGTGAGAAGCCCGCACGCGCTCCATCTCCTTGCGGTCCGCGGGCGAGAAGAAGCCTCCCGAATAGAGCATCAGGTCCGGGTCAGCCGGGCCGGCCGGCGGCGTCTCGGCAAACACCTGGGCGACCTTCACGCCGACCCCCGCATTGTCCTTGAGCCACTTCCAGTGCTCACGACATCGTGCAGGGTCGAGCTTGAGGCGCGCGACGATCTCGCCGTATTCCCCCTGGTGAGGGCCGGAGACATCCTTGAGCGCCGTCGCCGGCATCAGCACCGGGCTCTTGTTGAGATGAATGACCTTGAGGGGGATGCGCTCCTCACCTTCCGCCAGGTCATCCGCACTGGCGAACACCCGCGCCCGAATCTCCTCGGGAGTGAGATCCATCAGCGGTGCCGGGTCCACCGACAGGTCATAGACGATGACGCCATTGGCATTGGAGGGGTGCTCCGCCAGCGGCACCACCAGCGCACCGCATGCTCGCGAGGCCGGATAGCGACGTGAGATGTGCAGCATCGGCTTGCGCGCACCGATGTCCAGCAGGCTGGCGACATGACGCTTGTTGCGCAGCTTGAGCAGATACTCGAACAGCCGGGCATTGCGTGACTTGAGCAGACGCGCCAGGGCGATGGTGGCCCGCACATCGACCAGGGCATCGTGCGCGCCGGCATGCTCGATGCCATTGGCGGCCGTCAAATCTTCCAGACGGAAGCTGGGGGCTCCGTCCTCGCGTCGCGGCCACTCGATCCCCTCGGGGCGCAGCGCATGGAAGGCGCGCACCACATCGATCAGGTCCCAGCGCGAATTGCCGTTCTGCCACTCACGCCCGTAGGGGTCGAGGAAGTTGCGATAGAACAGGTGACGGCTGACTTCATCATCGAAACGCAGGCTGTTGTAGCCCACCGAGCAGGTGCCCGGCACGCTCATCTCGTCGTTGATGCGCCCGGCGAACTCGGCCTCCGGCAGGCCGCGACGCTCGGCCTGCTGCGGCGTGATCCCCGTGATCAGGCACGCCATCGGATGAGGCAGGAAGTCGTCAGCGGGCTTGCAGAAGAGCGTCAGCGGCTCACCGATCTCGTTGAGCTCCGCATCAGTACGAATGGCGGCAAACTGCGATGGACGGTCGCGGCGCGGGTCAGCACCGAAGGTCTCGTAGTCGTGCCACAGGAAGGTGGGCTCTGCCACAGGAAATCTCCACGCGGACGGTCAGAAAATGCACATGCCAGAACACCGCGCCCGAGGGGGGCGATGTTCTGGCAGGAAAGTCGTACGAATCAGCGGTTATCGAGTCTGCTCATGCCTCGCCGGGGCGCGGCAGAGTGACGTTCAGCTCGAGCACCGAACAATCATCCTCGCGGTCCAGCGAGATGTTGATGGCATCCTGATCGACCTGAACGTACTTGCGAATCACCTCCAGCAGCTCACGCTCCAGCATCGGCATGTAATCCGGCTGGTCACGCTGACTGCGCTGGTGAGCCACGATGATCTGCAGCCGCTCCTTGGCGACATTGGCCGTCTTCTTGCGCTCTCGCTTCAGAAAATCCAGTAATTTCACTTGCGCCCCCCTCCAAACATTCTGGCCAGCAGACCGCGCTTCTCGACTTCATGGAAGCGCAGCTGGACTTCCTCGCCCAACAGGCGGGAAACGCAGTCCACATAGGCCTGACCAGCATCGCTCTTCTGGTCGTGGGTCACCGGCACCCCCTGGTTGGAGGCGCGCAGCACGGCCTCCGACTCGGGAATCAGGCCGATCAGCGGGATCGACAGGATTTCCTGGATGTCCGTCAGATTCAGCATGTCACCCCCGGTCACGCGCGCCGGATGGTAGCGGGTGATCAACAGGTGTTCGCGCACCGGAGAATCGCCGTTCTCGGCACGGCGTGTCTTGGAAGACAGCAGACCGATGATGCGATCGGAATCGCGCACCGAGCTGACTTCCGGGTTGGTGACCACCACCGCTTCATCCGCGAAGTACATCGCCAGCTGGGCACCGCGCTCGATACCGGCCGGGGAGTCACAGATGACGTAGTCGAATTCTTCCCGCAGGCTTTCGAGCACCTTCTCGACGCCTTCCAGCGTCAGCGCATCCTTGTCACGGGTCTGGGAGGCCGGAAGGATATGCAGGTTGTCGATGCGCTTGTCGCGGATCAGCGCCTGCTTGAGATTGGCCTCGCCCTGGATGACGTTGACGAGGTCGTAGACCACGCGCCGCTCGCAACCCATGATCAGATCCAGGTTGCGCAGACCCACATCGAAATCGATCACGACGGTCTTGTTGCCGCGCAGAGCCAGTCCGGTGGCAATGGCGGCGGCGCTGGTCGTCTTGCCGACTCCGCCCTTGCCTGACGTCACTACGATAATCTTGGCCAAAGGTATCTTCCTTGCTGAGAGTCCCCCGTGAAACGGGGATCACCGGTAAATATTGGATATCGTTCGAGGCACGCCGGCATCACTCAACCGAGGCGTGCGATACAAAGCTGGTCGTGTTCGAGCACGACTTCGACACTGGCACCCAGCAGACGATTGTCGATGTCGTCCAGGCGCTTGTAGGTTCCCGCTACCGAAAGCAGCTCGGCATGCAGTTCCTTGCAGTAGATGCTGGCGTTGCGATCGCCATGGATGCCGGCCAGCGCCCGGCCGCGAAGGGCGCCATAGATGTGCACGCTGCCGGCGGCCAGAATCTCGGCACCGGCATTCACGGCACCGATGATCACCAGATCACCCTCTGGCGCGCTGACCTGCTGCCCTGAGCGCACGGTACCACGGTAAACCTTGCTGGCATGGGCCGGCACCTCAACGACCGCGGCTTTTTCGTCCGCGACAGTCGCCTCTGGCTCGTCGGCGGGAGTCGCTTTCGCCTCAGGCTCGACAGTCGTGACCGGCGGCACGGACTCCAGCGTCCGGCCGCGATTTTCCTGGGGCGGGAACCACCCGAGACCCAATGCCCAGGCAGACTGGCGCACCGGGTCGCCACCACCGCGCACCGCCACCGGCAACAGCTTGTGGCCGCGACACACGGCGCAGATACGCTCCAGCGCCAGGTGCGGCTCGTCGAGCTTCTCGACGCTCAACACCACCGGCGTGTGCTGAAAGAAGGCGGGGGACTGGCTGAGTTTGCTGACCAGTTGGGCACGGATCTGCTCCGGGTCTCCACTGACCAGTTCCATGACCGTCATCGGCAGCATGCCGCCTTTGAAGGTGAAGGCCTGGGAGGCCCTGTCCGTACTGAGACTCATGACCTGACTCCGGGTTGCGTGAGGGAAGTGACACCCTCCGACACTCGTGAAAGAAGCTCGTGACGCTCGAGACATCCCTGGGATGGCATCCCGAAGCAGAAGGCCATCTGCCCGGCAGGCAGGTACCTGCCCGACGACTCATGCGGTGAAACGCCGAGGCCGGACGCCCCATCTCCCCGCGACGCAGTGCGACTTCTGCAGGAAGCGAGCTTCGTGATGACGTATCACCCGAGCGAGGAATGGCCTTTCATGAACCATCGCTCTGCTGAACAAAGCTATGTGAGCTGACACGGCGCTGCAACTGATGATACGGCCAGCAGTCCACACTGTCAGGTGTCGCGAGGCCACGACGCACGAAAGAGTCATCTCGTGATGACCTGACTCATCCCGCGCGAAGGCGCTCGGCAGACACTCTCCCCCGGTTTCCCTGCACCGATGGGCGCGTGAGACCACACAACATGGCCTCGTGACTGATAAGATAGCGGGGTGACGAAATTCATGCGCCGTCACCCCGGTTCACCGACAGACCCGAGTGTCCTGGTCCTGTCCGAGTGACTGGCCGCTGTTGCGCCCCTCTATTTTTTTGCCTGGATAACCGCTCTCTCATGACCGGACTGCTTTCCCGCCTCACTGGCCGCCTGTTCGCCCCTCGCTGGCAGCATGCCAACCCGACCATTCGCTCCGCTGCCGCGGCCCAGCTGGACCCTGAAACGCCGGATCAGCGCCAGATACTCGAGTCTCTGATTCTCGAGGACCCTGCGCTTGAGGTGCGTCATGCCGCTCTGGCACGCATGGCGACACCGGAGCGACTGCTGCCGCTGCTGGACCGGGCCGACGGGCTGGTACGCGAGCGACTCGTCGAGCTGCTGAGCGGTGGTCAGGATGCCCCCTCCCTGCTGGATCGCGAACAGCTGGTCGCACGCCTCGATGACAATGAGCTGCTGGCCGCCATCGCGGCGCGCGGGGACAATCAACAGTTGCGTCTGGTCGCGCTGGAACGTCTCACCGATGAAGCCGCCCTGATCCATCAGGCCTGCCACAACAGCATCGCGGCGGTGCGCCATGCCGCCGCCGCTCGCATCACCAGTCAGGACGGGCTGGAGCAGCTGGTGCGCGGCGCCAGACGCGATCGTCACGTCCAGCGTCAGGCCCGCGACACGCTCGCCCAGCGCCGCGCGGATGCCCAGCAGGCAGACGCTCTCAATGCCAGCCGTGACAACCTGCTGCGCCAGATGGAGAAGCTGCCGCGTCAGGCCTGGGAAGACAGCGTGCCATCACGCTATCGCTCACTGCTGCGCGAGTGGGAGCGACTGCCGGCCGCCGACCACGACGTCCAGCAGCGTTTCGAGGAAGCGCGTCTGCAGGCGTACAAGGTCATCAGCGATCACGAAGCCCGCGAACAGGCCATCCGTGAGCATGAACGCCTGAGTGCCAACCTGAGCACCCACCTGGAAGAGATCCTCACGGCCCTGCACCAGGCGCGCGCGGACCTCCTCAGTCGCGAGTGCGTCAATGATCATGACTTCGCCAGCCTTCAGGCTCAGCGTCGTCTGCAAGGCGAACGCTGGCGCGAGCTGACCGACCAGTTCTCGGCCCCTGCCGAGCTGCTCGAACGTCATCAGCGCCTGCAGCAACAGCTGCAGGACCCGCTCGATGCCTGGTACCGCCATCAGCTGTGTCAGGGCGAGATGGACGCGGCGCTGGTCGACAATGACCTGGAGCAGATGGCACGTCTCGAGCGTGAGATCGCCTGGCCGGCAGAGCTGCCGCTCACCAGAACGCTGCATGCCGTGCGCCAGGCGCTGGAGGCAGCTGCACCGCCGGCGACGACCGGTGAAGAGAGTGCCGACGAGGCCGCCGCGACCGATGAGCCTGCCACGGACAGCAGCGACAAGCCCCGAACGCTTGATCTGGAAGCCATCAGCGCCGAACTGGATCAGCTGGACACCTACCTGGAAGCCGGCAAGCTCAAGCCCGCCAGTCGCCTGCATCGTTCACTGCGCGACCGCACCGAAGGCCAGCTCGACAGCGAGCGTCAGACGCGCCTTCGTCAATTGGGCGCTCGCGTCGCGGAGCTGCGTGACTGGCAGAACTTCGTCGCCGCTCCCAAGCGTGAACAGCTGCTGGAAGCCATCACCACATTGGCCGAGCGCGAGGACCTCAGTGATGAGCAGCGCGACCGCCAGCATCAGCAACTGATTCAGCAGTGGCGCAGCCTGGGCGATGCCGCTGCCAGCCGTGAGTCCAGCCAGTCCTTCCGCAGCGCCTCGGACAGCATCAAGCAACAGCTGCAGGATTACCGCGAAGCGCGCAAGCAGGCACGCGAGCACAACCTTGCCATGCGTGAGGCGCTCTGTGAGCAGCTGGAATCGCTCAATGGGCACGCCATGGGCGATGCGGACCCGGACGCCCTGCGCCAGATCCGCGACCGCGCACGCGAAGAGTGGCGCCGTCACACTCCGGTACCGGCAGGCCCGGGCCGCCAGCTGTCGCATCGCTTCGGTGAAGCGCTGACCGCGCTGCAAGGCTTGATCGACCAGCGCGCCGGCGAGATCGCCGCGGCCAAGCAGGCATTGGTGGACGCCGCCGAAGCGCTGGCCGATGAAGACGCTCCGGCACGTGCGCGCGCCGAGCAGGCCAAGGCACTGCAGACTCGCTGGCGGGAACTGGGCCGTGCCCCCAAGGGCGAGGAGCAACGCCTGTGGTCTGCCTTCCGCGCCGCCTGCGACCGCATCTTCGCCGCACGTGATCAGGACCGTGAAGCGCGTGACACGCGCGAGCAGGTCCGCCTCGAACAATGGCAGGCCCTGATCGAGCGCCTCGATAGCTGGGAACCGACGACCCTGGAAGACGCCGCCCAGCTGGACGACGCCCTCAAGGAAGCCGACGCGCTGGGCGCCCTGCCGCGTGGCAAGCGCGGTGACGGCATGCGTCGACGCTGGAATGGCATTCTCAAGCGTCGCGAACAGCGCCTGGATGAACTCCATGCCCAGCAGCTGCGCCAGGAATGGCAGCAGTGGCGCGACCTGCTGGAGCAACATGCCGTCGCCGATGCCAGTGCACGCCAGGGCAATATCGAGGATGTCGAACTCCCCGACTCACCGGCGTTCGACGATGCCAGCCGCCAGGCCAATGCCGCGCGCAACCAGATGCGCCGTGCCGAGCCGGTCAGCGCCAACGCCGCCAATGAGCGCCTCGCGGAGCTGCGTGTCCATCTGGCGATCCTGTTCGAGGCGCCGCTGGGTGCGGAAGACGAATCACGGCGCCTGACCGTTCAGGTGGCCCGCATCAATCAGCAACTGGGCGAGCGCCTTGAGCGTGATGAGGAACTCGACGAGGTGCTGGATGCGCTGCTGGCCAATGGTCCGCTGGACTGGGAAGCCTGGCAGGCCGAGTTGCCGCGCTTCGATGCCCTGTTCAACCACTGACGGCGTCGGGTCGGCATAGACAGTCAGCTGACCGACACCCTACGACCACGAAGCCCCCGTCTCTCCTCGAGACGGGGGCTTCGTGGTGTTCACGACAGGAAAAGTGCGCTTGCCCCTCTCCTGTCAGATCCTGGTTCCTGTGAGTGCGCTCTGCGGCCTCTTGTACGCTTGATGGCCTCTTCCGCCCTGCCGGGTTCTGCCACCCTGCGGGTACGTCACGAGACGCCGGGGCGCATGAGCACGAACGGACATCAGCCCATGAACTGGCCACCATTGATGTCCAGATTGGCACCGGTGATGAAACCGGATTTCTCGTCCGCGAGGAACGCCACCGCGCGAGCGATCTCGTCCGGCTGACCATAACGCTTGACCGGAATCGTCTCGCGGATGGATTCACGAATCTCTTCCGGAATCTTCATGATCATGTCGGTGGCGATATAGCCCGGCGACAGAGTATTGACGGTGATGCCCTTGGTCGCGGTTTCCTGTGCCAGCGCCATGGTCAGACCATGCATGCCCGCCTTGGCCGCCGAGTAGTTCACCTGACCGAACTGGCCCTTGCGGCCGTTGATGGAGGAAATGTTCACGATGCGGCCGTACTTGTGCTCCAGCATGTCATTGATGACGGCACGGCAGGTATTGAAGACGCTATCGAGGTTGCAGTTGATGACTTCGCGCCACTGCTCGTAGCTCATCTTGCGCATGGAGGTATCACGCGTGATCCCTGCGCAGTTGACGAGCACGGCCACCGGCCCGAAGCGCTCGCGAATTTCATTGACGCCTGCCTGACAGGCTTCGAAGTTGTCCAGCTCGATACCGGAAAGCGCGATGTTCTCGAACCCGGCAGCACGCTGTTCCTGCAACCAGCCTTCTGCCTTTTCCTTGTTCCTGTAACCGGCAATCACCTGGTACCCCTGGCTCGCCAGCTCACGACAGATGGCGGAACCGATGCCACCGGTGCCACCGGTGACCCATGCAACGGGTGCTGTTTGCGTCATGTTATTGTCTCTCCCTGTTCCTGGAACGTCCTGTGCCCGCAAGGGAGCACAGCATGGCATTTCGCCGTTGATCGCTCATCGACTGGCTGGCGATCTTCCGGTAACGACAAACACTGACAGGCGTCTCTGACAGCATGGCGACAACCGTGCGCTCGGTGAAGACTGTCACCGCCCTGCGCGAGGCGTGTCACTCTCAGTATGGACAGGATTCCCACGGAAAGTATGTAGCAGATCTCTCACATTGATTGAGGTCAATTCCATCACCCTCGCTCCCCCCCATCGCCTGGCCGCCTCAGGAAAGTCTTCCGGCTGATTACGGGATAACGGTTGACTCAGCACTGTATATCCTTATACTACGCCCCACGTTGATGCGGGGTGGAGCAGTCTGGTAGCTCGTCGGGCTCATAACCCGAAGGTCATCGGTTCAAATCCGGTCCCCGCTACCAGCAAGCGCCAGCAGTTTCGGCACTTGGGAAACAACGTGATGTTGCGGGATGGAGCAGTCTGGTAGCTCGTCGGGCTCATAACCCGAAGGTCATCGGTTCAAATCCGGTTCCCGCTACCAACCTCTGATGCGTCAGAGTTGGAGCAAAGGCAGTACCCAGTGTTGCGGGGTGGAGCAGTCTGGTAGCTCGTCGGGCTCATAACCCGAAGGTCATCGGTTCAAATCCGGTCCCCGCTACCAAGAATTCGAAAGGCCTGATGCCCTGCATCAGGCCTTTTTCGTATGCGTGACATTCCTGTGCGAGGATATCGACGAGGCCAGCGCCCGGTCCTCATTCCTCCCATTCTCCACGCCCATCACCTTCACACTCATCACGTCAGTCTCGAAGGAGTGCCTGCATGCGCCACTGGCTGGTCAAGACCGAACCCGACGCCTTCTCGCTGGAAGACCTGCGCCGCGAGTCGCCGGCACTCTGGGATGGCGTGCGCAACTATCAGGCGCGCAACTTCCTGCGCGAGATGCAGCTCGGGGATGTCGTGCTCATCCAGCACTCCAGCTGCAAGGTACCTGCAGTGGTCGGGCTGGCCGTGGTCAGCGAGCTCGCCCTGCCGGACCCGACAGCCAGCGACCCCGAGCACAAGGGCTTCGACCCTCGCCAGATGGCGGACCTCGAGGCCGGCAAGACGCCGCGCTGGGTCGCTCCGCGCCTGCGCTATCTGCGTTCGCTGCGCAGTGCACTTCCCATCGCGCGCCTGAAGGAGAAGCCCGAGCTGGCCGACAGTCACCTGGTCCGCCGTGCCCGCCTTTCCGTCATGCCATTGAGCGAGGACGAGATCCAATGCATCGCCCGCCTGGCCGGGGACGACCTCAAGCCTTGAGCCCCCCGCCCGCGCCAGATGAACCCTGCACATCTTGAACTCGCCCGCCGCGGCCCGCATCATCAGGCCAGCCGGCTCGCGTGCGAGCCTTGAATCGCAGACACTTCCGGGGCATGCATCATGATCATCGATCCCAATACCGGCCAGCCACTGACCGGCAATGACACCACCGCCGCCCAACCACAGGGCGTGGTAGGCGGAGCTGCTGCCAGCGCCCCCCGCCAGGCAGAAGACGCCAACACCTACATCATCGATGTCGACATGAGCAATCTGCAGCAGGTCCTCGAGGCCTCGCAGCAGGTACCGGTGCTGCTGGACTGCTGGTCTCCCCAGAGCGAGCATTGTCGCGTCCTGACGCCGATTCTCGAGATGCTGGCCCGTGAGTATGCCGGTGGCTTCATCCTCGCCAAGCTGAACGCCGAGGAACAGCAGGACATCGCTGCCCAGCTGGGAGTGCGCTCGGTACCCGACGTCAAGCTGGTCATCCAGGGCGGTCTGGCAGGCAACTTCACCGGCGCCCGTCCGGAAGCCGAGATTCGCCAGTTCCTCGAGCAGCACAAGGTGATGCCTGCTGCCGGTGCCGGCCCCAGCCTCGTCGAGCAGGCCGCCAGCGCACTGGAAACCGGCGATCTGGCGACCGCCAAGGCGATTTACCAACAGCTGGCACAGGAATCCCCCGAGACACCGGACTACCGCATCCAGCTCGCCTCGGTCCTGGTCGCCGAAGGCAACGGCGAAGAGGCCCGCCAGCTGCTGGACTCTCTCAAGCCGGAAGACCGTGATGGCCCGAAGGCGCGTGGTGTGCGTGCACGCATCGATTTCATCGCCGAGGCGCCGAGCCCGGAAGAGGTCCAGGCCATGATCGAGCGGGATGACAGCGAGGCCCGCTACCAGCGCGCCATGCGTGATCTTGCCGATGGCCACTACGAGCTGGCGCTCGATGCCCTGATCGGCCTGGTGAAGACCGACCGCCAATACGGGGATGATCTGCCCCGCAAGACGCTGCTGCGCGTGTTCGATGCCCTCGGCGCGACCCATGAGCTGACCGTGCGCTTCCGCCGCCAGCTGTTCGCCCTGATGTACTGAGTCGCAGACGGCAACCACCTTCCCACGACAAGGGGCCCCGAGGACGTGAGTTGTCCTCGGGGCCCCTTGTCGCAGGTAGCGGATGAATGTCGTGAAGCGTGTGCGTGCAGCAGGGTGGAAAAGGATGCGGATGAGCCCTGGATTCAGCCGCCCCGACGCGTCCACCCTTTCAGCAGTGATGGCCTCGCACGCGCTTCGCGGGCGCTGAGCGGACAGCCAGGCGGGAGCTCTTCCAGCGCGGGCGTGATGGCCCCCGCCTCCTTCGCCCTGGCCAACCGGAGACTCCCGCCCCTGCAACACCATTCTCGACATGCCATCACGCCGGACGACTCAACATCGGCTCGCGCCCAACGAGATGTCTCTGCCAGCTCATGTCTCATCATCATCCCTCCTGAGGATGCCCGCTCACGATGAACGGCCTGCCCTCAGAGTTATCGATAATGATTCTCAATTCAAGGTTTCGCTCGCCACTTCCTGCCAGCATCTCATCGGCGCTTGATCCAGATCAGACATCTGACTACCCCTGCAGCGCACCTTTCAGGCGTTCATCGAGACGCTGCAATGCCTGCTCAAGCTGCTGACGTGTGGTGGCGTAGTTCAGGCGCACGAACCCCGGCCAGCCGAAGTCGGCCCCGTCGGAAAGCGCGACACCGCACTCCTCCAGCAATGTCTGCTGAGGCGAATCGCCCAGGCCGGCCTCACGCATGTCCAGCCAGGCCAGATAGGTCGCCTGGGGGCGCGTCATGCGAACGCGCTCCCAGCCGGCCACATGCGCTTCGAGCAGATCAAGATTGCCGCGCAGCACCTCCAGCAGCTCCTGACGCCACGGCTCTCCCTCACGCCACGCCGCTTCCGTCGCCACCATGCCCAATACATTGGTATCCGGCATCAGGCCACGGGTCGCGGCGACGAAGCGCTGACGCAGGTCCGGATCGGTGATCACCGCACAGGCAAAGGTCAGCCCCGCCGTGTTGAAGGTCTTGGAAGGCGCCCACAGTGTCACGCAGCGCGCCGCCAGGCGCGGATTGAGGCTGGCCAGCGGGATATGCCGCGATGCGGGGTCCACCACCAGGTCGGCATGCAGCTCGTCGGACACCACCAGCAGATCATGACGCTCCACCAGTGCTGCCAGCGCCTCGAGCTCTTCCTCGCGCCAGACACGGCCGGTAGGATTGTGTGGATGGCACCACAGCAGCAGTTCCGTCTCGGGAGTGATCGCGGCTTCCAGTGCCTCGAGGTCCAGCTGCCACAGGCCACCTGGCTCGGCAGGCTCCGCCAATGGCGCCATCTGCGCGATACGCCCCGTCTTCTGCGCAACCTGCAGGAAGGGCGGGTAAATCGGCGTGGTCGTCACGACCCCCGCCCCTTCTGACGTCAATGCCAGGCTGGCGAGATGCAGTGCCGGCACCACGCCGGGCAGCCAGACGATGGCCTCACGCGGTATCTCCCAGCCATAGTGCTCACGGCTCCAGTCGCGCAGACTGTCGTCGAGCCCCTGAGAGGGCTTGGCATAGCCGTAGATCGGGTGAGCAACCCGTTCCGCCAGTGCGCGCGTCACGGCCGGCGGCGCGCTGAAGTCCATGTCGGCGATCCACAGCGGCAGGACATCCGCGCCGTAGCGCTCCCACTTCTGGGAGGGATACTGACTGCGGTCAATGGGGGTGATGAAATCGTGCTCCATGTAGAATCTCTCCCGGTGCTGGCCCATGCGAGCCATGAAGACATGAGGCACCACCTGCCGCTCGAACCGCCGGCAACAGGCGGACAACCCCGTGGAATGACTACAGCATAAGGCTTTGTGCATGTCCGAAGACACCTTTTACCCGCAAGCACAACGCGGTCTCCCCGGCCTGTTGCGTGCCTGGCTGACCCATGGAAGAGGCGACAGCCAGCGCCTGGCGGTATTGCTGGCCGATACGGCCCGCGTGGCGAAGCTGGGGCAGCCTGAGAGCAATCCGGAAGGCGAGCAGCTGGAACGCTGGGCCCATGACGGCGGCGCCCCACTGTGGGCTCCCAAGGCCGCCCTGTTCCTGCTGATGCAGATGCCGGCGCGCCCGCTGCCGCAGGATGAGGACGAGGCCTGCGCCTGGGCGTACTGCTGGATACGCATGCGTGAGCACGAAAGTCCGGATGCCGCACTCATGGCACTGCCCGACCACCTCAGAAAGCCGCTGGCCTGGCCCATGGAAAGCGCCTGGAAGGATCTGACCCACCAGCGCCTGATCTAGCGCTTGTCCCGGTCGTCCCTTGACACATGGGCGCATGCCCTTCCCCGCTACGACAACGACACCTTCCCCCGCCCCACCTCTGGCGCCCACCACCCGTTCACAAGCGTGGTGGGGCACTCCAGGCGAACCTCGATGCCAGCCTGACTGGTACGGCTCGTCTCTGCGGGCACGACTCTCCTCCACATGCCTCCTCCTGCGTGTCTGCCTGACGCCTTCCCCAGGCGCCTCCTGCCGCCCTTTTACGTTTAATCACCGTTTCATGAAGCATGATAAACGCAGGGATTTCTGCACCTGCCGAGGAGTAAAGTGCTTTCAACCGTCCAAGAACGGTAATTCAACAAGAATCCGCTGGCCGAGTCGCCGAGACACAGTGACCGGCAAGCTTCTGGAGAGCTCTCAATGACCACCTCCCTGATTGTCGGACTGGATGGAACGCCGGGCGGCGACAGTGCCATCGCACACGCCAAGCGCGTCGCGACGCTGGTCGGCCCCGAAACCCGCATCATTCTCTGCTATGTCGTCGAATGGTCGCCCTACAGCTTCAACACGCCGGAAGAGAACGCCCAGCGTGCGAGTCGCCGTGAAAGCGAGATCAAGCTGGCACGCGAGCGCGTTCTCGCGCCTGCCATCACGGAGCTCGAGAAGGAGGGGTATCAGGTGGAAGGCCGCGTTCGTCACGGTGACGCCGCCGAGATCCTGAGCCTGCTGGCGCGGGAAGTGAATGCCGAGCAGATCATCGTCGGTCGCAAGGGGGAGAGCATGCGCTCTCGCATCTTCGGCAGCGTGACCGCGCATCTGATCCAGGAAGCCTCGGTCCCCGTCACCGTCGTGCCCTGATGGATGACGCCAGGCGTCCGCAGACTGATCCCACAACAATGACAACATGCTCCCGAGGTCCCTTCTCATGAGTCGATTCCGCTCCCTTGCCCCCTGGGCTGCTGCCATGGCAGCGCTCATGGCCGCAGGCTCTGCCCGTGCCGAAGGCATGGATCAGGCCATCAGTGACATCGTCGGGCCGATCGTCAATCCGATCGTCTCCACCATCTTCTATTCCGTGCCGGTGGCAGGCACCCAGTTCCCGCTGATCGTCGGCTGGCTGATCATCGCTGCCGTGGTCTTCACGTTCTATTTCGGCTTCGTGCAGTTCCGTCTGTTCGGGCATGCCGTGCGTCTGGTCAAGGGCGACTACACCGACCCGAAGGATGAAGGCGAGGTATCCCACTTCCAGGCACTGGCCACCGCGCTTTCCGGCACGGTCGGGCTGGGCAACATCGCCGGTGTCGCGGTCGCCGTCTCGCTGGGGGGGCCGGGCGCGACCTTCTGGATGATTCTGGCCGGCCTGCTCGGCATGGCCTCCAAGTTCTGCGAATGTACCCTTGGCGTGAAGTACCGCAACGTCAATGCCGACGGCTCCATCTCCGGCGGCCCGATGTACTACCTGTCCAAGGGCTTCGCGGAGAATGGCAAGGCCGGGCTTGGCAAGATCCTGGCGATCTTCTTCGCCATCTGCGCCATCGGCGGCTCCATCGGCGGCGGCAACATGTTCCAGGCCAACCAGTCCTATCAGCAGGCCGTCAACGTCACCGGCGGTGATGCCAGCTTCCTGATCGGCTACGGCTGGCTGTTCGGTCTCGTGATGGCCGCCATCGTCGGCATGGTCATCATCGGCGGCATCAAGTCCATCGCTCGCGTCACCGAGAAGCTGGTGCCGATGATGGCGGTCATCTACGTGATCGCGGCTCTCATCATCCTGGGCTTCAACTTCAGCGCGATTCCGGCGGCCTTCGGCGCCATCATCGAAGGTGCCTTCGCACCGGTCGCGGTCGGCGGCGGTATCGTCGGCGTACTGATCCAGGGCTTCAAGCGCGCCGCCTTCTCCAATGAAGCCGGTATCGGCTCCGCCGCCATCGCCCACTCTGCCGTGAAGACCTCCCAGCCGGCCACCGAAGGCATCGTCGCGCTGCTCGAACCGTTCATCGATACCGTCGTCATCTGCACCATGACCGCACTGGTCATCGTCATCACCGGCGCCTATCAGGTCGAAGGCCTCGGCGGCGTCCAGCTGACGTCCTACGCCTTCGAGACCGCCTTCCCGTGGTTCCCGTATGTGCTGGCGCTGGCGGTGCTGATGTTCGCCTTCTCCACCATGCTGTCCTGGTCCTACTACGGCCTGAAAGCCTGGACCTACCTGTTCGGTGAGAGCAAGGGTGCCGAGATCGTCTACAAGCTGATCTTCCTCGCCTTCGTGGTCATCGGCTCCTCCATGAGCCTCGGTCCGGTCATCGACTTCTCCGACGCCATGATCTTCGCCATGTCCATCGCCAACATCATCGGTCTCTACTACCTGATGCCGGTCGTGAAGCGCGAGCTGAGCCAGTACCTCGCCAAGCTGAAGTCCGGCGAGATCGCCCCGATCGACAAGGAGACCAAGCGCCAGAACGCGTGACACCTCTCCCTCTCAGGCGGGTCTGACGCAGTCGTCACCCGCCGCATGACCCAAAGCCTCTGCCCTTCGGCAGGGGCTTTTTCGTTGTCGATCATGCAATTCCGTCACCAGGACGGCGGAAACCACCCAAGTCGCATTGCCGCGGCGCAGCGCAATGGGTAGGGTGTGGCGCTCACTGGCCGAACTGGCCGGAATTCGTTTCAACGAGGACGTCTCATGCTCGCTTCCATGCACGCCATGGTGCTGCGCAACCCCGGCCCGGATGCCGACTTCGAATGCACGCAATGCCCACTGCCGGAACCCGGCCCCGGACAGGTGCGCATTCGCGTCGCCGCTTCCAGCGTCAACCCGCTCGATCTCAAGCTGGCCAGCGGGCAGGTCGCCCTTCTCCCCCCCGAACCCTGCATCCTGCATGGTGATGTCGCCGGCATCGTCGATGCCGTCGGAGACGATGTGCTGACCTTCTCACCGGGCGATGAAGTGCTCGGATTTGCCGGGGGTGTCGCGTCTCACCCCGGGGCGCTGGCGGATTACATGATCGCCGATGAGCGTCTGATCACCCGCAAGCCCCGCCGCCTGAGCTTCATGGAAGCCGCGGCATTGCCTGCAGTGTTCATCACCGCCTGGCAGGCGCTGGTGGAACGTGGCCAGCTGGAGGCGGGGCAACGCGTACTGATTCACGGCGGCGCCGGCGGTGTCGGTCATGTCGCACTGCAGATCGCCCGATGCATCGGTGCGGAAGTCGCCACGACCGTCTCCACGGATGACAAGGCGCAGCTGGCACGTGCCTGTGGCGCGGACCACGTCATTCGCTACCGCGAGGAAGCGGTGGCCGACTACGTGGAGCGCCTGACGGCTGGCCAGGGCTTTGATCTGGTCTTCGATTGCGTCGGGGGTGACAACCTGGCCGCCAGCTTCGCCGCCAGCAGGCTGGGCGGGCGCATCGTGACCATCAATGCGCGCACCACGGTAGATCTCTCGCCGCTGCATGCCGGTAGTCGCAGCCTGGAAGTGCTGTCGATCCTGCTGCCGCTCAGCGCCGGCATCGGTCACGAGCAGCAGCGTCAGGCACTGGGCAAGCTGGTGGAACTGGTCGAGGAAGGCGAGTTCAAGGTGCGCCTGGACGAGCGCCAGTTCGACTTCCGTGAAGTCGCCGAGGCACACCGACATCAGGCCTCCGGCAAGGCACTGGGCAAGATCTCCCTGCTGCGCCGCCAGTTCTGGGACGCCACTTGATGACAGCGGTACTGCATGGCGAGCTTGGCCTGCAGCTGCTCAAGCTGCTGATTTCGGTCGCGGTGGTGATCGGCCTGTCGTTGATCGCGGAGCGTCTCTCGACGCGCATGGCCGGGCTGCTGTCCGGCTATCCGCTCGGCACGGCCATCACGCTGGGCTTCATCGGGGTCGAGATTTCCCCCGAATTCGCCGGTGAGAGTGCCATCTACACGCTGGCCGGATTCTCCTCGACCCTCGCCCTGGGGGTCGGCTACTGGCTATGCGGGCGTGCAGAGGGGCTGCGCGGCGTCATCAACGGTACTCTGGGTGGCCTGCTGGGCTGGCTGGCGGCCAGCGTGATCCTGGCGCAGTTCGAGTTCACCCGCGTCAGCGGCGTGATCGTGACGCTGATCGCCATCATGCTGTGCATGCGCCTGTACCGCGACGTACCGGAAACCCGCAGTCGCAAGGCCCCGTTCTCGTGGCCTTCGCTGCTGGCGCGTGCGGGCCTCGCGGCCGGCATCGTGTTCGGCATCACCGCGCTGGCCCATCTGTTGCCACCGTCCTGGGCCGGGCTGGTGGCGGCCTTCCCTGTCACCATGTATCCGCTGTTGATCATTCTGCATCTGACTCAGGGGCCGGCCGCTGTCGCCACCGTGATCAAGCACTACCCGGCGGGCCTTGGCTCGCTGCTGTGCTATTCACTGGTAGTCTCGCTCAGCTACCCGAGCATGGGGGTCGCGGCGGGCACCCTGCTGGGGTTCGTGATCGCGACGGCATGGCTGGGCGTGTTCACGCCGCTGCAACGGCGACTAGCCGCACGGCGTACAGCCAGCGTCTGAGCTTCCTGATAGGCTGAAAAGCCCGCAAGGACGCACAGGAGCGATGACATGTACTTCAAGACGCTGGAGCCGGCCTTCTTCGATACCGATGCCCTCGGACATATCAACAACACGCGCCTGCCGGCCTGGTTCGAGTGGGCGCGCAATGACCTGTTCCGCGTCTTCGTGCCGGATCTCGACCCGCGCAAATGGCCGCTGATCATGGCGCGCATCGAGGTCGATTTTCTCGCCGAGCTGCAATACGGCCAGGATGTCGAGATTCGCACCTGGCTGTCGCGGCTTGGCGGCAGCTCCTTCACCGTGACCCAGGAAGCCTGGCAGCGCGGTATCTGCGGGGCGCGTGGCCACTGCGTGCTGGTGCAGTTCGATCATCACGCCAAGCAATCGCAGCGCATCGAAGGTGAGCTGCGCACGACCCTGCTCTCCCACCTGCACGAACACACTGACAGCGCCGAGCTGGATCTCCCTGCCCTGCGCGAGAAAGCCCGCGCGCTCGGCACGCACAACACGGCGCCCGCCGGGAGCGTACCGGCATGACACCCGCGCTCAAGCTGCTCAAGGGCAAGCCTCACCGTACCCTGGAATATGCCCATGACCCTCGGGCGCCTGCGTATGGCGAAGAGGCTGCCCAGGCGCTGGGGCTTGAGCCGGCACGGGTCTTCAAGACACTCGTCTGTCAGCTGGAAGGCAGCAGTGCCCGCCAGCCGCTGGTGGTCGCCGTGGTGCCCGTCACCGGCACGCTGAACCTCAAGGCACTGGCGCGTGCCTGCCATGCCCGCAAGGCAGCCCTGGCCCCCCACGAGGCCGCCGAGCGCGCCACCGGCTATGTGGTCGGCGGCATCAGTCCACTGGGCCAGAAGAAGCGGCTGCCGCTGTGGGTGGACGACAGCGCCGAGGGGGTGGAGGAGATGTTCATCAGCGGTGGACGCCGAGGACTGGAGATCGGTCTCGCTCCCGCGCTACTGTGTGAACTGGGCAATGGGCAGTTCGCGCCGCTGGCGCGTGAGGACTGAGGTTCTCGCCACCTGTCACCCTGACGCTCCCTGCCGCCACGCCAGCGAGGAGGCCCGATGGGCATTCGCTACAGCAAGTGGATCTATCCGGACATGACCGAGCTGCATGCGCAGGTCGAGGCCTCGCTGGAGCAGTGGTTCGGCGAGCGCTTCGCCGACTACCCGCACATCAGCTTGCCGGGCCTTGACCCCTACGATTATGATGGCTGGTTCAATCGTCTGGCCCCGGAGCTGATGGCGCGCGGCAGTGACTACTGCGAGCGCGAGTGGCATGGCTATGTGCCGAGCCCCCAGCAGCTCAACCAGGCGTTCTTCCGGGCCGTCTCCCGGTCCAACAAGTGTGTGCTGGAGCCTGACTGCAAGCATGGTGATCCTGACCAATCATAGTCCCGACGCGCGTGAGCTCGAGATCATCGAGCGCCAGCTCGGGCGCAAGCCGCGCGGCATCCAGGCCGTGGCCGCCACCGATGGCGAGGGCACCCCGCTGGTGCTGCGCATGCATTCGCTGGTGGATGGCAAGCCCTTCCCGACCCTCTACTGGCTGTGCGACGAACGCCTCAAGATCTCGCTGTCACGCATCGAGGCCGAAGGCGTGATCAAGGAGCTGGAAGAGAGCCTCAAGACCGACGAGGAACTGCTGGCGCGCTATCGTGCCAGTCATGAAGCCTATGTCGCCGAGCGCTGGAGCTTCATGAGCGAGGCCGAGCGCAGCGCCATCGAGTCCCAGGGCTTCGCTGAGCTGATGCGTGAGCGTGGCGTCGGCGGCATCCGCGACTGGAATCAGGTGCGCTGCCTGCACACCCAGTACGCCCAGCACCTCGCCTATGCCGAGGGCAATGCCATCGGGCACTGGGTCGATGCCAACTATGACGTGCTGTCCGAGCTGCCCTGAGCCCTGCCTGCGATCTAGCCGACACTCAGTCCCTCGAGCAGAGGCCGTCGGCCAGGAGGCACAAGACGAAGAAGCCCGCCAATTGGCGGGCTTCTTGCGTCGTGCAGGGGGCGTTTCGGCTTACAGCGAGTGCGCGAACACCAAGGCGATGCACAGCGGGCAGATCAGGCGCACGTACCACGGCCAGATCTTCCAGAACAGGCTGGACTCGATGTCCGGCGCCCCGCTCTGGATCTCCTTGAGCAGCGCATGGCGCGACATTGCCCAGCCGACCAGCAGACACATCACCAGCGCGACCAGTGGCTGGCTGTACTGGGTGGTCAACATGATCACCAGACCGAACAGCGCCCCGAAGTTGGCGGCGATGGTCAGACTGATGGCCATGATGGCGGCCCCGACGGCCAGGGTGGCGGCACGCCGTCCCAGCCAGCCACGCTCGACCACGAAGGATACCGGCACTTCCAGCATCGAGATGGAGGAGGTGATGCCCGCCACGCTCATCAGCGCGAAGAACGCCACCATCAAGACGTCTCCCGCGCCACCCATCTGACCGAACAGCGCCGGCAACGTATCGAACAGCAGCGTGTCGGAGCTCTTGAGCAGGCCGTCGGCATCGAAGATCTCGACGCCCAGATGACGCGCGGCATACATGGCCGGAATCACCAGCAGGCCGGCCAGGAAGGCGATGCCGACGTCGATCAGCGTCACCAGCACGCCGAGACGCGGCAGGTTCTGCTCCGGCCCCAGATAGGAGCCATAGATCAGCATTGCCCCCACGCCGAGCGACAGCGAGAAGAATGCCTGGCCCATCGCGCTCAGCATCAGGTCAGCATCGAAGATGCGATCCCACTGCGGGGTGAGATAGACACTCAGGCCTTCATCGGCGCCCGGCAGGGTCAGCACGTAGCCAATCAATCCCACCAGCAGGGCCAGCAGCAGCGGCATCAGACGTGTGGACCATTTCTCGATCCCGCCGCGCACGCCACCGACCACGATCGCCATGGTCAGGGCGAGGAAGACCGCCGTCAGCGAGACATTGCGCGTGAAGTCGAAGGTGGTCAGCCAGCTGGCGGCGGACGACATGCCCAGCGCCTCGCTGACCGGCGCGGCGGTATAGCCCAGCAACCAGCCCGCGACGATGGCGTAGAAGGCCAGGATCAGGCTGGCGGTCAGCATGCCCGCCCAGCCCGCCAGCGCGCCGAAGCGCTTGGTGATGCCGCGCCCCAGACTCATGCTGGTGACGATATTGGCCTGACCATGCCGCCCGATGACCAGCTCGGCCATCAACGCCGGCCACGCCAGCAGGAAGGCCAGCACCAGATACATCACCACGAAGGCCCCGCCTCCGTTGTTGGCGGTCTGGGACGGGAAGCCCCAGACGTTGCCAAGCCCTACTGCCGAACCAGCGGCGGCCATCAAGAAGCCCAGCCGACTGGCGAAGCGTCCGCGCACCTGCGCCATCTGTCTCTCCTGCCTTGTTGTCCCGCGCCCGCCGTCAGGACGTCGCGTCATGTTGGAGTGCACCCCGATGAAAAGGCTCATGGGCGTCAGCGCCCGCCAGCCGTCGCCTGCGGGGGCGGCAAGGGTAGCAGAGCAGGCCCGTGAATGCAGGTACCACGCCGAGCATGCTCTCTCACTCTGCAAGGCAAGGTTGCGCCAAGGCGTCATGGCCCCGCCGCACAACTCGGGTAGGATGGAGACCACGACATTCTGGCGTGGCACTCGACCTTGCGTGCCACAACACACCTTCAGGAGAGCAACATGCATCGCATCTGTGTCTATCTGGGTTCCCGCGAGGGGGCCTCCCCGCATCACCGCCAGCAGGCCGAGGCACTGGGGACCGCGATTGCCGAACGTGGCTGGGGACTGGTCTATGGAGGAGCACGTGCCGGACTGATGGGCGCTTTGGCAGATGCCGCGCTGGCCGCAGGCGGAGAGGTGGTCGGCGTGATCCCGCAGGCGCTGGTGCGCAACGAGAAGGCACACACCGGGCTGACTCGGCTGATCGAAGTGGCGGACATGCATGAGCGCAAGGCCCAGATGGCCGCGCTGGCGGATGGTTTCGTGACCCTGCCGGGCGGGATCGGCACTCTGGAGGAGCTGTTCGAGACCTGGACCTGGCAATACCTGCGCTTTCACGCCAAGCCGATCGCCGTCCTCGACAGTGACGGCTTCTACGCGCCGCTGCTGGAATTTCTGGATCGCACCGTCGAGGCGGGCTTCCTCGACGCGGATACCCGCGCCCGCCTGATCAGCGAACGCGAGATCACTCCCCTGCTGGACCGCCTGGCCCCCTCGTCAGGCGAGCAGGCCTGACGGCAAGCAGCATGGGTCAGGCCTCCGTGACGGGGTGTCGTGCACCGGCCTGATCGCGACAGGCCGGCTCCCCGAGATAGCGGCTGCGCTTGCTGGCGGTGATGCGTCGGATATCGACCATCACCAGCCCATCGATGCAGTAGCCGAAATCGGCATCGACACTGAAGTCGAGGAAGCGAGTGCCGCCGGGCTCGGTGACCTCGGCGTACTGCTTGTAGAGGGTCGGCACCGTCACGCCCATCGCGTCCAGCTGGGCGCGCAGGCGACGGAAATCGCCCTCGGCATCCTGACCATCGAACAGACGCTCCGCCTCATGGGCGGCACTGCCCGGTGCACTCTGCGCGACCGGTGCCCGTGCACGCGCCAGCCCCTCCTCATCCCCGTAGTAGTGGCGGTAATAGCTGACGATCAACGCCCGAGCAGCCTCCGGGTAGCTGTTGGAGAGCGTGACCGGGCCGAACAGCCAGCGGATCTCGGGGTGACGGCGCAGATAGGCACCCAGCCCCTGCCACAGGTAATCGAGACTGCGGCGCCCCCAATAGCGCGGCTGCACGAAACTGCGCCCCAGCTCCAGGCCCTCCTGCATATGCGCGAACATCTCCGGCGTGAAGCGGAACAGGGTCGGACTGTAGAGCCCCTTCTCGCCATGCGCCGCCATGATCTTGCCCACCTCACCGATGCGATAGGCCCCGGCGATCTCGAGATCGGCGTCATCCCACAGCACCAGATGACGGTAATGCGCGTCGTAACGGTCGATGTCACGACGCTCTCCCGTCCCTTCGCCGACGCGGCGGAAGCTCAACTCGCGCAGCCGACCGATCTCGCGCATCACGCTGGAACCGGGAAAGGCATCGAACAGGTAGATCTTCTTGCCGTCGCGGGTCTCACCCAGCAGCTCACACGGCGTCAGTTCCTCACGCAGCGCCTGGCGCTCCTCCGGATGACCGATGGCCTTCTCGGTCACGAACAGCCCGCGCTTGCCGCGTCCGATGCGATAGAGATGCTTGCGCAGCAGGCGTGTCTTGGCATTGGTGCTCAGGGCATCACTGTCGAGACGCGCCAGCGGAATCAGTTCCCCGATGCGCAGCTTGAGCTGACGTTCGCGCTGGCGAAACATCTCGTGGGCCAGCAGCGGCGTGCCGAGGCCACGGTTGATCGATGACAGGGTATAGAAGAGCGTCGAGTTGCGACCACTGACGTGAATCGGCAGTACCGGCGCGTTGGTCTTGCGCGCGAAATGCAGGAAACCCGACAGCCACTTGCCGTCACGCGGCCCGGTCGGTCCTGCACGCGAGACCTCTCCGGCCGGGAAGATGATCACGGCCTCTTCATTCATCAGTGCCTCGCAGATCTGGGTGCTGCTTCTGCGATACCCGCGGCGACTGAGGTTGTCCAGCGGCAGCAGCAAGGGCGCCAGCGGCTCGACCTTCATCAGGATGTCGTTGGCGACGATCTTCACGTCACGCCGCACCTCCCCGACCAGCTTGAGCAACGCGAGCCCATCCAGCGAGCCCAGCGGGTGGTTGGCGACGATCACCACTCGCCCGTAGGCAGGGATGTTCTCGCGCTCCCGCGAGGAGACGGAGTAGGCGAAGGAGAAGTGATCGAGCACACGGTCGATGAAGTCGAAACCGCGCAGACCGGCATGCTCGGCGAGGAAGGCATTGATCTCGCTCTCGTGAACCAGACGCCGCAGCAGCGCCAGCGCCGGGCGACGAATCAGAGGGTGGCGCCTGGCAAAGGCGGGATACTTGGCGGCGATGACACGGGCGGTATCGATCATGCTCACTCCTTTGCGCAACGCGGTGCGTCACTCGCAGTCTGAAACAGAGGCTTGATATCACGTCAGAATCGCGCCACTTCATGACAGGTGCGTCACAGTCCCCGTACAGTGAGATGACAGACATCCGTCTGAGGACGGAGCGATCACAGCAAGGCAGCCACGATTGCCAAGCCAAGGAGATAGCGAATGTATGCGATAGCCGTCGAGAACGAGGCGCTGGTCTGGCAGGAAACCGAGGCCCCTTCAGGTATCGCCTCGGACGAGGTGCGTATCCAGGTGGCCTGGGCCGGCGTCAACCGCGCGGATCTGATGCAGCGCGCCGGGCAGTATCCGCCCCCGGCCGGGGAAAGCGAGATTCTCGGTCTCGAGGTCAGCGGCACCATCCTCGAGGTGGGCAGACACGTGGAACGCTTCCAGGTGGGGGACCCGGTCTGCGCCCTGCTGGCAGGCGGAGGCTATGCCGAAGAGGTGGTGGTCAATGCCCTGCAGGTACTGCCGGTGCCGGAGGGCTACGGCCTGCGTGAGGCGGCCGCCCTGCCGGAGATGTTCGCCACCGCCTGGCTGAACCTGTTCATCGAGGGCAACCTCAAGCACAAGGAACGCGTCCTGCTGCACGCCGGGGCCAGCGGTATCGGCACCACTGCCATCCAGCTGTGCGGCCTGTTCGGCCACCCCTGCTTCGTGACCGTCGGCAGTCAGGATAAGCTGGACACCTGCCTGCGGCTGGGGGCCGATGCCGGCTGGAATCGCCACGATGGCAGTTTCGTCGATGCCGTGAACGAATGGGGCGGCGCCGACATGATTCTCGACCCGGTCGGCGGCGGCTACCTGTCAGGCAATCAGCAGGTCCTGAATCAGGATGGCCGCATGGTATTGATCGGCCTGATGGGCGGACGCATGGACGAGCTGGATCTGGGGCGCATGCTGATGAAGCGCCAGCGGTTGATCGGCTCGACCCTGCGTTCCCGTTCGCCCAAGGGCAAGGGCATGGTGCTGGATGCACTCTATGTCCACGTCTGGCCACGCCTGGCGCGAGGCGAGATACGTCCGCATATCGACAAGAGCTGGCCGATCCAGGACGCCGAGGCTGCGCATGCCTATGTGCAGGACAACGCCAGCACCGGCAAGGTGCTGCTGGCGGTAAGCGGGGCCTGAGTCCGTCGTCGACTGGCAGAACGCAAGAAGGCAGCCCGATGGGCTGCCTTCTGCAGGGGCTTTCACGCCGGTCATCTTTCGCCGGGCTGAACGCTCAGTCGTTGCGCTCGATGGCCTGGGCCTTCTGCCAGGTCAGTTGCAGCAGACGGGCATCATCTCCAGCGCGATGGCGCTGGATGCCGCCTTCGGCGATCACGGCTTCCTTGAGCTCGGCCCAGCGATTCAGCTGCTCCTCATCCAGCAGCCGGCGCAGCGCTTCCAGCCGGAAGTGCGGCAGCATGCCGGCATGATGGAACAGCAACGACAACCAGGTATTGTCGTAGCCCCAGCTGTCGCTGTACGCGATGCGTGTCTCGCTCAGCTCATCATTGATCCACTGCGCCACTTCCCGCACCGGGCGGCCTTCACGTGCCAATCGGGCGCGTGAAATGCCATGCAACAGCTCAGCCTTGGGGTCCCAGTGCACCCACTCTTCCAGCGGCTGGATGAGGAAGGCACAGCTGCTGCCATCGGTACGCGCCAG
Organism: Cobetia sp. 5-11-6-3; assembly: GCF_013374055.1. Classification (NCBI taxonomy): domain Bacteria; kingdom Pseudomonadati; phylum Pseudomonadota; class Gammaproteobacteria; order Oceanospirillales; family Halomonadaceae; genus Cobetia; species Cobetia sp. 5-11-6-3. Next base: position 6,935 of record NZ_BLWJ01000013.1, on the reverse strand, counting down.
ACCGATCTCGATCGGGTAGCTGCCGCGGCCAAAGCCGGAGGCTTCAATATCGAGCAGAATAGGCAGCGTCACACGCGTCTCCCACGGTATCTCAGGCAGCCAAGGACCAGGCAAGAAGGGGTTGAATGTCTTCAGGTTACGGGAATTGCCCCCCGTTTGGCGAGTCCTGCTCATCCGGTTGACATCAGAAGAGACGGAGACGACAGCGCCCTCACGAGGAGGGCGCTGTCAGAGGAGGCGATCGACGACGGCAGCAGCCGTCGGATTGACTCAGTGGAGGGCGGCGTCGTCACCGCTGCGTGCATGCGCTTCCCAGTGCTCCGCCTTGTGCGGGCAGACCGCCAGCCCCAGCGAGCCTTCACGATAGGCACGTGCCAGGCGCTGCGCGGCAAGCGCATGATGACGCTCTGCCGCACGTGCATACCAGGTCACGGCCTTGGCCGGGTCACTCTGGTATTGCGCGCAGCCATGCTCGTAGATGCACCCTGCCTGGTACTGGGCATGGATGTCACCCGCCTGTGCCGCCTTGACGACGAAACGGGCACCCTTGGCCTTTTCCTGCGCCGAACTGCCGCGCTGGAACAGCATGTGGCCGTACAATGACAGCGCACCGGTATGACCGGCCTTGGCGCAGTGATTGAACAGACGCATGGTCAGACGATGCTTCTGCTGAGAGCCGGAAAGCCAGGAGGCGTGGAACAGACGCTCCGCCAGGCGGTATTTCAGTCCGGTCATCAGGGTTGAGGCCTGCGGCATGACGAGTAACCTTGAAACAGATAAGAGGGATGACGCCGTATCTGGCCCTTTCCTGAGCCTGCGACGCTGTTCTCCTTGCCAACGCTGTCAGTTTGCCCATGCGGGCGGCCTCGCGAGGCTGCTCCCCTGACAACGGGGCGCCAAGCATACTCGCGCAATCAGGGGGACTCAAGCCCGCCTTGTGGGTTTTTGTTACGCTGCTAATATGTGCGCCGTCCCACGAGTGAAACCGCCGCCGTACCTGCCCTGACACACGCAGGCGACGCACGCTCGCCTTACCCGCTTTTGCCAACCACCCGACAGGGGAATCCTGCATGCAACGTAGAGCTCTAGGCCGCACCGGCATTGACGTGAGTCTGCTGTGCCTTGGCACCATGACCTTTGGTGAGCAGAACAGCGAAGCCGATGCCCACCAGCAGCTGGATCGTGCGCTCGATGCCGGCATCGACTTCATCGATACCGCCGAGATGTACCCTGTCCCGCCCAATGGCGAGACCCAGGGCCGCACCGAGCAGTACATCGGCAGCTGGCTGGCCGCACGCGGCAACCGTGACCAGGTCAAGATCGCCACCAAGGTCACCGGCCCGGGCATGGACTACCTCCGCGGTGGTTCACGCCTGACCCGCGAGCAGATCATCGCCGCCTGTGACGACAACCTGCGCCGTCTGGGCACCGATTACATCGACCTCTATCAGCTGCATTGGCCGGACCGCAAGACCAACTTCTTCGGCAAGCTGGGTTACCAGCCGGTGGAAGACGAGGACATGACGCCGCTGGAAGAAAGCCTCTCCGCCCTTGGCGAACTGGTCACCGCGGGCAAGATTCGCGCCGTGGGTCTGTCCAACGAGACGCCCTGGGGCGTGATGCAGTGCCTGAATCTGGCCGAGCGCCTGAATCTGCCGCGCGTCGCCAGCGTCCAGAATCCCTACAATCTGGTCAACCGCAGCTTTGAGGTCGGGCTGGCCGAGTTCGCGCACCGCGAAGATGTGGGCCTGCTCGCCTATTCGCCGCTGGCCTTCGGCACCCTGTCCGGCAAGTACCTGGATGGCGCCCGTCCGGAAGGCGCGCGTCTGACCCTGTTCGAGCGCTTCCAGCGCTACAACGCGGAGCCAGCCCAGCACGTCATCGCCTGCTACGTGGATATCGCACGCCGTCATGGCCTGAACCCGGCGCAGATGGCACTCGCCTTCGTCAACACGCGTCCGTTCCTGACCAGCAACATCATCGGTGCCACCACCATGCTGCAGCTGGAGAGCAACATCAAAAGCCTCGAGGTGGAACTGAGCGACGAGGTGCTGGCCGAGATCGAGATGATCCACAACACCGCGCCGAACCCCTGCCCCTGATCTGCCCCTGACGCGCAACCCGACAGGCCGGTCGTGATGACCGGCCTGTTCGTCTCCAAGGAAACCCCATGAATCCCGCTGAACTGAGCATGATTCTCATGGCCGTGGCCGCCGGTGCCATGATGCCGATCCAGGCCGGCGTCAATTCCACGCTGGCCCTGCAGACCCACAGTTCGCTCATGGCCGCCATGGTCAGCTTCGTGATCGGCTCGATCGCCCTGATCGGTATCGTGCTGGCCATGCGATTGCCCATGCCGGGTATTGGTGCCCTGAAAACGGCTCCCTGGTGGAGCTGGACCGGTGGTCTGCTGGGGGCCTTCTTCGTGGCAGCCAGCGTGATCCTGGTACCCAAGCTGGGCGCGGCCACCATGATGGCCACCTTCCTGGCGGGCCAGCTGACGGCTTCGGTCGTTCTGGATCACTTCGGTTGGGCAACCTTCCCGCAGCATGACCTCTCGCTGGGGCGCGTGGCGGGCGTGCTGTTGCTGTTCGCTGGCGTCTTCCTGATCCGACGCTATTGATGCCTTTGGCGTCACGCATCGCAATCTATGGCCCCGATAGTCCCGACGGACTCGGGGCCATGTTGTCTGCCTGATATACTGAGACCTTTCCCCTGTCAGGAGGTCTTCATGCTGAGTGTGATTTCGCCCGCCAAGTCGCTGGATTTCGACAGCGCCCCCGTGACCTCCCGTCATACCCAACCCGACTTTCTTGATCAGGCTCAACCACTGATCGATATCCTGCGCGAGCAATCACCGCAGGACATCGCAAGCCTCATGAAGCTTTCCGACAAGCTGGCCGGCCTCAATGCCGCTCGCTTTCAGGAATGGCAGCCCCCCTTCACGCCAGACAATGCCAAGCAGGCGGTACTGGCCTTTCAGGGAGATGTCTATCAGGGCATGGCGGCAGAAACGTTCAGCGAGGAAGAATTCGAGCGCGCGCAACACAGGCTGCGCATTCTCTCCGGCCTCTACGGGCTACTGCGCCCGCTGGATCTCATCCAGCCGTATCGCCTGGAGATGGGCACCCGCCTGAGCAACCCGGCCGGCAAGGACCTCTACGCCTACTGGCGCAAGACGCTGGCGCCGGCACTGGAGCAGGCCGTCGAAGACAGTGGCACGCCAATACTGGTCAATCTGGCCTCCAACGAGTACTTCAAGGCCATCGACGCCAAGGCATTCCGCCACCGTATCGTGACGCCGGTCTTCAAGGACGAGAAGAATGGTCAGTCCAAGATCATCAGCTTCTACGCCAAGCGTGCACGCGGCCTGATGAGCGCCTGGATGCTCAAGCACGATATCGAGACGGCCGAGGACCTCAAGGACTTCGATGTGGCCGGTTACCGCTTCTCCAATGCCGCCTCAGAGGGCGATACGCTGGTCTTCACGCGCAGTGAGGCCGACGCGGCACGCGCCTGACGCGCGCCCTGCAGGTCGCCCTTGCAGGTCGCCCTGCGACTCACCCACCCAACCCGGGGAACGCCAGGTGCTCTCCTGCCCGGGGTTTGAGATAACGGCGATGAATATCGCCGAAAAGGACGTGATCCGCGCTTCCAAGCCATTCGTAAGCCACCATCTCGGCGCTGACGATACTGGCCCCCGCCGCCTCGCAGCGGGTCACTCCCAATGCTGCCTCACGCGGGCGGCGACTGGCGACACCATCAGCTACCAGCGCCACTCGATACCCCGCACCGCATAGTGACAGCACGGTCTGCATCACGCAGACATGCGCCTCGGCACCACATACCACCAGTTGATCACATCCGCTCTGCTCCAGCGCCTTTCGAAAATCCTGCGCCTCCAGCGCGCTGAAGCTGCGCTTGGTGAAGCAGCGGGTTCGCTCGCTCAGCAAGTGTGTCATGGGAGCACTTTCGCCCAGCTTGTCCGGACAGTGCTCCGTCAGCCACACGGGAATTTCCAGCGCCTGGGCGATGCCGCCCAGCCAGATGGCACTGTTGATGGCTTCTGTTCCGCCACTCAGTACCGGCATCAGGCGGGCCTGAAAGTCGATCAGCAACAACAATGACCGCCTCGCCATCAGGTGTTGAGACTTTTCGTCGTCCATTGGTCCTCCCACGTCGATTCTGGGGCTAGAATGGGGCTTCCACTTACACGCTAGCGCATCCAAGGAGATCCCACATGCGCCATCTGTTCATCATGCTGATGGTCGGCTTGCTCGGCTTCGGTCTGAGCGTCGAACACGCGGAGGCCAAGCGCCTCGGCGGCGGCAAGAGTTTCGGTAGCTACTCACGATCCGCTGACAGCGGAAAATCCTCCAGCTCACTGTTTGGCAGCAACAAGGCCACCAACAGCAGCACTGCAGCGAAGTCCAAGCCCTCCAGCGGTCTGTCCAAGTTTGCCGGCCCGCTGGCAGGTCTGCTGGCAGGCGGACTGCTGGCATCGCTGTTCTTCGGCGGCGCCTTCGATGGTCTGCGCATGACAGACTTCCTGATCATCGCGGTGATCGCCTTCATCGCCTTCAAGTTCCTGAGCGCGCGCAAGAAGGCCGCCATGGCGAGCGGCGGGCCGGCAGGCAGCGGTAGCGCCTCCTCCCGTCACGATGATCAGCCACGTAACGTGCAGGCACGTGAAGCGCACCAGGAGCAGGGCGAGTCGCTGGCGCCTGCTGGCGGTATCGGTGCAGGGCTGGGCGGCGGAGCTCCCGTCAGTGAGCCTGCCTGGTTCGACAAGGAACAGTTCCTCGGTGGTGCCAAGGAGCACTTCATGACCCTGCAACGCGCCTGGGACAACAATGACCTGCCGCGCATCCAGGAATACGTGACGCCAGAGCTCTACAACATGCTGCGCGAAGAACGCGCTCAGCAGCCAGCCAACAACCGTACCGAAGTCGTGCGTCTGTTCGCTGAACTGGGCAGCGTGCAGGAAATCGGCAAGCAGGCGGAAGCGACAGTGCTGTTCCACGGCGTGCTCGACGAGAATGGCGAGCAGAACGAGTTCAACGAGACCTGGCACCTGGTCCGTGAGCTGCGCGATGGTGCAGACTGGTACATTCAGGGTATCGAGCAGAACAGCTAAACAGCTCCTCCCTCCCTGATGCGGTCTTCACACTGAGGACTCCATCAGATACCAGAGCGGCCGGATGATCACTCATCCGGCCGCTTTTTCTTGCCTGCAAGGCAAGGAGCCAGACGGCAGACATAAAAAAACCGGCCACTGGGGAAGTGGCCGGCGGACTGGCTGCTCGACTGCAAGGCAGGAGTGCCATATCTCAAAAAGTCTGCTGATGGGATAGCACAGACAAGTTTCTAAGCAAGGGAACGTCGAAACTCACCTACTCAGAGTCTGGCATGACGCTTTAGTTCACCCTGATGAAGAAAAAGTCGAGCAACTCCGAGGTGCGAAACCCGCGACGCTTGGCGCTCGATAAAGAGAAGCCGCCATGGCACTTCCTCCGCTCTCGGAAACAACGGACTCATGCGAGCCTCACGGCGCTCACGTGCATCACCCCGACAGTCGACACGATGTGAATACCCCAAGGAATCGTACAGCGAGGTTTCCACACCCTCTTGCCCCCTGCGACTCCCTGGAACTCTGCTCCCCGTCTACGGCTTCCCCGGGCAAGCACGACGCAGTCCTTCCTTTGTCTCTCTTCTCTTTCGTGCCACTTTTTTCACGCACAAAGAGAACCGCCCCTGCAGCTGGGCTGCAGGGGCGGTTCGGGATAAGTGCCTGACGATGACCTACTCTCACATGGAGAAACTCCACACTACCATCGGCGCTAAGCGGTTTCACTTCCGAGTTCGGCATGGGATCGGGTGGTTCACGCTCGCTATGGTCGTCAGGCGAAACGGTGGCATCTTGCGATGCCTGAGTCTCGAGGCTTGTGGCCTCGCGACTCGCAATATGAATCATGCTGACCGATATGTCGTCGATCCTGTCGCAATCCCGGCGTTTGCCGTAGCAAACCCCTTGGGTGTTATATGGTCAAGCCTCACGGGCAATTAGTACTGGTTAGCTCAACACATTGCTGTGCTTCCACACCCAGCCTATCAACCTTGTAGTCTTCAAGGGCCCTTCAGGAGGCGCAAGGCCTCAGGGAAGTCTCATCTTGAAGGGGGCTTCCCGCTTAGATGCTTTCAGCGGTTATCCCGTCCGAACGTAGCTACCGGGCAATGCCATTGGCATGACAACCCGAACACCAGAGGTTCGTCCACTCCGGTCCTCTCGTACTAGGAGCAGCTCTTCTCAAACTTCCGACGCCCACGGCAGATAGGGACCGAACTGTCTCACGACGTTCTAAACCCAGCTCGCGTACCACTTTAAATGGCGAACAGCCATACCCTTGGGACCGACTTCAGCCCCAGGATGTGATGAGCCGACATCGAGGTGCCAAACACCGCCGTCGATGTGAACTCTTGGGCGGTATCAGCCTGTTATCCCCGGAGTACCTTTTATCCGTTGAGCGATGGCCCTTCCATACAGAACCACCGGATCACTAGAACCTACTTTCGTACCTGCTCGACGTGTCTGTCTCGCAGTCAAGCACCCTTATGCTCTTGCACTCAATGCACGATTTCCAACCGTGCTGAGGGTACCTTCGTGCTCCTCCGTTACTCTTTAGGAGGAGACCGCCCCAGTCAAACTACCCACCATACACTGTCCTCGATCCGGATGACGGACCTGAGTTAGAACGCCAATGATGTCAGGCTGGTATTTCAAGGTTGGCTCCACCGCATCTGGCGACGTGGTTTCAAAGCCTCCCAGCTATCCTACACAGACAACATCAGCATCCAGTGTAAAGCTATAGTAAAGGTTCACGGGGTCTTTCCGTCTAGCCGCGGGTACACAGCATCTTCACTGCGATTTCAATTTC
>NZ_BLWJ01000012.1:0-81329 GCF_013374055.1 Cobetia sp. 5-11-6-3 | reverse complement strand
TGCTACGCCCCCTACAACCGCAACCATGAAAAGCTGATGTTCATGGATGTGCGCGCCGCCGAGCTGACCAAGTACGCCGCCAACGCGATGCTGGCCACCAAGATCAGCTTCATGAACGAGATCTCCAACCTGGCCGAGCGTCTCGGGGCGGATATCGAGGAAGTGCGTCGCGGGATCGGCAGTGACCCGCGCATCGGCTACCACTTCATCTACCCGGGCTGTGGCTACGGTGGCTCCTGCTTCCCGAAGGATGTCCAGGCACTGGCACGTACCGCCAGTCAGGTAGGCTATGAGGCCGAGCTGCTCACCGCGGTGGAATCCGTCAACAAGCGCCAGAAGGTCACGCTGTTCGAGAAGCTGTCACGTGCCTTCGATGGGGATCTCGCCGGCAAGACCATCGCCGTCTGGGGGCTGGCCTTCAAGCCGAACACCGATGACATGCGCGACGCGCCGAGCCGCACGCTGATGGAAGCGCTGTGGGCGGCGGGTGCCAAGGTGCAGGCCTATGACCCGGAAGCGATGAAGGAATGCCGTCGTATCTACGGTGAGCGCGATGACCTGGTGCTGGTCGCGGATCGCATCCAGGCGGTCAAGGGCGCGGATGCGCTGGTGGTGTGCACCGAGTGGAAGGAATTTCGCACGCTGGATGGCGAGTGGTTGAAGCAGCAGCTGGCCTTCCCGGTGGTGGTGGATGGCCGCAACCTCTTCGAGCCGTCCGCCATGAAGTCTGCCGGCCTGATGTATTACGCGGTCGGCCGTGGTGATTCCATGCATCAAGCCCCGGAGGCCTCGTGAGCGCGGGTCTCGCGAGGTCAGAAAAGCTGGCCGCGATTGCCATTCGTCAGGTCGAGAAGAGCACCGGTGCCAGTCGCAACGCCTTCGAGCAGGCGGACGCCCTGACCGCGCTGGGGTATCGCGTGGTGATTCTCGCCGAACGTGGCAAGCCTGAGCTGGCGCGGGAGCATGGCGCGGAGCTGGTGCGTCTGTGGCGCTGGCCGTTCAAGGGGGCCTATCGGCGCTTCTGGTTCAATCGTCGGGTTCAGGCATGGGCCCGTCGCCACACGCCGGACCTGCTGGTCAGCCATGGGGATTGCGAGAGCCCGGATACCGTCTATCTGCACAACTGCGTGCATCTGGCGTCACAGTGCATCCATGGCCGTGATCTGCCTGAGAATCATGAAGTGGCCGCGATCCATGATCACGTGCTCAACGGTGGCAAGTTCCGTCAGGTGGCGGTCAATTCGCGCATGATGGGCGATGATCTCGTCGAGCGCTACGCGATCTCGCCGGACAAGATCGAGATCAGCTACCCGGGCTATGACCCGGTGCAGTTCACGCCCGAGCGTGCACGTGCCGGCCGTGAAGCCCAGCGTGAGGCGCTTGGCGTCAGTGGGGAAGAGCAGTTGATCGGGCTGGTGACCTCAGGGAACTTCACCAAGCGCAATGTGGCCGGATTCGTCGCCATGGCCGCGCTGATGGAGCAGGCCAGCCCCGGACGTTATCGTTTTCTGGTGGTGGGCAAGGATGATGCCGCGCCCTACCAGCAGCAGGCACAGGTGGCCGGCGTGGCTGAGCGCATGATCTGGCGTTCGACCATCGCCGAGGTCGAAACGCTCTATGGTGCGCTGGATCTGTTCGTTCTGCCGGCACATATCGAGGAATTCGGACGCGTCGCGCTGGAAGCCATGGCCTGTGGTACGCCGGTACTGCTCAATGCGCGTGTCGGCTCGGCCGAGTTGCTCGACGATCACCCCTCGCTGGTGATGGCCGCGCAATCCAGCCCGACGCAGTGGGCCGAGCGCTGTACCCATCTGCTGGAAAGCGACTCCGATGCGCTGAGCAGAACCCTGGCCGCACTTGCCACGGGCTACTCCCATCAGGCCCAGAACCTCAAGCTCAAGGCCAGTTTCGAGGCATTGATGGCGGGACGCTGAGCGAATCACCTGCTGATCAGAAAGCCCTGTATCCCGCTGGATACGGGGCTTTTTTTCTGTCAGGCATTGCACGGGGGGCCCTGGGGCATCGCGCCGCCTTGGGTGTCCCGTCCGCAGTCCCTATACTCGTCACTTGATTTCGGCAGGAGAATCGCATGTCCCTGAGTACCAGCATCATTCTGATCGTCATTGCACTCATCATCATCGCCGGTCTGACGGCGTATGCGCTCAAGTTGCGCCGTGAGGTGAGGGAGCGCGAGGCGTTGCGTGCAGAGGAGTTGACGCGTGCACGCGCCAATTGCCTGGAGAGTCTTGAAGCGATTGCCCGTGCCATGCAGGCCGGCCAGGTGGACCTCGTGGAAGGGGGGCTGCGCTGCAAGGTGTTGATCGAGATACTGGATACCTCGCTGGCAGAGGATGACGTCCTGGGGGCCTTTGGCACCCTGCACGGGCGAGTGTCCCACCTGCATACCCACTCGGCACGCAAGGCACTGAGCCCGCGTGAGCGGCTGGCAGAGGACAAGGAGCGCATCGCCGTCGAGGAAGAGATGGCCAAGCCTCTTCAGCAGGCAGCGCAATGCGTGCTGGAAAGCATGCCGGTGTGGTATCGCGAGTACCTGGGACGTGAACGGCCCGTGGCACCGACGGATCTGGGTCAGGCGCTATAGCGGCATCGGGTGCTGCGCATGGGCGGGGAGAGCATTTGCTTCGGACCCGCGGGTCACGAGCCGCAGGGCATCGTGTGAATTCGGGTGGTATCAGGCCATTGAGAGGCTGGCATGAACAATACGCTCCCGCTGCTGGGAACTGAACTGATCGAGCTGCGCCATGCGCTGCATCGGGCACCGGAGCTGTCCGGGCAGGAGGAAGCTACCTCGGCCCTGATCGCCGGCTGGATGGAAGAGGCAGGCGCCGAGGTGGTCATGGGATTGGGGGGGCATGGTCTGGCGGCCATCTTCCGCGGTGCCGCGCCCGGCCCGCGGGTCATGTTGCGCTGTGAGCTCGATGCGTTGCCCATCGATGAGGTGCCACGGGGAGACTGGTCATCCTGTCACCAGCATGTCGGCCATCTCTGTGGTCACGATGGGCACATGACGTGGCTGCTGGGAGTGGCGCAGCGTCTGGCCAGGCGCCCGGTAGCCAGGGGCGAGGTGGTATTGCTGTTCCAGCCCGCCGAGGAGACCGGAGAGGGCGCGCGTGCGGTGGTACGCACCAAGGCCTTCGAGACCATCAAGCCGGATTTCCTCTATGCCTGCCACAATCTGCCGGGGCGGCCGCTGGGAGAGGTCAGCGTCCGTGATGACGCCTTCACCTGTGCCTCGCGGGGCATGATCGTGCGGCTTTCCGGACTGTGCGCCCACGCAGCCCATCCCGAGAATGGGCGCAGTCCCGCCATGGCCATGTGTCGCATCATGCAGGGACTCTCTCGTCTGCCGCTGCAGTTCGCGGACGAGACGGGGCTTGCCATGGTCACTCTGGTGCACGCGCGGCTTGGGGAGGTCGCCTTCGGCACCGCGCCGGGGGATGCCGAGGTGATGGCGACCCTGCGCACGGAAAGCAACGACATGATGAAGGCCCTCGCCGAGGCGGCGGTCTCATTGGCCCGCAGTGAGGCGGAAGAGGACCATCTCGGCATCGAGGTGGACTGGTGCGATGCCTTTGAGGCGACCTGGAATTCGGCTGAGGCGAACGCGGTGATTCGTCGCGTGGCGGCGCAGGTGGGGCAGCCCTGTCATGAGCTGGATCAGGCACATCGCTGGTCGGAAGATTTCGGAGTGCTGGGGCGAGAATGCCATGCCGCCATGTTCACGCTGGGGGCCGGTGAAGCGCTCCCGGGACTCCATCATCCCCGCTATGATTTCCCGGATGACCTGATCTTGCCGGGTGTCGCGCTCTTCGAGGGACTGGTGCGTCACCACCTGAACGGTGCATGAATCGTGACTTTTACAGCGTCTCTTAAATGATACAGGTAGTGTCAAAGTTTTTCGACGTTGCAAAAAACACTGTTTTCCTTCAACGTATGCATGAGGATCGGTACCGTTTTCAAGGGAAACAGACCCGATCAGAGCTGGAAGGACGCACTCAGATGTGCTTTCTTCTAAAGGGATGAGGTATATAAAATTCCTTTCACCGTAACGAGTTCGGCTCTTATACTCGGAGCCGCTGCGTAACACCCCGTTACAAATAGCGCTGTGTAAAGAAGGAGTCTTACATGAAAAGATCTACGACTGGCCTGGTTCTGGGGTCTGCATTGGTTGTTGGCCTGTCTGGCTGTGCAAGCTCTGCTTCCCAGTCCTCATCCGCTGAGAAGCCGTGGTACAGCCAGCCGTTCGTCTGCGGTCTGGCCGGTGGCCTGATCGGTGGGGGGATTGGTTACGGCGTCTCTGGCGACAGCGACGAAGACACCGGCGCTTCTCTGGGTGCCGTGGGCGGCGCGACTGCCGGTGCACTGCTGTGTGCTGACGACGCTCCGAAGTCCATGGACGACGACGGCGATGGCGTGCCGAACGATCGTGACGAATGCCCGGGTACTCCGGCAGGCGTCGCAGTCGATGCGAAAGGCTGCCCGCTGGACACCGACGGTGACGGCGTTGCTGACTACAAGGACCAGTGCCCGGGTACCCCGGCCGGCGTCACTGTTGACGCGAAAGGCTGCCCGCTGGATTCCGATGGTGACGGCGTGCCGGACTACCAGGACCAGTGCCCGAACACTCCGGCAGGTGCCAAGGTCAACGCCCTGGGCTGTGTCGCTGACCTCGTGCTGCGCGACGTGAACTTCGAGTTCGACTCCGCCAAGCTGACCTCCGGCGCTGAGCAAGTGCTGAACGGTGTGGCTGCCAAGCTGGTGTCCAACGAGAACGTTCGTGTCCGTATCGAAGGTCACACTGATTCCGTGGGTTCTGACTCCTACAACAAGCAGCTCTCCCAGAAGCGTGCTGACTCCGTCAAGGCGTACCTGGCCTCTGAAGGTGTCGGTTCCAACCGCATGGAAACCATGGGTTACGGTGAAGAGCAGCCGGTTGCCAGCAACGACACCGCTGCAGGTCGTGCTGAAAACCGTCGCGTCGAGCTTGCTGAAGTCAAGTAAGCCCATCGCGGTAAGCTGAATCAGACGGGGCGCCTTCGGGCGCCCCGTCTGCGTTTCCCCCCTTCAGGATCATGTACCAGCTCATGGGTGTGTCTTTACGCTATTTGAGTGGGCTGCTAAGGTCTTGTCTCGATCATGGGACATCGGTCCGTGCGTCCGTGATGTGTGGCCGGCGCGTCAGCGCTCTGCGCCATCACGGCAGCTTCCCCTGGCATCGTAGGCCGGGGACGGCAACCGTTCCGTCCATGATCCGTACCACCCCATCGAGCCGACGCCCCAGGCGCTCGGCTAAATTCGCTTCACGTGACCCTTGGTAAGGGCCACCACTGAATGCAAGGATTCCTTCATGCCTATCGTTACCCTGCCTGACGGCAGCCAGCGTACCTTCGATACTCCGATTTCCGTGATGCAGCTGGCCGAATCCATCGGTCCCGGCCTTGCCAAGGCGTGTGTCGCCGGCAAGATCAACGGCGTCGAAGTCGATGCCGCCGACATGATCACCGAAGATGCTGACGTCGCCATTCTCACGGCCCGTGATGCCGAAGGCCTGGACGTGATCCGTCACTCCTGCGCCCACTTGATCGGTCATGCCGTCAAGCAGCTCTATCCGGATGCCAAGATGGCCATCGGTCCGGTCATCGATGACGGTTTCTATTACGACATCGATTTCGGTCGCTCCGTGACGCCGGAAGACCTCGAGTCCATCGAGAAGCGCATGAAGCAGCTGATCGACAGCGAGTACGACGTGGTCCGCGAGTACGTCTCGCGTGACGAGGCCATGGCCGCTTTCGAGAAGCGTGAAGAGCCGTACAAGCAGGAAATCATCGAAGGCATCGGTGAGGGCGATACCATCCGCCTGTATCACCATGAAGAATACACCGACATGTGCCGTGGCCCGCACGTGCCGAACACGCGTCACCTGAAGCACTTCCAGCTGCTCAAGCTTGCAGGTGCCTACTGGCGTGGTGATTCCACCAAGCCGATGCTGACGCGTATCTATGGCACCGCCTGGCCGGACAAGAAGCAGCTCAAGGCCTACCTCAAGCGTCTCGAGGAAGCCGAGAAGCGCGACCACCGCAAGCTGGCCAAGAAGCTGGATCTCTTCCACATGCAGGAAGAGGCACCGGGCATGGTGTTTTGGCACCCGAATGGCTGGACCATGTATCAGGTGCTCGAGCAGTACATGCGCCGCATCCAGCGAGCCAACGGCTACCAGGAGATCAAGACGCCTCAGGTCGTCGATCTTTCGCTCTGGAAGAAGTCCGGGCACTGGGGGCATTACAATGAGCTGATGTTCACCACCGAGTCCGAGAAGCGTGAGTACGCCGTCAAGCCGATGAACTGCCCGTGCCACGTCCAGGTCTTCAATCAGGGGCTCAAGAGCTACCGCGACCTGCCGCTGCGTCTGGCCGAGTTCGGCTCCTGTCATCGCAACGAGCCTTCAGGCTCTCTGCATGGCCTGATGCGTGTGCGTGGTTTCACTCAGGACGATGCTCACATCTTCTGTACCGATGATCAGGTGCAGTCCGAGGCGGAAGACTTCATCCGACTGACGCTGGAAGTCTATCGTCAGTTCGGCTTCGAGGATGTCGAGCTCAAGCTCTCGACACGCCCCGAGTCGTTCATCGGTGAGCCGGAAGCCTGGGACAAGGCCGAGGCTGGCTTGCAGGCGGCACTAGATGCGACCGGCCTGCCGTGGGAGCTTCAGCCGGGCGAAGGCGCCTTCTATGGACCAAAGATTGAATTCTCCCTGCGAGATTGCCTGAATCGTGTCTGGCAATGTGGTACGCTACAGCTCGACTTCAATCTGCCTGAGCGTCTCAGTGCCCAGTTCGTCGATGAAAGCGGTGAGCGTCGCACTCCGGTCATGTTGCACCGTGCGATTCTCGGCTCCTTCGAGCGCTTCCTCGGCATACTGATCGAGCACCACGCTGGCGCGATGCCTTTCTGGCTCGCCCCGGAGCAGATTGTCGTGATGAACATCACGGATTCCCAGGCAGAATATGCCAAGGATCTGGTCTCTCGCCTCGAGAAACATGACATCCGTGTCAAAGCAGACTTGAGGAACGAGAAGATCGGCTTTAAAATCCGTGAGCATACTCTGCAGAAGGTTCCTTACCTCATCGTCGTCGGCGACAAGGAAGTGGAAGCTGATGCAGTAGCTGTCAGAACCCGTTCCGGTGAAGACCTCGGCACCATGAAAGTTTCAGAATTCATGGAACGCCTGAAGGAAGAACAGGTCTGACAGTAACGAATTTCAGCCAAACGGAGACGCAACGATCAAGCGGAATAATCAGCGCGGACGCCCCCAGGAAAAGCGGGCTCCCATCAATGACCGTATTCGTGCGGACGAAGTCCGCCTCATCGACGCAGATGGAGAGCAGGTCGGCGTAGTGCCGACGAAAGAAGCGCTCACCAAGGCCGAAGAGGCAGGGCTCGACCTCGTCCAGATTTCCAATGCCGATCCCATCGTCTGCAAGATCATGGATTACGGCAAGTTTCTTTTCGATGAGAAGAAACAGAAGAATCTTCAGAAGAAGAAGCAGAAGCAAATCCAGGTCAAGGAAGTCAAATTCCGTCCTGGTACCGATGAAGGCGATTATCAGGTCAAGCTGCGTAACCTGACTCGCTTCATCGAAGGCGGAGACAAGGGCAAGGTTACCTTGCGCTTCCGTGGTCGTGAAATGGCGCATCAGGACATCGGCCGCAAGCTGATGGAACGTATCGCCGGCGACCTCGGTGAACTCGTGACCGTCGAGTCCTTCCCGAAAATGGAAGGCCGTCAGATGATCATGATTCTCGCGCCGAAAAAGAAGTGATCCACAGGCAGTAGAACGGACACATCAGGGTCACGCTTGCGGGCGTGGCTCTTTTTGTCGGCCTTGGATTTTCTCAAGAAACCGAGCGGAGTTAATACTCATGCCGAAGATCAAGACTAACCGCGGCGCTGCCAAGCGCTTCAAGAAGACTGCCAACGGCTTCAAGCACAAGCAGTCCTTCCGTAGCCACATCCTGACCAAGAAGTCGACCAAGCGTAAGCGTCAGCTGCGTGGCATGAAGCAGGTTCACGCTGCAGACAAGGCGCTGATCCAGCGCATGCTGCCGAACCTGTAAGCCGTCCTTACCTCGGTCCAACTTTCTTAATATCAGGAGTACGCTATGTCCCGCGTCAAGCGTGGCGTCGTCGCACGTCGCCGTCACAAGAAGATCATGAAGCAGGCCAAGGGTTACTACGGAGCGCGTTCACGCGTCTTCCGCGTAGCCAAGCAGGCTGTCATCAAGGCTGGCCAGTACGCTTACCGTGACCGTCGTGTCCGCAAGCGTCAGTTCCGTGCCCTGTGGATCGCGCGTATCAACGCTGCGGCCCGCATCAATGGCATGTCTTACAGCCGCTTCATCGCTGGCCTGAAGAAGGCCAATATCGAGATCGACCGCAAGGTCCTCGCCGATATCGCGGTTCACGAAAAAGCTGCCTTTGCTGCCATCGTCGAGAAGGCCAAGGCTGCTCAGTAAGTGACCGGATCAGATGTCGCCCGGCACCGGCCAGCCACGCGAGTGGTGAGTCGAGGCGCGACTGTCGAATGCTTGCATTGGACAGCTCAGGTGGCATCGAGATGACGTGTTACGTCACAGGGGAAGAGCAGCCGCTCTTCCCCTGTTTTTGTTTGGTGTCTCCCTCGGATTTCGGGAGAGGTGCCAGCGCGAACATGAATGAGACTGGCCGCGGATCGGGCCGGACTCTGGCAAGGGCGCGACCGTCTGTGTGACTCACCGCGGACGGAGCGTTCTCCCTGCCGATCTTCGGGTCGGCGCGACTTCCATTGACGTGGGCTCTACCACGTCGATGACTCAAGCGATCGGAGCTGAACGGATGGAACATCTTTCCACCCTGGTGGACGAAGCACGCACCGCGATCCAGGCGGCCGGAGACGTCCAGACCCTCGATGAGGTGCGGGTACGCTTTCTGGGCAAGAAGGGCGAGATCACCGCGCTGCTCAAGGGGTTGGGCAAACTGTCCCCCGAAGAGCGTCCCAAGGCCGGTGAGACCATCAACGAAGCCAAGCAGCTGCTGAACGGCGAGCTGGAAGCGCGTCGTACCGCGCTGGAAACGGCAGCGCTCAATGCACGACTGGCTGCTGAACGCGTCGACGTCACCTTGCCAGGACGCGGCGAACCAGTGGGTGGCCTGCACCCGGTGACGCGCACGCTTGAGCGCATCGAGAGCTTCTTCGCGCACATCGGCTACGGGGTTGCCGAAGGCCCGGAGATCGAAGATGACCACCACAACTTCGAAGCGCTGAACATCCCGTCGCATCACCCGGCACGCGCGATGCACGATACGTTCTACTTCGACGCCACGCGTCTGCTGCGTACGCATACCTCGCCGGTGCAGGTGCGCAGCATGAAGGCCAGTGAACCGCCGCTGCGCATCGTCTGCCCGGGTCGTGTCTATCGCTGCGACTCTGACCTGACCCATACCCCGATGTTCCATCAGGTCGAGGGGCTGCTGGTAGATGAGAACGTCAGCTTCGCTGACCTCAAGGGCACCGTCGAAGAGTTCCTGCATGCCTTCTTCGAGCGCGATGATCTGGAAGTCCGTTTCCGTCCGTCCTACTTCCCGTTCACCGAGCCGTCTGCCGAAGTCGATATCCAGTGCGTGATGTGTGCCGGTGACGGCTGTCGTGTCTGCTCCCACACCGGCTGGCTCGAGGTGATGGGCTGCGGCATGGTGCATCCGGAAGTCTTCCGTCACTCCGGTATCGATAGCGAACGCTTCCGCGGCTTCGCCTTCGGTATGGGCGTGGAGCGTCTGGCGATGCTGCGTTATGGCGTCAATGACCTGCGGTTGTTCTTCGAGAATGACCTGCGTTTCCTTCGCCAGTTCAGCTAGGCACTCATTCACGTATCGCGCCGTGAGGGCGTGAACTTACGGAACAGGACAGCAAGATGAAATTTTCCGAACAGTGGCTGCGTGAGTGGGTGTCGCCGGAACTGAACACCCAGCAGCTGGCCGATCAGGTCACCATGGCCGGTCTGGAAGTCGATGGTATCGAGCCCGTCGCCGGTGAGTTCACCGGTGTTGTCGTGGCCGAGGTCAAGGACAAGCAACCGCATCCTGAGGCTGATCGCCTCAACGTCTGTCAGGTGGATGATGGCAGTGGTGAGCTGGTGCAGGTCGTGTGTGGCGCGCCGAATGTCGCCGCCGGTCAGAAGGTGCTCTTCGCCCAGGTCGGCGCGAAGCTTCCGGGTGACTTCAAGATTCGCAAGGCCAAGCTGCGCGGTGTCGAATCCCGCGGCATGATCTGCGGTGCCTCCGAGCTGGGGCTGGAGGCGGAAGCCTCCGACGGCATCATGGTGCTGGCCGCGGATGCGCCGGTGGGCCGTGATGCCCGTGACTTCCTGAACCTCGACGACAGCGCCATCGAGGTCGATCTGACTCCGAACCGCGGTGACTGCCTGAGCGTCAAGGGCCTGGCACGCGAAGTCGGTGTGCTCAATCGTCTTGCCGTCACGGCGCCGAGCATCGAGCCGGTCGCGGCCCAGATCGACGACACCTTCCCGGTCACCGTCAGTGCGCCGCAGGCCTGCCCGCGCTATCTGGGGCGTGTGGTGCGCGACGTCAATGTCGCCGCGACCACCCCGCTATGGCTCGAGGAGCGTCTGCGCCGCAGTGGTATCCGCAGCATCGACCCCGTCGTCGACGTCACCAACTACGTGCTGCTGGAGCTCGGTCAGCCGATGCACGCCTTCGATCTGGCGCGCCTGAACGGTGGCATCGAGGTGCGCATGGCGGCCGCTGAAGAGCCGCTGACGCTGCTCGACGGTCAGGAAGTCGCGCTACGTGACGACACCCTGGTCATCGCCGACGAGAAGGGCCCGCTGGCCATCGCTGGCGTGATGGGCGGCGAAGGCAGTGGCGTGAACGGCGAGACGCGCGACATCTTCTTCGAGTCGGCCTTCTTCGCGCCGTTGAGCGTGGCTGGCAAGGCGCGCAGCTATGGCCTGCACACCGACAGCTCGCATCGTTTCGAGCGGGGTGTGGACGCGCAGCTGCAGCGTGATGCCATCGAGCGGGCGACGGCTCTGCTGCTCGAGATCACCGGCGGCAAGCCGGGCCCGATCATCGAGGTCGCAAGCGACGCAGCGCTGCCCAAGGCCGCCGTCGTCAGCCTGAGCGGCGCCAGTGTCGAGCGCACGCTGGGCATGGCATTGCCGGATGCCGAGATCGTCGAGATTCTCGAGCGTCTGGGCATGCAGGTCGTGGCCGATGGCGAGAGCCAGTGGCAGGTGACGGTGCCGAGCTGGCGTTTCGATGTCAGCATCGAGGCTGACCTGATCGAGGAGCTGGCGCGCATCCACGGCTACAACAATCTGCCGGTCAGCCGCCCGAACGCGCGCCTGGCACCGGCCGTGGCCAATGAGACCACCCAGCCGCTGACCAGCCTGCGTCGTCAGCTGGTGGCGCGGGGCTATCAGGAAGCGATCAGCTACAGCTTCGTCGCCCCCGAGCTGCAGAAGACGCTGGACCCGCAAGGGGTGGCGCCGGCACTGGCCAACCCGATTTCCAGCGACATGGCCGTGATGCGCAGCTCGCTGCTGCCGGGGCTGGTCAAGGCACTGAGTCACAACCTCAATCGTCAGCAGTCGCGCGTGCGCCTGTTCGAGACCGGGCTTGTGTTCCGTGGTGAGCTGGACTCCCTCGAGCAGACACCGATGATCGGTGGCCTGATCACCGGCGCACGTCTGCCGGAAGGCTGGAATGGCGGTCGTGACAAGGTCGACTTCTTCGATCTCAAGGGCGATGTCGAGGCACTGCTGGCACTGGGTGGCAACCTGGATGCCTGGCGTTTCGAGGCTGCCGAGCATCCGGCGCTTCATCCGGGTCAGTCCGCTCAGCTGTTCTACAACGGCGAGCCGGCAGGCTGGATGGGGGCTTTGCACCCGGCGGCGCGTGCCGAACTCGGCCTGAAGGTCGAGGTGTTCGTGTTCGAGATCACGCTGGCCGCTGCCTGTGCGGGCCGTCTGCCGCGCTTTGCACCGCTCTCCAAGTATCCGGAAGTGCGTCGTGACCTGGCCTTCGTGGTCGAAGAGGGCGTGCACGTGCAGTCGCTGCTCGACGCCATCCGCTCGCAAGCCGGGGAATGGCTGACGGATCTGCGCCTGTTTGACGTCTATCAGGGCCAGGGGGTAGCCGATGGTCACAAGTCGCTCGCTCTGGGCTTGACCTGGCAGCATCCTTCGCGCACGCTGAATGATGAGGAAATCAATCAGTTAGTCGATGCGATCGTCGCCGATGGCCACACACGTTTCGGGGCGGCGCTGAGAGCATGAGTCGCCACTTGAACGAGGGAGCGGACATGGGAGCGTTGACCAAGGCGGAACTCGCCGAGCATCTCCATGCAGAGCTTGGCATGTCCAAGCGCGAAGCCAAGTCGATGGTCGAAGTCTTCTTCGATGAGATTCGTGGCTGCCTGCGTGAGAACGAACAGGTGAAGCTGTCCGGTTTCGGCAACTTCGATCTGCGTGACAAACGCGAGCGTCCGGGGCGCAATCCCAAGACAGGCGAGGAGATTCCGATCTCCGCGCGTCGCGTGGTGACCTTCCGTCCTGGCCAGAAACTCAAGGCTCGGGTGGATGAGTACGATGGCGAAGGCCATACCCATCAGCGCCTTGAGGAGCATGACGACCACGATGATCATCATGATGACGATGATCACTGAGGTCGCTGGTCGAAGCCGTTGCCGTTGAGCCATTGACAGCTTCGCCGCTCCTGTCGTTCGAGTGAAAAGCCCCGATGCCCTGCATCGGGGCTTTCGTCGTTCAGGGCGAGAGAAAGTGCGTCAGGCAAGTCGTGCTGCCTAGCCGATGGAGAGTTCGGTGCGTGCATAGCTGACGCCGGGACGGCTGCGGGTCGCCAGCAGGTAACCCAGTGCCAGCGGGCCGGTGCGTCCCAGCAACATGGTGATGATGATCAACCACTGTCCGGGAGCGGAAAGCTCCGGCGTCACCCCCAGGCTCAGTCCCACGGTGCCGAACGCCGAGACCGTCTCGAAGGCCAACGACCGGAAGTCGTGGTCGGGGTCGGTGATGGTCAGCCCGAACAGCATGCTGAAGATCAACAGCATGCCGGCCAAGGCCACGGCGATGGCCTTGAAGACAGTCTCGTCTCCGATACGGCGGCCATGCAGGGTCGGTGAGTGTCTCTGGCGCAGGAAGGCGCGAGTGGTCAGCAGCAGCACCACGAAGGTGGTGATCTTGATGCCACTGGCCGTCGAGCCACTCCCGCCACCGATGAACATCATCGCCATGGTCCAGAGGGTCGAGGCCTGTGTCATCGCGGAGGTATCGAACATGCTGAAGCCGGCGGTACGGGGCGTCACTGCCATGAAGGCTGCCGAGATGAAGCGTTCGCCATGATCACGCATGCCTGCCAGGGTATCGGGGTTGCCCCATTCAAGCGCCAGTATCACCACCAGGCTCAACAGGTTGAGTGCGATGGTGGCTTCCAGCACCAGGCGTGTCTGTACGGAGAAGCGTGAGGGGTGCAGCAGCACGCGCCACCCATGCTCACGCCTGCGCTCGCGCAGTTCGCCGATCACGGCAAAGCCGATTCCACCCGTCATGAAGAGCAGGCTGATGACGCTTGCGACCAGCGGGTTGCGGGATTCGCGCAACAGGCTGTCCGGCCACAGGGTGAAGCCGGCATTGTTGAAGGCCGAGACCGAGTGGAAGAGGCTCAGCCACATGCCGCGTCCCCAACCATGGCGTGGCACCCATTCGAGCGCCAGCAGCAGAGCGCCGCCCAGTTCAAGTGTCACCGCAAAGGCGGTGATGACCCTGAGCAGCCGGCCGATCTCGCGTGAGCTGCTGCGGTTGAGCGCTTCACGCAGCAGGCTGGTCTGATGCATCGGCAGTCGTTGCCCCAGCATCACCAGTGACAGGGCGGCGATGGTCATGAAACCGAGGCCGCCCAGCTGGATCAATACCAGCACGACGGCCTGCCCGGCGAAGGTGAACTCGCTGAGCGGGGTGACGGAAAGCCCGGTGACGGTCACCGCCGAGGTGGCGGTAAACAGTGCCGACAGCCAGCTGAGGCCCTCCTGATGCATGCCTGGCAGTTTCAGCAGGCAGGCCCCCAGCATGCTGAGTCCCAGAAAGCCGCCCAGCAGGATCTCCGGAGGCGACAGGTGGATGATGGGGCCACGTGGGCCACGGGTCAGGGGGCGAAGATAGCGTCGGTAGCGCTGCCTCACAGATGCGCCCCCAGCTTGCGCAGCGCGCTCAGTTCGCCGATCAGTACCAGATGATCGCCAGCGGACAGCCGTGTACTGCCGGAAGGCTTGCGATCGAGTGTCGCGCCCTTGCGCAAGGCGATCACGCTGATGTCCTCATCGATAGGGAGCTGATCGAGCTGTTGGCAGTCATCGCACAGACGCTCGCTGACCTCCAGCTCGACCACGAACTGGTGATCGCCCAGGTGGATGAAGTCGACCATGGCGTGATAGGCGAGGCTTTCCGCCACCCGCACGCCCAGGTCGTACTCCGGGTGGACGATGTGGTCCACGCCCAGACGGCTGAGCAGCTTGTGATGCGCATCCGAGGTCGCCTTGACCCACAGTTCCCTGGCACCGAGTTCCTTGGCCAGCAGCGCGCAGATCAGGCTCTGCTCCATCGAGTCAGCCAGATCGATCAACACGGCGTCGAACTGTTCGAGGCCAAGCTCACGCAGGGCATGCTCATCGGTCGGGTCGGCAATGACGGCCTGATTGAGCAGGTCCGCCATGGCATTGAGACGTTTCTCATCGAGATCCACGCCGAGCACTTCATGGTCGTGGCGCCTGAGCTCCCGCGCGACGGTACTGCCGAAATACCCCAGTCCGATCACCGCGAATTGACGATGCATGACGACTCCTTGTCTGCGCTGCTTGAGAGGGCGAGATACCTGTCAGCTCAGCGAATTCCGAGGCTCTGCCGCTAGCGCTTTCAGATGCGCTCATGGATGAGCTTACTCCAGTGACTCGTCGATGTCGGCTTCCGCACTGATCCTCGCCCGGCAGGGACTTCCCTTGCCAAGCGCTTGCTCTGATGGTCGTTTCAAATGTTACCAATTAGAAGTGGCTGATGTAGAGTGGATGGCGTCGCTTGGTAATGGCGCTATCGCAGACGTTTTGCGAGGTGCGTATGGGGATTTTCCACAGGAATCGCGGACGAACATCCTTCTTATCAGTAAAATGGTCTGCGTGAGCACCCGAGACGGCAAGGCGTTGCGTCGATCACCACTGGCTCACAACAATAACTCGTAAGGTATTCCATGACGGCAAGACAGCAACCCAAGAATCTCTGGATCAGTCGCTGGGGTTTCATCCTTGCAGCTACCGGTTCCGCGGTAGGGCTGGGCAATATCTGGAAGTTTCCCTATATCACCGGTGAATATGGCGGAGGCGCCTTCGTGCTGGTGTATCTGGCCTGCATTCTCGCCGTTGGCGTACCCGTGATGATGGCGGAGATCGCCTTCGGGCGTCGTGGTCGCGGCAGCCCCATCGAGGCGATCGCCAACCTGGCCCGGGAAGCGGGGGCCAGCCCGCTGTGGAAGGTCTTCGGTTGGATGGCGATGCTGGCCGGCTTCATGATCCTGTCGTTCTATGTCGTGGTCGCGGGGTGGTCCTTCAGCTACCTGTGGAAGATGGCCAGCGGGTCGCTGTCCGGACATGGCGTCGCTGAGCTGGGCGGTATCTTCGAGGCTGGCAACGCCAATCCCTGGGCACTGGGTGGCTGGGCGACGCTGGTGACGGTAGTAACGATGCTGATCGTCGGGCGTGGCGTGCAGGAGGGGGTCGAGAAGAGCGTGCGCTGGATGATGCCGGGCATGGTGATCATGCTGTTGATCATGATCGGCTACGCCCTGACCTCCGGCAACTTCTCGGCAGGCTTCCACTTCCTGTTCGACTTCGATGTCTCCCGTTTGAGTAGTGAGGGCGTACTGGCCGCGCTGGGGCATGCCTTCTTCACCCTGTCGCTGGCCTCCGGCGCCATCCTGACCTACGGCTCCTATCTGCCGTCAGGCACCTCCATCGCTCGCACCACCTTCACGGTCGCGATCGCCGATACGCTGGTGGCGCTGATGGCGGGACTCGCGATCTTCCCGATCATCTTCGCCAATGGCATGGACCCGTCCTCCGGTCCGGGGCTGATCTTCATGAGCCTGCCGGTGGCCTTCAACCAGATGCCCTTCGGTCAGCTGTTCGGGGTACTGTTCTTCGCCATGCTCTCCATTGCCGCCTTGACCTCCGCGATCTCGATGATCGAGGCCACCGTCGCCTGGCTGTGCGAGAACCGCAACATGAGTCGCACCAAGGCATCGTGGCTAGCCGGAAGCGTGTTGTGGCTGGTCGCGATGTTCGCGATGCTGTCCTTCAATCTGGGCGCAGACTGGACCCTGGCCGGCAAGCACTTCTTCGACTGGCTGGATTACCTGACCTCGCGCTGGATGATGCCGATCGGTGGCATCGCCATGGCGCTGCTGGCCGGCTTCGTCTTCAAGAGCAGCATGTTGCGCGATGAGCTGGATCTGAGTGAGGGAGGCTACCGTATCTGGCTGTTCATGATTCGCTATGTCAGCCCGATCTGCATCGTGGCGATCTTCATTGATGCGCTTGGCGTGGCGGCCCTGAGTCTAGAGGATTGGCCGTATTTCCTGGGGGCCATCGTGCTGGCCTGCGGGGCAGGAGAGACGCTGTCACCGCGTCTGCGTGGGCCTCGCGTCGCCTGACAAGCCAGAGAGTCGAGGGCTTTCAGGCCCTGGAATGACGAGACGCCCCCGTCGCGAAAGCGGCGGGGGCGTCTTGCATCCTGCTCGGGCGTGCTTGGTCTGACGGGCTTGAACTGACGGGCTGGTCCAGATGAGCGAGTCACGGAACGCGGGGGCTCATTCGCCTTCCAGTCCGGTGATCGGCTTGACGGTACCCCAGTGGCGACATTTCGGGCATTGCCACAGCAGCATCGAGGCCTCGAATCCGCAGCGGTGGCAGCGATGGCGAGGGCGTGCCTCGATCAGCTGCTGGGTATGGCGCTTGAGCAGGCTGAAGCGCTGGGTCTCGCGCTCATCGGCATCCAGCAGGTACAGGTCGAGCAGATAGTCGACGCCCCGCAGGCTGGGGTGACGATGCAATTGCTCGCTGGCGAAGCTGACGGCGGCCTCGACTCCTTCCCGGCGCTCGATCAACTGGGCGAGACTGACCACCGTGGTGGTATAGGGGCCGCGCTCGACTTCCTGCTGCAGATAGCGCACCAGTCCGCTTTCGTCGTCCAGCATGTGGAATGCCTTGCCGAGCGGTTCGAGAATGATGGGAGTGAAACCGGTGTCCTGACGCGGAATGCGCTGCAGCAGGCGAATGCTCTGCTTGTAGTTGGCATGCTCGTATTCGATCTCGGCCAGCATCCAGTTGGCGCGCACACACTTCTCATCCGTGGAGAGTGCCTGCTTGAGGCGCTTGCGCGCCACCGCCTGACTGCCTTCGAGGATATCGAGGGCCGCCAGTTCGCAGTGCCAGTGGGCGGCGGCGCGTCGGATGCCACCTTCCTGACGCAGGATGGGGTGCGCGACCTCGAGGGCAGCCTCCCATTCTCGCTCACGCTCGAGCAGGTCGATCAGGAGGCGTCGGCCAGCGCGACGATGGTCATCGTGCTGGGCCTGCTTGAGAAGGGTTTCCAGCAGCTTCTCGGCGCGGTCGTAGACACCGCTGCGCATGAAGTCGCGGGCCAGTTCCAGCTGAACGCGTTCGCCCTGCTCGCTGTCGAGGGCCGGGCGTGCCAGCAGATTCTGGTGGATCTTGACGGCGCGGTCGACCTCCCCGCGACTGCGGTACAGGTTACCCAGCGCGATGTGGGTATCGACCGTGTCGCTGTTGACTTCCAAGGCCTGTACGAAGGTTTCGATGGCGCGATCAGGCTGCTCGTTGAGCAGATGATTGAGGCCAACGAAATAGTCGCGGGACAAGGTGGCAGGGGCGGGAGTTTGCGTAGTGGGGCGACGATCACGTCGCCCCAGCCAGAACCCGATGGCAATGGCGGCCATCAGCAGTCCCAGCAGTATCAGGTCAGGCATTTATGCCACTTCCTTGATCTCCTGGATGCGCAGCTGGTCCAGTTCCTTGCGTTGCTGCTGGTTGCGACGCTGCGCGCGGGTCAACAGCGTGCGCAGGCGCAGATACATGCCGGTCATGGCGATCATGCCGAGCACGACGCCGATGGCCAGTGAAAACAGCAGCCACATGGAAAGTGAGGCAGCCGGCAGCTCGAGCCAGATGAGGTCGAGAGGCACGGTTTGCTGGTTGTGAACGGCAAACAGGATGCCGACCAGCAGAACGATCAGCAGGATCACGGCCAGAACGAGACCTTTTAGCCAGCGCATAACGGTTTCCTTGTCATGAAATGCAGTCGTGAATCATCGCCTGGCGAGTGTATCACCGGGCAAGCCGTGAGTCTCGACGTCAGCCGTGCGGCCTGAGGCCAGGCCGATGCCTTGTGGGCTCAGTAGCCGAGCGCGCGGCTGGCATCGACCTGTTCGCGCAGTTCCTTGCCCGGTTTGAAGTGCGGGACGAACTTGCCGTCCAGCTGGACGGGCTCTCCGGTCTTCGGGTTGCGTCCCAGACGCGGCTCACGGTAGTGCAGCGAGAAGCTGCCGAACCCGCGAATCTCCACGCGCCCCCCGTGGGCCAGCGCATCAGTGACATCATCGAGGATGATGCGAACGGCGGCTTCTACATCCTTGAGCGACAACTCAGGCTGTCGCATGGCTATCTGTTCGATCAGCTCGGACTTGGTCATCGGATCTCTCCATGCCTGCACCCTTGCGGGAAGGGTGATCGTGATGCGGCTGTCAGATGACCTCTTGTCGTCTGACGGACCCCCGCATCCTTGTGATTGTTATCTCCTCAGCATAATGGGCAAATCCTGAGAAAACAACGCACTACGAACATCATTGCCCATCACGACATGGATTGCCAATTCCTGTCGTGGCAAAGGGTCAACGGATGCTGCCAGACTCCCCCTCGGGTATACTGCCGGCATTGATGTGACGACTGAGGTTCGGGCAATGGATGAGATGATTCGCAAGCGCCTTCACTGGCACTCCCGCCGCGGCATGTGGGAACTCGATCTGCTGCTGTTGCCTTTTCTCGAGCAGCGCTTCGATGCGTTGAGTGAGCAGGACAAGGCCCTCTACGTGGAACTGCTCGCGGAAGAGGATCAGGATCTCTTCGTGTGGCTGATGAAGCGGGATCCGTGTGGCAATGAGGACTATCAGCGCCTGATCGACATGGTGATCGCCAATGCAGAACATGGCGAACGCGATCAGTTCAAGGGCCTCTGAACAGGCCCTGCATGCTCAGGCGATTCTGCGCCTGATACTGCTGGCGTGCAGCCTCGTGCTGATGACGTGGCTGTTCGCTCGCCTGGCAGGACCTTCCGGCCTGGATGCCTGGTGGGCCTGCCGCACCCATGATGCTCTGCCTTTCGAGGCGGAGCATTGTGCTTTCTGGGGCATGATGCCGCCTTTGAACATCCATTCGGCCGTCATGGCCATGCTGACCACAGGCGGGGTCTTGCAGGGGGTGGAAGCCTGGTGGTGGTGGCATCGCCGTGACCGGCATCGGGAGGTATGGTGGCTGGCGCTCGGGGCGGAGCCCGTGGGGGAAGGGGCGGAGCGCTCGGGGCTGGCCGCCATGCCAGAGGCAGAGGCAGAGACGGAGACAGGTGAGGAGGGCGAACTGGCGCACGACGAAGCCGAAGAGGAAAGTCCTCGCTCACCGGCATCACTCGACGAGACGCGCAGGCGGCACCCCGAGATGCGCCTTTGCTGGTGGTGGGCCGACGCGAACTCCGGTGGCTGGCAGCGAGTCGGCGTCACGCGCCTGTGGTGTTCGCCGCGACTGGTGGGCCTGCGCCTCACGTGCCCCGGTGAGCGCTCACGTACTCTGTGGCTATGGCCAGACAGCGCACCTCCAGCACAGCTGCATCGGCTGCGACTGTGGCTGCTGTGGCCACCTCTCGCCCACGATATGCCACGACAGCCGCCTGCCATCGAGCCGCTGATGGCCCGTATCGCGACTGATCGCCGCCAATGATCATCTGAGGTGAATCACGCTGTCACGCGCGCGCGGTGCCGGCATGGGGTAATCGCGCACGAAGTGGAGCCCGCGTGATTCATGACGTTGGTGAGCGCTGATCAACAACAGCGGCGCCAGAGTCAGCGCCTGATACAGGGCCAGGTGAGTGACACCTGCGCTGGCCCCTGAGTGCCTGCCTTGCCGGGAGAGTTCAGAGGAATGAGCGCGCTCTGACGAATGAGGGGGCTCACAGGTCAGCCAGGCCGCCATCTGATCCAGTGCCGCTTCCAGTCCCTGCTGGCTACGCTCGATGCCTGCCTGCAGGCTCATCAGGCGCCGCAACGCCGTGAGCCGCTCATCCGCTTCGCGATTCTCCAGGCACATCACGTGCTGCCAGAGTGCATGCCTGTCTTTCAGTCGGGTCAATAGTGCCTGCTGGCGGGGAGGCAGCTGTCCTCGTTCAGGCAGCATGCTCGTTGTGAGCGCCTGCGCCACTGGCCAGGTGTCGGGCGCCGATTCGCCCTCGGTGAGCGCCTCGCCGCAGGCGCGCGCCTGCACCAGGCATTCCAGCAATGAGTTGCTGGCCATGCGGTTGGCCCCGTGAAGCCCTGTACAGGCCACTTCGCCGATGGCCCACAGTCCTGCCAGATCACTCGCGCCATTCAATTCGGTGGCGATTCCGCCGCAGCTGTAATGTGCTGCCGGTACCACGGGAATCGGGGCTCGGGTGATGTCGATGCCACGCTCCCGGCAATGCGCCAGGATGGTCGGGAAGTGATGATGGATGGCCGCGGATCCCAGCGCACTGATATCGAGATGGACGTGATCCAGCCCGTGAGCGCGCATCTCGGCGAGGATGGCGCGCGCCACCACGTCGCGTGGTGCCAGCTCCAGGCGAGGGTCGTGATCCAGCATGAAGCGATGGCCATCGGGGCGCTTCAACAGGCCACCTTCGCCGCGCACGGCTTCCGAGATCAGGAACGGCGTTCCGGCCGGGTCGTACAGGCAGGTGGGGTGAAACTGCTGGAACTCCAGATTCATCAGGCTGGCACCGGCACGCACGGCCATCGCCATGCCATCCCCGACGCTGGCGCTGGGGCTGGTGGCATGCGCAAACAGGCCGCTGGCACCGCCCGTGGCCAATACCAGGTCGCGTACCGTCAGCAAGCGTTGCTGGCCGGTGCCATCGATGACCCGCAGTCCCGCGACCTGGGCCCCCTTCACCTCGATGTCCACGGCGAGCAGGTCATCGAGCACCTCGATGGCAGGATGTGACTCGACATGCTGACTGAGCGTATCCAGCAGCGCCCGCCCCGTGGCGTCGGCCGCATGGATGATGCGTCGCCGGCCGTGGCCGCCTTCCCGGGTGAGGTGATAGGGATAGCTGGCATCGGCTTCGGCTGGCGTGAAGGGGACGCCAAGCCCGATCAACCACTCGATGGCCTCGCGGGAATGTCCGACGGTAAAGCGCACCGCTCGCTCGTTGCACAGGCCGTCCCCCGCGATCAGCGTATCGGCGACATGCGATTCCACGTCATCTTCCGGGGCCAGTACCGCCGCGATGCCGCCCTGAGCCCAGCGGCTGGCGCCCTGGGCCTCCCGCGCCGGACGCAGCAGCGTCACGCGGCGCGAGCGCGACGCGGATGACGGCTGGTTGGCCAGGCTGAGCGCAAGGGTCAGGCCGGCCGCACCGCCGCCCACGATCAGAACATCGTGGTCACTGGTGGCAGTGATGTCATGCGCTGTGCTCATGCGTCTTTCCTTGGCGTGTCACCGGGTGCGGCGGCGGGCGAGCGGGAATGGGCGTCATCCCGGGTGTCAGGTGACTTCGCCTCGGGTGTCGGGGGCGTGCCGTCGCTGTCAGAGTCCTTGGGGACGGCTGTCTCGCCCGGGGTCGGGTCCTCCGGCAGGAAGATCCGGCGGGCATCACTGATCAGGCCATGGCCCGGCAGGCGCCGTTGCAGGCGCTCGCTGGGCAGACGTTCCAGCAGGGACAGCCGCTCCCCGAGGGCTTCCGTCAGGCGCGCGAGTTCACGATTCAGCCACAGATAGCCTGCCGGACTGAACAGGGCACGTCCTTTGCGGCTCTCGACATTGCGTACCTCGGCATAGCGCTGCAGGTCGAACGGGGTGACCGTCAGCTCGATGTGCTGGCCGGTACGCACCTGGAAGGCCAGCGTGCCGAGGGCACGAGCCAGTCGGTGCTGGGCATCGCGCAGGCCCTCGAGTCCTTCGATGAACTCATGACCTTCTCGCGTGTTCCAGTGGGTTTCCTGCAGCAGCTCGATTGTCGAGATCATGCGCCGCTCGAACGACAGGATCTCCTCGATATCACCGCGCTGGATCCGGCCCTCACGCACCACGGCATCCACCAGTCCACGCTGCTTGACCAGCTGGGCGGAGGTGGCGCGCACCAGATTGAGCGTTTCCTCGATGCTGGAACGCTCTGCATTGGTGTGGTTGTGGTAGAGCCGCGCCAGCTTGTCGAGGTTGTCGGCCAGCAGGAAGCGGAAGACATCCGTCGCCTTCTGGGGCAGCAGGACCAGGCTGACCACAATACTGATCAAGGTGCCCAGTACCACGTTGAAGACGCGCCACAGGGCGATACCGAGATCATGATTGCCATCGCCCACCACCATCAGCAGGGTGACGCAGAACAGCAGCGAGCTGTAGCCATAGCGATTGCTGAAGGTGGCATTGAGCGCCAGCGCGATGCCGACCATGCTCCAGATGGGCACCACGCCGGGCAGCGGGTCCGCGACCAGTATCAGGATCAGGCCCCAGAGTCCCCCCAGCAGCGTGCCGAGCAGGCGCTGCGAGCCCTTGTCGAGCACGCCGCCGACGTGGGGCAGATTGCCCATCACCATCACGGTACTGACCAGTGCCCAGGAGCTGTGCGGCAGATCGAACAGCTCGATGATGCTGAAACAGAGCGTCAGGGCGACGGTGACCCGCAGGATATGCAGGCGCTGACGGTGCAGATAGGTGAAGTAGGGATTGTGCGATAGCCAGTTCATGCCGATTCCCCCTCGCGAATGACAAGACCGGGAGTGAGCAGGCGGGTCGCAGACATGGCGGGCATCAGCAGCAGAGAAGTGGACATCGGGTGCCAGGAGATTCCGTCGACAGAGAATGGAAGAGGATGTCGTGAGCGATGCCGCCGTGCACCGGCGCAGGCAGGGCGCGGCGGACCACCGAATCGCCGCACAGTGTAACCGACCCCCACGAGCTCGTCACAGCGCTTGGCATGCCAGAATCACGTTGTCATCAGCAGGTTAGTGGTGGCTCGTGAAGGGCAACGCGGAAATCTGATGATTGTTATTGATAATCACTACCATCAAGTGGCTTGATTGGATTCCCCCAAGGCCCCACGTGATCATGGGGGCAATCCATTCACGCCTACCGGCAGCGCCAGTTACACGAGCCGCTGCCTGGTGTCATCACAGGGAGTCATTGCATGAGCAGCCAGACCCGTCGCGAACAGGACAGCATGGGCGAACTCGAGGTGCCGGTCAGTGCACTCTACGGGGCGCAGACCCAGCGTGCGGTGGACAACTTCCCGGTCAGCGGCCAGCCCTTGCCGGCACCGTTCATCCAGGCGGTGGCGCGCATCAAGCTTGCCGCGGCAGAGGTCAATCTCGACCTCGAGTTGCTGGATGAGGCGCGTGCCGGTGCCATCGTCAAGGCGGCGCGCCAGATCATCGATGGCGAGCATGCGGATCAGTTCCCGGTCGATGTCTTCCAGACCGGTTCCGGCACCTCGACCAACATGAACGTCAATGAAGTGCTGACGCATCTGGCCAATGCCCAGCTGGAAAGCGAGAACAGCGACCTCAAGGTCGGCGCCAATGACCACGTCAACATGGGGCAGTCCAGCAACGATGTCATCCCGACGGCGATTCACCTGTCGGCGGTCATTGCCGTCACCGATACCTTGCTGCCTGCGCTGCGTCATCTGCATGACGTGATCGCGAGCAAGGCGGCGGAGGTCGATGATGTCGTCAAGACCGGCCGCACTCACCTGATGGACGCGATGCCGATTCGTCTGAGCCAGGAGCTGGGGGCATGGCAATCCCAGGTGGCACAGGCCATCGAGCGCATCGAGGAGTCGCTGCCGCGTCTCGAGCGTCTCGCCCAGGGCGGCACGGCCGTCGGCAGTGGCATCAACGCGCATCCCGAGTTTGCCGAACGCATGGCCAAGCGCCTTTCGCTTCAGACCGGGCACGCCTTCCGTCCGGCCGACAGCTTCTTCGCGGCGCTGTCTTGTCAGGATTCCGCGGTCGAGCTTTCCGGCCACCTGCGGACCTACGCCGTGGCGATGATGAAGATCAGCAATGACCTGCGCTGGATGAACTCCGGGCCGCTGGCCGGGCTGGGCGAGATCGAGCTTGAGGCCTTGCAGCCGGGCAGCTCCATCATGCCGGGCAAGGTCAATCCGGTGATTCCGGAAGCCGCCGCCCAGGTGGCTGCCCAGGTGATGGGCAACGATGCCACCATCGGCATCGCCGGTCAGAGCGGCAACTTCCAGCTCAATGTCATGCTGCCGTTGATCGCCAACAATCTGCTGTCCTCGATCACGCTGAGCGCCAATGTCAGCCGCCTGCTGGCGGACAAGGCCATTGCCACCTTCACGGTGCGGCGGGACAACATCGAAGCGCCGCTGGCCAGGAACCCGATTCTGGTCACGGCACTCAATCCGGTGATCGGTTACAACGAGGCCGCACGTATCGCCAAGGTGGCCTATCAGGCCGGCCGGCCGATCCTCGAGGTGGCCGAGGAGGAGACGGATCTCGACCGTGAGACGCTGGAGCGTCTGCTGGACCCGGCCAAGCTGACCGAGGGCGGCATCCAGTAAGCGTGCCCCCGCAAGGCTGACAGCAAGCGACAGCAGGCAAGAGACAGCAGGCAAGAGATAGCAAGCAAGAATCTGCGAGTAAACGACAGAAAGCCCGCCCTCCAGTCAGGAGGGCGGGCTTTCTGATGTCGCGAGCAGATGAATCAGCGATGCGTCAGGCGGCACGCGCCATCAGGCGTTCCTTGAGGTACTCACCGATGCGGGCCTTCTGCTCATCGCTCAGGCGCAGGGTCAGCTTGGTACGCCGCCACACCACATCCTGTACCTCATGTGCCCACTCACGCTCGACCAGGTAATCGATCTCGGCGGCGCTCAGGCCGGCACCGAAGTCTTCGCCAAGCTCGGCTTCGCTCTTCTTGCCGTCGAGGAAGTGCAGGCACAGGCTGCCGTAGCTGGAAGCCAGGCGTCTGGCGCGAGCCTCTCCCAGGAACGGGAAGTCGCGGACCAGCTGGCGAGTGAAGGCCGCGCGGCTCTCGATGTCTCCCCCCGGCAAGGCCTTCTCGTGGGTCCACGGCTCACCCATGTTGGGCAGCAGCGGCTTCAGATCTTCCAGCGCGGATTCGGCCAGCTTGCGATAGGTGGTGATCTTGCCACCGAAGATGGACAGCATCGGCGCGCCGCTGTCATCCAGATGCAAGGTGTAGTCGCGGGTCATCGCTGACGGGTCGGCTGACTCGTCATCACACAGCGGGCGTACGCCGGAGAAGGAGGAGATGACGTCATCGCGGCTCAGCTTGCGCTTGAAGTGATGGTTGACCACCTCGAGCATGTAGTCGGTTTCATCGCTGGAGCAGGCCACCTCGGAGGGGTCGCCCTTGTAGCGCACGTCTGTGGTGCCGACCAGGCTGAAGTCTTCCTGATAGGGCAGCACGAAGACGATGCGCTTGTCCTTGTTCTGCAGGATGAAGGCGCGATCATCGGTATTGAGGCGCGGCACGATCAGGTGGCTGCCCTGGATCATGCGGATGCCGTAGCGCGGCGTGCGCTCGGTGGCACCCTTGATGAAGGACTCCACCCACGGCCCGGCGGCATTCACCAATGTGCGGGCGTGGCGGGTGAAGGTCTCACCGCTGTCGATGTTCTCCAGCGTCAGCTCCCAATGCCCGTTCACGTCGCGTGCCCCGACGCAGCGAGTGCGCGTCATGATCTCCGCGCCTTGCTCCTGAGCCTGAAGCGCGTTGGTGATGACCAGACGCGCATCATCCACCCAGCAGTCGGAATATTCGAAGCCCTGGGTGATCTCGCTGACCAAGGGGCTCTGCTCACCGAACTTGAGCCCCTTGGAGGCTGGCAGGGTCTCGCGCTTGCCGATGTGGTCATACAGGAACAGGCCGGCACGGATCATCCAGGCCGGACGCAGATGTGGCTGGTGCGGCAGGATGAAGCGCAGGGGCCAGATGATGTGCGGTGCCTTCTTGAGCAGCACTTCACGCTCCTGCAGGGCTTCACGTACCAGCCGGAACTCGTAGTGTTCCAGGTAGCGCAGGCCGCCATGGATCAGCTTGCTGCTGGCGGAAGAGGTGGCGCTGGCCAGATCATTCTGCTCGCACAGTGCCACGCTCAGGCCGCGCCCGCTGGCGTCATTGGCGATACCGGCACCATTGATGCCACCGCCGATGATGAAGAGGTCGATAAGTGCGTCGTTGTCGCGGGACATGGGCTGCTCCTGCACGTGCCCGGCGCTACCGGGGAGATCGAGATGGGGCGGCACCGGTTCGGTGCGCGTGATAAGTTTCGAAAGTGAACATAGCTTAGTGAAAGTCGAACATCAAGGTGATTCTTGTGGCATCTCGATTTTCGAAAGTGCGCATAATGGGCTCGAACAAGCGACCCGGCATTGCACCATGTTCAACCTGTTGTCCTGCCTGAACATTTTTCACAGTGTCGATGCGGGATATGACAGTCGGATGAAGATCTGCCTCTTCGCCCATGCGCTCGAGGCACTGGCCGACGGGCTTTTCTGCAGCCTGCCGGCGCACCGCAAGGCGAGATGCCCGATGCAAGGGGAGCTTGCTGAGCAGGAGGATGAGAAGAGAGCCGAGGAGGAGCAGGCTAGAAGAAGAGAAGAAGAGAAGAAGAGAAGAAGAGAAGAAGAGAAGAAGAGCGGCGACCCACGCCACGGCATGACGCACGGCTTGACGTGGGAAATGACTCAACGATGAGGAAGGGGATGGCGAGACGACAGGCGTTCCGCGTGGCTGGGCGCTCTGCGCCGTGGATCAGGCGTTCCCGGCCTCGTCGGATACCGCAACATGCAAGGCCACTTCATGCTGGTGCATCAGTCTCAGAATGTTTTCCGGAGGCTGGATATCCGTGAACAGCGCATCCAGCTGGCTCAGGTTGCCCTGACGCACCACGGCATTGCGCTGGAACTTGGAGTGATCCGCGATCAGGAATACCTGGCGCGAGTTGTGGATGATCGCCTGGGCGACGCGCACTTCCTGATAGTCGAACTCCAGCAGCGAGCCATCTTCATCGATGCCGCTGATGCCGATGATGCCGTAATCCACCTTGAACTGATTGATGAAGTCGATGGTGGCCTCGCCGATGATGCCGCCATCGCGGGAGCGCACCATGCCACCGGCGACGATGACATTGAAATCCTCCTTGTGCTGGAGAATGGCTGCCACGTTGAGGTTGTTGGTGATGACTTCCAGTCCGTGATGATCACACAGCGCCTCTGCGACCATCTCATTGCTGGTGCCGATGTTGATGAACAGCGAGGCGTGATCCGGTATCTCGTTGGCCAGGGTGCGAGCGATGCGTCGCTTGGCTTCCAGGTTCAGGGTCTTGCGCGTGCTGTAGGCAGTGTTCACCGTGCTGGATTCAAGCCCCGCCCCCCCATGGACACGCTTTAGGGCACCGGCTTCCGAGAGCTGGTTGAGGTCACGGCGAATGGTCTGCGGCGTGACCTTGAAGTGACTCGCCAGCTGCTCGATGGAGGCATAGCCCTGACGCGTGATCAGTTCGACGATGGCGCGGTGGCGCTTGGACTGCATCATCCTGTCCTCTTGCTCATGTCCGGTGAAAAGACGTCTGCTCTGAACCGTCGCGCAGGCAACGTGATCCTGCGTGCGGTTGCTGCTCGACCAGGTGCCCCGTGATGGTGAGGCGGGGCGGTGTGCCATCCAGAATGTTCGTTTGATGTTCTTTTTGATACATGCTCGCGGTGACGCCAGTGGTTGCACTGATTGACCTGGTGGGCGCAAGCCGTTGAAGTTATACGAAATCATGCATAACTTACTGAATAGCAAGGATTGTCATGCTCGTGTAGACAAAGGTCTAGCGAATATCGGTGCTTTTCGCATTGTGACACCGATGTGAAGCCTGTACTTTCGCATTCGAACACCAAGCGCGTCTGTCAAGGCGTCGCTATGCCCGTGTAGAGGTCGGTGTCGTAAAATCAGGAGCGAGCAGCAGAATGTACGGTTTATTCAAATCCGCGGTGCACGCCACACCGCTTCACGACGCCAAGGTAGACGACACCTATAAGCGACTGAGATGGCAGATCTTTCTCGGTATCTTTCTAGGCTATGCCGGCTACTATCTGGTACGCAAGAACTTCTCCCTGGCCATGCCTTCCCTGGTGGAGCAGGGCTATTCCCGTGGTGATCTTGGTCTGGCCTTTGCCGGCGTGTCGATCGCCTATGGCATCTCCAAGTTCGTGATGGGGGCTGTCTCTGACCGCTCCAACCCGCGTTACTTCCTTCCTGCCGGTCTTCTGATGTCTGCCGGCATCATGTTCCTTTTCGGTTTCACTGACTGGGCAACCTCCAGCATCGGCATCATGTTCGTGCTGCTGTTTCTCAATGGGTGGGTGCAGGGCATGGGATGGCCGCCCTGCGGTCGCACC
The DNA here is from genome assembly GCF_013374055.1 of Cobetia sp. 5-11-6-3. Classification (NCBI taxonomy): domain Bacteria; kingdom Pseudomonadati; phylum Pseudomonadota; class Gammaproteobacteria; order Oceanospirillales; family Halomonadaceae; genus Cobetia; species Cobetia sp. 5-11-6-3. The sequence continues at coordinate 52,492 of NZ_BLWJ01000012.1, read as the reverse complement.
ATGGTGCACTGGTGGTCACAGAGTGAGCGTGGCCAGATCGTCTCGGTGTGGAACGTGGCCCATAACGTCGGCGGCGGTCTTGTCGGTCCGCTGTTCATTCTTGGCATGGCCTGGTTCAACGACTGGCAGTCCGCGTTCTATGTGCCCGCCGCGCTGGCCGTCTTCGTGGCGATCTTCGCCCTGCTGACCATGCGAGACACGCCGCAGAGCTGTGGCTTGCCTCCCATCGAGAAGCACAAGAATGACTACCCGCCGGGATACGATGAAAGCCACGAACAGGAATTCTCCACGCGGGAGATCCTGGTCAAGTACGTGTTCAAGAATCGCATGCTCTGGTACATCGCGCTGGCGAATGTCTTCGTGTATCTGCTGCGTTACGGGGTCCTCGACTGGGCGCCGACCTACCTGCAGGAAGCCAAGAGCTTCAGCGTCGACAAGTCCTCCTGGGCGTATTTCCTGTATGAGTGGGCCGGTATCCCCGGCACGCTGCTGTGTGGTTGGTTGTCCGACAAGCTATTCCGGGGCAACCGCGGTGCGACAGGGGTGTGCTTCATGGCGCTGGTCGCCGTCTTCACCACTGTCTATTGGTTGAATCCTGCCGGTAATCCGGGAATCGACATGCTGTGTCTGGTCGCCATCGGCTTCCTGATCTATGGCCCGGTCATGCTGATCGGTCTGCAGGCGCTTGAGCTGGTACCCAAGAAGGCGGCAGGGACCGCGGCTGGCTTCACCGGCCTGTTCGGTTACCTGGGCGGCTCTGTCGCTGCCAGTGCCTTGGTAGGCTATACGGTAGATGCCTATGGATGGGATGGTGGTTTCATGTTGTTGATTGGCTCGTGCGTGATGGCGGTCGTCCTGTTGTCATTGACGATCTTCGAGAGCGCTCGCATGTCGGCACGCACCGCCAGCTGATTCCCAGCGGAAACATGATCATTCAAATGGCCCGCTGAACGTGGCATGGGCGGGCCATCTTGTAACGGACTACCGGGAGATATTGACGATGACCAACCACATTCTGTCCATTGACCAGGGAACCACCAGCTCGCGCGCCATCCTCTTCGATCGTGAAGGCGTGGTGACCGGACTGGCACAAGAAGAATTTGCGCAACACTTTCCGAACAGCGGCTGGGTCGAGCATCACGTCGATGATATCTGGGGATCGGTGAAGCGCACCGTGCATCAGGCGCTGATCAATACCAATATCGGCGCCGAGCAGGTCGCGGCCATCGGGATCACCAACCAGCGTGAGACCACGATCGTCTGGGATCGCAAGACCGGCGTGCCGGTCTACAACGCCATCGTCTGGCAGGACCGCCGGACCCACGAGTACTGCCGCGAGCTTTCCGATGCCGGCCATGGCGAGATGATTCAGCGCAAGACCGGCCTGCTGATCGACCCGTACTTCTCCGCGACCAAGCTGCGCTGGATTCTCGAGAACGTCGAAGGCGTGCGTGCGCGCGCCGAGAAGGGCGAACTGGCCTTCGGAACCGTCGACAGCTATCTGATCTGGAAGCTGACCGGTGGGGCCCGTCACGTGACCGATGCCACCAACGCCTCGCGCACCTGCCTGTTCAACATCGTTGATCAATGCTGGGACAGTGAGCTGCTGGCGCTGTTCGGCATCCCGGAATGCCTGCTGCCGGAAGTGCTGGATTCCAGTGATGATTTCGGCACCACCGATCCGCAGCTGTTCGGGGCGGCAATGCCGATCCGTGGCGTGGCGGGCGATCAGCAGGCGGCGCTGGTCGGGCAGGCTTGTTTCACGCCGGGCATGAGCAAGAGCACCTATGGCACGGGCTGCTTCATGATCATGAACACCGGCGAGAAGATGGAGCTGTCCAGGAACCGTCTGCTCACCACCGTCGGTTATCGCCTCAACGGCAAGCCGACCTTCGCCATGGAAGGCAGCATCTTCGTGGCCGGCGCCACCGTGCAGTGGCTGCGTGATGGCCTGAAGCTGTTCTCCGATGCCTCCGAGACCGAGCCGCTGGCACGTGCGGCCAGCGCCGATCACGGCGTCTACATGGTGCCGGCCTTCACCGGCCTGGGAGCGCCACACTGGGACCCGCAGGCACGCGGCGCGATCCTGGGGCTGACCCGAGGTACCGGCATCACCGACATCGTCGCGGCCGGCCTGCAATCGGTGTGCTATCAGACCCGAGATCTGCAGGAGTGCATGCTGGATGACGTCACCATCAATTGCGCGAATCTGCGCGTGGATGGCGGCATGGTCAGCAACAACTGGGTGATGCAGTTCCTCTCCGACATGCTGGGCGTGAAGGTGGATCGCCCGCGCGTGCTGGAAACCACGGCGCTGGGTGTGGCGTATCTGGCCGGCCTGCATATCGGTTGGTATGAAAGCCTGGAGGAGATCAGCGAGCTGTGGCACTGCGAGCGCACCTTCGCGCCGGAGATGGCGGAAGAGCAGCGTGAGCGCCTCTATGCCGGTTGGCTGGAAGCCGTCGAGCGAGTGAAGAGCGACGGAGGTCACTGACATGTGGACTGACGTCATGACGGGCGAGTTTCTCGGTTGTCTGTTCCTGATCCTCTTCGGCGGCGGTGTGGTCGCCAACGTGGTACTCGCGGATACCAAGGGCAACGGCTCCGGGTGGATCGTGATCACCACCGGCTGGGGATTTGCGGTGATGATCGGCGTGTTCGTGGCCGTTTCCACCGGCTCGCCCCAGGCGGACCTCAATCCGGCGGTGACCCTCGCCAAGTACCTGCTCGGGGTGCATGCCACCCTCATCGATGTGGCGCGTCATGTCATCGCCCAGATGCTGGGCTGCTTCGCCGGTGCGGTGATGGTGTGGCTGGCCTATCTGCCGCATTGGAAGCGTACCGGCGACGCTGGCCTCAAGCGTGCGGTGTTCTGTACTGACCCCGCGGTCGAGTGCCGGTTGGGCAACATGCTCAGTGAGGTGATCGGCACCGTGGTGCTGATCTTCGGTATCGGCGCCATCGTCGGTTCCGGCAAGATCAGTGCCGGCCTGCTGCCGTATCTGGTCGGCATGCTGGTGTGGGCCATCGGGCTGTCGCTGGGTGGCGCCACGGGCTATGCCATCAATCCGGCACGTGATCTTGGTCCTCGCATCGCGCACTCGCTGCTGCCGATCCATGGCAAGGGTGCCTCCGGGTGGGGATATGCCTGGGTGCCCATCGCCGGCCCGCTGGCGGGGGCATTGATCGCGGCCAGCATGTGGAATCTACTGCTGTAAGCCCTTCTGTCGCGAGTGGCTGGAGCCACCTCGTCAGCTGTGGCAATGTAACGCCTCCTTCGCCCCGTCACTCGACGGGGCGAAGTCTTTGTGCCCGTGTGCCGACATTCCTGTCTGGGGGAGCGATGCCGCGACCTCTCTCGGGGCTGGAAGACACAGTGGGTGGTGGATGGGGACAAGTGACGGAGGTCATCTGGCATGTGGACTGACGTCATGACGGGCGAATTTCTGGGTACCACGCTCATGATCCTGCTGGGCGGCGGAGTCGTCGCCAATGCGATGCTGCGCAAGACCAAGGGAGCCGGTTCCAGCTGGTTGATGATCAATGCCGGCTGGGGCTTTGCGGTGATGGTCGGGGTGCTGGTGTCGACCTCGACAGGCTCTCCCTACGGAGATCTCAATCCAGCGGTCACCCTCGCCAAGTATCTGCTGGGCGTGCATGCAAGCGTGCTCGAGGTGGCCAGGATGATGCTGGCGGAGATGCTGGGATGCTTCACCGGGGCCGTGCTGGTGTGGGCGGCGTACTATCCCCACTGGAAGGTGACCCGTGACCCGCTGCGCAAGCGTGCGGTCTTCTGTACCGATCCGGCAGTCGATTCCCGATTGGCGAATGTCGTCAGTGAGGCGATCGCGACGGTGGTACTCGTCTTCGCGATCGGCAGCATGGTCAACAGCGAGCTGATCACTGACCGGGTATTGCCGTATCTCATCGGGGCGCTGGTATGGGCCATCGGTCTGTCACTGGGTGGCCCGACCGGCAATGCGATGAACCCGGCGCGCGATCTTGCGCCACGTGTCGCGCATTGGCTTCTGCCGATTCCGGGCAAGGGCAGTTCTGACTGGGGGTATGCCTGGGTGCCGATCGCCGGCCCCTTGCTGGGGGCGGCTGTGGCCGCGGGACTGCGATGGGTATTGTTTTGACGCCCCGTTGCCTTGTGATGTCGCTTGCGCGGCGCTGAGGGCGTGAAGATGTGAGGGCGTAAAGAAGTGAGGCGGTGCCGGCATGGGCTGGCACCGCCTCGCGCGTTCTCGGGGGAGGATCGGTGACCCCGGTGAGACGCCTGAAAGAAGGCGCATACGGCGAGTATCGCGATGCTGCTCAGGCGAGAAATTTTTTTATCATCAGGGGGTTGCATCAAAACGGAAGATAAGTAGAATACGTCCTCGCTGACAGGGCAAAGCGCTTCGCACCACAAACGCTTCCCTCATTCAGCTGCTGACACAGGACCATAGCTCAGTTGGTTAGAGCGCCACGTTGACATCGTGGAGGTCGGCGGTTCAAATCCGCCTGGTCCTACCAGCATCGGCATCGATGGCAACATCGCGCCACTTGATACAGGACCATAGCTCAGTTGGTTAGAGCGCCACGTTGACATCGTGGAGGTCGGCGGTTCAAATCCGCCTGGTCCTACCAAGCAGAAACTTCAAGTGACAGTGATCCATCAGCCTCATCCAGGACCATAGCTCAGTTGGTTAGAGCGCCACGTTGACATCGTGGAGGTCGGCGGTTCAAATCCGCCTGGTCCTACCAGATTCCAGAAAACGCCCGGCTCATCGAGTCGGGCGTTTTCGTGTGCGCGTCAGACACGCCTGTCGAGAAGCGCTGGCGCTGGCCGTGCTGTCAGGCAAGCGTGGTGTCGAGGAAGTCACCGGCTTCCTTGAGGGCGGCGTTGGCAGCGCTGAGCAGCGGTGCGAAGCCGACGAACACATGCGGCATGTCCGGCCACAGGTTGAGCGTGACAGGTGAGCCGCAATCCTGTGCCTGCGCGGCGTAGCGACGACTGTCATCGAGCAGGATTTCCGCCTCGCCGCATTGGATCAGCGTCGGTGGCAGGTCAAACAGATTCCCCTCCAGCGGCGAGATACGTGGATCGCTCATGTCGGTACCGTCCTGCACATAGGCCATGCTCACGAAGGGCAGCAGATTGGGGTCGAGGATCGGGTCCACCTCGGCCTTGCGCGACAGCGAGGCGCTGCCCCAGCTGAGGTCAGTGGCGGGCGAGAAGGCGATCACCGCGTCCGGCAGCCGCTCGCCTGCGCTCTTGAGCGCGTTGAGGGCCGAGAGCGTGAGGTTGCCGCCCGCGCTGTCTCCGGCCAGCAGCAGGTGGTCATCCGGAAACTCGCGGCACAGCCAGTGCCATGCGGCCAGTACGTCTTCCAGGCCTGCCGGGAAGGGCGCCTCAGGGGCGAGGCGATAATCCAGCGTGTAGGTCTCGGCGCGCGCCGTGCGGCCCAGACGGCTGGCCAGCGGGCGATGGCCGGCGGGGGAGCCGGCGATCCAGCTACCCCCATGCACGTACAGCAGGCGACGTGCAGGTGTCGGTGCGCCGTCTGGTGCGGGCAATACCTCACAGAGGCGCTCGCCGTTTCCTCCCGGCAGCATCTCGAGGCGTGGCGTCACGCCGGTGTCGAGAATGCTGGCATCGGCGGCGAAGTAGCCTTCCAGCAGGGTGCGCTTGGCGCCCAGGTCATTGCCGGTACGTGCCGTGAAGGTCTTGAGGCGCTCGAGATGCGCGATGACCTGCTCGAGCCCGGCGTGGGCGTCATCGTGATTCTGGAGGGAGCCTTGCGCATGCGGGGCAGGATGAGCGGTCGATGAAGATGAAGAAGGTGCTGAGGAAGACGCGTCATGTGATGGCGACTGGGATGACATGTTCTGCTCCTGTCGGGTCAGAGAACTCTTAACGTGTCATCTCGCCAGGGGCTGTGCAAGGGGCTTTGCAAGGGGCTGTGTGAGGGCTATGCAAGAAAGGCCTGACCCGCCGCAACGCAGACCGCCCGCCATGCAGGAGGCATGGCGGGCGGCAGGACATGATGTCGGCACCTGATGGGCGTATCAGGCGGGCACGCTGTCGAAATCGCTGGAGGCGATGAAGATCTCGACCAGGCGTTCGATGCCGGCTTGATCCTCTTCATCGAAGCGCTCGGGGCTGGGGCTATCCAGGTCCAGCACGCCCCACAGCACTTGCTGGCCGTTCTGCTCGATGAGAACCGGGATGACCAGCTCGCTGCGCGACGCGGCGTCACAGGCGATATGGCCCGGGAAGGCATGCACATCCGCGATGCGCTGAGTGGTGCGCTGGGTCGCGGCAGCGCCACACACGCCCTTGGTGAAGGGGATCGGGTGGCAGGCCGGCTGACCCTGGAACGGTCCCAGGTGCAGGATCTGCGGCTGACGTTGCACATAGAAGCCTGCCCAGTTGAGGTCCGCCACCGTCATGTTGATGAAGGCAGCCGTCTGGGAGGCGTTGGTCAGCCAGTCGCGAGTGTCGAGCGTGGCGTCCAGCTGGCGGGCCAGCAGTGAGTAGTCGGGACGAGTGGCCATATTGGCTCCTGAGTGGATGGCGGGTTGATGCCGGTGACGCAGGGATGCGGTCGCGGGTCGCCTGTTTCAAGCACGCCCTGCGCGCGCGCTCTTGCGCCGCGTCGGCATCTGGACGTGATGAGAGATTCATCAAGCAGATGCAAAAGCGCCGACCTCAGGGTCGGCGCTTTGCGTCATGCAGCTGTCAGCTTGCGCTCGAAGGCTTATTTCCAGCCCGGTACCGCAGCGCCCTTGAACAGCTCTTCGGCCTTGGCTTCGACTTCCGGTGTCTGGTAGGCCTTGACCAGCTTCTGCACTTTCTCGCTGTCTTCATCGCCCTGGCGCACGACGATCAGGTTGACGTACGGGGACTCGGCGCCTTCACGGATCAGCGCGTCTTCCGGTTTCAGGCCAGCCGGCTGAGCGAAGGTGTTGTTGATGAAGGCCAGGTCGACGTCCGGCAGGATGCGCGGCAGCTGGGCAGCCTCGATTTCCTTGAACTGGTAGTCATGCGGGTTCTTGGCGACGTCGATCGGGGTCGCTTCGAGGTTGTCCTTGTCGGTCAGCTCGATCATGCCCAGGTCGTGCATCAGGATCAGGGAGCGGCCTTCGTTGGACGGGTCGTTCGGCAGTGCGATGGTCGCGCCGTCCGGCAGTTCGCTGATGTCTTCGTACTTCTCGGAATAGGCACCGATCGGGTACACGAAGGTCTTGCCGGCGCTGGCGAACTTGTAGCCGCGCTCACGCACCATGGATTCCATGTACGGCTGGTGCTGGTAGGCGTTGGCATCCAGCGAGCCATCGGCCAGAGCGGCGTTGGGAGACACGTAGTCGGTGAACTCGGTGATCTCGACGTTCAGGTCGTACTTTTCCTTGGCGATCTCGGCTGCGACCTTCATCACCTCGGTTTCCGGACCTGCGACGGTACCCATCTTGAGGGTGTTCTCGTCGGACGCGTCGTTGCCGCAGCCTGCCAGCAGGGTGGCGCCGAGCAGGGTGGCAGCACCGGCAAGGCGCAGCGGGGAAGAAAGCGTGGTCAGCATGTTGCGCATCGATGTTCTCCTTGTGATCCGACGTGACCGGCGGGGTCCGCGGGATGTTATGAGTGACGGCTCATTGTGATGAGCCGTCACGATACCGAAAGCCGTGTGATTTGTAGATCGAACGCCACTGGTGGATCAGTCGCCGCTCATGGAGCGAGGCTTACTTGTGGTTCGACTTGCGCACCAGATGGTCGCCCAGGCTCTGGAAGCCCTGCACCATGACGACGAGGATGACCACGGTCACCAGCATCACCATCGGGTCGAAGCGGTTGTAGCCGTAGCGGATGCCGAGATCCCCCAGGCCGCCGCCACCGACGGTACCGGCCATGGCGGAATAGCTGATCAAGGTGACCACGGTGATGGTCAGACCATTGATGATGCCGCCGCGTGCTTCCGGCAGCAGGACCTTGGTGATGATCTGCATCGGCGTGGCACCCATGGCCTGAGCGGCTTCGACCAGCCCCGGGCCGACTTCATTCAAGGCGCCTTCGATCAGACGGGCGACGAAGGGAATCGAGGCGATGGTCAGCGGCACGATGGCGGCATTGGTGCCGATCGAGCTGCCGGCGATCAGGCGCGTCAGCGGGATGATCGCCACCATCAAAATGATGAAGGGCACCGAGCGGCCGATGTTGGTGATGATGCTCAGCACGCTGTTGAGTACCGGGCGCGCGAGAATCTGGCCCGGGCGCGAGGTGTAGAGTGCCACGCCCAGCGGAATACCGAGTGCCGCGGAGATCAGGCCTGCCACCGCGACCATGTAGAGGGTCTCGAGGGTGGAGGACAGGACGAGTTCAAGCAGTGCGGGTGACATGGCCGAGCACCTCCACTTTCAGGTCGTGGGATTCGAGATAGTCCAGCGCCTGCTGGGTCTGGGCGCTGTCGCCCATCAGTTCGGCGATCATCAGGCCCAGGGTGCGGTCCTGAATGGATTCCACCTTGGCCTGCAGGATGCTGACGTCCACCTGACACTCACGCGCAAGGCGCGAGATCAGCGGCGTGGAGACGGCGTCGCCACTGAAGGCCAGACGGACCACCGGATGGGTGTGCGGGCCGGGAGTCGCCTCCAGGCGCTCGACCAGTGCGCGTGGCGGTTCGAGTTCCAGGAATTCATTGAGGAATTCGCGGCCCAGGCGGGTCTGCGGGGCGGTGAAGAAATCGCCGACCGCCGCCACTTCCACCAGCTCGCCGCCGCTGATCAATGCAACCTGATCACAGATGCTCTTGACCACTTCCATTTCATGGGTGATCAGCAGGATGGTCAGGCCCAGCTTGGCATTGATGTCCTTGAGCAGCTCGAGAATGGAGGCAGTGGTCTGGGGATCGAGCGCCGAGGTGGCTTCATCGCACAGCAGCACCTTGGGGCGGCTGGCGAGTGCGCGAGCGATGGCGACGCGCTGCTTCTGTCCGCCGGACAGCTGGGCAGGATACTGGCTTGCCTTGTCGCTCAGGCCGGTCAGTTCCAGCAGTGGCTCGACGCGCTGGCTGATCTCGGCCTTGGAGATTCCGGCCAGTTCCAGCGGCAAGGCCACGTTGGCGAAGACGGTGCGCGAGGACAGCAGGTTGAAGTGCTGGAAGATCATGCCGATCTGGTGGCGAGCACGACGCAGGGCGCTGTCGTCGAGTGCGGTCAGCTCCTGACCATCGACCACGACACTGCCCTCGGTGGGGCGTTCGAGCAGATTGACGCAGCGAATCAGGGTCGATTTTCCGGCACCGGACAGGCCGATGACACCGGTAATGGCGCCCTGGGGAACCGTGAGACTGGCATCCTTGAGCGCGACCACGGCCTTGTCACCACTGCCGTAAGTCTTGGAGACGTTCTTGAGTGTGATCATGGGGGTCCGAATGGTTAAGGCACCAACCGGAATGCGGGCGAAGGTCTGCGGCAAGCCGCCTGTTCTGCGTGTGTCGTGCACTGCGCCGAGAAGGGCAAGGCACGCCTGGCAAGAGGAGAGTGATCCAGAGAGGAAAAAAAGACCACCCAAGATGGGTGGCCATCAACGCTGGACACACCCTTTTAGCAGAACTTGCACCCCGGGAGACAGACTCTCGGAGTGGGCGCCCGCAATCCGGGTACAAATCGGCGCCAAACAGATTTGAGGCGCATTCTATCAGTCACCCTCGGGGTGTCAACGACTTTGGTCTGGCGTTGACGGTTTATTCGAACTGTCGTTCGATATGGCAATTTGCCGATACTCGCTGTCAGAGATGTCTTACACGCAGGACGCCTTGCCAGCCCCGTGGCGCAAGGCCAACCCTTGACAGCAGGCCTGCTCATCTTCTTTTCGCTCGATGGCGTGAAGGAGGCGTGATGGCTGCCGGCATCGAGTCCGGCATGCTAGGATTTCCCATCGGCATGTCGGATCTCGTGGTGTCATCAGTGCCCGGGTGTCATGGCCTGTCATCATATTCATGGGTTCCCGCTCTGCGGGAAGCAGTGCAAGGATAAGGAAGCGCATGTTCACCGGTATCGTGCAAGGCATGGCGGAAGTGGTCGCCATTGAAGAGCGTCCGGAGTTTCGTACCCATCAGGTCCGGTTGCCGCAGGGGTTGGAGCAGGGGCTGGAAACCGGGGCGTCAGTGGCGCACAACGGTTGCTGCCTGACCGTGACGGCACTCGAGGGTCAGCTGGCCAGTTTCGATCTGATGCGTGAGACACTGCGACTGACCAACCTCGGCGAGCTCAAGGTGGGCAGTCGGGTCAACATCGAGCGGGCAGCGCGCTTCGGGGATGAAATCGGTGGCCACTCCATGTCCGGTCACGTCATGGCGATGGTCACCCTCGATGCCATTGAAGCCACGGCCGACAATCGCCGGATCTGGTTCCAGGCTCCCGCTGAGCTGATGCGTTTCCTGTTCGACAAGGGCTATGTGGGACTTGACGGTGTCAGTCTGACCATCGGGGAGGTCCAGGGCACGCGTTTCTGCGTCAATCTGATACCGGAAACCCTTGAGCGCACCCTGATGGGTGAGCGCGCGGTGGGGGATCGGGTCAATCTCGAGGTGGACCCCCAGACCCAGGCCATCGTCGAGACGGTGGAGCGAGTCATGGCCTCACGGCTGGCATGAGGCTTGCAGGCTTCCTGCGGGGTCAATTCGCTGGCAGGACGCCAGAACCCGTCTGACCGGTCAGGAAATATGCCTGCAATGCTCGATTCGCTGCAGACCTTTGGGTACCATGTTGCGCCTTTCGATGCCCTGCCACCGGCAGGGCATCGTGGTTCAGGCAGGCTGAACGAGGGGGAAGCCATGGTTGCCCCCTGTGCAGCATACCTGTCCGAGTGAGTTCGTGTTGATCCGCTGTTCCCGAACGTCATCGACCACTGCGGCTTGCCGGACAGGCACTGCTCAAGGATAAGGGTTTCCCTCATGCTGGAACGTCTCTTCAAGCTCTCGGAGCACGGTACCAATGTGCGTACCGAAGTCATCGCCGGATTCACTTCCTTCCTGGCGATGGCCTATATCATCTTCGTTGCCCCCTCGATGCTGGCCTCCACCGGCATGGATCACGGCGCCGTCTTCGTGGCGACCTGCCTGGCAGCTGCCCTTGGCTGCCTGATCATGGGGCTCTACGCCAACTACCCGATCGCGCTGGCACCCGGCATGGGCCTGACGGCCTTCTTCACCTATACGGTGGCGGGGCAGATGGGCGTTCCCTGGCAGATCGCGCTGGGCGCGGTCTTTCTGTCCGGGGTGAGTTTCTTCCTGCTCTCCGCCTTCAAGATCCGGGAGTGGATCATCAACGCCATTCCGGCCTCACTGAAGACGGGCATCGCCGCGGGCATCGGCCTTTTCATGGCGATCATCGCGCTGCAGGGCAGCGGCATCGTCGTTGATGCACCGGGCACTCTGGTCACGTTGGGTGATCTGTCCTCGCCGGCAGCCCTGTATGCGCTGCTGTCATTCTTCCTGATCGTCGCGCTGTCCTACCGCAAGGTGATCGGCGCCGTGATGATCGGCATCCTGGTGGTGACGCTGCTGGCGACCCTGACCGGCAACAATGACTTCCATGGCCTTGCCTCGATGCCGCCGAGCATACTGCCGACATTCGCACAGCTCGACATCGCCGGTGCCTTCAACCTGGGCATGGTGTCGATCATCTTCGCGTTCCTGTTCGTCGATCTGTTCGATACCTCGGGCACGTTGATCGCCGTGTCCCAGCAGGCGGGACTCACCAACGAGCGTGGCCACCTGCCGCGTCTCGGTCGTGCCCTGATGGCAGACTCCAGCGCGACCATGGCCGGTTCGGTGATGGGGACCTCGAATGTCACCAGCTATATCGAATCTGCCACCGGTGTGGCGGCAGGCGGACGCACAGGACTGACCGCGGTGGTCGTGGCGGGGCTGTTTCTCGTCAGTCTGTTCCTGTCACCGCTGGCCACCTCCATCCCCGCCTTTGCCACCGCGGGTGCGCTGCTCTATGTCGCCTGCCTGATGACAGGTGGCCTGGCGCGCATCGACTGGAATGACATTACCGAAGCCGCGCCAGTGGTGATCGCCACCCTGGTGATGCCACTGACCTACTCGATTGCCAACGGGATCGCACTGGGCTTCATCAGCTACGCCGTGATCAAGCTGTTCTCTGGCCGCTATCGTGATCTGAGCCCGGGGCTGGTGATTCTCGCCGTCCTGTTTGCCTGCAAATACCTGTTCCTCGACGGAGCCCTTTAATGAGCATCTACAGCGACTACATCAAGTCTGTCATCCGCACCGTGCCGGATTGGCCCCAGCCGGGTGTCAACTTCCGTGACATCACGCCGGTACTGCAGAATTCCGCCGCGTTCCGCAAGCTGATCGACTCCTTCGTGCACCGCTATCAGGAGATGGAGATCGACGCCATCGCCGCCATCGATGCACGCGGCTTCATCATCGGTGCACCGCTGGCCTATGAGCTGGGCTGCAGCTTCGTGCCGGTGCGCAAGAAGGGCAAGCTGCCGTTCAAGACCATCAGCGAGACCTACACGCTGGAATACGGTGAGTCCACCGTCGAACTGCATTCCGATGCCTTCCGTGAAGGCGATCGCATCCTGGTGATGGATGACCTGATCGCCACCGGTGGCACCATGCTGGCGGCCTGCAAGCTGATCGAGCGCACCGGCGGTATCGTGGTGGAGACCGCCGCGATCATCGACCTGCCAGAGCTGGGAGGTTCCGCCAAGATCCGCGAGGAAGGCCACAGCGTCTTCGCCGCCTGCAGCTTTACCGAAGCCGAGTAAGCCTGCGCAACGACGATGGCCCTGTCTTCTGGCAGGGCCATCGTCGTTGCAGACAACATCCGATATCGTCGTCGCCGGCAGTGTCGTTTCACACCGGCGCGATCTGTCCCTTGTAGGGTGGCACGCCAGCCACCATGCTTTGTTCCTGTTCCGTCATTGCGAGTGACCCACATGTCTTCCGAACGCTATCACGACCATTTCATCGTCTCCTGGGACCAGCTGCACCGCGACGTGCGCGCGCTCTGTCATGACCTGATCGGTCGTGACTACAAGGGCATCATCGCCATCACCCGTGGTGGGTTGATCCCGGCTGGCCTGATCGCCCGTGAGCTGGGCATCCGCCATATCGACACCGTGTGCATCAAGAGCTACCACGACCACATGGAGCAGGGGGGGCTGGAAGTGGTCAAGGGCGTCGATCATGACGGTGACGGCTGGCTGCTGGTCGATGACCTCGTCGACACCGGCAACACCGCACGTGCCGTGCGCGACATGTTGCCCAAGGCCCATTTCGTGACCGTCTACGCCAAGCCGGAAGGCCGTCCGCTGGTCGATGATTTCATCACCGAAGTGCCGCAGAACTGCTGGATCCAGTTCCCGTGGGACATGGGTATCGCCTACGTCGAACCGATCTCCGAGCAGCTCAAGAAGCAAGAGAGCGACAGCTGACATGCCGTTGGAGACTGCCACCTCCGGTAGCTCCCAGGTGCTGCCTGCCGACTGGCAGGCGCATCTCGGGCAGGAATTCCATGCCGAGTACATGCAGCGGCTCAAGGCCTACCTGCGCGCCGAGAAAGATGCCGGCAAGGTGATCTACCCGCACTCGCAGGACTGGTTTCGCGCCTTCTGGCTGACCCCGCTGAGCAACGTCAAGGTCGTGATCCTGGGGCAGGACCCCTATCACGGGCCGGACCAGGCACATGGCCTCTGCTTCTCGGTACGCCCCGGCGTGCGCCCGCCGCCCTCACTGAAGAACATCTACAAGGAACTGGCTGTCGATGTCGGGGTCGAACCCGTGGATCACGGCTTCCTCGAAAGCTGGGCGGAGCAAGGGGTATTGCTGCTCAATAGCGTGCTGACGGTCGAGCAGGGCAAGGCCGCCTCGCATCAGAAGCAAGGTTGGGAGCAGTTCACCGACCGCGCCATCGACGTGATCAACCAGCACTGCGAGGGTGTCGTCTTCCTGCTCTGGGGCAGTCATGCCCAGAAGAAGGCGGGGGCCGTGGATCGCCAGAAGCATCTGGTACTCCACGCTCCGCATCCGTCGCCTCTCGCAGCGCACCGCGGATTCTTCGGTTCTCGTCACTTCTCACAGGCCAATGCCTGGCTGGAGGCACGTGGCGATGTGCCGATAGATTGGCAGCTGCCACTGCTTGATACCTGAGAGTGAAGACGAGAAACCACATTGACGCATCCGACATTGCAAGGACCTCGCGCGGGTCATCTGATCAGTCTCAAGAACCTGGGAGGGGCCGAGCGCACCTTCACCAATTTCTATCGCATGGCCGCCAATGAGCGTGATCATCATGTGCTGTTGCAGACCCCCGAGATTCATCCGATGCTGCAGTCCGTCTATGCGGACTTTCCAGGTCGCGTGCACGATATAAAGCGCTATCTCGGTATCAAGATCCCGCGTCAGCTCCCCTGGCTGCGGGATAACTGCCAGGCGCGATTGCTCGATGATGAAGAGATGCAGGCAATCGTGGTGTGGAACAAGCTGCGTCACCATCCTCTGCATTTTCCTGAGCACATCAGCCTCATCCATTACGAGCATGGCGCTGCCTGGTTCGTGGAGCCTACCCCCGAGGTCGAGGATTACCTCTCGAGGCTCGATGGCATCATCTGCAACTCCCATGCCGCCAGTCGCATGTTGCAATTGTCGCTCGGCATCCGTGACACCTTGCCCTGCAAGGTGGTGCGCAATTCCATCGTGCTTCCCGAGAAGGCCTCCACGCATCCGGCTTCGCGATTCAGAATCGGTTTTGCAGGACGCCTGACCGGCCTCAAGGCGCCAGTGATTGCCATCGAGGCGCTGCGAGATCTCAAGGTCAATGTGCCCCATGCTGAGCTTTGGATCGCTGGTACGGGGACGCTGGAGGCGGCTCTCAAGTCATTGGTCATCGAGTGGGGGCTTGAAGACAGTGTCCGCTTCTGTGGCCTGCTCAGTGACATGAGTGAATTCTATTCTTCCCTCGATGCCTTCATCTGTCCTTCCTGGCGCGAGCCGTTCGGCAATGTGGTGCAGGAAGCCCTGGCGCATGGAGTGCCTGCGATCGTCGGCAATGTCGATGGATTGCCGGAGCAGATCACCTCCGGCCTCAATGGTGAGGTGCTGACGCCCGGACGCCCGAAGGATGAGCTCGCCCGTTATGGAGAAGACTTCGTCCAGGGGCCGGACAGAGTCTATTCACCCGAGCGCGATGCCATCGTGCAGGCGCATGTCCTGGACTCGGCCGCCATTGCCGATGTCCTGCAGCGTTGGGCGGAAAGCCCGGAGCAGCGGAGAGAGATGGGGACGGTCGCCCGCGATATCATCGCACGAGATTTCTGTCAGCAACGGTACTGCCAGGGGATTGGTGACTTCATTGCCGAGGTAGTGGACAAGCGGTAATCAAGAGGCGGCCATGATGATGAATTGAATGGCATCTCCGAGAGATGCCATTCAAGGAAATCGTTATCGATGAGCGTCAAGCAACTCCTGGCTCATGGATCTTCTCTTGTGGTACTTGTATAACTTCTGCAATTCAATATAAGACAGAATGGATTTCTTGAGTGTCTTGTTGTTGACGATATTGCCAGAGGCCCATGGCGTCTTGGCTCTATAATAAAAGTAAACATCCTTCAATGGATGCAGTGAGCCATACTCCCAAGGCTTGCTGCCTTTTCCCATGTAGTGAATCATCTTGGGTTTCTTGATGGACTCCAGGAACTCATGTTCTGCTCTATGCTGTTCATCCATTCTTTTCTCAAGAATCTTGTAAGCAGGACGTTGAGCATTCCAGACCAACGGTAATTGTGTCCATTGGCCGTCGAGAATTTTATTCAGTGCGGATTGTTCAGGGTATAGACAGAGTTCGGGGTGTTTTCTCAAGAAATATAATGCCCTCTCGCCAATATTATATTCCTTCCAGCGAGGCATGTTGATCAACATCAAGCCGCAGTTGAAATATTTGCCTTTCTCCAGGCCTAATGATTTATAAGGAGATCGGCCAATATTCTCCACAGCGGCCAGCGTGAAGTCCTGGGTCGGCAGGTCATCCATGATCGTCGTGATATCGCCCACGACGATAGTATCGCAATCAATGCATACGATATGTTGAATGGAAGGGTCGATGACCTCACTCAGATATAATCTGAAATAGATGGAAAGCCCGTAACGTTTGACCTCCAGTCCTTCAAACTTGCTCTCGTGCAGGTAAGTAAAGGTGATCTGTGACTGGTAGGGTGCGATCATTGCGTGCAATCTGGAAATGGTGTCGGACGACAGTCCTCCATCACCAATGATGAAGCTCAGCGCTTCTGGCTTTTGACAGTTATCAAGTATGGACATGATAGTCGTGGCTAGATGAGGCGCATAGTTTTCATCGCACGATATAAAGATATGGAGCATGGCTGATGGTCACACCGTAAGTCTATTTCCATGTACTGTAACATTGCGCTGGCGCATGATCTACTTCTTCCTTTTTTTGACGGTATGTACACGAAAAATGCGTATTGTTTGCCTACTCTTGCGGCAAGGTGACGGATCATTCGCAATCTATGTATGAGGCTTGTCATGTGGTTGAAGCACGAATTCCCTTATCGTAAACACTTTGATCGCAACAAATGTATTTTCATACATATTCCCAAGGCCGCCGGGACCTCGGTTCTAGCCGCATTGGGAAAGAAGAGTGAAAAAGGCCGAGATCACGTTTCCTGGCAAACTTATAAAAAAGCCGACAGCAAGAAATTCAATAATTACTTCAAGTTCTCCTTTGTGCGAAATCCCTATGATCGCGCTTTTTCCGCATACCATTATATATTGAAGGGTGGGAATCAGGGACCTGAGGACAGTCGCGTGGCAGCCTCACTCGCAAAGTATCGTGGCTTTGATGACTTTGTGGAAAACGGGCTCTGGCAAGGTGCTTTTCGCAGTCATCTGTTATTCCACTCTCAATCTTCTTTCATCATGTCGGCAGATGACAGGTTGATGGTGGATTTCCTGGGACATTTCGAGACGCTGGATCAGGACTTCAAGATTGTCGCTGAGAAGCTGGGTATCGATTCCTCCATTGCTCATCGCAACAAGGGGGATGTCCGCTGTCGTGTGGCTCAGGAAAGTATGGCGTCTGCCACGCGAGAGAAGTTGGCCATCCTCTATGCACAGGACTTTGCCAATTTTGGGTATCCTTCTTGAGCAATGATTGTCGGAGGTTGGGTGTGGACTCATCCTCTCATGAGAGGGCAGGTGAGTCATCGGGGATGTCAGGCATGGCGCGGTGCTGATGTTTCCGTTGTGATAATGTTGGCTTCCGATAGGGACGCATTCACATAGAAGGAGCGCCATGGGAAGTCAGCCGAAGATAGGTCATCTCGTCAGCCTGAGAAATCTGGGCGGAGTGGAACGTCACTTTTCACGCTTCTTCACTACCATGCTGGAAGCCGGAAATGATTATCATGTCCTTCCGATGACCGATCGAATCCACCCTATCGTACAAGAAGAATTGAGTGATCATTTCTGGCGAATTCATTCCGTCAAGGGACCTCGTGGCATCAATCTTCCCAAGCAGATTCCATGGTTGCGTTCTACGTATCAGCGGAAATTGCTGAAATCATTGACGCTTGAGCAGTTGGTCATCTGGAATAAATATCGCAACTTCCCCATTGCTCTCCCAAATGACGTACCCATCGTGCATTTCGAGAGAGGCAGCGCCTGGTTCATCGAGCCGGCTCCCGATATCCAGCGCTACGTGGAACGCTGGTCCGGCGTCATCTGCAATTCCCATGCATCACTGCGCATGCTCCAGCTGAAGCTAGGTCTATCAGAGGAGTGCCCGGCGCTTGTGGCACGCAATGCCATGTCGCTACCGCAGGTGACAGCAACCCATGACGGCGACGTCTTCCGGTTGGGGTTTGCCGGTCGACTGACGGCACTCAAGGCGCCTGTCGTGGCGCTCGAGACCATCAGATTGCTGCGGGAAACCCATGCGAATGTGGAGCTGCATATCGCGGGAGACGGGCCTTTGCGACCCCCCTTGCAAGCACTGGTGACAAGGTGGGGGCTGGCCGATGTCGTGACGTTTCATGGCGCGGTCAAGGAGATGTCGGAATTCTATTGCACGCTGGATGCTTTCATCTGCCCTTCCTGGCGTGAGCCATTCGGTAACGTGGTGCAGGAAGCCTTGGCGCATGGCGTGCCGACCATCGTCGGCAATGTCGATGGGCTGCCGGAGCAGGTCATCGCGGGAGAGAATGGCGCCGTGCTTCCCACCATCAGATCCATAGGTGAACTTGCAGAGCATGATCTCGCTTTCGTCGGGCCAGAGGTCAGGGTCTATTCGCCTGACGAGGATGCCATCGTTGCGGCCAGGGTGATATCGCCAGTGGCAGCAGCAGAAGTGCTTGATAAATGGATCGCCAGTCCTGAGCTTCGGTGTGAAATGGGCCGACGTGCGCGCCAGATTCTGGCTGAGCGCTTCGATTACCCTGATTACTGTTCAGCCGTCGGCGATTTTCTTGACCGCCTCGCCTGTGACGATGTCGGGTGCGCTTAACATCAAAGTCCTGCTCGGCTAGAATACGCCCAATTTGCCAGCCTCTCTGCCTGCCATCGTCCCTCGCTGGCGGGGTAGTGCTGCGCAATCATGAGCACCATCTTCTGTCCCAAGAGGTATTTCCATGAGCGTCCATGCCATCAATCATCCACTGGTCCAGCACAAGCTCGGCCTGATGCGTGCAGCAGGCATCAGCACCAAGAGCTTCCGTGAGCTGGCCAGTGAGGTCGCCAAGCTGTTGACCTATGAGGCAACCCAGGACCTTGAGCTGGAAACTACCACCATTGACGCCTGGAGCGGCAACGAGCTGGACGTCCAGAGCATCAAGGGCAAGAAAGTGACCATCGTGCCGATCCTGCGTGCCGGTCTCGGCATGCTGGAAGGGGTGACGGACCTGATTCCCAGCGCGCGCATCAGCGTGGTGGGGCTGTACCGTGATGAGGAAACCCTCGAGCCGGTACCGTACTTCGAGAAGTTCGTCTCGGATCTCGATGAGCGTCTGGCGATCGTCATCGACCCGATGCTGGCGACAGGCGGTTCCATGATCGCCACGCTGGACATGCTGAAGGCCAAGGGCTGCCAGCAGATCAAGGTGATCGTGCTGGTCGCGGCACCGGAAGGCATCGCCAAGGTGCAGGAGTCCTATCCTGACATCGAGATCTTCACGGCTTCCGTCGATGATCGTCTTGATGAGAATGGCTACATCGTCCCGGGTCTTGGTGACGCCGGTGACAAGATCTTCGGCACGCGCTAAACGCCTCGCCTGAGCTCTCGACGCCCTACGCCTTGCGTGGGGCGTTTTTGTATCTGCCTTACCTGTCTGAGCAGTCAGGTTGAGGCCTTCCTTCGTCAGTTCATTGAATAGAATCTTCCGCCATGTCGTCTTCTCAAGCCCCGGACTCCGCTTCCTCTGCCTCTCACGATGCTCACCAGATTCCTGAGAAGGAGCCTTTCACGCTGGCGACGCTGATCACGGGAGCACAGATGCTCTTCGTGGCCTTCGGTGCGCTGGTGCTGGTGCCGTTGCTGACTGGCCTTGATCCCAACGTCGCGCTGTTCACGGCAGGGGTCGGGACGTTGGTCTTCCAGAGCGTCACCAAGGCGAGCGTGCCGGTCTTTCTCGCCTCGTCATTTGCCTTCATCGCTCCCATCCAGAGTTCGGTCGCCAACTTCGGCATTCCCGCCACCATGGGGGGATTGTTCGTTGCCGGACTGGTCTATGTGCTGCTGGCGCAGTGCATTCGTCTCAAGGGCGTCGGCATCGTGCATCGCCTGTTGCCTGCCGTGGTGGTGGGGCCTGTCATCATGGTGATCGGACTGGCGCTGGCACCGACCGCCGTCCAGATGGCCACGGGGGAATTCAGTGACACCATTTCTCATGGACAGGCACTGACCCTCTCGCTGGTGAGTCTTGCCGTCACCCTGATACTGTCGATCTTCGGTCGCGGACTGTGGCGCCTCATCCCGATTCTCGGCGGGATCATCACCGGCTATCTGCTGGGACTGGCCATGGGGGTGATCGACCTGTCGCCTGTGGCGGAGGCGGCGTGGCTGGCCCTGCCAAGCTTCACCGCTCCTACCTTCGAGTTCTCCGCCATCCTGTTCATGATTCCGGTCGCCATCGCACCGGCCGTGGAGCATATCGGTGACATGGTGGCCATCGGCTCCGTGACGCGTCAGAACTATCTGAAGAAGCCGGGACTGCATCGGACACTGCTGGGAGATGGCCTGGCCACCAGCGCGGCCTCATTGTTCGGTGGACCGCCCAACACGACATACTCGGAAGTGACGGGCGCCGTCATGCTGACGCGCAATTTCAATCCGCGTGTCATGACCGTCGCGGCCTGCGTGGCCATCTCGCTTGCCTTCATCGGCAAGGTGGGGGCGGTACTGCAGACGATTCCCACCCCTGTCATGGGTGGCATCATGTGCCTGCTGTTCGGGTCGATCGCCGTGGTGGGGATGAACACCCTGGTGCGTGCCGGTGATTCGCTTACCGCGCCGCGCAATCTGGTGATCGCGTCCTTGATTCTGGTCTTCGGGATTGGCGGCATGCAGGTTGGTGGTGGCCAGTTCACGCTGCAGGGCGTCAGCCTGGCGGCCATTCTGGGGATCGTGCTCAATCTGGTGCTGCCCCCGGCGAAAGAGGGGGAGTGAACCCTCACGGCCTGTCGAGTGAGCGGATGCCCAGGTGAATCGCGGTTCTGATGAATGCCCCTCTTTCGTGTCGCGGTACTGGCAGGAAAGAGGGGCATTCTTGATTGATGCGTGGCTCGCTGGGAAGAAAGGGGGCTCCTTCGGTTTATCCCGCGCTGGCGATGCATGACCAGTGACAGGCTGTCAGGCTTTCCTCGTCCAGTGGTTCAGACCCATCAGCATCTTGCGCCTGGGCATGGTGTAGTCGGTAGCGCTCTCCGGCCTGCAGCCGCACGGCATCTCCGGATCTGAGGTGGATATCGAGCGCTTCTGCCGGCAGCTCGATGCGCAGTCGCCCGCGGGTGACGAGCAAGAGGCTGTCATGGCTTGCCTGCAGGCTGACGCTGTCATGGTCTTCAAGCCTCCCCAGCGTGACCTGCGGTTTCTGACGACGCTGCCCTGAGGCATCAGGCCAGTCGGGAATCTTGCGCAGTCGCGTGTCAGCGGGGCTTTCCTCGCATGGTGCATGCTCCTCACGGCGCAGCACTCGCGCAGGCGCCTCGGGGATCTCGTCGCTGAAGAAGTGACTGAGCGAGACGGGGAAGACATCGAGTATCTTGTTGAGCGAGCTGACAGAGGGGCTGACGGCATCCTGTTCGACCTGGGAAATGGTCGAGTTGGTCACGTTGGCGCGCTTGGCGAGTTCGCGTTGAGACAGGCCGTGGCGGGTGCGCAGGATGCGCAGGCGCTGGCCAAGCGTCGGCGATGTGTTCGCGTGACGGGCTTGTGGCTCATCGGTGGATGCCGTCGAGGTCTGGCGGGCTGGAGAGGGAGTCGAATTGGCCGATGGCATATGGCAAAGGCTCCGGTCGGTGGATGGCAGGGCAGGGGGATCAACTGGCACGGCTGCTGCCACCGGCGCTCAGGGTCTCGAGCAGGTGTCGGCCCTGGTTGTCTTCGTGGTGACGCCGCGCGATGCAAGGTAGCCACAGGCAGAAGGTCGCGCCGCCCCCGGGCGTCTCTTCCAGCCACAGTCGTCCGCCCAGTTGCGTGATCAACCCGGACGAGACCGACAGACCGATGCCGGAGCCGTTGGCGCGCGTGGTGAAGAAAGGGGTGAAGATGCGCTCCCTGAGGTGTTCCGGGACGCCATTGCCGTGATCGATGATCCGGATCTCGATGCCGGCCACGACCTCACCGCCGGGGTCTCCTGTCATCACCGGCGAATGATCCTCCTCCACACCGGCGAGCGTCGCGTCCCGATCGGCGCTGGTGATGCATAGCGTGTCCGGTCCGGGTGCCATCTCGATGGCATTGATGAGCAGGTTGACCAGCACCTGTGTCAGCTGGGCGCGGTCGGCCTCGATCTGACGTGTCGCCGAGAGCTCATGCGTCAATCTGTGTCCGTGATGATCCAGCGCATGGCGTACCAGTACTTCGACGCTATGGATGGCCTCATCTGGATGAATCTGGCTGAGGTTCGGGGGGCTCAGCGTGGTGGGGAGCGTCTCGCCCGGCAGGTCAGGCAGCTCTGCCTGTGCGCCGTGGTGGCTCGCCTGATGTGGGTCACGTGCATATTGGCGCAGGTTGTCGACCAGCGCGCGAATCCGTTCCACCTGATGGATGATGGTCGCGATTTCCTCGCGTACGGGGTCTGCCTGGTCGCCGAGAATGACTTCGATCAACTCGACATGCCCGAGGATGACGGCGGCGGGATTGTTGATCTCATGCCCGATGCCTGCCGTGAGTTCCCCGAGTGCTGCCAGCTTCTCGCGGGTCAACAGCTTCGCGCGTGCTTCGCGCAACAGGCGGACATGCTCCTCCAGTGCCTGGCTGCGCTCGCGCAGCGTGTTCGTCTGTGCGCTCAAGTCACGCGTGCGGTCCTCGACCTGGGCTTCCAGGGTATTGGCGGCCGCCTGAATCTCGCTGCGGTGCGCCTCCAGCCGCGCCAGCATGGTATCGAATTCCTGCGCCAGCTCATCCAGCTCATCACCACGACGCTGTTCTGGCCCAAGCGAGGCAAGCGGCCCGATGCGCAGCCCATCACTGGAGGGTGCATCGCGAACGGCATGCACCACATGGCGTATCTGGCGAATGGGGCGCATCAGGCGCTCGACCCCGCCCCAGACCAGCAGAACTCCCAACAGGCTGACCGCCAGCAGTACCAGGCTGATGTGGACCAATGTCTCCCGGTAGAGTCGCACGTAGGGTGCCTGGGGGTAGCCCGCGTAGATCATGCCGATTCGCTGGCCGTCCAGAGAATCCAGAGGCGCATAGGCGGCAACGAACCAGTCGCGTACCACGAAGGCGCGATTGACGTAGCGCTGCCCCTCACCGATGACCTGACGGGTCACTTCGAGCGAGGCCTGCGTGCCGAGTGCGCGTTCACCGGTGCTGTCAGTCACGTTGGTGGCAATTCGGACATCGTCCAGAAACAGGGTGATGGTGCCTGTGCCATCCAGCGGCAGCGTCCCCGGGCCGTAGAGGAGATCGCGGATCTCATCCACCAGGTTGGGGTCACGATTGAGCAGCCGCCCGGCATCAAGCACGCCCACGAGCGTCCCGCGTGAATCCATGATCGGCACCAGTGCACGCAGCAGCATGCCGCGCGTTTCCTCACGCCGCGCGCTGGGTTGTGCATGGGGGGTTCGGCGCAGGGCCAGGCGGGCTCGCTCTGCCAGCAAGGGGTCGAGGGATGCCAGCGAATCGCCGCTGAGCATGTCGAGGCCATCCAGACTCTCGCCCTGGCGCAGACGCGGAACCAGGGCGGCGACACCGGGCGTCTGTCCGAGCTGCTCCGCTGGCAGCCAGCGGAGCCAATCGGCGTTGAGGGTCTCACGCAACGCCTTCAGACGAGGCGCCAGTGTCTCGGTCGATGGTGAGGACGGGCCTGGCAGCGTGGTGGACTGGCGCAGGTTGCGGCGCAGGGTTTCCAGGCCGTCACGAAGTCGCTGGTGCTGACGTTGCAGCGTGCGGCTTGCCACATCGAGATCGCTGCGCACGTTCATGTACAGCTGGCGGTCGGTGTAGGCGGTGGTCCAATAGGCGGTCAGGCCGACCAGCGCCAGCAGCAGCAGCAGCAGCGGGGCCAGCGTCAGCACCAGCAGGCGGCGGCGCAGGGAGCCGGCAAGGTAATGGCGCAGGCGCTGGATCATGCAGGGTCATCAGCCGAGCGGTGAGACGAGTCGCGGTCAGGCATGGCGCTCTCGGCCTCGGCGCGCCAGTGGGTCAGCTTGCGATCCAGCGTCTTGCGCGAGATGCCCAGCTGACGCGCGGCAGCGGACTTGTTGTTGGCGTGATGCTCCAGTACTGCACGCAGATGCGCTTGCTCAACACGATCCAGCGACCACTCCAGCGGATAGCCGTGTGAAGCCTCGCTGTCGGCCTCCCCCCCCGCATGGGGAGCGGCAGCGTCGCCTGGTGCATCCGAAGCGCCGGGCATACCGGCATGGCCAGACGTGAGAGAGGTGCCGGAGGCCGGGAGGGCATCGCCGGGCAGGCGGCCCAGCAGCAGCGCGCGCTCGATGACATTCTTCAATTCACGCACGTTGCCGGGCCAGGCATAGCGACACAGGCGTGCAAGGTCGGTGTGATCCCAGGGGACCTCGGGCAGTCCCAGTTCGCGCGACAGCTGTCGAGAGAAATGCAGGGCCAGGGCAGGAATGTCCGCGGGGCGATCCCGCAGCGCCGGCAGCTGCAAGCTGAGCACGTTCAAGCGGTAGTAGAGGTCTTCCCGGAAGCGACCCGCCGCGACCTCCGTCTCGAGCGTGCGATGGGTGGCGGCCACGATGCGCACATCGACGGCCTGCTCCTGCTCACCGCCCACTGGGCGCACGCGTCGGGTTTCCAGTACCCGCAACAGCCTGGACTGCATGGTCAGCGGCATCTCGCCGATTTCATCCAGGAACAGGGTGCCGCCATCGGCGAAGCTGAACAGCCCATCACGTCCGCGGTGGGCGCCGGTGAAGGCCCCCTTGAGGTGACCGAAAAGCTCGCTCTCCAGAAGTTCCGGACTGATGGCGCCACAGTTGACCGGTACGAAGGCACCGCGCCGTCCGGAGAGGCGGTGCAGGTCGCGTGCCGCCAGCTCCTTGCCGGTGCCGGATTCCCCGAGTATCAGCACGGGAGAGGGGGCCGGCGCGACGCGCGCGATGATCTGCGCGAGTTCCTGCATGCCGGGGGTCTCGCCCTGCAGGCTGGCCTCCTCACCCTGGTGGCGTGCATTGTCGCGACGCAGCAGGAAGTTCTCGCGTGCCAGCTGGCGGCGTTCGAGGCAGCGGTCTATCGCGGCGTGCAGCTGTTCGAGGCGGAACGGCTTGATGATGAAATCACTGGCACCTGCGCGCAGGGCACGTACGGCGGTATCGAGATCGGCATAGGCCGTCATGAAGATGACGTCGCTGACCGATGACGGTGACAGGGCTTCTTCCCACTCAAGGCCATCACGTCCCGGCAGGCGGATGTCGAGCAGGATGAGGTCAAAATGCAGGCGCGAGCGCAGCGATTCGGCCTGCTCGACGCTTTCGACGGCTTCGATCATCGCGAAGCGGGATGCCAGCGCCTTTTCCAGGTAACGCCGCATGCCCGGCTCGTCATCGACGATCAGGACCGATGCGGTCGGCAAAGCCTGGTCGTGCGTGGCGCGACGCGCCTCCCGTGCGGGAGAGGTGGCGTGGACGGTCATGGCGTTCCTCTATCATGCGTGGCGTGCATCGGGGCGATGGTCATACGGGTATGGCGTGTCAGGGTGGCGTTCGTTCGCTCATTGTCGCGCGGCGCACGGTACTTTATCTAGCCATTCTCTCGATCTTGCGATTCTCTCGGCATTCGCTTTCGCCCGGCGCGGGCACAGTCACCACGGTGTCGGGTGAAGCGAGGTCCAGAGGCCCGCGCATGAGGCCATCGCAGCAGCGAGAGTCAGGGCCGCGAGCGGGTGGCCAGCGCGAAGGAACAGTGTATCGTGTCGTCCCGCGCAGGCTCACGGGTGGGTCAAGATGACCCGCCTGTGGCAGGGCGGCGATATCCTGTCAGTATTCTCGCCGGCGCTCACCCGGGCATCCAGGCATTGCCAGCGGGCCATGTGCAGGACAAGCCTGCAGATGAATGGCGAGAGCGTGGCCTTGCGGGCACGCTGCTTGCAATGTCTTGCCGCGGGGAGATGGCCAGCCATCGCTGGAGGCACATCTCCCTCGTGAATCACCCCGATAATGACACGCCAGGGAGCTACCTCATGCCGCATCGCCACATCCTCTCCGCCCGCCATCTGCTGGGTGCCATCGCCGGTCTGTCTCTCGGCGCGCTGAGCCTGCAACCCGCTCAGGCCGCGGATGACATCATCCGCCTCGCGACCACCACCAGTACCTACAATTCCGGCCTGCTGGACAATCTGTTGCCGGCATACGAACAGGCCAACGATGTCACTGTCCAGGTGATCGCCGTAGGGACCGGCAAGGCATTGCGCATGGGGCAGGATGGCGATGTGGATCTGGTGATGACGCATGCGCCGGGCGCGGAGCGCAAGTTCGTCGATGCCGGGTATGGCATTGAGCCACATGGCGTGATGTACAACGACTTCGTGCTGCTGGGGCCCAAGGCGGATCCGGCCAATGTCGAGGGAATGTCCGACGTGGACGCGGCCCTGGCCAGAATTGCCGAGAGCAATGCCGGCTTCGTGTCACGCGGTGATGACTCCGGGACTCACAAGAAGGAGTTGTCGCTGTGGGCGAGCGCCGATGTCGTCCCCGACTTCTCGGCATACAAGGCCGTGGGGCAGGGGATGGGCAAGGTGCTGAGCATGGCCAGCGAGCTGCAGGATTACACCCTGAGTGACCGCGGCACCTGGCTTGCCATGCAGGACAAGCTCGACCTTTCCGTGCTGGTGGAGGGAGATGCGCGCCTGTTCAATCCCTACCAGGTGATTCTGGTCAACCCGGCCAATCATGAAGGTCTGAACACCGAAGGCGCCCGTGCGCTGGCTCAGTGGCTGATTTCCCGTGAGGGTCAGCAGGCGATCGATGACTTCCGTCTCAAGGGGCAGGCGCTGTTCCATGCCAGCCACGGTGAAACCGGTTTCGATGCCCAGAAGACAGCGGATGGCAGTGGTGCAGGTCAGGCAGCCGGCGGTGAGACTGCCACCCAGCAGGCGGCGCCGCGTTCGTGACGCTCTGGCATACCACGCAGGAGGCCATGGGCCTCCTGCTGAGCATGGACGCCGCACTCTGGGAAATCATCGGCGTCTCTTTCCGGGTCTCGCTGATGGCCATGCTGGTGGCTGTACCGCCGGCTCTGCTGATCGCCTTCGTGCTGGTGCGTTGCGCCTTCCCGGGGCGCTGGCTGTTGATCTCGCTGGTGAATACCCTGATGGCCGTGCCTACCGTGGTGGTGGGGCTGCTGCTGTTCATTCTGCTGTCACGGGCAGGCCCTCTGGGGGATTGGCATCTGCTGTTCACCCAGCCAGCGATGATTCTGGGCCAGATTCTGCTGGCGCTGCCGATATTGGTGGTGATGCTGCATGCGGCACTGGCTGGCGTGGACAGACGTGCCTGGGAAACCGCATTGCAACTGGGGGCATCCCGGCCTGCGGCGTTGTGGCGGCTGGTGATGGAGGCACGCTTCGGGGTGATGGCCGCGTTGGTGGCGGCGTTTGGTAGAATCATCGCGGAAGTGGGTTGCGCCATGATGGTGGGTGGTAACATTGCCGGCTTTACCCGCAACATCACGACCGCGATCGCCCTGGAGACCCTCAAGGGAGAATACGCTCAGGGGGTCGCCCTGGGCATGGTGCTGCTGGTATTGGCCCTGGTGCTCAATCTGCTGCTGGGGCTGCTGCGTGGCCGTGGTCAGCTGGCCGTACAGGTCTGAGTGGCGTGCCGTGGATCACCGCATCGCGCAAGTCTGAATTGTCGTCTGGAGTTTCGATGTCCCCCCTCAACTCTTCGCCCTCATCCTCCTCGCCGGGCGAATCTCCCCATGAGGCCGTGCTGACCTCGTCGTCAGAACCCGTGGCAGAGTCTGTGCCAGAACCCGTGGCAGAGTCTGTGCCAGCGCCTGTGCCAGAGCCCCGAGCCCTCGCCGAGGAAAGCCTGCTGTGGGTGCGTGACCTGCAGTATCGTCTGCCTGACGCTCCCACGAGCCCTGGCCGCTTGCTGTGGCAGGTACCCTCTCTGGAGTGGACGCCAGACCCGAGGCGCGGCTGGGTGCATCTGAGCGGAGACAATGGCAGTGGCAAGACCACCTTGCTCAGGGTGCTGGCCGGCATGCAGCCTGCCAGCGGTGGAGAGCTTCGCTGGCAGAAGGGGGCCGCCGGCCAGATACGCTATCTGCACCAGCAACCCTATCTCTTTGATACCAGCGTGGCCGGCAACCTGGTGCTGGCGGCGCGCTGGCAGCCGCAACGGCGCTCTGCCGGCGAGCAGCGCGATCAGGTCGAGGCCATGCTGGAGTGGAGCGGTCTGAGCGAGCATGCCCGTCAGCCGGCACGCTCGCTGTCCGGTGGCGAGCGTGCACGTCTGGCACTGGCGCGCGCCTGGCTGTCGCGTCCGCCCGTCCTGCTGCTGGATGAGCCAGCGGCCAATCTCGACCAGGCCGCCGTGGAGCAGCTGGCCATCCGTCTCGAGCAGATGTCCCAGGCGGGTTGCGCGGTGATTCTGTCCTCGCATCAGGACAACGCGCTGAGTCATGGCTGTACGGCACGCTGGACGTTGGCGGAAGCTAGCCTGCACACTGAGCGCATGCCTGGTTGAGCCCGACACGGGAAAGGTATCGTCGGTTCCCGTGTCTTGCGTGATCAGAGGAATTTTCTCGCGCGTCCGCCGCGCCTGCATCGAGACCCTCTCGCATGTCCAGACCCCACTCTGATGCCAACTCCGGCCCCTCTCGTGATGGCCAAACCAATCCCGGCGTGACACCTCTGCCGGCCAGTGGTGAACAGCTGGCGGCCTCGCTGACGCCGGCCAACATCACCGGTGTGATCCTGGCCGGCGGCCAGGCCCGGCGCATGGGCGGTGTCGACAAGGGGCTGGTCATGCTCAATGAGGTGCCCTTGATCGCGCATGTGCTGGCACGCCTCACGCCCCAGGTCGGTGAGCTGCTGATCAATGCCAATCGCTCGCATCAGGAATATGCCGCCTATGGTCATCCGCTGGTGGAAGACCGTGAGGCGGGCTATCACGGCCCTCTGATGGGCATGGCCAGTGCGCTGGCCGCCGCGCATACCGAGTGGGTGATGGTGGTGGCCTGCGACGTGCCGCATCTGCCCAATGACCTCGTGGATACCCTGAGCGTGGCGCTGATAGATCACGCCAACGGTGACAGGCTGGCCGGCTACCGTGTGCAGGGGGATGACACCTCGGCTGAGCCAGCGCTGCTGGCGGTGGCCGCCGATGACGAGCGCTATCACCCCGTCATCTGCCTCCTGCACCGTGGCCTTTTGCCATCACTGGAAGCCGCTCTGGCGGCAGGTGAGCGCAAGATCGACCGCTGGTTCGCGCAACATGTCTGGCTGACGGTGCAAGCGGGCAAGGCCGAAGACTTCGCCAATCTCAATACGCTGGATGAGTGCAGAGCGATGGAATCCGGCCCCCGCTGAGACTGCCCGCATCGATTGCCATTGCGGCGCGGCCGCTGCCGAGCCTGAGCCGCAGGGCATTCAAGGCGTGTCATCCGACCCCACTCCGCTGGCCAGGCGAGTCATAATGATCCACGGTCAGTGCTCACCTGCCGTACATGTTGGAATTCAGCGGCGTATTGTCCTGCCGCGCCAGGCATGCCTGGCCTTGGACTTGCAGATTTACAGGCAAGCCTGTTGTGGCAGGCCACCCTTTTTTCATCATGTCGCCAACGCTCCTCATGAGCGGCGCTGAGAGAAAAGGGCCCGACATGTGGGTCGATGCCATCAGTATCATCGAATCGTATCGGCCATCACGTCGTGAGCACGCCGGAAACCTCAAGAGAATCGTCATGCCCGAGTTGCCCACTGATGCCATGGGGCGCGAAGCGTCCACTGTCTCTCATTCTTGCTCTTCCGCTGATACCGGCGGCGGGACGATGTCACCCGGTTGGGCGGCGAGACTTGCCGCCTCGGCCTGTCCGCTGCTGGGCATCGCCGCCTGGAGCGGCACGGGCAAGACCACCTTGCTGGAACAGTTGCTGCCGGCCTTGCGTGAGCGTGGTCTGCGAGTCGCCGTCATCAAGCACGCTCATCATGCCTTTGATGTGGATACGCCGGGCAAGGACAGTCATCGCCTGCGCTCGGCGGGGGCAACTCCCATGCTGGTTGCCTCTGCCCGGCGCTTTGCGCTGATGATGGAGACGCCTGATCAAGAGGAGGCGGATCTGGAGCAGCTTGTCGCGCAGCTCGATGGGCTGGCGGTGGATCTGATTCTCGTCGAGGGGTTCAAGCAGTGGCCATTGCCCAAGCTTGAGCTGCATCGCGCGGCCGTCGGCAAGCCGCTGCGGGCCTTGCATGACCCCTGGATACGGGCACTTGCCGTGCCAGGTTCAATGGATGAGCCAGTTGATGAGCCCGATGGCGAGTTCCCGGTGGCGCTTCCCGCGGATCTGACGCGGCTGGATCTCGATGATATCGACGCCTTGGCGGCCTGGGTGGCGGCCTGGCCGGTGCAATGGCGATTGAATGGCGGCCAGCCCCGTCAGGAGGTGGCCTCTTGAGTCTGTCGTGCTTTGACCCAAGATTCGGTGAGCGGATGCTGAGTGTCGACGAGGCGCTTGCAGTGCTGGGAGGCAGTCTGGCGAAGCTCGCGGCGACACGGCCCACCCAGCGCGTGCCACTCGCCCAGGCCGTCGGACATGTTCTGGCTGAGCCGGTGATATCGCCATTGGATGTGCCTGCCCAGACAAATGCCGCGATGGACGGTATCGCGCTGGCCCACGCGTCGCTGGCTGCCGGCGCGCTGGATGAGGGGGATCGATGCCAGCTCCGAGTCATCGGCAGCTCGCTGGCAGGGCACCCCTGGACGGGGCGTGCCCTGGCTCCGGGGGAGGCATTGCGCATCACGACCGGTGCGGCCATGCCGGCGGGTGCTGACAGTGTGGTCATGCAGGAGCAGCTCGACTATTTCACGCCCGACGCCTCGCCTGATTCAATGCTTGATGCCGATAGCCAGGCGGGTGACGCCGAGACTGCCGAGCAGGTCGTGATTGACGGCGCCAGCAGCGTTCGCGCAGGGCAGAATGTGCGTCAGGCCGGCGAGGATATCGCCCGTGGTAGTGACGTGATCTCGGCGGGGCAATGGCTGTCGCCGGCGGCCATCGGGGTACTTGCATCGCTGGGACTGGCCGAACTCACCATTCATCGTCCGCTGCGTGTAGCGATCTTCTCGACCGGTGATGAAGTGACGGCGCCGGGAGAGCCCTTGCCGGCCGGCGGCATCTATGATGCCAACCGTTTCAGCCTCACGGCTGCCTTGCATGCCGAGGGAGTCGAGGTGCTGGATCTCGGCATTCTGCGTGACCAGCGCGAGGCGTTGAGCATTGCCCTGCGAGATGCCGCGGCACGGGCGGATCTGGTGATCACTTCCGGCGGCGTGTCGGTCGGCGAGGCAGATCATGTGCGCAGCGCGCTGGAGGCCTGTGGCCAGCTGGCGCTGTGGCGGATTGCCATGCGTCCCGGGCGCCCTCTGGCCTTTGGCGTACTGGCGGCAGAGGAAGGCCGGCAGGTGCCGTTCTTCGGTCTGCCCGGCAATCCGGTCGCCACCATGGTGACCTATCTGCAGTTCGTGCTGCCGGCGTTGCGCATGCTGGGGGGGCTGGGTCCGCTGAGCCCGGCACCGGCAGACCATCCGGGGACCCTGGCATGCTGGCAGTCACCGCGTCTGCAGATGGTGGCAGGCGAGACGCTGCGCTCACGGCCTGAACGAGTCGATTATCATCGCGGCCGGGTGACGCTCGATGACCAGGGGCGTCAGGTCGTGACTGCCACTGGCCGCCAGGGATCGGGGATTCTGACTTCGATGCTGGCCGCGCAGTGTCTGATCGAGATCCCGGCAGGCTGCGCCTCCCTCCAGGCCGGCGACCCGGTCATGGTGCAATGGCTGGGGACGCGTGGCCTGTCATGATGGCCTGCCAAGCCGAGTGATCGAACGCGGAGTTCGGCGGGTCGTCCGACATCCTCGGGCCGCCGACAGACCACGAAACAGGATCTACCGGGCTGTCGTGACGACCGCCCATGCTTACAGAGGTAACCGCCACCCCCGGCGGACCTGATACGGATACGAGACAGCTAATGAGCCTTACCCATCTCAACGCCCGCGGCGAAGCCCATATGGTCGATGTCGCGGACAAGCAGGAAACCCGGCGCGAGGCCCGTGCCAGTGCGCGGGTCAGCATGCTGCCTGCCACGCTGGCCTTGTTGGCGGAGGGCGGCCTGCCCAAGGGAGATGTGCTGGCCACGGCGCGTATCGCCGGCATCCAGGCAGCCAAGCGCACCCATGAGCTGATCCCGCTCTGCCATGCCTTGATGCTCTCCAAGGTCACGGTCGATTTCACGCTGGATGAAGTGAACAGCTGTGTCGAGATACAGGTGTTCTGTCGCCTCAACGGGCGCACAGGTGTCGAGATGGAAGCGCTGACGGCTGCCTCCGTGGCAGCACTGACCTTGTATGACATGTGCAAGGCGGTGGACAAGGGCATCGTGATCGGCGACATCCAGCTGGAAACCAAGACGGGTGGCAAGAGCGGTGACTGGCAGCGTGAGGCCATGCAGGAGGAGGCGCCAGCCCCGACGGGAGTGCCGGCCGCCCAGGCAGTCGCATCCGAGGACGTGTCGCCTGTCACGGCGGTGAACGGCAATCTGCGCATCCTGTTTCTGGCCGAGCTGCGTGAGCGTCTCGACCTTGAGTCACTCTCGCTCAACCCTGCCACCCTGGCCGATGCCACGGTTGGTGGGCTCAAGCGCACCCTGGCACTGCGTGATCCGCAGCTGGAAGCGCTCAATGACTCGCGCGTGCTGTGCGCCGTGAACCAGGACATGGTGCGTGATGATCATCCTCTGAAGGCCGGTGATGAAGTCGCTTTCTTCCCGCCCGTCACGGGAGGCTGAGATGACGACACCCCTTGCGACTGCCGATCGGGCCTTTTCGGTCAGCATCCAGTCAGCGGATTTCGATATTCGCGCCGAGCAGGCGGCCCTGACCCATGCTCGGGGGGATATCGGTGCGGTGGTGACCTTTACCGGGCTGGTGCGTGATTTCAATGAACGCCCCGATGTCCAGGCACTGACACTGGAGCATTATCCCGGCATGACGGAGCGCAGCTTGCAGGCGTTGCTGGTGGAAGCGCAGGAACGTTTCGCGCTGACAGGGGCGCGTATCATCCATCGCATCGGGCGCCTGGCGCCCATGGACAATATCGTGCTGGTGCTGGTGGCGAGCGCGCATCGTCAGGCCGCCTTTGCCGGTTGTGACTTTCTGATGGACAACCTCAAGTCGCGTGCGCCTTTCTGGAAAAAGGAGCATACCGCCTCTGGCGATTACTGGGTGCAGGAGCGCTCCAGTGATCGCGATGCTCTGGAGCGCTGGCACTCTTCGGCAGAAGGCGCTCGGACACACTCTGCCAAGCAGGATTCCCTGACTCCTGTGACACCTCAGTCCCTGGGAGATGGTTGATGGAAACCCTGGTCGATGATTTCGGGCGTCGCATTCGCTATGTGCGTCTCTCCGTGACGGATCGCTGTGACTTTCGCTGTGTCTATTGCATGAGCGAGGAGATGACATTTCTACCGCGAGACGAGGTATTGAGTCTCGAGGAAATCGCCCTGCTGGCACGTGCCTTCGTGGAGCTTGGGGTCGAAAAGATTCGCCTGACCGGTGGTGAGCCATTGGTCAGACGCGATATCGGTACTCTGGTGGAAGATATCGGCGCGCTTGACGGGCTGAAGGATTTCTCCATGACCACCAATGGGGCGGGCCTGGTCAAGCATGCCGCTCGTCTCAAGGCCGCCGGCATGCAGCGCCTCAACATCAGTCTTGATTCTCTGGACTCTGAGCGCTTCAAGGCCCTGACGCGTACGGGGGATCTCGACAAGGTGATCGCCGGTATCCGGGCCGCGCGGGCAGAAGGCTTTCGCATCAAGCTCAATGCTGTCGTGCTCAAGGGGCGCAATGATCATGAGGTCGTTTCTCTGGTCGACTTCGCGCGCCAGGAAGGGCTGGATATCAGCTTCATCGAGGAAATGCCGCTTGGGCAGGTGTCCGATCACGGACGTGAGGAGACGTTCTGTTCCAGCGATGAAGTGCAGGCGCGGATAGAGGAGCATCACGCGCTCATACCGACGCTGGAAGACAGTCTGGGACCGGCCCGGTATTTCCGCATGGCAGACAGTGAAACGCGCGTAGGCTTCATCTCGCCGCACAGTCACAACTTCTGCTCGACCTGCAATCGTGTTCGAGTGACGGTAGAAGGGCGTCTGCTGCTATGTCTGGGCAATGAGCACTCGCTGGATCTGCGTGCCATCATGCGCCGCGACCCCGGCAATATCGAACCCCTCAAGGCGGCCATCATCGAGGCGATGCATCTCAAGCCGGAGCGTCACCACTTCACGACCGATGGTGATGTCCAGATCGTCCGCTTCATGAACATGACCGGTGGCTGACGAAATCGCCATCTGAATCTCTTGGCTGGCTTGGGATATCCACTCGACAACACGATAAACCTTCACAAGAACCCTGCCTTCGAGCAGGGTTCTTGTTGGGCGGTGCTGTGGCAACACTGCCTTGCTTTTGACAAGGCTTGTCAGCTTTCAATTAAGGCTTATACTTTGCTGCAACATCCAATCAACTAT
This sequence comes from Cobetia sp. 5-11-6-3, assembly GCF_013374055.1. Taxonomy (NCBI): domain Bacteria; kingdom Pseudomonadati; phylum Pseudomonadota; class Gammaproteobacteria; order Oceanospirillales; family Halomonadaceae; genus Cobetia; species Cobetia sp. 5-11-6-3. The sequence continues at coordinate 18,021 of NZ_BLWJ01000012.1, read as the reverse complement.
CGTGTCCCTCATTGGATTCCAGTTTCGCCCGCATGGTGGAGGTAGCAAGATGACCGCAGAATCCCTGGAAAAGATCGCTCGCAACAAGAATGTCGCACGTGCAGCGGCACGCCAGTTGTCCATGGAACAACTGCACAAGCTTTCTGAAGTCATCAATGAAGTCATTGAGCAGAAAGCCGAGGAAGATGAACAGCGTCGCGAAGAAGAAATCGCCAAGGAGCGCAAGCTTGCCGAGATTCGTGATGCGATGATCGAAGCGGGTCTTTCCGTCGATGATCTGGTCAGTGACCAGCCGAAGCGTCGCGGTCGTCCGCCGAAGAACAAGTCAGCACAGTAAGCGTTGCCCGGCACGGGGCCCCAGTGGATGAGGTGGATCACACTGGCGGTCATGACGGTAGAGTGGGACGTCTCTGCTGATGGATGTTCCAGCGTGCATTCAGGCATGAAAAAGCCCGATCGGTATTTTTCCGATCGGGCTTTTTCATGCTTCAAGGCAGGTGAAAGGCCGGGGGAATGGCAGTAGCCTGACAGGCTTGCCTGTCATGGCGTCTTCAGCTGTCACCCATGGTCATCACATGCAGAAAGAGCACCGGCTCGTGACGCAGATGATTGCGTAGCCAACGATTGATTCTGCTGTTCAATTGCTGTTTCACGGTGTCGATGTCGGTGGTCTCGAGTCCGGCCAGGGTGTCATCGAGCCACTCGGCGAAGCTGTCTTCATCCAGTCTGGCCGTACCACTGACGTCCAGCATCAGGCGGCCGATACGCACCCAACCGGCTTCCTGCAGCGTCAGGGGCAAGGCGAGCGATACGCTGCCATGGCGTCCGAGACGCGCTCGTGCACGACGGTCCATCGAGTCAAGTGGCCGCACCTTGTCGTGCTCGATGATCCGCTCCTGCAACGTCAGACGCTTTTCCACGGACAGCCCCTGAGCATCGAGACGAATCACGTCGCCATTGACGGGAATCAGCGGTGCCTCGATGCCCAGGGACTGTGCTACCTGGGTGTGCGCCAGCTGGTGACGGTATTCGCCGTGCACCGGCAGCAACCGCGTGGGTTTCAGCCAGCCGTAGAAGGTGCGCAGCTCCTCTTGGGCGGGATGGCCTGAGGCATGCAGATCCGGGAACTGCTTCTCTTCCATGATGCCGACGCCCAGGCGGGTCAGGGCATTGTGCAGCTTGCCGATCGCCAGTTCATTGCCGGGAATGGCCTTGGAGGAGAAGATGACCGTGTCGCCCGCCGCCAGCTCGAAATCAGGGTGGCGCGAGTTGGCCAGGCGTGAGAGTGCCGCGCGTGGCTCGCCCTGGCTGCCGGTCGCGATCACCATCACCTCTTCCGGCGGCAGATAGCCCAGGTCCTTTACCGGCACCAGCGGCGGGAAATCTTCCAGATAGCCCAGTCCGCGTGCCACCCGCACCATGCGTTCCATCGAGCGGCCCAGCAGCGTGACCCGACGGCCATTGCGAGCCGCCGCACGACCCAGTGCCAGGATGCGCGCCAGATTGCTCGCGAAGCAGGTCACCACGACCCGCCCACGGCAGCCGGCCAGCGTCTTCTCCAGTGCACGCGCCACCTCGCCCTCACTGCGTGAGTGGCCGGGCAGAGGGGCATTGGTGGAGTCGCCGACCACGAGATCGACCGGTGCCAACGCCTGATAGCGCTCCGGGTCAGTGGGCTCACCGATCAGCGGCTCCGGGTCCAGCTTCCAGTCACCGGTGTGCATCACGCGATATTCCGGCGTGACGATCAGCAGCGAGCAGCTCTCGGGTATCGAGTGGGTCAACGGCAGCAGGCGCAAGGCGAAGGGCCCGGACTCGAAGCCTTCATCGACCTCGATGATCTGCAGGCTGGACGTCTCGAGTTCGCGTTCCGCGAACTTGGCCCGCAGCAGGCCCGCGGCCAGTGGTGTGGCGATGATCGGACAGCGCCATTTCGGCCACAGCCAGGCAACGGCACCGATATGGTCTTCGTGACCATGGGTAATCACCAGCATCTCCGGGCAGATGCCCAGGCTTGCCAGCGATTCGGTGTCGGGTACCTGCAAGGGGCCTTCAGGAAGATCCTGGCGAATCATCATGCCGCAATCCACGGCGATCCAGTGATCCTGGTAACCATATAGCGTCAGATTCATGCCGATCTCGCCACAGCCGCCCAGCGGCAGAAGATGCAGCGGTGGACGTTGTCTCTGACGGACTTGAACGCGGGGTTTCAACATGGATGTCATGCCATCAGTAAAATGTCACTCAACTATACGGGAATCCCGCAAAGCGCCACAAATGACGGCACTTCTCGCCGGCCACCCCGAGGGGCGAAACCGAGGTCGAATTGACAATTCATTCACTCTCGTTGAAGGGCGCTGCTTCGTCGCGTGTGATCGGCTACAATGGCGCACCTTTTGCCGGGAGCCATGGCGTCGATGGCCGGACTCCCGAGCGTGTCGGTAGTCGTTACCGGCTGAATATCATTCCCCGCTTTCACAATGGTTGAACATACGATGTCACACGCCTATCGCCTGGTGGTGTCCTGCCCTGATCAGGTGGGAATTGTTGCCCGAGTCTCTACCTTCATCGCCGAGCAAGGCGGTTGGATCACCGAAGCCAATCAGCATTCCGATCTGGGTGCGGGTCGATTCTTCATGCGCTATGAGATCAATCCCGAGTCCATCGGCCTCAGCGCCGCTGAACTCAGCAAGCGCTTCGCGCCGATCGGGGAAGAGTTCGGGATGGAGTGGCGGGTGCATGACACGGCCGCTCGCAAGCGTGTCGTGCTGATGGTGTCCAAGGATTCCCATTGCCTGGTGGACCTGTTGCACCGCTGGCAGTCGGGGGATCTGGAATGCGATATCCCCTGTGTCATCTCCAATCACGAAGACATGCGCTCACTGGTCGAATGGCACGGCATTCCGTTCCACCATGTGCCGGTGGACAAGAATGACAAGGCGCCGGCATTTGCCGAGGTCGAACGACTGGTGGAAGAGGCCGAGGCCGACAGCATCGTGCTGGCGCGTTACATGCAGATCATCCCGCCGAGCCTCTGCGAGCGCTATGCCGGCCGCCTGATCAACATCCACCACAGCTTCCTGCCGTCCTTCATCGGTGCCAAGCCGTACCATCAGGCCTTCGGCCGCGGCGTGAAGCTGATCGGCGCTACCTGTCACTACGTGACCGAGGAGCTGGATGCCGGCCCGATCATCGAGCAGGACATCCATCGAGTCACCCATTGCCACACCGCGGAAGACCTGGTGCGCATCGGGCGTGACGTGGAGCAGAAAGTACTGTCGCGTGGCCTGCGCTGGCACCTGGAAGACCGCGTGCTGATCCACGGCAACAAGACCATCGTCTTTGCCTGACCCGCGCTCTGGGCTGACTGCCTGAGCCAAGCGGCTGAACTGAGGCCGGTACCTGAAAGGGTGCCGGTCTTCTTGTTTCCTGCGCCTGCCCGCAGGGCGGCGTGGCGCAGGTGCCTGTCATGGGTTGCGAGAGGTGACAGGCGGAGTATTCAGCTCCCGTGCCAGCCAGTCGGCGAGGGCTTTTGCATGAGGGTGTCGTGCCCGTGTGCGACCGCTCTCGGGCAGCGTCAGCGTCAGGCAGGCGCGTGTCTCGACGAAGCCCCACGGCGCGATCAGGCGTCTGCTGCGCAGGTCCTCCTCGACCAGATAATCCGGCGTGATGCCCACGCCCAATCCCACCAGCGTCGCTTCCAGCAGATAGTTGAGGTGCTCGAAGCCTTGCGCGTAGTGCAGTTGATCGCTGGACAGGCCCTGGCGTGAGCACCAGTCCGGCCAGGCCTGCGGGCGCGAGCGGGTGTGCAGCAGCGGCAAGGTCAGCAGAGTCTGTGGTGCGGGAGTCGCGGTGGTCTCGCCCAGCCAGTCAGTGTCCGGACGCAGCACCGGGCCGATGCGCTCCGTGCCGAGAATTCGCGTTTCCTGATGCTCAGCCTGGGTGAAGGGGGGAGTCTGAAAGCGCAGCACGCCATCCACGCCAGAGCGCAGGCCTTCGTTGTCGTCACTGGCAGTCAGATGCAGTTCAAGCTCCGGAAGGGCTGCCTTGAGGGCACCCAGACGCGGAATGAACCAGCGGGCGAGGAAGGAGCCCGGGCAGCTGAGCACGAAGGGCGCGCGGGCATCACTGCGGGAAAGGTCCGCACAGACCCGTGCCAGACCGCTCAAGTGATGGCGTGTGGCAGCCGCCAGCTCATGACCCGCCGGCGTCAGCTTCAGCCCGCGGCCAGCACGGTCGAACAGCTGTGTCCCCAGCGTTTCCTCAAGCTGGCGAATCTGACGACTGACGGCGCCGTGGGTCACGTGCAGCGCCTCGGCGGCACGCGACGCGCTCTCGAAGCGAGCCGCCACATCGAAGGCGCGCAAGGCATTCAGCGAGGGCAATGCCTCCAGAGAGGCGGGAGAGGATGAATCGGGCGGAGTCAGGCGGGCCATCGGATGTCTCCTGCTGAGTGTCCTGTGAGATAAACTCACACATCTTGGCGAATATATCGTTTTTCATCCCGCGTGCCGAGCGCTAGGATGGCCAGCATACTGTCGGGTGCACCACGCAGGCCAAGAATGCAGACGCCGCACCAGCGTGCCCCGCCACTGACATGACTTCGAGGAGATTTGCATGAGCCAGTCGACTGCTACCCTGCGTCAAGGCCCGGATGCCAAGGGCTTCTTTGGTGACTTCGGCGGCCGATTCGTCGCCGAGACGCTGATGCCGCTGATTCTGCACCTGCAGCGCGAGTATGAAGCCGCCAAGCAGGATCCGGCCTTCGCCGAGGAACTGGCCGGTCTCTCCGCGGATTATGTCGGGCGTCAGAGCCCGCTGTATTACGCCGAGCGTCTGACCGAGCATCTCGGAGGTGCCAAGGTCTATCTCAAGCGGGAAGATCTGATGCACACCGGCGCTCACAAGATCAACAATGCGCTGGGCCAGGTGCTGCTGGCACGCCGCATGGGCAAGCAGCGCATCATCGCCGAGACCGGTGCCGGCATGCACGGCGTGGCGACGGCCACCGTGGCGGCGCGTTTCGGTCTGGACTGCGTGATCTACATGGGCTCCACCGACATTCACCGTCAGCAGCCCAACGTTCAGCGCATGCAGTTGCTGGGCGCCAAGGTGATCCCGGTCACCGCCGGTGATGGCACGTTGAAGGATGCCATGAACGAGGCGCTGCGTGACTGGGTCACCAACGTCGACGATACCTTCTACATCATCGGTACTGTCGCGGGCCCACATCCGTATCCGCAGCTGGTGCGTGACTTCCAGTCCATCATCGGTCAGGAAACCCGCGTCCAGCTGCAGGAGAAGGAAGGCCGTCTGCCGGACTCGCTGGTCGCCTGCATCGGCGGGGGGTCCAACGCCATGGGGTTGTTCCATCCGTTCCTGGACGAGCAAAGCGTCGAGATCATCGGGGTCGAGGCTGCCGGTGAAGGTCTGGACACGCCGCGCCACGCCGCCAGTCTCAAGGGTGGTCTGCCGGGCGTGCTGCACGGTAACCGCACCTTCCTGCTGCAGGATGACGAGGGGCAGATCGGTGATGCGCACTCCATCTCCGCAGGGCTCGACTATCCGGGTATCGGCCCGGAACACGCCTGGTTGCACGACATCAAGCGTGCCGAGTATGTCGCCGCGACCGACCAGGAAGCACTGGACGCCTTCAAGATGCTGTGTCGCCTGGAAGGCATCATTCCGGCGCTGGAGTCTTCCCACGCGCTGGCGGAAGTCATCAAGCGTGCACCGGGCCTGCCGAAGGACCATCTGATGGTGATCAATCTGAGCGGCCGCGGTGACAAGGACATGGCCACCGTCACCCATCATCTGGCGGACGAGCTGGGCCTGAATCCTGACGGCGAGTAACGCCGCGCCTGTCGCGCAATGCCCGGCGATGGAGGGGTCAGACACTGACCGGGTCCATCCGCCCCATGTCTTCTTCGCCTGCAGGTGAATCGCTGCCTGCAGGTCAGCAAATTCGGAGTCTATTGATGAGCACTTCCGCTACTGACACCACTTCCAGCAGCCGTCTTGACCGGCGTTTCGCTGCCGTACGCAGCGAGAATCGCGCAGCGCTGGTGACCTACATCACCGCGGGTGACCCCGGCTATGATGCCAGCCTCGCGACCTTCCTCGGCATGGCCGAGGCCGGTGCCGATGTCATCGAGCTGGGCATGCCGTTCACCGACCCGATGGCCGATGGTCTGGCGATCCAGCATGCCACCCAGCGTGCCCTGAAGGCCGGCCAGACGATGGACCGTACCCTGGCGATGGTCACGGAATTCCGCAAGCAGGACCAGGACACGCCCATCGTGCTGATGGGTTACTACAACCCGATCTATCGTCGCGGTGTGGCCACCTTCCTCGAGCAGGCAAGCCAGGCCGGTGTCGATGGCCTGATCGTGGTCGACCTGCCGCCGGAGCACGACGATGAGCTGTGTGAGCCGGCCAATGCTGCCGGTATCAGCTTCATCCGCCTCGCGACACCGACGACTGACAGCGCGCGCCTGCCGGGCGTGCTGGCCAATACCTCAGGCTTCCTCTACTACGTCTCCAGCAATGGCGTGACCGGTGGCGCTGCACCGACGGCCGAGAAGGTCGAGGCCGAAGTAGGCCGTATCCGGGAGCACACCGAGATTCCCGTCGCGGTCGGTTTCGGTATCCGTACCGCAGAGCAGGCGGCGCGTATCGGTCGTTTCGCCGACGGAGTCGTGGTCGGCTCGGCCCTGATCGATCTGCAGGCCAATGCCGAGACACCGGAGCAGGGCACCCAAGCGGTACATGCCTTGACCCGTGAACTGGCGGATGCGCTGAAGACGGCGCGCCACTGAGGATTCGCTCAGGGGTAGCCAGCTCGCCTCTTGCCCTCGGGTAGTGACACAGCCACGCCTCGACCTCTGGTCGGGGCGTGGCTGTTTTCGTTCGTCTGTTTTCGTTCGGTCGTATCCGTCCGGCTGTGTCATCACGTTGTGCTGTCCTTCGCGCATTGCGCGGGAGGGTCTCGCGCGCTCTCGGATCCCACCACGCCAGAGAAGACCATCCTGCCGCGAAGGCTCGACATGGCAGTGCCTGCCTCGCGCTCGAGGCAGAGGATTCGTGAGATTTCGCCTTCATTCAACGCAGATTGAGGGTTACTTATACTCAAGGACAAGTGACACTTGACCAGCAGGATGAGAGGAGAGTCGGTGCCAAGGCGCCCGGCACTTCAGGAAGGAAAGATCGAGTGCGACCGACATGCTGACTGTGCCAGAAGCCATGAACCTTCAGGCAGCATCGGCAGGGAGATTGAAACGACATGTCCATGAATCCATCAGCGTCCTCCGCCGCGGCCACCTCCGCTGCTTCGGTTGACGGCCTGGAAGGCAGCAATTGCTTGCATCAGCTGTTGCAGCATACTTCCAATGGAGTGTGTGGATACGACCTTCAAGGGCGTGTGCAGTGGGTCAATCCTGCCTTCGAGGAGCTGACGGGATACCGGGCAGAAGACCTGGCCGGTCAGGTGCTCAGTGAATTTCTGACGGGTGAGGATTCCGACAGGACGGTGATCGCCAGAATGCATCAGCAGTGCGAGCTGGGTGAGCCCAGTGACGAGGAGCTGCTCCATCACGATGCGAATGGACGACCGCTGCGCCTTCGTCTGCGCTGCATACCGCTCATGGCCGCCGACGGCACCCTGACCGGTTATCTCGGCGTGCATACCGATGTGACCCAGGCGCATCTGGCGCTGGAGCTCAGCCATTCCCAGCTCAGATTGCTTGAGTCCGTCACGGCTGGCCAGCCGCTGGACAAGACCCTGCTGGACCTGTGCCAGGCCATCGAGGCTGTCGCGACTCGCGTGCGTTCCTCGCTGCTGCTTCTGGATGAGGCAGGCACACGAATCATCGGAGGGAAGGCGCCGAGCCTGCCTCCCAGCTTCATGCAGTTCACCTCCGGCCTGCGTATCGGGGAGGGGGTGGGCACCTGTGGTACGGCGATGTGGCGGCGTGAGCAGGTGCTGACCCCCGCCATCGGCGAGGACCCCGCCTGGGAGGGCTTCCGTCAGCATCCCCACGCGCTGGGACTGGATGCCTGTCTCTCCATGCCCATCCTCGATGATGCAGGCAATCCGCTGGGAAGTTTCGCCTTCTATGCCACGTCCGGCGATGTCTTCAACGATAGCCATCTCGGCTTGCTGAAGGTCGCCGTCAACGTGGCTCGATTGGCGATCGAACGCCATCGGCGTGATGAGCAGCTCACCTATCAGGCGCTGCATGATGCATTGACGGGCCTGCCCAATCGTCGGCTGTTGCGTCGCAAGCTCGGAGCCTTCGCGGACCTCGCTCTGGAAGAAGCGCGCGTCGGGGCGTTGATGTTCCTGGATCTGGATCATTTCAAGCGCCTGAACGATGTACTGGGGCATGACGCGGGAGATCGTGCCCTGATCCAGATCGCCGCCCGGCTGGAGCAGTTGCTGGAGCCGGGCGATGTGCTCGCGCGCCAGGGCGGGGATGAGTTCATCGTGCTGCTGGCGCCTCGCTTCGGTGGCATGGAGGACGCCAGGGCCCGAGCGATGCACGTCGGCGAGGGGTTGCTGGCACGTCTGCGGGTACCGGTTGAGCTGGAAGGGCGTGCGCATCAGCTGTCCGGCTCACTGGGCATCACGCTGTATCCGCGTCCGGATGAGGTGGACGAGGGGTATCAGACGCTTTCCGGGGCGGCAGAAGACGAGGGAGACGATTGGGGCCATCTGCTGCACGAGGCGGACATCGCGCTCTATGAGAGCAAGGGGGCCGGGCGTGCACGCATGTGCTTCTTCTCACCGGACATGCGCAATCGCATCATCGCCGCCACCCAGATGGAGCAATCCCTGCGCAGTGCGCTTTCCCGTCAGCATCTGGAAGTCCATCTCCAACCGCAATTCTCCCTGCAGTCGGATGCCTCGCTTGAGCATCAACTGCCCAGGCTCTGTGGTCTTGAGGCGTTGCTGCGCTGGAATGACCCGTTGCTGGGGAATGTCTCGCCCGCGACCTTCATCCCGATCGCGGAAGAATCAGGGCTGATCGTCGAGCTGGGCCATTGGGTGCTGGGGCAAGCCTGTGCGGTGTTGGAAGACATGGCGACACGCGGACATCAGCTGCCGATCGCGGTGAATGTCAGTCAGGTACAGTTTCGCAGCGCGGAATTCGTGCCGCAGGTCGCAGCCCTGCTCAAGCGCCATGCCTTCGCGCCGGACATGTTGCGCATGGAGATCACCGAGAGCCTGGCGGCGGAAGATGAGGCCGACATGCTGGAGAAGGTCGACCAGCTGGCGGCGCTGGGGCTGACGTTCTCCATCGACGATTTCGGGATCGGCTACTCCAATCTTGCACGCCTGCGCCGCATGCCGCTCAGTGAACTGAAGATCGACCGCAGCTTCATCAAGGATCTGCGTCTCATCGATGACGACGGGCTGGCAGCGCCTGCAGCTGGCGAGACTCCCGGACAGGAAGTCTGCCATGCCAACGAGATCGTGCGTGCGATGCTGGTGATGGCGCGCGCCCTGTCGCTGGAAGTGGTGGCCGAGGGAGTGGAGACCTCCGAGCAGTTCGAGGTGCTGCGTCAGCTGGGCTGTCAGCGTGTCCAGGGCTATCTGTTGGGGCGCCCCCGTCCCATGAAGGACGTGCTCGATGAGATCGAAGCCGGAGTGCTCGGCGCATGAGGCCGATGATGCTCTTGCCTGGCGTGAGGAGGGCGGCACGCGCGGGCCGAACGGGTTTATCTTGCCACTTCAATGGCTTATACTGCGCAGCGCTACGCCCCCTTAGCTCAGCTGGATAGAGCGGCCCCCTCCTAAGGGGCAGGTCGCAGGTTCGACTCCTGCAGGGGGCGCCAAGCCCTTCATTCATCCCCGCGTCATTCTTTCCTGAATCTCTCGTCACTCTCTGTACAGGGTGTCTTTCTGCTGTCTCTCGCTTGCCTGCCCTCTGGCTTCCGGGCCGGGTCACGTCCTGCGCGCCCATGCGCCAGTAGCTTTGAGGGTGAGCCGGACCCCGGCTTGAAAAGCACGGCACCTCATGCATGGCACGTCATTTATGATGCCCTGACCTGTTGCCCGGAGAATGGCAGTCATGCCGGGCGGGGCAGGGCATCTCGTCATTCCATCGCGTTGTGTTCAGTCGCGATGTGCTGCCTCGGCATCCGTTGGCAGGGCCAGAAATTCCTGCATGATACGGGTGTCGCGGAAACGTTCGATCAACTCCGGATCCTCGGCGAGTGACGGCGGGTTCTCGAGCCCTTCGCGGATCTTGGCTGCCAGGCCTTCAATGCTGTTCTCGGAGATCAGCCGCGCCTGATCATGGATCAGCACATTGCGGACCCCACCGGGGACATCCGGCGCGACGCATGGCGTGCCGCAGCACATGCTTTCCACCAGCACGATTCCGAAGGCTTCACTGCGCGAGCTGAGAATGAACAGACGGGCATGCTTCATCCAGGGGTAGGGATTGACCCGGCTGCCGATGAGATGGACCCGGTCGCCCACCCCGAGCTCGCGAATCAGGTTCTCCACACTGTCGCGCTTGGGCCCATCGCCGACGATGACCAGGTCTTCCTCGATATCCGCGGCGAGATAGGCCTTGATCAGGACATCCTGGCGCTTCACGTCCGACAGGCGACATACCTGCACGACATAGGGGCGTGATGGCAGCTCCACGGGCTCATCCGCCATCTGCGCGATGGCATCGAGATCGCAGACGTTGCCGATGGTGGCGAGGCGTCGAGGCGTGACAGCGTGTTGCGAGAGCAGTCGCTCGAGTTGCTCGCGGACATTGTCGGTATTGCAGATGATCTGCTTGTCGGCGTACAGGCGCTTGAGCAGGAATTTCTGACGCCAGCCCTGGCGGATGTCACCGGGCCAGGACACGGTGACCTGCCACAGGCGCGGGTCCTTGAGTGACCAGACCGTCTCGAAGGCGCCCTGGCCGCGCATGATCACCCGATCGACGGGGCCATGGCGTGTTTCCAGGGTACGGATGAATCGCCGCAGGTAGGCGCCACCGTAATAGCCGCGCCAGACGAATCCAGAGCCCTTGATCAGAGGGTTGAGCACTGCGCGGGTGAAGAGGTCATACACCAGGCCAATGCCGGTCTTGCGGAATGCCTTGTCGAAGTCGATCTGGTGGACATGTACGCCCGGGTCCGGGATGAGTTCGAGTTCACCCTTGAGCACGAGCACATGCACCTCGTGACCTTCGCGGCACAGGACATTGGCCAGATTGACGGTGTTTCGCTGGATCCCGCCGATGTTGAGCTTGCGTACCACAAGCAGGACGCGTTGTTTCATGGTGGCCATCTGTCCGTAAAGATGTGGGATGAGCCATCAACTCCCAGCGGTGCCAGTGACGGAAGACTGCCGGGGATCCGGCGCTCGGTCTGAGGCAAGGGGAGCGGGATGAGCGGAGGGTGCCATGTTACGTGGATTCAATGAGCGGGGGAATGCCGCCTGCCCGGCCGGATGTCAGGGCTCTGCGCCGCAGTCTGCTTGCATTCTGGCTTTGATGGAGTAGCCTACCTGCCGCCTTGTCCCGCGCGGCGCCTTTCGGCGTCTGCACTGCCGACTGTCGTCCAGTCGTGACCTCCGATTCCTTCACGTTCGAGATCCTGTCTGCCATGTCTGATGCTTCCAACCCGCCTGTCCGAGGGGAGTCCCGTGTCCGTCGTGCCACGGCGGATCGTCATTTCGATGGGCTGGCGGAAAAGTTCGAGCGCGGCTTCTATACCACCGAGCGTGGCAGGGTGCGTCTGGCGCTGACTCGCCAGTTGATGGAGGAGCGTTTCGCCCATCTGCCGGCCACCCAAGTGCTCGAGATCGGGGCCGGACTTGGTCAGATGGCGCACTGGTGGTTGTCGCGTGGCCATCAGCTGACGCTGGTCGAGCCTTCCGGTGAGATGCGTGAGCGCGCGATGCAGCGACTGTCCTCTCCGGAGGAGGATGCGGCCCCGCTGACGCAGGACACCCTGACAGAGCGCCTGACCTGGGATGGACGTGATCTACAGGGGTTCGCCGCCGCCGCCCACCGACAATGGCCGGTGGTGGTCTGCCATGCCGTTCTTGAGTGGCTGGTCTCCCCGCGTGAAGGGTTTCTGCTGCTGGCACAGCTGCTGGCACCGGGTGGCGTGATGTCATTGAGCGTCTTCAATCGCGACGCGCTGGCATTCTCCAACGTCGCCAAGGGCAACTTCGACAAGGTGCTGGACGGGCGGTTGGCCGGATGGGGGACGGGCAAGCGTCTGACGCCCATCTCGCCGCTGCGTGATGTCGAGATTCGCCAGTGGGCCGAGGAGGCCGGGCTTGAGGTGCGCGAGCTGACAGGGCTGCGAGTCTTCCATGATTATCTGCGCTCGCGAGACCCGTTGAGCGAGGGGGACATGCAGAAACTGCTGGCCCTCGAGTGCCAGCACTGGCGCACGCCCCCCTTCGTCCATCTCGGACGCTACCTGCACTATGAGCTGGTGCGCCCTGCCTGAGGTGTCACGGCGCAGGCTTCTGCGCCGTCTTGCTGTTCATCATCTGCCGTTTCCTATCTTTTCGGAGTCTTCATGTCTGCTCAAACCCCCGCCTGCCAGTTGCTTGAACGCCAGGACAGTGATTTCCGTGATTGGCTGTGGGTCGCTGCACCGCGTGATGACTGGTGGCTGTCATCGGACCGCCAGCGGCGTGTCTGGGGGCATGACACCGGCATCGTGAATGCCGCGCGGGAGGCCGGGCACCAGGTCAGCCATGCGGTGGCCTTTGCCGAAGCCCGCGCGGATACCACGATTGGCGAGGCGGCGGGTGCCTTGCTGTTCTGGCCCAAGGCGCATGCGCTGGGCGAGTGGTGGCTGGTGGCGCTGTGCCATGTATTGCCGGCAGGTACGCCGATCAAGGTGGTGGGCGAGGTCAACGGCGGCATCAAGCGCGCTGAGCGCATCCTCAAGGCACTGGGAATGACGGCCCGCAAGGACGATACCGCGCGTCGTTGCCAGCTGTGGTCATCCGCCACGCGTGAGTTGGCGGCCGAACAGGCCGCCAGCAGTGAATCGCCACTGGCAGTGGCTGGACAATGGACAGAAGGCTGGGGCGAATTCGAGGCGCTGGAGCTGCGCCTGACCAGCCATCCGGGCCTCTACGGCAATGCCAAGCTGGACCCGGGCACCGCGCTGCTGCTGGAGAACCTGCCGACCCGTGGCTACAAGCGGGCGCTGGATATCGGGGCGGGTGACGGCATCATCAGCTGCTGGCTGGCGCGTCACGGTGCGCGCGTGATGGCAGGCGATGTCAGTGCCTTCGCGGTGGAGGCGACCCGTCGCAGTCTGGCGCTCAACGGGCTTGAGGCGGACGTACGCCTGAGCGATGTCTTCGCGGCGTTCGAGGGCGAGCGGTTCGAGGCCATCGTGGCCAATCCGCCGTTCCATCATGAGCGCGATATTGATTACGGACCGGCGGCGCGTCTGATCAGCCAGGCGCCGGATCACCTGGTGCCGGGTGGTACCCTGACGCTGGTGGCCAATGCCTTCCTGCCCTATCCGGATCTGTTGCAGGCGGCCTTTGGCGAATTCGAGGTGCTGGCCGAAACGCGCCAGTTCAAGGTCTATCGTGCACGCAAGGCGCGCTGATCCTCTGCGGCCTGATTCTTTGCGACCTGATGCCGAGCCCGCCGCTTACGCCTCCGGCGACTGATAGCGGATGGCCGTGATGATGTAGGTGGTCTCGCCGCCCGGCGCTGCCACGCTCACGTCATCATCCAGCCCCTTGCCCAGCAGTGCCCGGGCGAGGGGGGCATCGACGCTGATCCAGCGGCGCGCATTGTCGGTCTCATCAGGGCCGACGATGCGTATCTCCATCTCCTCTCCCTGTTCATCCTCCAGCGTCACGAAGGCCGCGAAATACACGCGCTCCAGATCCGCGGGCAGGCGGTCGACGATGGTCAGTTCATCCAGACGCTTTTCCAGATAGGCGATCTTGGCGATGGTCTGATTCAGTGCCTTCTTGTTGTAGGTGTAATCCGCATTCTCGCTGCGATCCCCCATGGCGGCGGCCTCGCCCGTCTTGCGCGACAGCTCCGGTCGCCTGACGCGCCTCAGGTGGTCGGCCAGCGCCTTCATCTTCGCGTGGCCCTGCGGAGTGATCACGTTGCTCTTCTTTTCCTGACGCGGATCGGTCTTGGGATCGCGCCAGCGCGTCATGTTACGACCTTGCATGTCTTTCTCCACAGCCTGCGAAAATGAAGGGCAAGCGCCCGCAAAGGCGCTGTCTTGCGTTGAGGCCTGCGACCAAGGGGGGTTGGCGGCAGATTCAAACGTTCGTTACAGTCTTGGCATGCCGTTCACGTTCTCGTGATATCGCCATTGCGGCAATTCGCCAGCACGCCTGCCAGGGCGCAGGTCTCAAGGGGCATTGCCGTATCATCCCGCCAACAATAATGAATTTCAGGGAGCTGTCCATGCCAATCCCGTCATCGCTACGCCGTACTCGTCGCGCCACGCATCGTGTCTACCAGCTGATGCTCTCAGGAGGCATGGCGCTGGGCATCACGCTGGCCGGCATGACCGGCGTCCAGGCCGCCGAAGGAGATGATGCCGTCTTCGGACTCATGAAACGCTGGGCCCAGGTCAACTATCAGTCCTCCGGGGACGCTCAGGAAACCGGCATGGAGGCCTTGGGCAAGGAAGTGCGCGCGCTGGCGGACCAATACCCGGACAACGCCCATGTGCTGACCTGGGAGGGTATCATCCTGGCGTCGTGGGCCAAGGCGCGAGGGGGGCTGGGGGCGCTGGATCTGGCCAAGGAAGCCAAGGCCACCCTTGAGCAGGCCATCAAGCTCGACCCCCGGGGCGACAATGCCTCTGCCTACGTGACGCTCGGGGCGCTGTATGACAAGGCGCCGGGTTGGCCGGTCGGCTTTGGCGATGATGACAAGGCGGGGGAGGTGCTGCGTCAGGGGCTGGCCGTCAATCCTCAGGGCATGGATACCAATTTCTACTATGCCGACTATCTGGCCTCCGAGGGCAGGAAGGCCGAGGCACTCAAGCATGCACGGCTCGCGCTCAAGGGCCCGGCTCGGCCCAATCGTGAGCTGGCCGATCAGGAGCTGAAGCGCGAGATCAAGGCACTGATCACACGACTGGAGTGAGTGTCGCGCACGCGGCTTCAGGACAACGGTGACCGTTCGGCGGCACTGGACGAGGGGCACTTCCTTCGGACAGTGCCGCTTTCACGTCCAGTGGGCGGGCTGGCCAGCGCAGGGCGAGGTCGGGATAATGCGACTTCAGCCAAGGAGGATGCATGAGCGATACACCAGAGCACGTGGCAGGGCAGCAGGTCTTTGCGCATGGCGATGTCGAACGGGTCGAGACCAGGGTGCTGCAGGACGGTTTCTTTCGCCTGGAGCAGCGCGAGCTTCGCCATCGGCGTTTCAACGGTGGCTGGAGTGATGTGATCCAGCGCGAGGTGCATGTTCGCCATGATGCCGTCGGTGTGCTGCCCTATGACCCGGTGACGGATCGTGTGGTCTTCGTCGAGCAGATCCGGGCCGGCATGCTCGAGGACGAGCGCACCCCCTGGAGTCTGGAGCCCATCGCCGGCCTGGTGGACAAGCAGGAAAGCGCGGCGGAGGTCGCGCGGCGTGAGGCGGTCGAGGAGGCCGGTTGCGAGTTGAAGGAGCTGATCGAGCTCTACCGCTATTACCCCAGCCCTGGCGCCTGCACCGAAGAGGTCACCCTGTTCATCGGGCTATGCGACAGCAGCGGACTGGGCGGGGTGCATGGGCTGGCGGAAGAGAACGAGGATATTCGCGTGCATGTGCTCGATTTCCAGGCGGCTCTGTCGCTTCTGGAGCAGGGCAGGCTTGGCAATGCCATGGCGATCATGGCCATGCAGTGGCTGTTGCGGGAGCGTGCTGCACTGCGGGTGATGCACGCCTGAGACAGCGAAGGCGTTGCTTGGCAATCCCCCGTGGCTCACGCAGGGTTCCTCAACCTGCCCACCAGAACTGCTATTCTAGAGGCTTGCTGCCACCGGCAGGCCGGCAGTCGATCAATGCCTGCGTCAGTGCCGAGCGCCGAAACCCCGCTGCCGGGCGCTCTCACGGCGCTTGATCTGTCGCGCTTTGCCCGCATCATGCCATGCACGATACAGGGTGTGCCCTGCTAGACAGCACGCCAATGTTCTGAGATTCGCAAGGAGTTTGCCCATGCAGGTCAAGAAAGCCTATGTGGCCGACCTAAAAGCACTCCATGCCGAGTGCGGGTCCAATTATCTGCGCCTCACGCGCATCCTCGGCAAGGCCGAGGCGGGGGACAGCTTCGCCTTTCCCCTGGCGGGCAATCAGGGCCACTTCGGTACCCTGTTGCTCGAGGTGGTCGAGTGCGCGCCCTATACCACCATGGTCACGGTTGCCCAGACTGGCGTGCTGGATCACATCATCGATTCCCCGCGGATGAGCGTGCATCTCTATCACGATGTACGCATGGCCGAAGTCACCGACTTCCAGCGTCAACGGCATTTCTCGGGGCGCAACCGCTATCCGAACCCTCGCATGCACCAGCCGGATGAAAAGCTTCAGCTCAATCGTTTCCTCGGCGAGTGGTTGAGCCATGCTCAGGCTTTCGGGCAAGCCGATGTGCCCGAGTTGCCATGACGAGGCTGCCATGACGAGGCTGCCGTGACGAGGTTCTCGTGACGAGGCTGCCGTGACGAGGCTGTCGTGAGGCCCGCCGGGATGGGGGAGCGAGGGCGGCACCAGCGTCATGATCAGAAAGAGAATTCGCGTTGCGGATTCCACGCCTGACCGGCTGTCCGCTTGACTGCCTGAAAGAACCGCGATGGCCCGGCCATCGCGGTTCTGTTCTTTTTTCCGCTGTTCGAGAGACCCATGCGACTGATCCAGATAAGTGACTGTCATCTGCGTGCCGACCCTGACGCGCGCTCACGACTGGGCTTCCCCTTGCGTCAGCTGGAGGCCGTGATGGCGCATGCCTCAAGCCTGCGTCCCGATATCCTGCTGGTGACCGGGGATGTCAGCCAGGATGAGAGCCCTGCCTCCTACCGTCTGGCGGGGGAGCTGTTCGATGCCCTGGGGTGTCCGTGGTTCTGGTTCGCCGGCAATCATGACCACCCGGATTTCATGCAGGAGCTGCGCCCTTTCCATCAAGAGCTTGATCTTGGTGACTGGCGTCTGCTGTGTCTGGACTCGCGCATCTCTGGACAGGCGGGGGGCGAGCTTGGCCGCGAGCAGCTGGCGGCGCTGTCGCTGTCGCTCGAGGAGGATACGAGGCCGACGCTGCTGGCGATGCATCATCATCCAGTGCCGATCGACTCGGACTGGATGGATCAGCTGGGCCTGGCCGACCGTGAAGCCCTGTGGGACACCCTGAGTCATCACTCGCAGGTGCGGGCCATCCTGTGCGGCCATATCCATCAGGCTTTCGCCACCCGGCGCCCGAGCGGGCAGGGCAGTGTCGCCGTCTATGGCGTGCCCTCCACGTCAGACCAGTTCGCGCCGCTCAGCCATGATTTCGCCGTCGATGAAGCGGCGCGGCCAGGCTTCAGGGTCGTGGATCTCGACGGAGAGTGCCTCGAGACCTGGGTGGAGCGTGTCAGCCTGTGAGCGCCTTCGCGCTCCCGCTCGCGGCGTTTCGCCATCGGCGTGGGGCTGACGTGTCCCGGGGCTGCGGGAGTCAGGTATTCATTTTTGATCTTAAAAGATATTTTCTGATTCTTTGACGTTATCAAGGCGGCGCGGGTACCGTATCGGTATCCAGCATGCTCCGTGGGGGGTGAGAGAGTGAGAGTCATCTCGATCGACACGACCCGCGGGCACGCCCACTGATTGTCACGGGCCGCCTTCCAGGGCGACTCCCAGCGCTCACGAGGTTGCCGCACGCGATGCTTACCCCCGAACGTCAGACCCACCTCAAGCAGCTCGAGGCCGAGTCCATCCACATCATTCGTGAAGTGGCGGCCGAGTTCTCCAATCCGGTCATGCTCTACTCCATCGGCAAGGACTCCGCCGTGATGCTGCACCTGGCGCGCAAGGC
>NZ_BLWJ01000011.1:0-188066 GCF_013374055.1 Cobetia sp. 5-11-6-3 | reverse complement strand
CAGGCGAAACCACGCCCCAGTCGCTCGACACGTAGATCACCACGCTCCAGGTAGGCATTGTTGACGCTGGTGATTTCCAGCTCACCACGCTCAGACGGCTCGACGGCCTTGGCGATCTCAACCACATCGTTGTCGTAGAAGTAGAGGCCTGTCACCGCATAGGGCGACTTGGGCTTCAGCGGCTTCTCCTCGATGGAGATGGCCTTGCCGTCTTCATCGAACTCCACCACGCCGAAGCGCTCCGGGTCCTGCACGAGGTAACCGAAGACGGTGGCGCCGCTCGGCTGATTCGCGGCACGCTTCAGCTGATCCGAGAAGTGCTGACCGTGGAAGATGTTGTCACCCAGCACCAGACAGACCGGGTCATCGCCGATGAACTCCTCACCGATGATGAAGGCCTGCGCCAGACCATCTGGGCTCGGCTGCACGGCATACTCGAAACGCACGCCGTACTGCTCGCCATTGCCCAGCAGTTTCTCGTACTGCGGCAGATCTTCCGGGGTGGAAATGATCAGGATCTCGCGGATGCCGGCCAGCATCAGGACAGAGACCGGATAGAAGATCATCGGCTTGTCATAGATCGGCAGCAGCTGCTTGGAAACACCGCGAGTGATCGGATGCAGTCGTGTACCGGAACCACCGGCGAGGATGATGCCCTTGCGCGCCATATAAAATCCTTGTCGTATCGACGTGTAGCGTTTCATTCGAAGAAGATCAGGTGCCGCGGGATGCCACACACTGAAGATGATCTGCCAATGTGACAGAGACCGCTGACTCAGCGATCCAGATGTTCCTTGAGTGTCAGCGCCAGCTGAGACTGCCAATCAGGCAGCTCGAGGCCAAGTGCCGACTCGAGTTTCGCCAGCACAAGACGGGAATTCAGTGGGCGTGTCGCCGGTGTCGGGTATTCCGCTGTCGGGATGCCACCTAGCGTCTGTGGGTCTATCGCCAGCGTTTCGCCCTGCGTGATGACCAGGCGGAAGATGCTCTGGGCGAACCCGTGCCAGCTGGTGGTGCCCTGCGGCGCCAGGTGATAAAGCCCAGAGTCGATCCGTTGGCGCAGTGCCTCACAGGTGAGCTGGGCGATCAGGCGCGCAGGAGTCGGCGCACCGATCTGATCATTGACGATATTCAGCGTATCGCGATCACGACCCAGCTTGAGCATCGTCTTCATGAAATTGTTGCCACGGGCGGCATACACCCAGCTGGTGCGGAACACCAGGTGACGACAGCCACTGGCCAATACCGCCTCATCACCAGCCAGCTTGCTCTCGCCATAGACGGATAGCGGCGCCGTCGGGCTGTCTTCACGCCACGGCTGATCCCCATCTCCCGGATAGACGTAATCCGACGAGTAATGCACCAGGGTGGCGTCGAGTTCAGTAGCTTTCTCGGCCAACAGGGCAGGCAATTCCGCATTGAGGCGCATGGCGCCCTCGCGCTCCTCTTCTGCCTTGTCGACTGCCGTCCAGGCGGCGGCGTTGAGAATCAGCTGTGGTTGATACGTTTCCAGATAGGCTGACACCGCGGCCAGATCACTGACATCCAGTTCACTGCGGCGCGGTGCACTCACCTCGCCGAAAGGCGCCACGCTGCGCTGCAGTTCAAAGCCGACCTGACCGTTGCCCCCGAGAATGAGGATACGGCCCATGCGATGGGAAGTCGTCATCATCAGCTCCCGGTCCCCAGACGCTCACCACGGTAGCTGCCATCCTGTACGCGCTGCCACCAGCTCTCATTGGCCAGATACCACTCGAATGTCTTGCGCAGGCCGGTCTCGAAGGTTTCCTGCGGCACCCAGCCCAGTTCACGCTCGATCTTGGCGGCGTCAATCGCATAGCGCACATCGTGACCGGGGCGATCCGTCACATAGGTAATCAAGTCTTCGTACCTGGAGATCCCCGCCGGCTTCTCCGGCACTAGCTCTTCCAGCAGGGCACACAGTGTCTTGACGACTTCAATGTTCTGCTTCTCGTTGTGGCCGCCGATGTTGTAGGTCTCGGCGATCTCGCCTTCGGTAGCGACCTTGATCAACGCCCGAGCGTGGTCTTCCACGTACAGCCAGTCTCGCACCTGCTTGCCATCGCCATACACCGGCAACGCCTTGCCTGCCAGCGCATTGAGAATCATCAGCGGGATGAGCTTCTCGGGGAAATGGTACGGACCGTAGTTGTTGGAGCAGTTGGTGACCAACGTCGGCAGACCATAGGTACGCTGCCAGGCCCGCACGAGGTGATCCGAACTTGCCTTGCTGGCAGAGTACGGGGAGCTGGGGGCGTAGGCAGTCGTCTCGGTGAAGAGATCTTCCGGCCCTTCGAGATCCCCATACACCTCATCAGTGGAAATGTGATGGAAGCGGAAACCGGCGGCCTTCTCGGCATCGGTCTCCTTCAGCCCCTTCCAGTACTGACGCGCCGCTTCCAGCAACTGATAGGTGCCGACAATGTTCGTCTGGATAAAATCCGCAGGGCCATCGATGGAGCGATCCACATGACTCTCGGCCGCCAGATGCATCACGATATCCGGCTGGAACTCTGCAAAGACTGCTTTCATCTTCTCGCCATCGCAGATATCAGCTTGCACGAAGTGATAGCGATCAGAGTCCGCCACCTCGGCCAATGACTCGAGATTTCCCGCGTAGGTCAATACATCTAGATTGATGACGGTATGTTGAGTTGAGCGAATCAGCTCACGGACGACCGCAGAGCCAATGAAGCCGGCGCCGCCGGTGATTAAAACTTGTTTCTTTTGCTTCATACTTCCCTCATAACTAAAACTAATGCTTGGCTATAACCGTATGAGCTAATTAAGAGAAATACGATTACTAGTTTAAAAAATATAATATCGCGCTATAACAATGCGCAAATATTTTTTACAACGATCAAATATGCAATCGGAATAAAAACAATTTCTTCAGCCGGCATTTTTATGTATAAACCCTTTAAAAACTGTCATGAATATTATCTTAAAATCTAAGGCTATGGACCAGTTCTCAATATACCAAAGATCACATTCTATTCTTTTCTCAAGATCGGTATCTCCTCGCCAGCCATTAATCTGTGCCCATCCTGTAATTCCAGCCTTAACCATATGCTTCTGCATATATCCTGGGATCTCACTCTTGAATTTCTCCACAAACACTGTGCGCTCAGGGCGTGGTCCAACTATGGACATATTCCCTATGAAAACATTAATAAATTGTGGCAATTCATCTAGACTAGTGGAACGTATAAATTTCCCAAAACGGGATAATTGTTTCGACCTAGCACCTCCCCAGTGCACTCCCATATTCTCAACATCCGTGGGCATAGAGCGAAACTTAAGAATATCAAAGGGCTTTCCATTCCAACCAACTCTTTCTTGGCGATAGAAAACTGGTCCTGGTGAGGAAAGTTTTACACCTATGGCGATACATAGCATAATAGGACTAATTAGGAGTAAAATTATACTAGCCAGTATGCGATCAAGTGCCGATTTACACAGAACGTTCCATCCTGTCATTGGACTACAACTTAAATCCAACATATAAAGATCAGCTACATTTGATATTCTATGGTTAATCAGCCTAAAGTCTGACAAATTAGGCATATATCTTACATTACTAGTAGAAAAAATTAGATCTTTCTGAATCTCTCGTACGGTAGCACCTTCTGAAACAGGTAAACATATCCATACTTCTGCCTCATGATGCTCGATAGTTTTCCCTAAGATATGGTGATCATATTCTATGTTGGAGAGTTCGTTATCCTTATCAACCCCAACTATTGATATACGTGAAACATCAAAACCGACTGAAGGTGCACGCTGTAGATGCTCATACGCTGTAATGCAGGAGTGAGCATCACCAATCAACATAACTGATTTTCGATTTGCCCCCTTCATTCTGAGTATATTGATAAACGGGTACGCAATACCTCGGATAGCGATTGCAAGGAAAGCAGAAAGAACCATCCAAGTCATGACCCAAATACGAGAAAAATCTAGGCTCTTACCGCTAAAATACAAAATAACTGATAGAAGACTAGCAATAAATGCGAAAGCAATAAATACTTTCATCGCTAATATGACTCTAAGCTTGCCTCTCCAAGATTGGTATAATTTAAAACGAGGCAGTACAATGGAGGATAACAGCATACCAACAACAAGTGCCCATTGATAACGCTCTGTCATATCAATGCTGTTGAACCTTATCCAATAAGCAAACCAACCTGCCAAAGCAACGACTAGAATATCAGTCATCCGCACAAAAACATGCGTGTAGGGACCGAATCCGCTAATAGTTCGATCATTAAAACTCATTAATTCACCTTATGCATATATTTAATCACAAAAATATATGAGTATACTTATGTAAATTACTTTATTCAGACTTTCCAAAAACGCTTATGCATACTCAGATAAGACTTTAATCTAGTGGGCAAATATTTTTCTTTCTTGCCTAATTTAAAGCTCAACATCTTGATAACATTTCTTGTTATAGCATTAGGAATCCAATATTTTCCGCGACGACTTAAGAATCTTATTTCTGACTTTACATATCGCAACCCCTCTCCACCAGCACTACCGAAGTAATCTTGGATCCAACTTTCACGTGATAGGAAAACCCCTATATCAAAATATCGCTTACCTTCTTCAATCAAACTGTAATCATGAGAATGATGACACTTGGCATTACCTTGATAAGAAATCTTCCATTGTGACATTAACATTTTTGCAGCCACATACATATCTTCTCCAAGTATAACATGATCTGGGAATCCTCCAACAGCTTGCAAAGCAGTAGTTCGATATGCTGCAAAAGAATTAGACATAAAAGCTGTTTTTATGCCCAATTTTGGCGCATCTGCTAAGCTTTTAGTATTTGAAATATCGGGGTAATTAAAAACACGTGCATGCTCTCCTATTGGCATTGCATCATTATGAGGTAACTGATTGCCACATACAGCGCCGACGTGTATATCTTCAAAGGGCGCGATTAAGTTTTGTATAGCAACAGATTCAGCAAGGTATGCGTCTTGGGTCATAAACACATATATGTCATAACCAGGGCGTTCTACTAATGCTCTCTGCCGTGTACCACCATGATTAAACTCAGATGTCGGGATAATGATATGATCAATATTCATATCATTTAAATACTGAGCCGTACCATCTTTGGAACTTGAATCAATAACAAATAGATTACTTAACGATGGCAAACTACTTACTAATCTTTTGAGATCTTGCAGTCCATTATATGTTGGCACAACCAATAAGTGTGTCATATTCTTTCTTCCTCTATAATATCGAGTATTCTTTCATATGTTTCTAACAATTTATCAGCATGAGCTGATGATGTAGGAGGACTACACCAAAATTTTTTATAAGCGCTTTTACCCATATCATCTGCGATCAATGGATTATCCATTAAATATTGGACTTTTTGTTTTAAGTCATTGCTATCGCCTGATTTGAACCACAAACCTGTCTTTCCATCCTCCACACTTTCGCGAGCAGCACATGCATCAGAGACTACACAAGGTACACCCACCGAAGCTGCTTCCAAAACCGTTAGACCTTGGGTTTCATACCACATTGATGTGAACACAAGTACTTTACTCTTCGATAGCGCACTTAATATTCCCTCACGATTTTGCCATCCTTCAAATTTTGCTTCGTGTAGTTCAGACTTCAACTCGTCTTCAAGGGCTCCAACACCAACTATTCGTAAGCTTTTACCGCTTGTATCTCTGAAAGCCTCTAAAAGTAATCTCACTCCTTTTTCTTTATCAAGCCGACCTATATAAATCACATCGCTATTAACTGAGATACGATCAACTGATAACTTATCATAATTTTTGGAAGAAGAGACTTCAATGGGATTTGGAACATCAAACAATATAGAACTTTCATGAAGAAAATTAGATATTATTCTTTCACTAAAATCTGAAACCTTAATGAAATATCTAAAGTTAGCCGGCATGCCGCTTTTCTTTGTAATAAATTGCCGTATAGATCTCCATATTTTTTGTAAGTAACTTCGTGAATCACAATTTTTTACCAGACATTTTCTTGATAATGGTACCTTTTTACATATCGACTCGCTAACATAGTCGTAAAAGGCGCCATTTGGACACGCAGAAAAATAATCATGCAAAGTAACTACAGTTGGATATTTCCCTCTTGATAATACAGAGAGAGCACTAGGGGTTAAAGATTTAACCCAACTATGGAGATGAATTATCGTACCTGAGGTATAATGTTCCGTTAATATTTGTCTCAATTTCTTTGCAACTGAGAAGTTCCATAAACCAGTAACAGCAGAATTAAATCTGCTGGGATTATTTAACAAATCATACTGCTCAAGATTTATACATATTACGTTTGACTTTTTTAATCTTTCATCTACACCTCCTGTGCCATATATATATATAACTGGAATTCCTTTATCACTTAAGGTCAAAGCACTGAGTACTGCTACCTGTGCAGCACCACCTTGTACAGTCGCATAGTCATTCAGTATAATTACTTTTTCCACATTATTCATGATAGTTAACTCTCCCTCTAGAATAGAAAAAATAGAAGACCATACTTATAAACCAGATTAGACTTGGTGAAAAATATCCAACTCCTCGTAGCATTAACTCCACTAAAAATCCAACTATCGAGGCAACAGATATCAATAACTCTGGATGCCTATGCCAAATTAAATATATTTCAGTGACTTTAATATAAAAAACTATAACAAGAAGTACAAAAGAAGCAACTAAAAGTATGCCAAAAATACCAAACTCTGAGATTAATTTAGCTGCTAAAAACCCCCCATCCTCTAAATTGAAACTCTTTCCATATAAAGCTTGTATTACATCAGTCGCAGGAACATTAGGGGTGATGTTACTACCTAGCATTTGAAACCCAATACCAACTCCATTACTCTCCTTCAAACTTTCGATTAATAGCTGCCACCCCTGTAAATAGACTAGTGCAGTAAGATTTTCACTCTCTAAAAAGTTAATTCTTCCTAAGAAATAATCTAACTTATCACTGTATATAAAAACCATGAGGAGCATGACTACAAATAGTAATAAAATTAAAGAATAATATATTTTAGAACCATACCTCGCTAAGGCTATAGGAGTTAAAGCTATGGCGAATACAATCATTGTTAGATTAGGAAATAAAAGCCCTAAAGAAAAGATCATAATAATTAAAAAAGATGAATATAAACCTGAAGACGTTAACACTACAGGGAATGCTAGTATCCCTAGCGCTAGGGCATAGTGACTTTGCTCGTAAAATGGGAAGACATCTTTTTCAAGAGCACCATAATTTCCTGGTGAGAAAGAGAAGATAATGCTTGAAAAACCTAATATTAGTACAATCAAGCACAATATATTTAAGCTTGAGATAATATTAACTGTGCTCGACCGACAAAGCAATTTAGATATGAGTATAGAGCATATAAAAGGCACAATAAAGATAGTTGACAGAATAGGTTTTTTATATCCGAAAAAAAACAAGCTAATTAAAGAATCACAAGCTAATAGAAGTATGGTAGATGCAATTATAAAAACATCTATCACAGAAAGACTTTTGAATTCCTCCCAAAGAATTAATGATATAATAAATGAAGAAATTATTAGGCCTGGTGCTAATGAATCAAAATCAAATGCTACAAAAAAATAGGGAGGAAAACAGAACAGAATAATTAATATTGATACGATTTTTAATTTTTCTAGATTTAAAAAACTATTATATTGCTTTATACCCAGATAGTTATTCTTCATTTTTGAATACATCCTTCCATACGAATATTGCAAATCCAACGGCTAAGATTATTTGACTTATAACGGTAGACCAAGCTGCAGCTGTAGCAGAATACGTGGGTATGTAATATAAGTTAAGTGCCACATTTGAAGCTGCCGCAACCATCATTACGTAAAGCTTATATTTAGCATTATCTTTTGTTGCAAGTAGAGCTCCAGCACAGAACGTTGTAAGCATCATCGGCACTCCAACACTAAGTATATCTAAATATTTCGCTGCATCACTATACTTTTCACCAAACATGTTGACAATTATTATATCCCCCGCGCTGTGTATAAATAGCGCTATAGCAATTCCTATAGAAAAAAGAATAAGCGTGCTTTTTAAATATATATTATAAAGATTTTTATTATTTTCATAGCTAAGTCTATGAAAGTGAGGCAAGAAATAACGATCAAATACTATTGCTGGAAACAAATAGAGAGCCGTCATAATAGTAAAGGCTGTACTATATATACCTGCACTATAAGAGCTGTCGAGACTTTCTATCATAAAAATATCGCTTTGAAAATAAATAAAATAGGCTAGCGTGGAAAGTCCATACGGCAATGCGCCTTTAATAATTTCTCTTTTTTTCCACTCTAGACTAGAGCTATTTGATAATTTTTCTTTTTCCTTAGCCATACTAAATTCATGAGTAGCATAGTAGGATAGTGCACACAATAGGATTAACCCTACAAGGAAATAAGCAAGGCCTGCTAAGACTAAGCCATCTATATTAAACACATATAATGCAGCAATAGTAAAGAACAGCCGTAGCATATGATGTATGCCCTGCAATATAGAAAGATTCAAGCTATTTTTGTTTATTTGGAACAAGGAAACCATGATTTCAAAACAAACTTGTGACAATATATGCCCTGACATTAGAACAACGAACAAAACATTATCTTGCAGCAGTATGCTACACACGATAAACACTAAGATCGTTATCCCAAATGTTGAAAACAAGCATGCTTGCAAAGGCTTTATAATATTTTTATATTGATTAGGTTTTTTATACGATTCCTTAAGTAGAAATTGCCCTAGTCCAAAATGTGCTATGGGGCTCAAAAGCATAGTAAGTGCTAATATTGATGTATATACACCAAACTCTTCGGCAGTTAATATTCTTGCCAAAAATACTTGTAGAACAAATGCACAGCCTGCTCCTCCTATCGCACCAAATAATAAAATAGCAATATTAAAATATCTTGAGTTATACACTTTAAATTCCTAATTAATTGCAGGGTCTCGGATGTTCAATTGACGAGAAGAAGCTATCCTTTGTTTGCCGCCACAGGGCTTTTTCGTCAGTTCGTTCAGGAGCATCGAGATGGACATCAAGCTTCATAAGCAAGCGACTACCACACCCAAGATCCGTGCAAAGATCCAGGCCGCTCCTGTCTACATCCCAACCAGTACACGGTATTGGCGGAGCGCTTTGGCGTGAGCGATATAACCATCTGCCGGTGGCGACATCGAGACGACGTATATGATCGTCCTTACACGCGTCATAACCTCCTAGGTGTATG
Organism: Cobetia sp. 5-11-6-3; assembly: GCF_013374055.1. Classification (NCBI taxonomy): domain Bacteria; kingdom Pseudomonadati; phylum Pseudomonadota; class Gammaproteobacteria; order Oceanospirillales; family Halomonadaceae; genus Cobetia; species Cobetia sp. 5-11-6-3. The sequence continues at coordinate 178,746 of NZ_BLWJ01000011.1, read as the reverse complement.
GTCCCGGGAAGTAATGAACGGGATGTTGATAGAATCGCTCTGGGTCATCCTGCCAACGTTCGAGGATGATGCCAATGGGTGTTTTGCCCTTGAGCGCACGCAGCGGACGAGCACTGTTATAGGCCCAGAGATAGTCCTCCAAGTGAGTACTAAGCTCGCTTAAGGTCGCATAATGAAAGCTGCGCACAGTGGCTTCCTTGATCGTCCGATTCATCCGTTCAACCTGTCCATTGGTCCACGGGTGGAAAGGGCGTGTCAGACGATGTTCAATGCCATATCGATGGCAGATCACTTCAAATGGGTGCGGTTTGTAATACTCTGTTCCGCGCCACTTAGCGAATTGCACACCGTTGTCTGTCAGTACTGTGTGGATACGATACGGTAGCTGTTGAAGCGTATCTTCGAGGAATTCAGCGGCCTGCTCCCGCCTAGCTATCCGATAGAGCCTGGCATGCACAAACTTGGAGGTACGATCGACAGCCACGAACACATACGCCTTACCTTCTCCGGTGCGAACTTCACAGATATCGATATGCAGGTAGCCAATCGGATAGCGTTTGAACTATGGTTTATCCGTTGTTTTCTGGGGCTGACGGGGTATTTGACTGATACCGTGACGCACATACAGGCGGTGCAGGCTGGAGCGCGTCAGATGAGGAATAAAGCGCTGGAGCGCAAAGAGGCAGTCATCTAAGGCGAGCCAAGTGGTGCGGCGAAATGTGATCACTGCAGCCTCTTCAAGATCTGTCAAAGAGTTAGAGCTTGGCTGCTTGAGGCCCATGCGTTCATCTTCCACGGAATGGCGATAGCGCCATTTACGCACCGTTTTGGGGTTAAGGTTGTAGCGACGACTCAACTCCGCAATCGAAGCTGACGATCGCTGTATGTCTTTTCAGATGACGTGCATGATCTTGGCGCGTTTGTGAAGTACTTGAGCCATAGGTCCTCCTTCGATAACGGTTGATACTATAGACCACTACACCCTGGGACCATACACCTAGCCACCCTCAATAGGGAGCAGGAAGAAGTGCTCATCGCCGCCAGAAAGTTTCTTTGCCTGGGGCTAGATGATCTCCTCATGGTGGCTCGTGAGTTTCTTCATCCGACCCTCTCCCGTGCTGCCTTGCACCGGATGCTGAAAAGGCGGCAGGTACCAACGCTTGCTGAACTGGCACATCAGGACCAGGAGGACAACAAGCAGGCACCCAAGTCCTCTCGGGACTACGAACCAGGCTACCTGCACTTGGCATCAAATTTCTGTCGCAGATGCCCGATGAGACCCAGCTACGGTACCTGTTTGTGGCCATCGACCGCGCCACGCGCTGGGTCTATCTTGAGGTGCGCTCCAGCCAGTCAGCGAAGGACTCAGCGGCGTTCTTCCATCGCGTTATCGACAAAGCGTCGTTCAAGGTTCAGAAGGTGCTGATAGACAATGGAAAGTGCTTCACCGATCGTTTCACACCGGGCGGTGAACGGAAGCCGACAGGAAGCCATCTCTTCGACAAGGCCTGTGCATAGCATCTTGTCGAACACCGGCTCATCCGTCCGGGGCACCACCAAACCAACGGGATGGTCGAGCGCTTCAACGGCCGTATTAGCGATGTACTGGCGACTCGACGCTACGAATCAAGGGAAGATCTGGAGCAGAGAACTAAACGTTACTGTTGGCTCTACAATCACTGCATCCAGCAGAAGGCATTACATCATCAGGCACCGATCTCGGCCATGGAGCTTGGCCGCAGATTTTGAGTGCAACACCTGAGTTTCCCTATAAGGTATTGCACTCATGTCATACTCAGAACTCAGCATTACCGATTGTGCCACTATCCAGGTTTGTCTCTCTCAAGGCCTGAGTCTCCGAGCCATTGCTCGATGCCTGAGTCGTTCTCCCTCCACTATCAGCCGCGAAATTCGCCGAAATAGTGAGCCGGACAACGACTACCGAGCTGCACGCGCGCAAGTGTCGCGACTCAAGCATCGGCGCTTTTTCCGGCCCAAGCGTAAGCTTTCCATCGGTAGTGAGCGGTTCAGACTTGTCGAGTACCTTCTTCGCCGCTACTTGTCTCCTGAGCAGATCGCCGGCAAGCTTCGACACATGAATTTACCCAAGCTTGAAGGCGCCTACGTCTGTCGCGAGACGATTTACACCGCCATCTATGCGCTGCCGGTTGGGCAACTGCGCAAAGAGCTCATCCATTGCCTGCGGCAAGGCAAAAGTACGCGTAAGCCTCGGCGTGGTGAGACAGACCGGCGAGGTCAGATCCCCAACAAGGTCAGCATTTACCTTCGCCCGCCCGAGACGGACAAACGCGAGATGCCTGGGCATTGTGAAGGCGATCTAATCAAGGGAAAAGGCAACGCCTCAGCGGTTGGCACTCTTGTAGAGCTCAGTAGCGGATACTTGATACTGGCAAAGATGCATGATGCGACTGCGACCTCAGCCATAGAGGGCTTCAGTGCCGCGCTGAACAGAATGCTATTGGCAGCACGAAAAACCCTGACGTATGTCCAAGGATGGGAGATGGCCAGGCATGCCGCTATCACGCAAAATACTGGCGTCGCCATCTACTTCAGTGATCCTCATAGCTCTTGGCAAAGAGGCCGCAACGAGAATATCAATGGTCTGATTCGCCAGTATCTCCCCAAGGGAAAGGATCTGTCACTGACCAGCCAGGAAGAGCAGGATGCCATTGCCTTCGAGCTGAATATGCGGCCTCGAAAACGCTTCGACTTCAAATGCCCTATCGAGGTGATGAATGAACTGATGGCAAAGCACAATGAAGCATCACCCTCAATTCAATAGAGTGTTGCACTCAGAGACTGCATACGCCGAGACTATTTTTCGAATCTGTATTTCCTATGCAGGATGAGACACATAAGCATTTTTATTTAGGTATGCTACCGCCCCAGGATTTTGGGACAGTTCCTGAGGCCAGACGGCAAAAAGGGCACCGCAGCGAGAGCACGGGCCCTTATTGATATAAGTTAAAGTATTCTTTCTAAAAGAATAAAAGATTATACATGTTTTTTCATATTTTGCTAGGTGTAGGATGCCGGATGATCAATTTGGCTGCAGCAACTGAAGCGCTCAGAACGGCACTTCCGCATCACCAGCATCTGATCTTACCCAGTAACCATGGACACCCACCCAAGCGATCATTCGGGCTTCGAAGGCCTCTGAGCTGATCATCCCGATGGCACTGTGCCGGCGATGCCGGTTGTAGTCCAACTTAATATACTCGAACACATGTCGTTTCATCGCTTCCCGAGTGTGAAATCGCTCGCCGTGAATCGCCTCGACCTTGAAGCTGTGGAAGAAGCTCTCGGCACAGGCATTGCCATAGTAATTTCCCTTGGCGCTCATGCTGCATTGGAGGTCGTATCGAGACAGCAACGACTGATAGAGAGCCGAGCAAGACTGGCTGCCGAGATCTGAGTGCACAATCACATCTCTTGACATCTTTCGACTCCGTAGAGCCATCTTCAGGGCATCAGCGGCCAAGTGGGCGGTCATCCGTTCATTCATCGCCCAGCCGATGACTTTGCGCGAGTACAGACCGATCAATACTGCCAAGTAAAGCCAACCCTCGTCGGTCACCAAGTAGGTGATATCACCGACCCATTTCTGGTTTGGCACCTTTGCGGTGAAGTTCTGTTTCAGCAGATTGGACGCCACCGGCAGTGCGTGACGCGAGCTTGTGGTGGCCTTGCACTTCCGCGCCGCTTTGGCGCGCAGGCCTTGCCAATGAAGACTGGCAGCGACGGTTTTGCGATTTATCGACAGCCCCTCATCACACAGATCCAAGGTCAATCTGGGAGCGCCTGAGCGTCCTTTCCGGTGGTGGTAGGCCTGGGCCACTCGCTGATCGATAACGGACTACTGGCGTTGCCGTTGACAGAGTTTCCCGCTATGCCGTCGCCAAGCGTAGTAGCCGCTACGAGCAACGCCAAGAATGGCACACATGCGCTGAATACTGAATGCCTGACGATACTGCTGGATGAAGGCGTACTTCACTTCAGGCTTTTGGCAAAGTACACCGCGGATTTTTGCAATATCAAGCTCATCCGATTTCTCGGCTAGCTGACGTTTGAGTCGAACATTCTCGTCGGCCAGTGCCTTCTCTCGGACTGAGACACTTTGCTTCTGTTGAGACTTGGCACGCCACTGATAGAGCTGGCTGGGCTGCACCCCTAGCTCTCGGGCGGAGGCACTGATACCGATGCGGTCGGCGAGTGCTGAAGCCTCATCCTTGTAGGATTGGGAGTAACGGTTACGAGCCCTCTTCATCGACGCTGATTGCCTTGCCATGGGTTACCTCTTTCAGTGTACTTCCTTAATAGGATGTCCACTGTCACTGGGCAAGATCATATTTCGTCCTGCTGACCGCGGCAGTCCAATACGCAGGCGTGGCCATCGCGGCATTGCTCAACGGACTGGTGCCGGTAGCGGTGATGTAGATCGTATGACGCTATATTCAGGCGAGCCGCCTATCCATGAGCCTGTCCCTGACGCTGGTCGGATTGGAAACCGTCTGCATGAACGCGCTTGTTCTACTTCGCTTTCTGCAGGGCTCGGGAGAGTGGCGAGACCTGATCGGCGTACTGTGTGGTTCGCTCGGCGTGATGTCTTGGACATGGTTCGCGCTACACAATGCTCAACAACTCAAGGCCGGCTGTTTTTCCGCGCGAGAGTGGTCCATCCTGCAAGGCATCACGACCGGGGCCGTGGCAAGGATGATTCTTGCAGTGGCAGTATTCGTGCAGCCACGAATACTGCCACTGGAGCTGTCATAAGAGCGCTGATGGGCTTTCGGTGCAGTAGCCGTCTTCATGTCGATGAGCGGTTCGTGGGTTGCCGATGCCTTGTGGAACTCCTCCGCCCAGCGACTGCAGGTCTCCGTGGGTGGGCAGATGACCGTCTTCGAGACCTGCTATGTGTTGCTCTACGGATACCTGCTGGCATGGCTTGCCTGAGGGGCATGCACCTCGGGGTTCGCTTGCTGGCTTCAGACACGCCAAGGCCGCCTCAAAGGGCGGCCTTGGCGTGTCTGGTGAGCAGTCTCCATCACTGCCCTACTTACTTACCTATCTACCTATCTACCTATCTACCTATCTACCTATCAATCAAACACTCACCCATAGAAGTGCTCGACAAGGCTCATGGGAATCGCCGGCACGTAGGTGACCAGCATCAGCACCAGGAAGAGCACGAAGATCATCGGCAGATTGACCTTGGTGGTTTCCCACATGTCCGTTCTGGCAATCGAGCAGGAGGTCGCCAGCACCGAGGCGACGGGGGGTGTCTGCTGACCGATGGCCAGGTTGAGCGTCAGGATCAGGCCGAAGTGGATCGGGTCGATCCCGATCTGCTGGATCAGCGGCATCACGATCGGCACGACCAGGATGATGGCCGCTGCACCATGCAGGAACATCCCCAGCAACAGCAGCAGGATATTGAGCAACGCCAGCACCGCCACCGGGTCCGTGGTCAGTGAGGTGATTTCCTGCGCCAGTTGCTGCGGCAGCTGCATCTCGGTCAAGAAGAGCCCCAGGACGGCTGATGTCGCGACCAGCAGCATGACGACGGACGTCTGGATCACGCCATCGATCACCGCCCGATACAGCACCTGCAGATTCAACTCGCGATAGACCAGTCCACCGATGACCAGCGCCGCCAGCACGGCGATGCCCGCCCCTTCCGTGGCGGTCACGAAGCCGCCGAAGATTCCGCCCAGGATGATGACCGGCAACGTCAGCGCCCAGAAGGCTTCCCGGAACGCCTTGCCAAGCGCCGACAGCGAGAAGGCAGCCTCACGCGGCATGTCGTACTTGCGGGCATAGTAGTAGCAGAGCACTGCCAGGCCGAATCCCCCCAACAGGCCCGGAATGATTCCCGCCACGAACAGTTTGACGATGGAGGTATCCGCGATGGCGCCATACAGGATCATCGACAGCGACGGCGGAATGATGATCGCCAATGACGCGGAGGATGACGTGATGGCCGCCGAGAACTCTGGCGTGTACTTGCGCTTCTTCATCTCGGGAATGAGTACCGACCCCGTGGCTGCCACGTCCGCGACAGCCGAGCCGGAAATCTCGGCAAAGAACAGTGACACCCCGACATTGACCATGGCCAGGCCACCGCGCACGAACCCCACCATCGCCGTGACGAGATTGATCAGCCGCATGGAAATGCCTGACGTGTTCATCAGCGCACCGGCGAGGATGAACAGCGGAATCGCGATCAGCGGAAACTTGGTCGCGCCATTGAAGAGCGTCAGCGGCACGTTCACCAGCGCGTCCACGCCCATGAAGATCACCACACCCACGACCCCCACCGTGCCGATGGCAACCGCGATGGGCACGTTGATCAGCACCAGTGCGAACAGGGCCGCGATAATGATCAGTAGCGTCATGAACGGTGCTCCTTGAGGTCTTCCTCGGCCAGGCGGATGGCTTCCGCGATCTCTTCCTCTTCGCTGTTGACGCCTGCGCACATCTTGCGCCAGGCATGAGGCAGACTCAGCAGTTCACACAGAATGAAGAGCGCCGCACTGATCGGAATCACCGACTGGGTGACGTCCAGACCGATGGCCGGCAAGGCGATGAGGGAGTCCCAGGCCAGCACGTCCAGCACCTGATACCCGAACCAGCCCACCACGGCAAAGAATCCGATTACGATTAGCTCAGAGGTAATGAACAGCGTACTGCGCAGTGCGATGGGCGCCTTGGTGATCAAGCCGGGAAAGCCCATGTGCGAACGCTTCAAGGCCGCGAGACAAGCGCCATAGAAGCTGAGCCATGCCAGATTGATCGAGGCGACCTCATCATACCACGGCAAGGAGCCACCGAAGGTACGCAAGGCCACTGCCGCCAGCACGATCACCGTCAGCGACAACAGCAGGCCGACGGTAAATACCTCAAGGCAGCGTTCTACCACACGGTTGATCCTGTCCAGCACTGTCAAGTCAGCCTTGGCCGTCAGTCCTTCCCCACTCTCGGTGGGGAAGGTTGCCTTGGCCGCATGGGAATGCGAGCTCATGACTTACTCCTTGGCCAGTGCCATGGCCCGGTCAACCAGCGCCTGGCCGCCATCGACCTTGTCGGAGAACGCCTGATAGACCGGCGCACTTGCAGTGACGAAGGCATCCCGGTCCACCTCGTTGACGGCCATGCCACCCGCCTTGAGGCTTGCCAGCAGCTTGTCATCAAGCTCCGCACCCTTGGCGAAGGCCCAGCTCTGGGTCTCGGCGGAGACTTCGGCAATCGCTGCCTTCACGTCCTCGGGCATCTTGTGCCAGCCGGCCTGACTGCTGGTCAACCAGATGGGCGAATAGACATGATTGGAGAGTGACAGGTACTTCTGCACCTCCTGGAACTTGGCGCCATCGATGTTGGACAGCGGGTTCTCCTGACCATCGACGACCCCGGTCTGCAGCGCCACGAAGACTTCCGAGAAGGCCATCGGCGTCGGGTTGGCGCCCCAGGCGTTGAACATGCCGGTCCGCCATTCGCTCTGTGGGGTACGCAGCTTCAGCCCGTCCAGGTCTTCTGGCGCAACGATCGGATGCTCGTTGTTGGTGATCTGACGGAAGCCGTTCTCCCAGGTGGAGACCAGCTTGAGGCCCTTGGACTTGGCATCCTCGGCCAGATCCGTCATCACGATCGCGTCATCGATGCGCTTGAGGTGCTCGCGGTCCTTGACCATGAACGGCATGTCGAACAGGGCGAAGCTTGGTGACACGGACGACATCACCGAGGAAATCGCGGCCAGGTCGACCGTACCCAGGCGCAGCTTCTGGATCAGCTGGCGCTCATCCCCCAGCTGCCCACTGTGGTAGTACTCGACCTGATGCTCATCGCCGAGCCGGGCTTGCAGGCTATCGGCGAAGTACTGCGCGGTCTGGCCCTGCAGACTGTTGGGACTTCCCCCGATGGCAAACACGATCTTCTCGGCATGCGCGGTCGTGGTACCCAAGGCGGCGGCTAACAGCGTGGCGGCAAGCATGACTCGCTTCATTGTCGAATCCCTTTGATTGTTCTGATTATGGGTATGGACGTATCGCGTATGGCATGACGCTTGAGGACGGTGAGCGTGTGCTGGCGACGGAGCTTCGAGCGCTTCACGCGCAAGAGCCGCCTTCCTCAAGTGGACTGCAAACCATACCAGATAGAGCAGAACTTAGACGCCTTCCGACTCAAGGGTCAATCCAATTGGCGCAGAAATAGACCTTTGTCTAGACAAATACGCAATATATCGCTCTACACCATAACATCTGGCCTGTTTTGCAAACCACATGATACCTGATGGCGGTGCTCCAGACGCGAAGGCCCCACCGGCATCGCCGGCAGGGCCTGGACAGATCAAGACATCAACCTCGATGTCTCTTCAGCGGGGCCATGAGCTGGCACTCACCATGGCGCAGGGGGGCTTCTTACGCACCGCCTCCCCAAGCCACGGCATCATGGGGGTGAAGGCTCTCGATATGCCGCACATGGACATGCGCCTCACCCTGTGAGACCGCCAGGCCATTGATCAAGCGGCGCGCGGCGTCCTCGACGAACATCAGATTCTGACCATTGAGCGCGGCAAACGCCTGCTCATCGGCGCGTTTCACGGCCGTCTGGACAGGCGTCGCCACGGCCTGCTCGATGGCATCGATCAGCGCGATCAGCCCTAGATCCTCGGCCTCAGGCTTGAGGGTGACCCGGACAATCGCTTCACTGCGCTGGCTGTGGGGCGTGGCCAGGGTGGCATGGTGGGTGAGCCACTCGGCGACCTGCTCTGGGGTCAGCGTTGCATCATGGCGGTGAGCCTCCAGGAATGCCTGCTCGATCAGCTGACGCGACAGGGCCGCCGAGCAGGGACAGGTGGAGGAATAGCCAACCGTGACACTGGCCTGCAGCGTGAACCTGCCCTCGTGCAGACTGGCCTCCAGCGTGACGGGATACGACTTCCATCCGTAGAGTGCCGGCGTGACTAGCGCCGGACGCTTCACCAGCAGTGCGAACGTCATCTTCACGCGGGCATTGCGCGAGGCGCAGTCATGATGACTTTCGACCATTGCAGCGAGCACATTCCGCAGACTGCCGGGGGTCAGCGCCTTGCCCTCCGCCAGCCCATCCAGCAGACGGTAGAGGCGCGACATGTGAATGCCCTTGGTGTGCGGCATCGGCAGGTCGACCTGCGCATCCACGCGGGCATGCAATTCACGGCGGTAATCGCCCTCCTCGATGAGCACGGGCAGATCAATGCCCTGCATGCCCACCCACTGAAGGGGGCTCAGGGAACGGGAGCGCTCGGTCAGGGAAACGTCGGGGAGTATTGCGGTCATTCGTCAGATATCCAGAGCGGCTCTCATCAGTGCCGCCTTCCTCACGCCGGTGGGAGGCAGGCACTGAGTTCCGCCGAAGTGTGGGGGAGTGTCAGGAGAGGTGAAGAACACAGCGCGGACGGCTCGCCGTCAGCGCAGGATCATCCCGCCAGTCGCGAGGAGTGATGGCCGGTGATCTTCCACTCGCCGAGGATCTCCTCGAAGGTGAACAGAAAGCGGGCCGGGATCGTGACCGTCTCGTCAGCGACGCGATACTCGAAGGTGTAATGCCCGCCGATCACCACGGTGCCCAGCTTGCGACTGACCCGTGGCGAGTACTCACCCAGCTCGCAGGCCAGCGCCTCATTGGCGAGAAAACCATCGAAATAGGCCTGCCGTTGCTGGCGATTCTCACGCACATCATCGGCGACCGTCGGCACCAGAATCGCGTCCTCGGCATACAGCGAGAGAAGCGTTTCCTTTTCCCCACGCGTGACGGCGATCGCCCAGCGCTCGAGCGTGCGAGTCGCGGCATTGATGCAGAATTCAGCGTCACGTTCCGTCAATGGAGGGGACGTCGGATGAGGCATGCAGTGGCTCTCCCTTGAGGATGGTGCTCTTGAGGATTTGGAAGGAAAGACGGGGGCTGCCGGCCTCCCCGCCTTGATGTCACGTGATCGCTCAGGCGTCGGCACACCGCAGGATGCCCTGCCCCAGACGCTTAATCAGCTGCGGATAGAGTGTCTCGCCCAGCGGCAGCCCGACACCCAGCGGCTCGAAGACGATGGAGGTCTTGACGCCGGTCCCCTCGAAGACACTCTCGATCAACGCCGGGTTGTACTGTGGCTCACGGAAGACACACTGGATGTTGTCCCGCGCCACGCGCGTCTGGATCTCCTTGACGCGCGCTGGGCTGGGCGTGGAGGCATCCCCCAGCGAGATGGCACCGGACGCGGGGACATCGAAGCGGTGCTCGAAGTACTGGTAGGCATCATGGAAGACGATGTAGCGAGTGCCCTGAACTTGCGCCAGACGCGCTGACAGTGACTCTGTCATGGCGTCGAGCTCCCGCTGGCCCGTCTGGGCATTCCTGCGATAGGTCGCGGCGTGCTCCGGGTCCTGCGCTGCCAGCGATTCCGCGATCGCCGCCAGCCAGAGACGCGCATTCATCGGGTCCAGCCAGCCATGCGGGTTCATGCCAACGTGGGCATGCTCATGGTGCTCGTCATGGCCGTCGTGATGCTCGTCGTGCTCCGCATGGGCTTCGTGACCGCCATCATGATGCTCGTCATGGTCACCGTGCTCTTCATGATCACCATCGTGATGCTCTTCGTGATCGCCATGCACTTCATCATGTTCAAAAGACACCTCATCATCATGATGATGCGCTTCGAAGGTGGCGCCCTCGCGATAGCGCAGATGAAGGGTGCCGGGCACTTCCATCAGCTCGAGGGTGTCGGCATCCGCGGCCAGCGACGCACGCGCCTTGGCAAGCCAGGGCGTCAGGTCATCACTGACGAAGATCAGGACATCCGCGTCGGCCAGTGACCTGGCCTCCGAGATCCGCATGGAATAGCCATGCGGCGAGGCTCCAGGCTGGATGACAAGCTCGGGACTGCCCAGCTCCCCCATGACGCGCGAGACCAGTGAATGCACCGGCGGGATGTCCACCGCGACGGAGGGCACCTCCGCCATGGCCACGGCGGGCAGCATCAATACCGGCAGCGAGAGTAAGGGCAGCAACCGATTGCGCATGACGGTTCTCCAGAAGATGCGATGACACGGAAGGAAGTTTGGAGACGCTACCGCCTCGACCCAATATGTTATAACATAACACTTACGATCACTGAACCGTCAACGTTGTCATTCTTCAAGGGCCTGCTCCCCATGCCGCTGTTATCGATCGAGAACCTCTGCGTCACCCTCGGCAAGCACCGCATTCTCGAGGAGATCGAGCTACAGGTGGAACGCGGTGAAATCGTCACCCTCGTAGGCCCCAACGGATCGGGCAAGTCCACGCTGCTTCGCAGCATCATCGGGTCCATTGCTCCGTCGCACGGTCGGATACAACGAGAGTCGGGACTCAAGATCGGCTATGTCCCTCAACGTCTGAGCCTTGACCCGACGCTGCCGATGACGGTGGAACGCTTCCTGAACCTGCCACATCGACACTCGCTGGATGCCGTGGCGCATGCCCTCCTGCAGGCCGGCATTCCCGGTGCCGAGGTTCAGCAGATCGCCAGTCTCTCCGGTGGTCAGTTCCAGCGCATTCTGCTGGCCCGTGCACTGCTGGATTCGCCTGATCTCCTGCTGCTGGATGAGGCGACCCAAGGCCTGGATCACCGAGGCATCGCGGATTTCTATCGTCAGATCGACCGTGTCCGTCACACCCTCGGCTGCGGAGTGCTGATGGTCAGCCACGAACTGCATGTGGTGATGCGCGCCTCGGACCGCGTCGTCTGCCTGCATGGGCACGTCTGCTGCCAGGGCACGCCAGAGCGCGTCATGGCCTCACCGGCCTATCAGGATCTGTTCGGACTCGATACCGCTGACGCCCTCGCCTTCTACCGACATGACCATCGACACAGCCATCGACACAGTCATCACCACAGCCACACGGCCCCGCCGATGGATGACAGGGTGCCGCCTGCACAGCCCCTCACGACACCCGCGACACCGATCACAGAGAGATTGTACTGATGCTTGACGCCCTCATGGACGACTTCATGGTCCGCGCCGCTCTGGCAGGCATTGCCGTGGCGCTTGCGGCAGCGCCCCTGGGCTGTTTCGTCGTCTGGCGGCGCATGGCCTATTTCGGCGATGCCACGGCCCACGCCGCGATTCTCGGGGTGGCGCTGTCACTGTTGATGTCCACCTCGATGCTGGCAGGCGTGCTCATCGTCTCGCTGATCATGGCGACGCTGGTAACCCTGCTCAGCGGACGCGGCTATGCCATGGACACCCTGCTTGGCGTCATGGCGCACTCCGCGCTCGCCTTCGGGCTGGTCGCCGTCTCCTTCCTGCCTGGCGTACGGATCGACCTGATGGCCTATCTGTTCGGCGATATCCTGGCCGTCAGCAAGACGGATCTTGCGATCATCGCCACAGGCGGCCTGCTGGTCCTCGGGCTGCTCCGCTGGCGCTGGTCGGCATTGCTCACCGCCACGCTCAACGAAGACCTGGCGCGTGCCAGCGGTATCAACCCGCGACGCGAGCAGCTGGTGCTGACATTGTCGCTGGCCGTGGTGGTCGCGGTCGCCCTGAAGGTGGTCGGGGCGCTTCTGATCACCGCCCTGCTGATCATCCCGGCGGCCACGGCACGCCGCTTCTGCCACACCCCCGAACTCATGGCGGTTGCCGCTGCCATCATCGGCGGGATTTCCACCACCGGCGGACTGCAGGCGGCCTACTGGCTGGATACGCCCACCGGCCCCACCATCGTGTGTCTCGCCGCCCTGCTGTTTGCCCTGAGCAGCGTATCGGCACGGCTCTCGCGTCTGGCCTCCCGCACAGCCCCCGACGCACCTGATCCACGAAAGCGAGTCGAGTGAGCCTCTCAGACACTGACAGGATGCCGGAACGCCGAATGGCGAGACGACTACTTTTCTGCGTCAATTAGCAGCTTGCGCAATAGACGGGCAAGCTGCTCCTGCTCCTCACTGTCCAGCACACTCGCCATCTGATGCAGGTTCTCGACATGCCCCGCCAGGGCATCGTCGATCAGATGACGCCCTTCCTTCGTCAGCACGACGCGATTGCTACGCCGATCTTCATCACTGGCCTGTCGCTGCAACAGCCCTCGCTTTACCAACTGATCAATCCGCGTGCTCATGGCGCCAGAAGAGAGCATCAACGTCTGATACAGCTGAGTCGGCGTCAGCGGTTCTCGAGAACGTCGCAGTGTCGCCAGGATATCGAACTCGACAGCAGACAGGCCAAACCTCTCGAACACCTGCTCCATGGCTGGACTGAACAATCGACCAGCTCGGCGAAGACGTCCGAAAATGCCCATCGGCCGACAATCCAGGTCGGGGCGAGCCACCTCCCACTGCGCAAGAATACGATCCACACCATCCGTCATCATGTCTCTCCTGAATATCTTTTCAAAAAGATACTTTGATCTCTGGAGATTTGCGAGTACTGTAAATATATCTTTTAAGAAAGATACTTTCAGGAGAGACAGCTATGCCACTCACCAACGCCAGGAGCCTGGCCATGACCGCCATGGCCCCGATCATATGGGGCAGCACCTATCTGGTGACGCAGACCCTGCTGCCCCTGGATACCCCCTTCACTGCAGCGGCCATCCGCGCCATCCCCGCTGGGATACTCATACTTCTCTGGACTCGGCAGACCCTGACAGGTGGGTGGTGGTTGAAGGCCATGGTGCTCGGCACGCTCAATATCGGGCTGTTCTTCACTTGCCTGTTCGCCGCTGCCTACCGCATTCCCGGTAGCCTGGCCGCACTGCTGCTGGCCAGCCAGGCGGTGTGGGTACTGCTATTGAGCCGCTGGTGGCTAGGCACCGGCTTCAGCGTGACGGCAGTACTGCAATGTGGCTTCGGCGTGGGGGGTGTGGTGCTGCTGGTCACTTCCGATCAGAACGGGCTGGACCCGGCGGGACTCGGATTTGCCCTGCTCGGCGCGCTCTCGATGGCAGCCGGCATCGTCTTGAGCAAACGCTGGGCACGTCCGCCCGACGTCAGTCAATTGAGCCTGACTGGTTGGCAACTGGTGTTCGGCGGGCTCTTGCTGCTCCCCCTGGCTGCCTGGTCGGAAGGGATCCCCACCTCCCTCGATCCTCGTCATCTGCTTGGCTACGGATACCTGATCCTTCTGGGGGGCGTGCTCGGGTATGGGCTCTGGTTCGCCGGCATCCAGAAAATGTCCGCCTTCTCCGCCTCTCTGCTGGGGACCTTGAGTCCGCTGACCGCGACGGTATTGGGCTTCCTATGGATGGACGAGTCATTCGGACCGCTTCAATGGCTTGGCACCTTGTGCATTCTCACGGCCCTGACACTCCCTCTCGGATTCTCACTCAAGCGACATGTCGCTCAACGCAGCCAACCTGCACCTACCCAATGACACTCCCAAGGAACTCACCATGAACTTGCACCTGATGATCATCGTCGCCAGTCAACGCCCTGAATCCGCCAGCCTGCGATGCGCACGATTTCTGGAACGTCAGGCCCTTTCTAGCGGCTTTGCGGACTGTGACATTCTTGACCTTGGCAAGACACCACTCCCCTTGTGGGACACTGATCTTGACAGTCATGTAGGCCATTGGTCCGACATGCCGGACCTTCGACAACGGGTGCAGGCAGCCCATGCCGTGATTCTGGTCACGCCCGAGTGGCATGGCATGGCCACACCGGCGGCCAAGAACTTTCTCATGCTGTGCACCCAACATGAGCTGGGGCACAAGGCTGGATTGCTGGCAGGGGTATCTGCGGCAGACAACGGGGTGTATCCCATTGCCGAGCTGCGCATGAGCGGGACAAAGAACAATCACCTGTGCCTGATTCCGGAGCAGCTGATCTTTCGTCAGGTCGATAGCCTGATTGATGCTGATTCGTTGTGTCACGATGAACCGTTCGAGGCTCGGAGCCGCTACACCATGAGCCTGCTGGCCCACTATGCACGCGCCCTCACGCCGATAAGAGACTTGCCGGGCGTTCCCTCAAGGAGCTTTGCCTTCGGGATGTAATGCTCTGGCCAGCAGGGCTGGCTCTGACGTCTTCTCATCCACCATGACAACGCCCCACTGACCAATGATCAGTGGGGCGTTGTCATGGTGCGCGAGAGTCATCGGGCACTATCTGCCCATCACTCATTCCCAGGCGGGGAACGGGTCCGGCAGGTCACGCCAGGCTTCCTTGCCCGCCAGCAGCGTGGCGTCATCGAGCAGACAGTCGTCCAGCGCCTGGCGGATACGGGCTTCCTCCAGGTTCTGGCCGATGAACACCAGCTCCTGGCGCATGTCGCCGAAGGGCTCCTGCCATTTCTCCTGAATCGACGCCAGATACTCGGGGTCTTCAGGCCATTCGACCTTCGGTACCGCCTTCCAGAACATGCCGCCGAAACCGTAGTGGGCGATGCCACCGGCCTGGTTCCACTGCCCCGCGAACTGCGGGCGCGTGGCCAGCCAGAAGAAGCCCTTGGAGCGCAGCAGCTTGCCACCGAACCAGTCACCGTGGAGCAGCTGGTAAAATTTCTCAGGATGGAACGGCACGCGCGCATGGTAGGAGAAGCTCGAGATGCCGTACTCCTCGGTCTCCGGCACGTGCTCGCCGCGCATCTCCTTCAGCCAGCCCGGTGCCTGCTGTGCACGATCGAAACTGAAGCGACCGGTATCCAGCACCTTGGAAAGCGGCACGGCGCCCTGCGCCATGGGCAGAATCTCGGCTTCCGGGTTGAGCGAGCGCAGCACGGCCGTCAGCTCATCCAGCTGGGTTGCCTCGATCATGTCCGTCTTGCTGATCAACAGCACATCGCAGAACTCGATCTGGTCAACCAGCAGGTCGGCGACATTGCGCTCATCGTCCTCGCCGAGGCTTTCCCCGGCTTCGGCCAGTGACTGCGCCTCGCGATACTGGGCAAGGAAGTTGGCACCATCCACGACGGTGACCATGGTGTCGAGGCGCGCGACATCGGAGAGGCACTGGCCATCCTCATCCTCGAAGGTGAAGGTTTCCGCCACCGGCAGTGGCTCGGAAATGCCGGTGGACTCGATCACCAGGCAGTCGAAGCGCCCCTCCTCGGCCAGCCGGCGGACCTCGATGAGCAGGTCCTCGCGCAGCGTGCAGCAGATGCAGCCATTGCTCATCTCCACCAGCTGCTCCTCGGCGCGATTGAGCGCCACCTCGCTGCCTGTGCCGGGTGCGCCACGCACCATGGCGGCGTCGATATTGACCTCGCTCATGTCATTCACGATCACCGCCACCCGCCGCCCTTCGCGGTTGGCCAGGATGTGATTGAGCAGTGTCGTCTTGCCGGCGCCCAGAAAACCGGACAGCACAGTGACTGGCAGGGATTGTGGCAGGGGCCGCGACAGGGCTTGAGACGGGGATTGCGTTGGAGACACTCGGGGGGAAGTCATCAGGCGGTACCTCGATAGGATAGGGTCTTGGCCACGTCGCTTTCGCCTGGAGGCATTCTTGCCGGCGCAGGGTCAGGGCGAGGGACAGGTGAGTGCCTGGACGTGGGGGACCGCTGGTTTCTCGATCATCAGATGCGGTAAATGATACGTTATAACATAATCTTCCGTCAGCCATTTTCTGATGAACCGCCCCACCTCCTTGTCTCATCAGCATCAGAAAGAAAGAAAACGCCCCACTGGCAAGCCAGCGGGGCGTTTCTCGTCGTGAGCAGAATGTCAGGTGACGATCAGACCGCCATCATCACGGCAGAGGCCATCACTGCCCCGCCCACCAGACGAGACGCGATGGTTGGCACGCTCATCAGGCGCTGACCCACTGCACGGCCCAGCAACGCCAGGGCCAGTGTCGCGACCACGAAGCCCGCCATGTAACCCATGGCACTGCCAGCCGCCGGCATTTCCAGCGCGTGGGCGAAGCCGTGGAAGGCCATGAAGCCGGCCACCATGACGGCGCCAGCCAGAGTCGGCAGACGCAGCAGCA
Organism: Cobetia sp. 5-11-6-3; assembly: GCF_013374055.1. NCBI lineage: Bacteria > Pseudomonadati > Pseudomonadota > Gammaproteobacteria > Oceanospirillales > Halomonadaceae > Cobetia > Cobetia sp. 5-11-6-3. The sequence continues at coordinate 161,792 of NZ_BLWJ01000011.1, read as the reverse complement.
ATGCCACCAGAGCACCGGACACCAGCACCGAGAGCAGGATGCCCTGCTCCGCGATCAGCGCATGCAGCGCCTGTCCACCGCTGAGAAGCGCAATACCGGCCCCCGTCAGCATGCCGATGACCATCAGCAGCGGCGTGGCAAGCGTCAAGACCCGAGACTGGCGCGCGCTCCAGATCCCGATGGCCAGCATGGCCAGCAGGTGATCCAGCCCGGTGAAGGGATGCGTCAGGCCGGCCATCAGTCCCTGGGCATCATGCCCGGGGTGTGCAGAGGCCGAGGTCGCCACCAGCAACAGTGAGGTGGCCAGCAGTGCGGAGTGAGAACGCTTCATGTGTCATTCCTGAACAAGAGGATGATGAATTCACCCGATATCCGTCATGTGTCGACTACCGGGAGACAATGGATTCCTGGCAAGCGGCAGAAAACGTTGCGCCGTCAGGCCTGTGCGGCCAGCTTTTCCGGGCGGCGCTCCGGCAGCATGCCGCGATCCAGAATGAAGGCGATGATCTCTTCCAGGCCGACGCCGTCATACAGGTTGGCGAACACGAAGGGCCGCTCGCCACGCATCTTGCGCGAGTCGCGGTCCATCACCTCAAGCGAGGCATGCACCTGCTCGGCGATGTCGATCTTGTTGATGATCAGAAGGTCGGACTTGGTGATGCCCGGCCCGCCCTTGCGCGGAATCTTGTCGCCTGCCGAGACGTCGATCACATAGAGCGTGAGATCGGAAAGTTCGGGGCTGAAGGTCGCGGACAGGTTGTCACCGCCGGATTCCACCAGCACCATCTCCATGTTCGGATGACGCGCCTGGAGATCATCGATGGCCGCCAGATTCATCGAGGCGTCTTCGCGGATCGCGGTATGCGGACAGCCGCCGGTCTCGACGCCGAGAATGCGGTCCGCCTCCAGTGCTTCATGGCGCAGCAGGAAATCGGCATCTTCGCGGGTGTAGATGTCATTGGTGACCACCCCGATGTCGTAGTGATCGCGCAGGGCCAGACACAGCTGACGCAACAGCGCCGTCTTGCCGGAGCCCACCGGCCCACCCACTCCTACGCGTAGACAATGCTTCATGACAGCTTCCTTTCTCGTGAGATATCAGGCGTTCGTGTCGGTCGGTTCAGGCGCCGCCGCCTCAGGACAGGCGGCGTTCACTCAACTCCTGAACAGACGGGAATATTGGGTTTCGTGCTGGGCGGAGGCGAGTGCCAGCCCCGGCAGTATCGGGCCAAGCGCTGCATCCGGGCGCTCAAGCGCCTGTGCGACGACCTCCACCACGCGGGGGCGCAGTTGCTCGGTCAGGCGCTGCGCGGCGGTATGCCCCAGCGGCATGGCCTTGCAGGCCACCGCCAGCTGGTTTTCCAGCCAGGCCCAGGCAAAGCCGATCAAGGTCTGGCGCAGTGGCACCCCACGCTGATGCGCCACCCAGGCGAACACCGTGACGTAGCCCGGTGTCTCGGGCATCAGCGCCGCTGGCGGTTCACGTTCGAGGCTTCTGAGCAGACGCAGCAGCGCCGCCCCGAGACGCGCGTCCTCATCGCTGAGTTCGGCGGTTTCGCGTGTCGCCTTGAGCCAGCCATCCCACTCATTGAGCGCCGCCACATCCTCCACGGCCCATGCCTGCTGCAGGCGCACCAGCAACGGCAGTTCGCAACGGCCGAGCCCGTCTTCCAGCACGCCGTCGATCCACTCGCCAAGCTCCTGCTCCTGAGTGACCCACCCCAGTTCGAAGGCACTTTCCAGCCCCTGGGACCAGGCAAAGGCACCGATGGGCAAGGCCGGACTCACCAGCTGCAGGAGCCCCAGCAGTGCCAGGTCCTCCTGAGCCGGCAGGCCCGCCATGGCATCAATGCTCATGCGTGTGCTCATGGGCGTGGCTGTGAGAATGACCGTGGCTGTGCTCATGCCCGTGCGAATGACCATGATCGTGAGAATGAGCCCCCTGTCCCGCCTGGGCATAGGCGCCCGGCTCAGGATCAAAGGGCGCCTCGTGATGAGTGAGGGTCGCGCCAAGGCGCTCGGCCAGCGCTTCCAGCACGTGGTCCGGCGGGAAGCGCACCCAGCCGGTCTGAATCGCGGCTCCGGTCTCGGCTTCCTGCATGCCGATCGCCAGCTGCACATGGCGATTGCCCAGGTGATAGCAGAGCGCCGCCATCGGACGTCCGGCGGCGATGTGGGCAGTCACTACCGGCTCATCCGCGGCGCGGATGCGGATCACCTCGCCCTCGCGCGAGGCCAGCCGATCGCCGTCACGCAGCACCGGTCCGCGATCCAGAAACAGGCCGACCTCGCGCCCGCCGTCCGTGGTGGCACGCAGCCGCCCGCGGATGCGCAGCTCCAGCGGCAGGGTCAAGGTATCCAGAGGCTCCGCCTCGGTGTGAGCGCTCGCTGGGTCGCCTGAGCCACTGGCGTCTGGCAGGCGATGTATCAGTTCCATCATGGCGTCAATCTCGAATAGGGAGTCAGAACAGGCACTTGAAACAGGCCCTCAGAACAGGTCTTCAGAACAGGTGATAGCGCTGGGCCAGGGGCAGCTCGGTGGCAGGCTCACAGGTCAGAAGTTCACCGTCGGCGAAGACTTCGTAGGTCTCGGGGTCGACCTTGAGCTCCGGGCAGGCATCGTTGAGCTTCATGTCACGCTTGCGCACCTGGCGTACGTCGCGACAGGCGGACAACGGGCTGTCGAGTCCGAGGGCCTCGCCGACACCGGCCTTGAGTGCCGCCTGGGAGACGAAGGTCAGGCGCGTGGCGCTGGCTGCCTTGCCGAAGGCGCCGAACATCGGGCGGTAATGCACTGGCTGCGGCGTGGGAATCGAGGCATTCGGGTCGCCCATCGGCGCTGCGGCGATCATGCCGCCCTTGAGAATGCAGGCCGGTTTGACGCCGAAGAACGCCGGTGACCACAGCACCAGATCCGCCAGCTTGCCGACCTCGATGGAGCCGACCTCATGGGCGATACCGTGGGTGATAGCCGAGTTGATGGTGTACTTGGCGATATAGCGGCGGGCACGGAAGTTGTCGGTGCCACGCTCGGCATCCTCCGCCAGCAGGCCGCGCTGCTCGCGCATCTTGTGCGCGGTCTGCCAGGTGCGGCAGATCACCTCGCCCACACGGCCCATCGCCTGGGAATCCGAGGACATCATCGAGATGACACCCAGATCATGCAGGATGTCCTCGGCGGCGATGGTCTCGCGGCGAATGCGCGAATCGGCGAAGGCCACATCCTCGGGGATGCTCGGGTCCAGGTGGTGGCAGACCATCAGCATGTCGAGATGCTCATCCACCGTGTTGACGGTGTAAGGCCGCGTCGGGTTGGTGGAGGACGGCAGCACGTTGGGCCGCGAACAGGCAGTGATGATGTCCGGCGCATGGCCGCCACCGGCGCCTTCGGTGTGGAAGGTGTGGATGCAACGGTCCTTGAAGGCCGCCAGGGTATCCTCGACGAAGCCTGATTCATTCAGGGTGTCGGTATGGATCGCCACCTGCACGTCGTAGGCATCGGCGACTGTCAGACAGTTATCGATGGAGGCCGGCGAGGTGCCCCAATCCTCATGCAGCTTGAGGCCGATCACGCCGGCCTCTATCTGCTGCTCCAGCCCCTCGGGCAGCGAGGCATTGCCCTTGCCGAGAAAGCCGATGTTCATCGGCAGGCTATCCACCGCCTGCAGCATCTTGCCGATATGCCAGGGCCCCGGCGTACAGGTGGTGGCATTGGTGCCGGTGGCCGGCCCCGTGCCACCGCCCAGCATGGTGGTGATGCCGCTCATCAGCGCCTCTTCCACCTGCTGTGGGCAGATGAAGTGGATATGCGGGTCGACACCGCCAGCGGTGAGGATCTTGCCCTCGCCGGCGATGATCTCGGTGCCCGGGCCGATCACGATATCCACGTCAGGCTGGGTGTCGGGATTGCCGGCCTTGCCGATGGCCGCGATGCGCCCGGACTTGAGGCCGACATCCGCCTTGACGATGCCCCACCAGTCCAGAATCAGCGCATTGGTGATCACGGTATCCATCACGCTGTCATCGGCGCGCTGGCTCTGGCCCATGCCGTCGCGGATCACCTTGCCACCGCCGAACTTCACTTCTTCCCCGTAATGGGTGAAATCCTTCTCCACCTCGATCCACAGTGCCGTGTCGCCCAGACGCACGCGGTCACCGGTGGTCGGGCCGTACATGTCGGCATAGGCCTGTCGCGTTATCTTCATGGGTTGCCTCTTGATCCCGGAGTCTCTATCTCTGAGCTGCAGTTGCTGAGCGAGCTCCGAGCTGAATGCCTGTCAGTGCCATTGCCTGACACATTGAGCTAAAGGGCGTCGCTCGCTCAGCGCTCGACACTGCCGTCATCCTTGAGCTGTCCCATCACCTCGCCACGGAAGCCATAGATATGGCGACTGCCGGCGAAGGGAATCAGCGTGACGTCACGCGTCTGCCCGGGCTCGAAGCGAATCGCCGTTCCGGCGGCGATGTCCAGGCGCTGTCCGAGGGCGGCCTCGCGATCGAACACCAACGCCGGATTGGCCTCGGCAAAGTGATAGTGCGACCCGATCTGGATCGGTCGGTCGCCGCGATTGCCGACCGAGAGCGTGGTGCGCAGGCGGTCCTCACAGAGAGAGATCTCGCCGTCCGCCACCTGATATTCACCGGGAATCATCATTGCTCACCTCACACGATGGGGTTGTGAACGGTCACCAGCTTGGTGCCATCCGGGAAGGTCGCCTCGACCTGCACCTCGGGAATCATCTCGGCGATGCCTTCCATCACGTCATCACGGGTCAGCACCTCTGCCCCGCGCCCCATCAGCTCAGCCACACTCAATCCTTCGCGTGCGCCTTCCAGAATCTCGGCGCTGATCAACGCGATGGATTCCGGATAGTTGAGCTTGAGGCCCTTGGCCTTGCGGCGCTCGGCCAGCAGCGCTGCGGTAAACAGCAACAGCTTGTCCTTGTCTCTTGGCGTCAGTTCCATGTCGTGGCTCTTGTGGTTGTCATTGCGTGGGGGCTCTCGAGGTCAGGTCAGCCAGATGCGTGGCACCTGTGCCTCAAGCCCCGTCATCAGTGGTCGCAGGATCTGCCATGCCTGCTGGCACAGTGCCCAGGCCTCGTTGCGTTCATGGCCGAGATAGCGCAGCAGCAGCACGCCCTCGCGGCGCGTCACCGCCCATCGCGGAGAGGCAGGCATCGCCTCGCGCAGGGCCTCGATGGCCGCCGCCTCATCTGCAAGCCCGACCGCCCACAGCGTGGCCTGGACACTGCAGCCGCCCTGCCCCCAGCGCCCCATGAAGCGCGGATGCAGCGGGTCCAGCGACTGGCGCTCGATCCACACTGGCTTGCCGTCACGCGTCAGGCGAAAGCGTTGTTCCAGATGTCCGCTGACGAAGGGCAGCTCACCGACGGGCCGGCCGAGTGCCAGCACTTCCCAGCCCAGACAGCGAGCATTGCCCTCAAGCTCGAGAGTGGTGGTCTGCTCGCCGCGCGAGCCATTGAAGGCCAGCGTTTCCTGAGGCAGCCATTCCAGGGTGGCGCCGTTGGCGACCTTGAGATGGGTATGCTGGCCCCAGGCCACGCCATTGCGATCCGCCTTGTAGAGCTTGGCGGCCGCCGGCGTGGTCAACAGCACCTGCGCGGCCTGCTCAACCTCTGCCGTGATATGCAGCGCATCACCACTGACCAGCCCGCCGGGAGGGTGCAGCAGATAGACATGGCAGCAGCCGTGGCGGCCTTCGGGATAGAAAGGGCGCTGTACGCGTAGCGGGCCGTGATGACGGCGACGCGTCAGTCGCGTGATGGGGCCTGCGCCATCGCGGGTGTCGGTCTCGAAGCGCAGCGCCAGCGAGGCCTGCCACTGACGCTGATCATCGAAGCGATGGCCGGACGCGACATCCGTCGCGCCGTCTGCGGAAATCATGCGCTGGATCGTCATACGGTCAGGTGCTGCTTGATCAATTCATCGGACAGCGCCGCGATCCCGCCTTCGGCCACCCGCCGGCCGCGATCCATGATCACGAAGCGATCGGCGTACTTGCGCGCGAAGGGCAGCTTCTGCTCGACCAGCAGCACCGTCAGGCCGTCTTCCTTGATCAGGCGCCGGATGACCTCGCCTATCTGGGCGACGATATTGGGCTGGATGCCTTCGCCTGGCTCATCGAGGATCAGCAGCCGCGGCTCGATCACCAGCGCGCGGCCGATGGCGAGCTGTTGCTGCTGGCCGCCGGACAGGTCGCCCCCGCGCCGGTGACGCATCTCCTTGAGCACGGGAAACAGCTCATAGATGCGCTCGGGAATCTGGCGCAGTCCATCACGACGTACGGCCAGCCCGGTGCGCAGGTTCTCTTCCACCGTCATCATCGGGAAGATCTGACGCCCCTGGGGGACATAGCCGACGCCCAGGCGGGCACGCTCCTCGAGCTTGCGGCGTGTCAGATCAAGGGGCTCGTGGCCACTGGCATCGCCACTGATGTTCTCACCACTACCGCCCTCGCCCTCGGCGCGATACAGGAGCTTGCCGTCACGGACACTCTCCTCGCCCATGATGCATTTCATCAAGGTGGTCTTGCCGACGCCGTTGCGGCCCATCACGCAGGTGCATTGGCCGGCGGGAATCTCCAGCGTGAGATCCCACAGCGTATGACTCTCGCCGTAGAACTGATTGAGCGACTCGATGCTCAGCAGCGGCGCCACGTCATTCGTCGCCGCATCATTCGTCGCCGGGTCACGGGTCGGCGATGCGGGGGACATCGGGGTATCGGTCATCTGCGCTTGCGTCATCCGTCACTCTCTCCCAGGTAGACCTCGACGACCTTGGGGTCGCTCGATACCTCATCCATGCTGCCTTCCGCCAGTACCGAGCCCTGATGCAGCACCGTGACCTTGCGCGCGATGGAGCGCACGAAGCCCATGTCATGCTCGACCACCACCACCGACTGGCGTCCCGCCAGGCTGGTCAGCAGCTCCGCGGTGCGTTCCATCTCCTGCTCGGTCATGCCGGCCACCGGCTCATCGACCAGCAGCAGACGCGGTTTCTGCATCAACAGCATGCCGATCTCCAGCCACTGCTTCTGGCCGTGGGACAGGATGCCCGCCTCGCGCGCATGCCATTCCTTGAGATGAATCGTCTGCAGCACTTCCTCGATCCGATCCCGAGTCTCGCCGGTCATGCGAGCGGTCAGGGTCGGGAAGATGCGCTTGTCGGTGGCCATCGCGAGTTCGAGATTCTCGAACACGCTGAGCGCCTCGAAGACGGTGGGCTTCTGGAACTTGCGGCCGATGCCCAGGGTGGCGATCTCGGGCTCACTCATGTGCAGCAGATCGTGGCGGCTGCCGAACCACACCGAGCCACTGTCGGGGCGCGTCTTGCCGGTGATGATGTCCATCATCGTGGTCTTGCCCGCGCCGTTGGGGCCGATGATGCAGCGCAGCTCACCATCGTCGATGGTCAGGTTGAGGTCGTTGATCGCCTTGAAGCCATCGAAGCTGACACTGACATCCTCCAGATAGAGGATCGGCCCGTGGGTCACATCCACCGGCGAGACGCGTGGGGTCAGGAAGTCGAACACGCGATCCCGCGTGGCCATCTCTTTCAACAGGCTCATGCCGTGGCCTCCTGCTCGGTGGGACGAGTCGCGTTCGTCGGATCAATCTTCGCCTTGGACGACGAGCGCCTACCCCAGCCACGCTGGGCGAACAGGCCGGCGATGCCCTTGGGCAACAGCACGGTGACCAGCACGAACAGACCGCCGAGAGCGAACAGCCAAGCGTCCGGCATGATGCCGGTGAACACCGTCTTGGCGTAATTGACGATCAGCGCGCCCAGCACGGCGCCGTAGAGCGTCGCGCGGCCGCCGAGCGCCACCCACACCACCACCTCGATGGAGAACAGCGGCGAGAACTCGCCGGGATTGATGATGCCGACCTGCGGCACATACAGCGCTCCCGCCACTCCGGCCAGCATCGCCGAGACCACGAAGATGAACAGCTGGACACGTTCGACGCGATAGCCCAGAAAGCGCGTGCGCGCCTCGGCGTCGCGACAGGCGATGCTCACGCGCCCGAGCTTGGAGCCGACGATGCCGCGACACAGCAGATAACCGAGTCCCAGCGCCACGCCACTGGCGATGAACAGCGCGACGCGCATGGCATCCGTGCGCAGATCGAAGCCCAGCATGTCCTTGAAGTCAGTCAGGCCGTTGTTGCCGCCAAAGCCCATCTCGTTGCGGAAGAACGCCAGCATCAAGGCGAAGGTCAGCGCCTGGGTAATGATGGAGAGATAGACACCGGTGACGCGGGAGCGGAAGGCCAGGAAGCCGAACACCAGCGCCAGCAGCCCCGGTGCCAGCAGCACCATCAGGAAGGCGAAGGCCGGCATGTCAAAGCCCTGCCAGAACCACGGCAGCTCCTGCCAGTTGAGGAAGACCATGAAGTCCGGCAGTTCCGGATTGCCATACACGCCGCGGTCGCCCACCTGGCGCATCAGGTACATGCCCATGGCGTAACCGCCCAGCGCGAAGAAGGCGCCGTGGCCCAGGCTGAGGATGCCCAGGTAGCCCCAGACGAGATCCACCGCCACCGCCAGCAGCGCATAGCACAGGTACTTGCCCAGCAAGGTGACGGTGAAGGTGCTGACATGCAGCGGATTACTCTCGGGCAGCAGCACATGCAGCAGCGTGACCGCGAGTACCGACAGTGTCAGGACTGCCAGGAATATCTGGGTGGAGCGCTCCGTGAAGGGGCGCGCCAGCCAGGAACGTGAATCAGGCATGGATCAACCCTCCGCGGCGCGGCCCTTCTGCGGGAAGAGTCCCCGCGGGCGCTTTTGAATGAACAGGATGATGAACACCAGCACCACGATCTTGGCGAGGACCGCACCCGCCCAGGGCTCGAGGAACTGATTGAGCAGTCCCAGCGACATGCCGGCCACCAGCGTGCCCCACAGATTGCCGACCCCGCCGAACACCACGACCATGAAGGAATCGATGATGTAGTTCTGGCCCAGGTTCGGCCCGACATTGGTGATCTGCGAGAGCGCGACACCGGCAAGGCCGGCAACGCCGGAGCCGAGTGCGAAGGTCATGATGTCGACACGCGTCGCCTTGATGCCCATCGAGCGCGCCATGGCACGGTTTTGGGTCACCGCCCGCACCTCGAGCCCGAGACGGGTGCGGCGCATGATCAGCATCAGGCCGGCGAACACGAACAGCGCGAAGCCGATGATGTAGAGGCGATTGAGCGTCAATGACAGCGCCTCGTTGATCATCAGCGAGCCGCTCATCCACTCCGGCGTGACCACGATGCGATTCAGGGGCGAGATGGTGGTACGCACCAGCTGCTGCAGGATCAGGCTGATGCCGAAGGTGGCCAGCAAGGTCTCCAGCGGACGCCCCTTGAGGTGCTGGATGACGCTGCGCTCGATGATGACGCCCACCGCCGCCGCGACCAGAAAGCCTGCGGGAATGGAAAGCAGCAGTGCCAGTCCCGGCTGCCCGGGCAGCAGCTGCTGCATGCCCCAGGTGGTGTAGGCGCCCAGCATGATCAGTTCGCCATGCGCCATGTTGATCACGCCCATGACACCGAAGGTGATGGCAAGCCCGATGGCAGCCAGCACCAGTACCGAGCCCAGCGAGAGGCCGAAGTAGAGCGTCTCGAGCCCGCTGTTGAGCTGGAGCTTCTGCTCGATACCGGCCAGTGCTACCCGAGCGGCCTTGGCCAGCTGCGGGTCATCACTGGCCGCAGCACCATTGATGGCGGCAATCGCCGCGGCGTTCAGGCTGCCGGACAGCGTCTCCAGCGCCGCAGGGTCGCCATTGGCTTCCAGCTGCTGGATGGCGAGCGCCTCCGCCAGGGTGTCGCGGATATCAGTATCGGCTTCCTGCTCGATCAGGCTCGGCAGCCGCTCGGCCATGGTCTCATCGACACTGCCGCGCAGGCCGCGCGCCGCCGTGAGCCGGACCTCGGCCTCCGGGGACGACAGGTCGATCATCGACAGCACGCCATCGATGTGGCCGCGCAGCGAGTTGTTGCTGCGCAGTGTCTCGAGTTCACGTCGCGAGACCTTGCCGGCGGAGTCGCCGGACAGAGCGTCGGAGACGGCCCATTCACGGCCGCGATTGTTGTCGATGATCAGGAAGCGCTCGCCGCTCTTGAGGCGAGCCAGCTTGCTTGAGGAGAAGGCTTCCAGCCAGCCACGCGCGCGCTCATCGCCGCTCACGGCAATCTCATCGATCACGGCTGGCTTGGCGGGGTTGCGCGCCTCGGCAAGTCGATTCAGCAAGGTCTGGGCAGCGCTGTCAGACAGACGCGCTGACTGCCCAGTCGCGGATTCGGACTGGGCAGCGGCAAACAGGGGGAATGACAGAAGACAGATCAGCAGCATCCTCTGCCAGCACCAGCGGAACATCATTGCAACGGAGATAGACATCAAGAAGGCCATCCATGGTGAACGCGCGAAGGCGTCATCAGTCTCCGAGGGCATCGCGACCTCGGAGACTGACACTCAGCGAGGCGGCACGCAGGCTCACATGCGCGCCGCCTCACTCTCAGAACGTGCTACGCCTCATTGCGTGGCGACGTTCTGTTGAGCCCCACAGGAATGGGTCACGACATTGTAGTTGCCGCATTCCATCGGTTTGCGCCAGTCACTGATCAGGTCCTTGGAACCTTCCAGATAGTCCGACCAGGCATCACCTGCCACAGTGGAGGGGGTCTGCCAGACGACGGAGAACTGACCGTTGTCCTGGATCTCGCCGATCAGCACCGGTTTGGTGATGTGATGGTTGGGCATCATGGTGGCGTAGCCGCCGGTCAGGTTGGGAACGGACACGCCGATGATGGCGTCCTTGACCGCATCAACCTCGACACTGCCCGCCTTGCGAGCGGCTTCCATCCACATGTTGAAGCCGATGTAGTGGGCTTCCATCGGATCATTGGTGACGGCATCTTCCTTGCCGGTGTAGGCGATCCACTCATCGATGAAGTCGTAGTTGGTGTCGCTGTCCACGCTCATGAAGTAGTTCCAGGCCGCGAGATGCCCGACCAGCGGTGCGGTATCGATGCCGGAGAGCTCCTGCTCGCCCACCGAGAAGGCCACCACCGGAATGTCCTCGGCATCGATGCCCTGGTTGGCCAGCTCACGATAGAACGGCACGTTGGCATCGCCGTTGATGGTGGACACCACGGCTGCCTTCTTGCCCGCGCTGCCGAAGGACTTGATGTCCGAAACGATGGACTGCCAGTTGGAATGACCGAAGGGCGTGTAATTGACCATCACATCCTCGTCGGCCACACCGTGAGACTTGAGGTAGGCGGCCAGGATCTTGTTGGTGGTACGCGGATAGACATAGTCCGTGCCTGCCAGCACCCAGCGCTCCACGCCCACATCGTTCATCAGATAATCCACTGCCGGAATCGCCTGCTGATTGGGCGCCGCCCCGGTATAGAAGACATTCTCCGAGGACTCCTCGCCCTCATACTGCACCGGATAGAACAACAGGCCGTTGAGCTCCTCGACCACCGGCAGCACCGACTTGCGCGAGACGGACGTCCAGTTGCCGAAGATCACGTCGACCTTGTCCTGCGCCAGCAGTTCACGCGCCTTCTCGGCAAACAGCGGCCAGTTGGAGGCCGGATCGACCACGACGGGCTCCAGCTTGCGTCCCAGCAGCCCACCCTTCTCATTCTGCTTCTCGATCAGCATCAACATGGTGTCTTTCAGTGTCGATTCACTGATCGCCATGGTGCCGGACAGTGAATGCAGGATGCCGACCTTGATCGGCCCCTCTTCTGCCTGGGCGACATTGGCCAGCGAGAAACCGACACAGGCGGATAGCATTGCGGCAGCGATTTTCTTGTTCACGACATTCCCTCGTGTCTTGTTGTACTTGTTATCCCGACTGAGGTAGTGCAATTGATGTGCCAGCAAAGCAGGCAATCGCACGAAACATCGGTGCCGTGCGTTGCCATCGTTCAGCCAAAAGGAAATCTCGATATCGTTTTGAATATAAGCCGCACCAAATATGCGCAATCAAAAATATGCCAGCCGGCCATTTGCACCAAACAGGTGAATTGCTGAATATCGTGCACAAAACTCATCCTTGGCATGGCGTAATGAGGAGATTACCAGTCAAAAGCATGGCCTTGACTGGTGCAGCGGGCGAAAGTCGAGCAGGACACGTCAGCATCAGCAGCACGCTGATGATGCATTGCCCTCCGCGGCTCCTTCTGACATGGACAATGATCCATCCCGGCCACCGCGCCATGCGCCGGCGTAATCACTCCGGTATCCTTGCCTCCCCGACTTCTCCAGGAAAGCCCTCATGAAGCGTTATGAACGCTTTGCCGCCGAGATCTCCAACCTGATTCGAACCGGCATTCTCGCGCCGGGTGAGCGCGTGCCGTCGGTGCGTCAGGCCAGCAAGGCGCATGGCATCAGCCCCTCTACCGTCTTTCAGGCGTATTACCTGCTGGAGAATCAGGGCCTGATCAGTGCGCGGCCGCGCTCGGGGTATTTCGTGCGTGACAATGCCTCGCGGATACTCGATGAGCCGCATGTCGCCTTGCAGCAGCAAGCCCCTTCCGATGTCGCCGTCAGTGAACTGGTGTTCTCGGTGCTGGGCTCACTGCGCGACAACGACACCGTCCCCTTCGGCTCTGCCTTCCCGAGCCCGGAGCTCTTCCCGCTCGCGCGGCTTGCGACCAGCATGACGCGTGGGCTGCGCCAGCTGTCATCGCATGCCGTGATCTCCGACATGACCACAGGCCATCCTGACCTGTGCCGACAGATCGCTCAGCGCTACATGGTCAACGGCATGCAGCTGCCGACGGAGGAGCTGGTGATCACCAATGGCGCCATGGAGGCGCTCAATCTTGGCCTGCAATGTGTCACCCAGCCCGGGGACCTTGTCGCCATCGAGGCGCCGGCCTTCTATGCCACGCTTCAGGTACTTGAGCGGCTCAAGCTGCGCGCGGTGGAAATACCGGTACACCCGCGCGACGGGATTGATCTCGAGGTGCTCGAGAATCGTCTGGAGACGCTGCCCATCAAGGCCTGCTGGTTCATGAGCCATCTGCAGAATCCGCTGGGGGCCAGCCTGAGCGATGCGCGCAAGGCCCAACTGTATGCGTTGCTCTGCCGTCATCAGCTGCCGATGCTGGAGGATGATGTCTATGCGGAACTGTATTTCGATCAACGTGCCGAGGTGTCGCCCCCGCAACCCGTCAAGGCGCTGGATGACGAGGGTCTGGTAATGCACTGCGGGTCGTTCTCCAAGTGCCTGGCGCCGGGCTATCGGGTGGGCTGGATATCCGCGGGGCGGCATACCCGGGAGATTTCGCGCCTCAAGCTGATGACGACCATCTCGCCATCGCTGCCTGCCCAGGTGGCCCTGGCCGACTACCTCCAGCATGGCGGCTACGACCGCCACCTGCGCAAGCTACGCCTGGCGCTCGAGACCCAGCAGACGGCCATGCTGGCAGCCATTGATCGCTACTTCCCTGCAGACACCCGCGTTACCCATCCCCACGGGGGCTATTTCCTGTGGTGCGAGCTTCCCGAGCACATCGACTCGCTGGCCCTATTTCAGCAGGCACTGGTCCACGGCATCAGCCTGGCGCCGGGGCCCATCTTCTCGGCCACCCAGGGCTTCAAGCATTGCATTCGCTTGAGCTACGGCCACCCGTGGGACGCGGCGTCAGAGCGCGCCATGCAAACATTGGGTGAATTGCTCAAGGCAGCCTGACACGCGGACCACTCAGGTTGTATGCGATATGCGATATGCGATATGCAGGATGCGAGAAGCGCCTTGAGTATGTGCGCATGAGTGCGCGCAAATACCGCAGTCCTTGCTGCCGCCTTGCCACACAGTCTTCACGCGTTATCCGCTGCGTCAAAACAGTCTTTTGCGGTGCATATCACTCGCTCGAGAGCCGCTTGCCACGCCTTGATTGCGCACCGTTTTACTCACCTTGATTGCCTGCCCTGATGCCGCATGTGTGCCCCTGCAGAGTGCGCCAGAGCCCGCCATGGCGGGGCCTGCCGCCTAGGGCGATGAGGCCAAGCATCTGACACTAACATGGTGCTGGCATCAATCAGAGTGCGCCCTCCTGTCCGGCTCGCCTTGCTGGATTCTTGCCATACCGCCTGGCTGGCGGGTTGACTGGCTCACGGGCATTTCACGCCAAGCCAAGGTTCAGCTCGCAACTGATATGGTTTTTTCTCGCACAACTGAGCCTGTTATGGGATCAGGCGGCTCCCTAGAGTAGCGGCGAAGATTCAGGCAGGGCCGTCCCCCTTGCCGCCTACTCAGGAGACATTGCCATGTTCGGCACCGAGGCCATCGACCTGGCCAGGATACAGTTCGCCTTCACCATCTCATTTCACATCATCTTCCCGGCCATCACCATTGGCCTCGCCAGCTATCTGGCGGTGCTGGAAGGCATGTGGTTGAAGACAGGCACACAGGTCTACCGCAATCTCTATCATTTCTGGTCGAAGATATTCGCGGTCAACTTCGCGATGGGTGTGGTGTCGGGACTGGTCATGGCCTACCAGTTCGGCACGCATTGGAGCGGTTTCTCGGCCTTTGCCGGCAGCGTGACCGGGCCACTGCTGACCTATGAAGTGCTGACCGCCTTCTTCCTCGAAGCCGGCTTCCTCGGCGTGATGCTATTTGGCTGGAATCGCGTCGGTCGCGGCCTGCACTTCTTCTCGACCTGCATGGTCGCACTCGGCACCCTGGTCTCGATGTTCTGGATCCTGTCGTCCAACAGCTGGATGCAGACCCCACAGGGGCACGAGGTCATTGATGGCATCGTCGTGCCGGTCGACTGGTTCGCGATCGTCTTCAACCCCTCCTTCCCCTATCGCCTGGCCCACATGGCACTGGCCTCCTTCCTGAGCACCTCGCTGTTCGTCGCTGCCTCCGCCGCCTGGTTGCTGCTCAAGAAACGCGACACCCCGGAAGTGCGCAAGATGCTGGTCATGGCGGTGCTGATGTTGATGGTGACCGCCCCGCTGCAGGCCTTCGTCGGCGACATGCATGGCCTGAATACGCTCAAGCACCAACCGGCCAAGATCGCGGCCATCGAAGGTCATTGGGACAACAGCCATGGGGAACCGACGCCGTTGATCCTGTTCGGTGTGCCCGACATGCAGCGCGAAGAGACGCGCTTCGCGCTCGAGATTCCGGCCCTCGGCAGCCTGCTGTTGATGCATGACATCGACAAGCAGGTACCGGCGCTCAAGGACTTCCCCGCCGCGGACCGCCCCAATTCGACCGTCGTGTTCTGGAGCTTCCGCCTGATGGTCGGCCTGGGTCTTGCGATGATTCTGCTCGGCCTCTCGGGTGTCTATCTGGCTCGCAAGGGCAGGCTCTTCACCTCGCGGCGCTGGCTGAGGCTGGCCGTCGCCATGGGGCCGGCCGGTCTGATCGCGATACTCGCGGGCTGGTTCACCACCGAAGTCGGCCGCCAGCCGTGGGTGATCTACGGCTTGATGAGAACGGAAGATGCCGTCTCTGCTCACAGCGCCGTTCACCTCAGCATCAGCCTGACAGCCTTTGTCACGGTCTACTTCATCGTCTTCGGCACGGGGATCAACTACCTCTTCAAGCTGATCAAGAAAGGGCCTGAGGGTGATGACAGCCACGCCCCCAGCGGCGGCCCCGGCAAGCCACGTACACCTTCCCGCCCACTGTCAGCCATCGAGGAATCTCTCGACGGCACCACTCACTGACCGGAGCGATGAACGCTATGGGTATCGACCTTTCTGTCATCTGGTCGGGCATCATCCTGTTCGGCCTGATGATGTACGTGATCATGGACGGCTTTGATCTGGGCATCGGCATTCTCTTCCCGTGGGTAGAGGAAAAGGTGGACCGAGATGTGATGATGAATACCGTGGCCCCCGTGTGGGATGGCAACGAGACATGGCTGGTACTGGGCGGCGCGGGACTATTTGCGGCCTTTCCGCTGGCCTACGCCGTCTTGCTGGAAGCCCTGAGCATTCCCCTTGTCGCCATGTTGATCGGCCTCATCTTCCGCGGTGTCGCCTTCGAATTTCGCTTCAAGGCCTCGGACGCGAGCCGCCACTGGTGGGACAAGGCCTTCGTGGGCGGCTCGGTGCTGGCCACCTTCAGTCAAGGTGTCGCACTGGGAGGCTATATCCAGGGCATCGCCTTCGATGGGGTTAATTTCAGCGGTGGTTCGCTGGACTGGTTGTCACCCTTCCCGCTGTTCTGCGGTGTGGCGCTGCTGTTTACCTATGCATTGCTCGGCAGCACCTGGCTGATCATGAAGACCGAAGGCATTCTCCAGGCGCGCATGTTTGCCCTGACGCGCCCGCTGACGCTGTGGGTATTGATCATGATCGCGGCCGTCAGTCTGTGGACACCGCTGGCGCACCCCGCCATCGCCGAGCGCTGGTTCACGCTGCCGCAGCTGTTCTGGTTCCTGCCGGTGCCAGTGCTGGTAGTGCTGGCCGGTTATGCGCTGATCCGCGCCGTCGCCTTTGAATATCATGCCCAGCCCTTCCTGCTGGTGCTGGTCTTGATCTTCCTAGGCTACAGCGGTTTCGGCATCAGCATGTGGCCTGACATCATTCCCGATCACGTGACGATCTGGGAAGCGGCCTCTCCGCCCCAAAGCCAGGGCTTTGCCCTCGTCGGCACGCTCTTCATCCTGCCGATCATCCTGGTGTACACGGCGTGGAGCTACTTCGTGTTCAAGGGCAAGGTCCGTCATACCGATGGCTACCATTGAGAGGTGCTGACATGACATCCCCGACACGCGAGACACATTCAGCGCCACTGCATGCCCCCACAGCCAGACTCGACAACGAGCCATCCGGGACGCCTGCGCGCCCGGCAAGCTGGCTCAGCAAGATCGGCTGGCTGGTGGTCATCTGGGGAGGCAGCGTCAGCGCGCTGGGCCTCGTCTCTCTGACACTGCGACGCTTCATGCAGGCCGCGGGCCTTACACCATGAAAGCAGCGAAAGAAGACATCACGTAGACACAAAAAGACGCCGGAGCAGCGAATGCTCCGGCGTCTTTCTGTATTTCGGGGGCTTTCAGGGCTACGGAGGCTTTTTGGCTTCAGCCAAGCAACGATGCCTCTCCCGCTTATTGTGCGCCTTTCGATAGTGACGCTGTCGCCCACGGGATGTCGGCCCGGGTGGCGGCCATGCGAAGATAGCGCTCCAGAACGCCCATGGCGTTACCCCCGCCAGTGTTTGACAGGAGGCATGCGTGTATTCGATTCGTCTGTGGGCCACACGTCACGCGCGGCTGCTGGAGCTCACCTATCGGGCCGTCGAGCCGGTGATCATCAAACTGCAGCCGCTATGGAAGTCTGTCGGTTACGCACGTGCCGAGAAGCCCGTCGCCAGCTTGGAGCAAGCCTGCAAGGGTTTGCTGTTTGACTGTCAGATGTGTGGCCAGTGCATTCTGAGTTCGACCGGCATGTCCTGCTCCATGAACTGCCCCAAGAATCTGCGCAACGGTCCCTGCGGCGGTGTCATGCAGAATGGCAACTGTGAAGTCGAACCGGACAAGCGCTGCGTCTGGGTGGAAGCCTGGGAAGGCAGCCAGCAAATGAAGGACAGCGACGCGATCCAGATCGTGCAGTTGCCGGTGGACCACCGCTTGCAGGGCACTTCATCCTGGCTGCGCGTGGCTCGGCAAGCCGCTGAGCGTCGAGAGAGCCTGAAATGACATCCAGACTCACTATCCCGGACAACACCCAGGCGCCACCTGCCGAGCGAGATGGCAACGTCGGTCACCTGGAGCGAGTGCTCAGAAGCGGTCAGTTCGCCGTTACCGCCGAGCTGGCACCGCCCGACTCGGCTGACCCACAGGACGTCCATGCACGCGCGCAGCTGTTTGCCGGCCATGTCGATGCCATGAACGCCACCGATGGCTCGGGCGCCAACTGCCACATGTCGAGCGTGGCGATGTGTGCCCTGCTGGCCCGCGAAGGCCATGAGACGGTGATGCAGATCTCCTGTCGTGACAGAAACCGCATCGCCATCCAGGGCGATGTGCTGGGGGCCTCGGCGCTGGGTATCCGCAACCTGCTGTGTCTGACCGGCGATGGTGTGCAGGTCGGGGATCACCCCGAGGCCAAGCCGGTGTTCGACCTCGATTCCCTGTCGCTGCTGGAAATCGTCGCCGGACTGCGTGACAAGCACGCCTTCGCCAGCGGCCGGTCACTGACCTCTGCGCCCCAGGTATTTCTGGGCGCCGCCGCCAACCCCTTCGCCCCGCCCTTCGCGTTTCGCCCTCATCGTCTGGCCAAGAAGATCGCCGCCGGGGCTCAGTTCATCCAGACACAGTACTGTTTCGACCTTCCACGCTTTCAGGACTTCATGCATCGCGCTCGTGATCTGGGCCTGGTGGAGAAATGCTTCATCCTGCCCGGCGTCGGCCCGCTGGCCTCGGCACGTACCGCCGAATGGATGCGCCGCCATGTCCCCGGCGTGCATATCCCGGACCACGTGATCGAACGCCTCAAGGGTGCCAAGAATCAAAAGGCGGAAGGCCGTGACATCTGCATCGAGATGATCCAGCAGTTGCGTGAGATCGAGGGTGTGAGTGGCGTGCATATCATGGCGCATCGTCAGGAAGCGTCTGTGCCGGAGATCATCCAGCGCGCGGGCATTCTGGGGGAAAGAGGCGCATGCCCACCGCCATCCAAGCCTTTTACCCTCCCCTATGATGACAATGGCCTATCGCCAAACCCACTTTGAATACGCTTAGAAACACTTAGACAGCTGGTAATGCATCACGGCAACGCCAGCCTGCTCACGCATCCAGTAAATCCGGCACTGCGACAGCTGGCTAGCGAGTTGTAGACACACGCACATCAAGCCCCGGTCTCGGGGCGCGAAAGTGACGTGATAGAAAGAGGCTGCACAACGCTGAAGATCGAATTCTTCAGTGCGTCAGCATTTCGCGCCGGCAAGATGCTCAAAAGTGAGTGATTGGCACAAGCTTGCTGCTCAACCAGCGGTCGCTGCCTCACGCACTGTCGCGATATCTGGCTCAACGCCAGCCTGAGGACTGACCTCAGGGCTTTCCTGAGAACACGCCTCCAATGCCTCGACCTTCTCAAGCTTGCCCTTGCCGGTGACGATGGCTTCCAGGTGATCGCAGAAGTCACTCAGCGCATCACTGACATGACCCGGCGAGCGATGAAGCTCGATTTCCACATGACCAAGCGGCGGCAAGCCTTCGTCATCGCCGACGATACGACAGCCGGAGGGTACGCTGCGCGGTGTCTTGACGGTCAGTGCCAGTCCGGCCTTCACCGGCAGATTGATGCCCGTCGGTGACTGGCTTGAGTAACGCACGTCCCACTGCCGGTCGTCCCGCCCCAAGGCGGCGAAGGCATGCGCGCGGAAGATGCAGCCTTCCGGATTGAGCGCGAGCGGCAGTACCTCCCAGTCTGCAAGGGATTGGTCTTCAGCGACCACCCACACCATGCGCTCGCGCCCCAACAGCCGCCCGGTCTGGGTCGGCCCGTGACGCACCACCAGCACGGCGTCCAGCAAGCCTTCCTGAAAATCATGCACCAGCGACGCGCTGATCTTGCAGGTCACTTCCAGGCGCACTTCGGGGTGATCCGCGGCGAAGCGCGACAGCAATTCAGGCAGGTAGGTACTGGCCTGTTCTTCCGACGTGCCCAGCCGGATGAGCTCATTCTTGCGATCGACCCCAAGCACCTGCCGCGCCTCATCCTGCAGCTTGAGAATGTGCCGCGCATAGGGCAGCAACCGCCCTCCCGACGCCGTGAGTTCTACCCGGCGGCTGGTGCGAGACAACAGCGCTCCGCCCATCTGATCCTCCAGCCGCTTGATCTGCAGGCTGACGGCAGACTGGGTGCGATGCAGCACCTTGCCGGCGGCGCTGAACCCTTCACATTCGGCCACCGTGACAAAGGCACGAAGCAGGTCGGTATCCATGATCTATGAGCCCTCGCAATGCATTTGATCTTGACCATTCATTTCTATTATCAAAACACGCCCTCTAACCTATTCCTACGTTATTTAGCGATCAGGGAACAGGAGGCCGGGCATGAACGCAATCCAGCAGCAGGACAGTGATACCTCTCTCGATGGGCTGATAGATCTTGAACACTACCCCATCCATCGACTGACAGAAGCGCGGGGTCGCGAACTGATGCGCCAATGTCGCGAACAGCTCGCGCAGGATGGCTGCGTCGTGCTGGAGGGCTTCGTGCCTCAGGAGGCGCTGGCACGTCTGGAGCAGGAAACGGAGCGCCTTTCACCGCTGGCGCACTACAACCAGACCGTCACCAACCCCTACAACAGCGACGGTGATGACTCACTGCCTGCATCGCATCCACGCAATCGCTTCGATGATCGCACCAACGGTTTCGTGGCGGGCGACCGGATCGGCTCGGATACCCTGATTCGCCAGGTCTACACGCATCCCGATTTCCAGCACTTCATCGCCAGTGTCGTCGGCATGGACGACATTCACCAATATGCCGACCCGCTCGCGGACCTGGTCGTCAACGTGCTGCGCGATGGCTGCCAGCATCCCTGGCACTACGACACCAACGAATTCATCGTCACCATGATGACCCGCAAGTCCGATGCGGGTGGCCGATTTGAATACGCCGCCGGTATCCGCAGTCCCGAGGGCGAGAACTTCGAAGGCGTCGAGAAGGTGCTCGACGGAGATCGCTCGCGCCTGACCGCCATCGACCTGAAGCCGGGCGACCTGCAGATCTTCTTCGGCCGCTACTCCCTGCATCGCGTCACCCCGGTTCGTGGTGAGCGAGAACGCCATACCGTGATCTTCGCTTACGCCAAGGAGCCCGGGTTCATCGGTCGCCCTGAGCGCGCCCAGCGAATCTTCGGCCGCATGGCGCCTATCCACGAGCGCCTGCTCAAGGAAGGCATGCAGCGCAGCGACAACCTGGCGGACTGACGCGCCAGAAGACGTACGTGATTCATCTTTGCCCAGCGCTTTTTCTGCCCTTTTTCATCAGACCGTGAGCCCAGACTACCCATGAGCATCGTCGACTTTGAACGCCTGACCGACAGCGAACCCGCAAGCTTCCCGATCGTGCCGTCCGCGCCAATGGCCAATGGCGACAGCATTCCCACGGCCTTTGACCCTGTGCAGCTGCGCGGCGGTCGTCTGACCCGCCTGCGCGCCATGATGGCGGAGCAGGGCTACGCCGCCGTGGTGCTGTTTGATCCCAACAACCAGCGCTACGCCACCGGCTCGCGCAACATGTTCGGCTACTTCCTGCGCAACTCCACCCGCTACATCTACGTGCCTCTCGAGGGGCCGGTGATCCTGTTCGAATACCCCGGTAGCGCCCACGTCTCGACCTGGCTTGAAACCATCGATGAGGCGCGCACGTCCAAGGTGGTGTGGTCCGCCGTCAACCAGCGCGACAATCTCTCGAGCGACCCGTTCGGCATCGAGATCGCCCAGCTGGTCGAGGAACATGGTGGTGGCAATCGCAAGGTCGGGCTGGATCGCTGCACCCTGAATCTGGCGCGCTCGCTGGAAGCGCAGGGGCTGGAAGTCTTCGACTGCATGCAGGACACCCTGCATTGCCGTCGCCTCAAGACGCCTGAGGAAATTGCCTGCCTGGCCCAGTCGATGGCCGGTAGCGAGGCCGCGGTTGCCGCCGTGGAAGCCGCCATCAAGCCCGGCGTCACCGAGAATGAGCTGTTCGCCATCATGTACGGCGATGTCATCCGCCAGGGCGGTGAGTTCATCGAGACCCGCCTGCTGTCTTCCGGACCGCGCACCAATCCATGGTTCAACGAGGCCAGCGACCGCGTGATTCGCCCCGGAGAGCTGGTCGCGCTGGATACCGACACCATCGGCTGCCACGGCTACTACTCCGACTTCTCACGCACCT
Source organism: Cobetia sp. 5-11-6-3 (assembly GCF_013374055.1). Classification (NCBI taxonomy): domain Bacteria; kingdom Pseudomonadati; phylum Pseudomonadota; class Gammaproteobacteria; order Oceanospirillales; family Halomonadaceae; genus Cobetia; species Cobetia sp. 5-11-6-3. The sequence continues at coordinate 139,901 of NZ_BLWJ01000011.1, read as the reverse complement.
TCCATGTCGGGCCGGGCCGTCCGACCGCCTATCAGCAGAGTCTGTACCAGATGGCGCACGAGCAGGTGCACCACAACATGTCGATCCTCAAGCCCGGCATCAGCTATCGCGAGATCGCCGAGAGCGCCTGGAAGATTCCCGAGCGTTTCCTTGATCGCCGTTACCCCTCGATCATCCACGGCGTCGGCATGCATGGCGAGACACCGCTGGTCGCGCACCACATGGACTTTGATCGCTTCTCCAAGGATGGCGTGCTGGAACCCGGCATGGTCGTCTCGGTGGAAAGCTATATCGGCGAAGTCGGCGCTGCCGATGGCGTCAAGCTGGAGGAAGAGGTGCTGATCACCGAGACCGGCATCGAGAAGATCTCACGCTATCCCTTCGATGAGGCACTGCTGGGGCGTCAATTCTGAGCACGGGTCAATCCAGGCTCACGGCAACCTCAGCTCAAGACAGCACAAGACAGCTCAAGACAGCGACTTTCTCTGCCACATTCTCTACGACTGAACACAAGGCTGAAAACTGACCGATGGATACCCTGACTCACCTGATTGGCGGTGACGCCGTGACTGGCGATCGCACCCTGGATGTGCTCAATCCGGCCACCGCGCGAGCCGTTCGCCGTCTGCCACTGGCTGATGCCGCCATCGTGCAACGCGCGATAGTGGCCGCCAAGGATGCCCTGCCCACCTGGCGCGCCATGCCGCCCGCCAAACGCGCTCAGGTCATGTATCGCTTCAAGACATTGCTGGAACGGGATGCTCAGGAGATCTGCGCCCTGATCAGTGAAGAACACGGCAAGGTGCTCGACGATGCCATGGGCGAACTCAAGCGCGGCATCGAGAACGTCGAATATGCCTGCGGCGTGCCGGAGCTGCTCAAGGGCGAGTATTCCCACAATGCCGGGCCGAGCATCGACACCTGGTCCAACCATCAACCGCTGGGCATCGTGGCCGGTGTCACGCCGTTCAACTTCCCGGCCATGGTGCCGCTCTGGATGTTCCCCATGGCGCTGGCCTGCGGCAATGCCTTTATCCTCAAGCCGTCGGAGCAGAGCCCGTCGGCGGCCAACAAGATGGCCCATCTGCTGCGCGAAGCCGGACTACCCGATGGACTCTTCAGCGTGGTGCATGGCGATCGCGAAGCCGTCGAGGCGCTGATCGCGGCTCCGGAGGTCAAGGCGATGAGCTTCGTCGGCTCGACGCCCGTGGCGCGGAGTCTCTACGAGGGGGGAACCCGTCAGGGCAAGCGAATCCAGGCGTTGGGAGGTGCCAAGAATCACGCCGTGGTATTGCCGGATGCTGATCTCGACAATGCCGCCAGCACCTTGATCGGCGCGGCCTTCGGCAGCGCGGGCGAGCGCTGCATGGCCATCTCGGTGGCCGTCTGCGTAGGGGATGACACCGCGGATGCCCTGATCGAACGACTCGCGCCTCAGGCACGCGCCATGAGCATCGGCCCGGGCACCGAACCCGGGCACGACATGGGTGCCCTGATCAATGCCTCGCAGCGCGACAAGGTCGCCGGCTATATCGAGGCAGGCGCCAGCGCTGGCGCCCAGCTGGTCGTGGATGGTCGCACTCACCCGCTGGTCGAGAGCTCACCCGGTTTCTTCCTGGGCGCAACGCTGTTCGATCGCGTCACACCTGACATGAGCATCTACCGTGACGAGATCTTCGGTCCGGTACTCTGTGTGGTGCGCGTGGCAAGCTTCGAGGATGCCATCGCGCTGATCAATGACCACCAGTACGGCAACGGCACCTGCCTGTTCACCCGCGATGGCGAGGCCGGACGCCGCTTCGCCGACCAGATTGAGGTCGGCATGGTCGGCATCAACGTGCCCTTGCCGGTACCGGTGGCCTTCCACAGCTTCGGCGGCTGGAAGGACTCGCTGTTCGGTGACCTGCACGCCTATGGCCCCGACGCCGTGCGCTTCTATACCCGACGCAAGAGCGTGTCCCAGCGCTGGCCGCAGCGCAGTGCTCAGGAAGCCGCTCAATTCAGCTTCCCGTCCTGAGCCGCATTGCCGGTAAAGCAAACAAGACGCCCGCGCCAGAACTCTGGCGCGGGCGTCTTGTTGCTCGACAGGCTTATCTGTCTTGCTGCTGGGCTTTCTCAGTGCCTGCTGCTCAGCGCCTGTTGCTATACACCTGCCGCTCAGCGATAGCCCAGCATCAAGTCACGGACCAGCGGCGTATCGGCGTCGCGGTGTGTCGGCAGCTCGAATCGGGCCTTGGCGATCGCGGTGCGCGACAGCTCGGCATGTATCAGCATCTCGCGGTCTTCCGCCTGGGCCAGCGTTTCCCCGCGCGGGCCAAGAATTCGTGATCCGCCCCAGAAGTGACTGCCACCCTCGGGCCCGAAGCGATTGGCCATGATGACCGGCGTGCCGTAGGTCATGGCGTAGAACTGGAGATTGATCGCCCAGTTCTGCTCATTGGAGAAATCATCGCTGACGATGCCCGAGGCCGAATTGATCGGCGCGCATAGCACGGTGGGACGCGCGAGCATGGCGGCGTGCACCAGGCCTGGATTCCACAGGTCCGCGCAGATCAGCGAGGTGGCTGACCAGCCTTCGCGCACATCGTTCTGGGTCAGATCGCTGCCGTGGGTGAACAGCTTGCCCTCCTCCAGCCCGCCGTAGGTCGGCAGATTCAGCTTGCGATGCACGGCCTGCAGCGCGCCATGCTGCAGAATCGCCAGGGCGTTGTAGTACTCCCCCGGACTGGCCTCCTCGACAAAGCCCACCACCAGCTGCATGTCGCCCGCGGCACGCGCGAGCATCAGCAAGCGCGGGTCATGCGGCGGAAAGGCCAGATCAATGACCCGACTGCCCATGCCATAGCCCGTCAAAGACAGCTCCGGGAAGACCAGCAGATCCAGATCGACATCCCGCGCCTGATGGATGATGTCGAGATGACGTTCCAGGTTGGCCTCAATATCGCCGAGGGTGGCGTTGATCTGGGCCGCGCCAACGTGCAGGTGATCTTGATGGTGCATGGGCAAGTCTCGGTAATGAAAAGAGAAGGCAACGAACAGCAGAAGCCAGGGTCAGGGTCAGGTAGAAAACCAAGCGAAAGGCCAGGGCCAAGGTCAGATAGCAGGCCAATGAGAATCAAGCGCCGCGCAGAATGTCAGCCGCGGCCGCCCTATTCAAGCCGGTGCGCCCAGCAGCGCCAGCAGCTCGGAGACCGGTCGTGACTCCAGATCCATCACGACATCACGCAGCCTGGCTGCGCGATCTCCCAGCACCGGCTCCGCCAGGGCCTGATATTTGGCCAACACCTGAGCGTCCGTCAGCGGCTTGTCCGGATTGCCCAGCGCCTCATGGTCTGCGCTTTCCAGCACAGCACCATTTTTCAGGATGATTCGCGCACGGGCCCACCGCTCGGCAGGGAAACGGGCATTGAATACGGCATCCTCCTCGATCATCACCTTGCTCGCCAGCGCCTTGAGTCCGGCATCGTCAAGGGCATCGCAGATGCCTTCCACATCCACGCTGCCCCGCCCCAGGGCACAGGCGACCGACCACGGCAGACTGTACTGCGCCTGCTCCGTGGTGTCGGGGTGCGTGACATGCAGCCGCTTGCCCTCATGGAAGGTGATGATCTCGATACGCGTGATGTCGTCAGGCTCACGAGCGGCGTCCGCCAATGACAAGACCGCTTCGACTGCCGGCTGCGCCCAGCGACACACCGGATAGGCCTTGAAGTACTGCTCGAACAGATAATGACGCTGGCCGAGGTCCTGCCACAGCGCGGCGACCTCCGGCGCCGTGACCGTCAATGCCGGTGCTCCGGTGAAGCCATCTTCCGCCAGCAACGCCGCCGAGATGCCGGTCATCGCCCCCCAGCCGGAGCCATCCTTGAGCATGGTGGGGTGATCGATGCAGCGCATCATCTGGCTGCGCGGCCCATAGAACTCGGCGATGCCCAGCGCGTGGTGCAACGTCTCACGATCAAAGCCGCGCAGACGCGCAGTCACTGCGGCCACGCCCAGCGCATTCCAGGCCCCCGACGTATGGTAATCGGGACTCTGGGCATGCAAGGCGATGCCCGCGCGCGTGGCGACCTCGTAGCCATAGGCCAGCAGCGCCAGAAACTCATGCCCGCTGAGTTGTCGGGTTTCCGGGAGTGCCAGCAGGCCGGGCAACAAGGCCACCCCCGCATGCCCCTTGGTCAGCACCTGGCCATCGTGGGCATCCAGCGCATCGATCAACCAGCCACCCTGCAGGGCGACACCGCTGGAAGAGGCCGTACCGCTGGCGAACAACAGCGGCACGTCGCCGCCGTGCTGGCGCGTGACGTAGCGCGCCGCCTTGGCGGCCAGGGGAGTCCGCGTCGCACCTGCCGCGACGCCCAGCAGATCCAGCAGGCAGCGCTTGGCCTGGTGCAGCTGCTCTGCGCCGAGACGGGTGCAGTCGTACGCATGGATCAGAGACAGCGGCTCAGGCGCCACGCAGGCCTTGCCAGATACATGAGTGGCAGACATGGCATGAGGCAGACAATCCGGTGCAGACATGGGACTTCTCCACGGTGGTAGACACGGCAGTGACGAACGGGATGGCGACAGACGCGAGCGAGGCAGACGCGCCCGCCAGAGACGACAAGACCGCCCGCTGGCGGCCTTGTCGTGCTGGCTTGGCCCCTGAGCCTCGCTGTCAGAGGATCAGGCGTACCTGAAGGTCACTTGAGGCCATGCTCCTTCAGGAAGTCCTCGGCGACCTGCTCGATGGTCTTCTTCTCGACATCGACCTGTGCGTTAAGGCTCGCCATGGTGTCGTCATTGAGCTCGGCGGACAGCGCATTCATCTGCGACTCGAGTTCCGGGTTGGCCTTGAGCGACTCCTCACGCACCACCGGCGTCAGGGCGTAGGCCGGGAAGTAGCCCTTGTCGTCCTCGAGCACCGTGAAGTCGAACGCCGGGATGCGGCCATCGGTAGCGAACACCAGGCCGACATCGACCTGACCATCACGCAGTGCCTGGTAGACCAGACCGGAATCCATGCGCTTGACGTCGGCGCGCCCGACACGGAAGTCATAGGCTTTCTGCAGCGGACGCCAGCCATCATCGCGCGCGTAGAATTCGGCGTTCAACGCGAAGGACAGCCCCTTGTCGTCGTTGACCGCCTGCGCGAGGTCCGACAATGAGGCGATACCGCGCTCCTGGGCATCCGACTCACGCATCGCCAGTGCGTAGGTATTGTTGGCCGCAGACGGCTCCAGCCACACCAGGCCCTTCTCGGCGTCCAGCTCCTTGACGCGGGCATAGGTGTCTTCCGGACTCAGGCGCTCACTGACATCGTTGTAGTTGATCAGTGAGGTGCCTGTGTATTCCCAATAGAGATCGATCTGGCCGTTTTCCTGCGCCTGACGGAGTACGGCAGAGCCCATGCCGGAGCGTTCTTCCACGTCATAGCCCAGGCCTTCCAGATACTGCCCTGTCATGCTCGCCAGAATCTGTTGTTCAGTGAAGTTCTTGCCCCCCACCACGATCTCTTCGGCGTGCGCCGTCGAGAGGGAAGCGGCCAGTGCCGCGCCGGTCAGCAGAGTCGTCAAGGTCTTCATGGTGTTCTCCTATCCTGTGAAAAGTCGGTCCAGCTGGTTGTTATTGTTCAGGTATTGCAGTCTGTCACCACGCGCCGAGCGGGCCGGCTCGTGGGTCTTCGTTCATGCCCGCGCCGGGTTGACGCCTCGCGGCACCACGAGGAAGGCCACCAAGGCCACCAGCACATCCACCCCGATCGCCAGCAGCGCCGTGGGAATGGCACCGGACAGCATCATGATGGGGTCATAGAGATCGATCCCGGTAAAGATCAGCTCCCCCAGCCCACCGGCGCCGATCAGGAAGGCCAACGGTACCGTGCCGACATTGATGGCCAGAGCAGTACGAATCCCGGCGAACATGACATACAGCGCATTGGGCAACTCGACCCGCACCAGGCGCTGAAGTGGCGACATGCCGATCCCGGCCGCCGCTTCCTTCAAGGCAGGTGAGACTCCCTTGAGCCCCGTGTAGGTATTGCGGGTGATGGGCAGCAGGGTCGCGACGAACAGACCGAAGACCGCCGGCACGGTGCCGATGCCCAGAAAGCTCATCGACAGTGCCAGCACCGCCAGCGTCGGGATGGTGGTGCCCACGTTGAGCACCTGCATGGCGGATTCGGCGTAGCGCGTCATGCTGGGTCGCGACAGGATGATGCCCAACGGGACCGCGACCAGGATCGCCAGCCCGCCTGAGAGTGCCGTCAACCAGAGGTGTTGTACCGTCAGGAACTGGATATCGGGTATATAGAAGAGAAACTCTTCGATCACGCCACTCGATTGGCTCCAGACCCCGGCCATGAAGATCGCGACCACGGCCACCAGCCGCAGCAAGCCCGTGAATTTCAGTGTCGGCATGGGCTTACTCCTTGTGTAGCGCGGTCGCGGACATCTCAGCCTGCTGGCCCGCAGCCCCGCCACCTGAATGCGCCCGATAGCGAGACCCCAGGTGGTGGGTGATGGCGCGCTGCGTGATCTGGCCAATGATTCGGCCCTCATCATCGACGCACGGCATCCAGGTCATGTCGTTGGCAAACATCAGTGAGGCGACCTTGCGCAGGTCATCATCCAAGGTGACCACGACGGGCACGCTCTGGAAGTGATCACGGCAATGGCCCTTGGAGGTGCGGGCGATGGCGGCACTGATGATCCCGACCGGCTGACGCTTGTCGTTCACCATCACGATGCTGTTCTGGTAGCCGTAGGCCTCGATGCGTTCGAGCGCCGTGGTCAGGGTGTCATCCGGCATGACCATGCCGATGTCTTCGCTGGCCAGATCACGCACCTTGACCAGGTTGAGGCGCTTCAGGGCACGATCCTCTCCCAGGAAGGATTCGACGAAGTCGTTCTTCGGCGCGGCCAGCAATTCATCGGGCGGTGAATACTGCACCAGCTTGCCACCGCGGAAGATGGCGATGCGGTCACCCATCTTGATCGCCTCATCGATATCGTGGCTGACGAACATGATGGTCTTCTTGAGGTCCTGCTGCATCTTGAGGAACTCATCCTGGATCACCGCACGATTGATGGGGTCGATCGCGCCGAAGGGCTCATCCATCAGCATCACGGGCGGATCTGCCGCCAGGGCACGCGCCACCCCGATACGCTGCTGCTGGCCACCCGAAAGCTCACTCGGGTAACGCTTGAGAAACGCATCAGGCTCCAGCGCGATCATGCGCATCATCTCGCGCGCACGCTCGCGATAGCGGGTCTTGTCCCAACCCAGCAGCTTGGGAACCACCGTGATGTTCTCCTCGATGGTCATGTTCGGGAAAAGCCCGATCTGCTGGATCACGTAGCCGATATTGCGGCGCAGGTCCTGGGTATTGAGGTTGGTAGTATCTTCACCGTTGATCAGTACTCGCCCGGAAGTCGGGCGAATGATGCGATTGATCATCTTGAGGCTGGTGGTCTTGCCGCAGCCGGAGGGGCCGAGCAGGATGCAGATCTCACCGCTCGGGACCTTCATGCTGATATGGTCAGCCGCCGTCACGGCGCCTTTCGGGGTATCGAAGACTTTTGTCAGGTTGTCGAGTTCGATCATGAAGCGTTCCTTGTCGTGTTGGCAGAATCGCGCGCGAATGACGCGTCAGGCGGCGGCCGCTGTCGTGCGGTCCATGCCCTTGGGCGTCAGGCGCTTCTGCAGCGCCAACAATGCATAGTCGACGAGGATGGCCAGCACGCTGACCGCCACCGCCCCGACAATCAGCTGACGTGGATCTGACTGGGAAATGCCACGGCTGATGAAGGTGCCAAGCCCCCCGGCACCGATATAGGCCGCAATCGCCATCACCCCGATATTCAGCACCACGGCGGTGCGTACACCGGCCATGATGATCGGCACGGCCAGCGGAATCTCCACCATCCACAGGCGCTGGTTCTGACTCATGCCCACCCCTCTGGCCGCTTCACGCAGCGCCGGGTCGACATTGTTGATCGCGGTGTAGGTATTGCGAATGATCGGCAACTGCGAATACAGCAACACGGCAATCACGGCCGGCACATAGCCGATGCCCTGCCCGATCAACGACAGGATCGGAATCATGATGCCGAACAACGCGATGGAAGGGATCGTCACGATGATCGAGGCGATATACAGAACGGTCTTGGCGGCTCGCTCGTTCTTGGTGATCGCGATACCGATGGGCACGCCCGTCAGGGTGGCGATTCCCACCGCCACCCCGACCAGCGAGATGTGCTCAAGCGTGCGTGTGGTCAAGAGCTCCAGATTGTCCAGAGCATACTGGATCAGTTCCAAGCGAGATCTCCTTGCTTTTATTGTGTTCTGCACAGACTCCACACCGCGACGCACGCCTGATGATCAAAGCTCGAAGCATCAGAGCCCGAAAGATCAGGGCAACAAGGTCAGAGTCGTCAGGCACGACGGAAGCCGGTCGATGTGGGAATCTGCTTAGCTTAGCAAAGCGAGATAGCAGTTATTTATCGATTTGGATGAGTATGCAAAATGCCAGTTATCAAGAACAGTGATCCTCCTTGCCCCATGCGACCCCGAGGGCACGACTGGCCCACCGACGGCAGGTGTCACTGATTCGCTTTGCAGGTTTAGGGCCAATTTGTCACCGCTATCCGCCTCGTACGCGACGATGGTAACAAAAAAGCCAAAACAATTTATAAATCATCCATTTAGCATATATAGACAGGCCCTACCCCCAGCGAAATGACGGTCGTGCAGCGGGCGCGAGCCTTCCACCCCCCCCTCAACTCCATAAGAAAAATGCATACCCTCCGATAACACTCACCCCCTACTTAGGTCCCATGCCTCGCTCCCATAATGGCCCGATATACAACCGTGCTAATGGAGAGATGCCTGCATGTCCCTGACCAATGCCCTGTCCGACGCGCTGCCGCTGACCCTGAGCGAGTCGCCGCTGTCACTGAACCTGATCACCGCTGAAGGCCCCGAGCCGGTCAGCCCGCTGTGGCTGCGCGAGCGCACCCAGGACCCGGAGCAGCTCGATGAGGTCACCACCCAGCGCCTGTTCGATTCGCATGCCATCGACGTCAATCTCGAGTTGACCGCGGCGCGCCCGGTCGATGAGACGCACGTGGAATTCACTTTCAGTGACGGGCATTGCGAGGTGTATGACCTCACCCTGCTGGCGCATGAGCTGCAGGGCATCACGCCGTTCCCCAAGGCCGAGAGCTGGGATGCGGGCATCGATCAGCAGGCGCAGCGCGTCGACTGGGAGAAGATGGGCAACAATGAGGACTTCCAGAAGGCACTGGAGGCCTATCTGCGCTTTGGCTACATCATCGTGCAGAACGTGCCGACCGATCCGGAGCGCATTCTGGAAGTGGCCGGTCACTTCGGTTACGTGAAGGACACCAACTTCGGCAGCTACTTCGAGGTGTATTCGCGCCCAACCGGCAACGATCTCGCCTATCGCAGCGTGGCACTTGGACCGCACACCGATAATCCGTATCGTGATCCGGTGCCGGGCATCCAGATGCTGCATTGCCTGGTCAACGAGACCACTGGCGGCCTGTCCACGCTGGTCGACAGCCTGAATGCGCTCAAGCAGCTCAAGGCCGAGATGCCGGAAGGCTATGAACTGCTGCGTACCACCCCGGTGGGCTTCCGCTTCCTGGATGCCGGTACCGAGCTGACCACGCGTCGCTGCGTGATTCGCGAGAATTCCGATGGTGAGCCCATCGGCGTCAACTACAGCCCGCGTCTTGATCATCTGCCGCACATGTCGCTGGAGAACACGCGCCGCTACCATCAGGCCCGTCAGCGTCTTGGACAGCTGTTCCAGGACCCGGCCAACGAGATTCGCTTCCAGCTCGAGTCCGGTGAGCTGATGATGTTCGACAACACCCGTGTGCTGCATGGCCGTACGGCGTTCGACACCAATGAAGGGCATCGCCACCTGCAGGGCTGCTACATGGACAGCGACGGCCCGCGTGAGCGCTTCGCCACGACCCTGATGCGTCAGCGTCAGCAGCAGGCACAACAAGAAAACCGTGAGGAAATGGCGTAATGGATCAGGTTTCATTCACCCAGATGAAGGACGGCACCGCAGAAGACTATGCGTTGCTCGAGCGTCTTGAGGATCAGTTCAATGAAGGGCTGGTGGAGCGCCTCAAGCTTGCCCTGCGCAAGCTCGATGATGGTCTGAGCGGCTACAAGGTCAGCCGTCTGGAGCACTCCCTCCAGTCAGCGGCACGTGCCGAAGCCGACGGTGGCGATGATGATCTCGTCGTCGCGACCCTCCTGCATGACTTGGGTGACGAGCTGGCGCCCTACAATCACTCGCAGCTGGCCGCCGCCATCATTCGCCCGTATGTGCGTGCCGAGGTCACCTGGATCATCCACCACCATGGACTGTTCCAGAAGTTCTACTACGGTCACTTCTACGGCGAGGACCGCAACGAGCGCGAGATCTACAAGGATCACCCCTGGTATCAGAAGTGTGTGGATTTCTGCGAGCGTTATGATCAGGCGGCCTTCGACCCCGACTATCCGACCCCGCCGCTGGAGCACTTCGAGCCGGCTCTGCGTCGCGTCTTCGCACGCAAGCCCTTCGATCCGGACGTGATCGGCGAAGAGCCCGCCGGCGGTTTCGACAGCCGCGTCTGAACGTGTGGATGGCGGGCGCATGAATCGCGCCTGACCTGCTCCACTCCTGTGCTTGACCATTGCCCCCACTGGCTCGCCCAGTGGGGGCAATGTGGTTTGTGGGCGTTGCGTTGAGCGCACCACGCCAACAGGGGGTTGAACCTCGCCACTCAGCCTTCATCATCGTGGGGCAAGGCAAGTATCCATGAAGACTGTCCCTGATGATGCGGCAGTCTCGCTCCTTGAGACGCATTCCCCCTCCCCGACCCGACAGGCATACACATGGAACACCTCTTCATCTATGGCCCGCTGGGGCCAGGCGGACTCAACGAACATGTCATCGCCAACATCGATGGCGAATGGCGCCCGGCCTATCTGCGCGGCCGACTCGAGAACAGCGATCAGGGTACCGAGCACAACTTCCCCGGGCTGGTGGTCGACAACACGGGGCAGGTGATACGCGGCCACGTCTTTTCCTCACCGCAGCTGCCCGAGCATTGGGACGCTCTCGATGACTTCGAGGGCCCCATCTATCAGCGTCGCGTCACCACCGTCATTCTCGACGACAATCGTGAGCTCGAGGTCTATGTCTATGCGCTGGCGATGTGAGAATCTCCTGCCGGGCAGGCAGAGCGACAAGTGACAGAGCGATCCCCCTGCCTCTGGATCGCGTCACCCTCTCGGCCCCAGCCTCGCCAGCACCCTCGCCCAGGCATCACAAGGAGAATTTCTCATGCAGCTTGAAGGTTCGTGCCACTGCAAGGCCGTCACATTCCAGCTTGAGTCACCGCATCCCTACCCGTACCAGCGCTGCTACTGCTCGATCTGTCGCAAGACGGCAGGCAGCGGCGGCTACGCGATCAACCTGGCGGGCGACGCCGGCACCCTCAAGGTGGAAGGCCGCGAGCACATCTCGATCTATCACGCGGTGATCGACGGGGTCGAAAGCCCGGCGGAACGTCATTTCTGCAAGCACTGCGGCAGTGCACTGTGGCTTTACGATGCCCGCTGGCCAGAACTGATCCACCCGCAGGCGGGGGCGATAGACACCCCGCTGCCCGTGCCACCGGAGCATGTCCACATCATGCTCGACAGCAAGGCCAACTGGGTGGAAGTCCCGCACGAGGTGCGTGATGCCCATCACGCCGAGTATCCCGACGAGAGCATCGCGGCCTGGCATGCGCGAATTGCCGAGCGCGGCACTCAGTAAGCTCAGGGACGCCCTCCAACAGGAACAGGTGCGACCCTGGTCAGGATCAGGTGCGACCTCGCGCCCTGATTCGCCGGGCTGAGCGTTGATGTCACTCGCTGCGTCGCGTATAAGTGCCGCCTATACAAGGCGGCGCTCCTGCCTGATATCCGCGGTGTACGGCGTGAAGCCTCTCGCAGGCCCGGATATTCCAGGACAGGACCGCCGTGACAGTGCATCACAGCGAGGACTCCCGTGCCGGCCCGAAAGACACGCTCCCCTGCGCCAGACGATACCGCCAGCCCTCTGGATGATCTGCCCTCCCTGCGCGGGCTGGTCGCCTTTGACGTGACGGTTCGCCTGGGCTCGATGACGGCTGCGGCCAATGAGCTGGATACCACCCAGCCCACCATCTCCCAGCGCATCCGCGCGCTGGAGGAGCACCTGGGCCATCCGCTGTTCGATCGCCAGGGCGGCAGGCTGATCCTCAACCACTACGGCGAGACCTTCCATGCCGAACTGGCAGGCGGACTTGGCCAGGTCTGCAGCGCCGTCACGGAAGCACGTCGCAAGGTGCACAAGCCGACACCGCGCATCACCATCGCCGCGGGTGCCGGTTTCGCCCACGTCTGGCTGCGCCCGCGGCTGGAGCGGTTGGAGCAGGCCTTTCCGGAGTGTCACTTCACGCTGCTGCCGATCGATCGCGATGAAGACCCGCAGATGCAGCAGGCCGATATCGCGATCCGCTTCGGCCCGCCGCTGACGGGCGATCATCGTGATACGCTGGTGGTCGCGGAGCGCGCCTTTCCTGTCTGCTCCCCGGATTACGCGCGGCGTCATGGGCTGGAGAAGGGGCTGGATGCCGAGGCGCTGTCGCGCATCACGCTGCTGCATCTGGACATGCGCGATAGCCGCTGGCTGGACTGGGCCACCTGGTGTCGTCATGCGGGACTGCCGGTACCGCGTCTCGACAAGGCCTTTCCCTTCAACAACTTCCCGCTGACGCTGAACGCCGCCGTCAACCATCAGGGGGTCGCGCTGGGCTGGAGCCACGTCATCCAGGACCTGCTCGACAACGGCTCGCTGATCGCCCTGACGCCGCATATCTCGCGTGACCGTCATGGCTATCGCATGAGCGTCCGCCATCCCAACAGCGCCGTGATCCAGCCCATCACCCGCTGGTTGATGCGCGAATTCTCAGGCCTGACATTGCCTGACGCCTGACGCCCGCCCTCCTCACTCATCAGCTCTCAGAGACCGGCCTGAAGATCGCGCTGTACCCGTCTGGCGCGCGCTGACAGCGGCCACTCCGCCCGCGTGATCCACCACAGCGTATCCACCACCTCGACATCCCCGTCTGCGGGTGCCACCACCTTGATGGCCTGAGGATTCTGGAAGGCCTCGCGTGCATGGCGAGGCACGACACTGAAGCCCAGCCCGCAGGCCACCGGTTCCAGAATCAGGCTGATCTGATTGGTGGAGCCACTGCGCGGCAATGAGCGGACCCCCGGATTGCCCGGGAAACGCCGACTGAGCAGTCGTGACGCCATGTCCTGGCCATCGGGATGATCGATGAAGCCCAACGTCTCGAGATCGCGCCAGTCATGGATCTCGACACCCGCCGGCACCACCAGCTCAAGTGGCTCGCGGGTCAGCTCCGTCACGCTCAGGCGCGGGTCATCCGGCTTCTGGGTGACGATGCCCAGCTCGAAGCGATTCTCCAGCACTGACTCCACCACTTCGCGCGTGGGGGCGAAGCGATGATGGATATTGAGACCGGGTGACGCCTGCTGCAGCGCCAGCAAGCGGGGGTAAAGCGCCAGTCCGATGCTGCCCGGCGTGATCAGCCGAATATCCCCGTGGCTGTCTTCATTGCCGGCCAGGCGCTGGGCCAGGCGCTGCTCCGCCGTCTCCATCTCGCGCGCGTAATCCAGCAACGCATGGCCGGCCGGTGTCAGCTCGAGCTTGCGAGGATGTCGAATCAACAGCTTGCCCAGCTGGGTTTCCAGATGTCGCACATGCTGGCTGACAGCGGCCTGGGTCAGATCGAGCTGCTCTGCGGTGCGCGTGAAATTGCCGACACTCACCAGAGTGCGGAAGGTACGTAACCACTGGGGTTGCAGCATGTCGGCTCCTCGTTGCGACAGTCATGGCGCCAGGGACGTGTCTGGCCTGACAGCCGGCAGTCCTGATCGGCGACAAAGCTGGTCCGCCATAACGAACTCTTATCACTATCATAACAGCTACGTAGTTTTCATTATTGCTCATGACGCCCAAGATGGCATCCAACGTCACGCAGACAGTGACTGAGCCAATTCCCTTCACGACTCCCTTCACGAGGTGAATCATGAGCAGCGAAAAGCACACACCGTATCCGCGCACCTTCTCCCACATCGGCCTGTCCGTCGGTGATGTGGAAGCCGCCGTCAAGTTCTATACCGAGGTACTGGGGTGGTACGTGGTGATGGAGCCGACCACCATCACCGAAGACGACTCCGCCATCGGCGTGATGTGCAGCGATGTCTTCGGTCCGGGTTGGGGCAGCTTCCGCATCGCCCACCTGTCCACCGGTGATCGTATCGGGGTCGAGATCTTCGAATTCCCGAACCACGAGACGCCGGAGAACAACTTCGAGTACTGGAAGACCGGCATCTTCCACTTCTGCGTTCAGGACCCGGACGTCGAAGGGCTGGCCGAACGCATCGTGGCCGCCGGCGGCAAGCAGCGCATGCCGGTACGCGAGTACTTCCCGGGCGAGAAGCCGTTCCGCATGGTCTACATGGAAGACCCGTTCGGCAACATCCTCGAGGTCTACAGCCACAGCTATGAAATGACCTATGCCGCCGGTGCCTATCAGAACGACTGATCAAGCCCCAGGCAGCGATGCACGCATGAGTCGATGACCGACGCATGCGTGCATCGAACCAGCGCCCCTTGCCCCCTGTCATCAGGGGGGCAAGGGGCTTTTTTCGTCATGGCCAGGCCCTATCACGGTCGCCTCTTGTCGATTGTTGAGCAATCATTCAAATTTGCGTAAGCTGGTAGGCAATCGATGGGCGCTACCGGACCAGCAATGCAGGGAGATTCCTTTCACCGACATCCGCTGTACTGCCTCCCCAGGCCCACACCCCACACCCAGTCTGTCCAGGAGTGTTCATGTCCACCCCAAAGCCCGTCTCCATTCTGGTATTCGACGTCAACGAGACCCTGCTCGACATCACCACCCTTTCACCGCTGTTCGGGCGCGTCTTCGGCGATGAAGGCGTGCTGCGTGAATGGTTCGCGCAACTGGTGCTGTATTCCCAGACCATGACGCTTGCGCATCGCTATACCCCCTTCGGTGAGCTTGGTGTAGGTGTCCTGAAGATGGTTGCCGATATCCATCAGGTCACGCTCAAGGACAGCGATATCGATGAGCTCAAGTCGCGCATGGCCGAGATGCCGGCTCACCCCGACGTCGCACCGGCGCTCGAGCGCTTGAAGCAGGCCGGTTTCCGCCTGGTGACCCTGACCAACTCTCCCGCCGGTGCCTCACCGACACCGTTGGAAAAGGCCGGCATCAGCGAGGCCTTCGAGCAGCACTTCAGTGTCGGAGCCGTGGAACAGTTCAAGCCGGCGCCCGCGACCTACCAGCACGTGGCCGAGCAACTCGAGGTCAAGCTCGATGACATGTGCATGGTCGCCTGTCACGTCTGGGATACCATCGGCGCCCAGGCAGCCGGCATGCAGGGTGCACTCCTGACGCGTCCGCACAATGCCGTGCTGCCGGCAAGCAATGTCCCGACACCGGACCATGTGGCCGATGAGTTGATGACCCTGGCCGATCACCTGATCGCCACCCGACACGCCTGATCTCCCCCGCTGGTGAAAGCCGCATGACAGACACGCCACGGCGCCTACTCAAGGCCCGTGGCGTGTCTGATTCACCTCTTCCCCCGCCTCACCTCCACCTCCCTGGTGATCTGCAGCCCTCTTCTGCCCCCTGCCTCTTGTCGATGCCTTCACTCCAGTGACCGGAACGTCTTGAGCATCTCGTCACGGGTCTGGCCGAGGGCCGTCTTGATCTCGGCATGCCGGCTGGCAATGCGCCATTCCGGTCCCAGTACCGAGATGGCGTAATGCCCCTGACTGGTCTCGAGCCCCATGGCGATGGCCGCGACCCCGCGGGTGTGCTCACCGGCGTCGTATGCGTATCCGCAGCGACGAATCTCCGCCAGCTGCTCGAGCAGCTCGGGCATGTTCGCGGTCTTCTCCGTGTAAGCCGTGAGCGCGGTTCCCAGCAAGTGCTTGACCTGCGCGTCCTGCAGGTGTGCCAGCAGGACCTTGCCACTGGACGTCGCGTGCAGAGAGAGGAAATTGCCGGCCATCGGCGATACCCGCAGGGGCTGCGGGGACAATACGGAGTGCAGTATCAGCAACTCGTTGCCGCTCAGGCTGCAGAGCACCACCGTCTCCTCGGTGGTGACACTCAAGGCTTCCAGAAATGACTTGGCGTGCGTGGTGATGTCGAGCTGGCTATGCCGTGCCAGTCGCATCAAGGCAGACCCCAGCCGGATACCGCCATGCCCATGAATCTCCAGCAGATCCTCCAGCGCCAGCGCGTCCACCAGCCGTTTGACGGTGGAACGCGGCAGCTCACTGCGCTGCGCGATCTCCCCCAGACTCATGCCCCGCTCATTGCCTTCCAGGCTCTTGAGAATCGCCGCGACCCTGGCCACGACCTGTACGCCACCGCCTTCACGTGTGGTCAAGTCACATCTCCTTAACAAGCTAACTACTTGCTCAACAAAACCACTGAATGGTACAGTGTACCGCATAACGAAACACCCACCGCGATATCTTCCTGCCCTTTCCGTCAGACGCGAGAACCTGCCAGTGGCTGCTGCTCAACCCTTCAATCTACGAATCGCTCTCGGCCTCGTGGGTATCCTGCTCGCCTCGCTGATGTCCGGTGTCGGCGAGCGAGTCACTCAGACGGTGCTGACGGATGTGATCGGTCACTTCGGCTTTTCCCATGATGAAGGCAGTTGGCTGACCACCCTCTACAGCGCCGCTGAAGTCTCGATGATGCTGCTGGCCGGCTGGTTGGCCGTCACCTTCAGCCTGCGCCGCTTCGCCATCGGTGCCTGTCTGTCACTGGCAGTGTTCTCGCTTCTGGTGCCACTGGCCGACAGTTTCCCGTTGATGGCGGGGCTGCGCGTTGCCCAAGGGCTGGCATCCGGCAGCATCCTGCCGCTGCTGATGATGTCGGCGCTGCGCTTTCTGCCGTGGCACAGCAAGCTCTATGGCCTGTCGGCCTATGCGATGACGGCCACCTTCGGCCCTTATCTGTCGTCACCGCTGGCCGCGCTCTATGGCGACCTGGGCGACTGGAATCTGGTGTTCTGGGAAACCGCGCCGATGTGTCTCATCGCGGCGGCGCTGGTGTCCTGGGGACTGCCACAGGACCCGCTCAAGCTGGAGCGCCTCAAGCAGTTCGACTGGCTCGGCGCCCTGCTTGGCGTCACCGGTCTCTGTGCTCTGGTGGCCGGCATGACCCAGGGCGAGCGTCTCGACTGGGGCAACTCCCCCGTGATCATCGCCCTGCTGGGCACGGGCGGACTGGCCTTCGCCGCCTTCCTGATCCATGAATGGTTCCACCCGTTGCCGCTCTACAAGCTGCAGCTCCTGGCCCATCGCAACTTCGCCTTCGGCATTCTTACCCTGTGTACCTTCATGTTCCTGACCCTGGCCGCCGGCACCATTCCCGCCGCCTTCCTGGGCGAGGTACAGGGCTATCGCCCCATGCAGCTGTTCCCGGTGATGCTGACCATGGCTCTGCCGCAGCTCGTGCTGGCACCGCTGGTGGCGACACTGATCAATCGCAGGAGCGTCGACAGCCGCTATGTGATGGCCACGGGCCTGGTGTTGATCCTGATCAGCTGCCTGCTGGGCTCGCAGCTCACCAGCGACTGGAACCGTGACAACTTCCTGCTCATCGAGGTGCTCAATACCCTGGGCCAACCGATGGTGGTCGTGCCGCTCTTGATGAATGCCACCGGCGCCATCAGTCCGCTGGACGGCCCCTTTGCCACCGCGATGGTCAACTCGCTGCGGGCGCTGTTCACGGTGGTGGCCGCCACCGTCTATGGCAGCTTCATCGTCCAGCGTGATGCCCTGCATTCGACCCGTCTGAGCGAGGCGCTGGGCCTGCAGGGCAATCAGCCCGCCGGCCTCATCCCGCTGGACGCCGCGCGCGATATCGCCACGCGCCTCTCCGAGCAGGCCGCGGTGATGAGCTACGCGGATGCCTACCTCGCCATCATTCCCTTCGTGGTGGCCCTGCTGGTGCTGGTCATGGTGTTGCCGGTGCGCGCCTACCCGCCGCAACCGGCACCTGCCGCCCGCCAGCACACCCACTCTCCTGCGACCTGAAAAGCGAGAACACGATACTGCCATGAACAAGACACGCACGACTCTGCTGCTGAGCGGACTGGCCCTGCTGCTGCTGATTCTCTATGCAGCGCTCTACTGGAAGGGTCACGATGGCCGCGAGGCCACCAACAACGCCTACGTGCGTGCCGATAGCGTGATGGTCACCCCACGGGTGGCCGGCCAGATCGACACGGTACGGGTGGAAGACAACCAGGTGGTTCACGAGGGGCAGATACTGGCCACGCTGGACGACCGTGATTACCAGGCCTCCCTGCATTCCGCCCAGGCGGATCTCGCCGCCAGTCAGGCGGCGGTAGGAGATCTGGACGCCAACATCGAACGTCAGCGCGCGGTGGTCCAGCAAGCCCTCGCCGAAGTGAAGGCGACCGAGGCGTCACTGCGTTACGCACGCAATGATGCCAAACGCTATCGCAGCCTGCGCATGACCAATGCCGCCTCCCAGCAGGACAAGGAAAAGGCCGATGAGGAACAGGGCATCTGGGAGGCACGACTCGTGCAGTATCAGGCCGCTCAGCGCTCGGCCGAGAAACAGATCGGTGTCCTGCAGGCTCAGCGCGTCGAGGCCCGCGCCGAGGTCGAGCGCTCGCGCGCCACGCTTGAGCAGGCAGCGCTGAACGTCGATTACACCACCATCCGCGCCCCCAAGGATGGCATCGTCACCCAGCGCTCATTGCGTGTCGGTGCCTACGTGCAGCCGGGCTCCTCGCTGCTGGCCATCGTGCCACACAAGGAAGCCTACGTGGTCGCCAACTATCTCGAGACCCAGATGGCCGAGATGGCGCCGGGCCAGCCGGTGGAGATGACGCTGGACAGCCTGCCGGGCAAGACCTTCCATGGTCATGTCGAGAGCATCGCACCGGCCTCCAGCAACGCCTTCTCGGCAGTGGCCAGCGAGAACGCCACCGGCAACTTCACCAAGATCACCCAGCGCATGCCGGTCAAGATCGCGTTTGACCCCGATCAACCCGACTTCGACAAGGTGCGCATCGGCATGTCGGTGATCACCCATGTCACCACTCGGGACGCCTCCTGATCCAAGGGACTCGCTCCCGGACGCGACGGCCGGCTAGCCGGCAAGACAAGACGCCCCATCTGTCAGTGACAGATGGGGCGTCTTGTCTTGCGTGCCCTTGCAGACAGGCGATGCAGGCGATACGGCCTGCCTGGACACTCCGGACTATCCAGACGATGGCGGGCACAGCTGCCAGTCGTCGTGCTCGATCTCCAGCATTGCCGCGATGGCGGCCGAGGCGATGACATGGGTCTGGCCATTGGCCTCATCATGCACATTCAGCCCACCGTGCACCACCGTGACCTCGGCGCGCCCGCGTGGCAACTCGCGTGTCACGACATCCACATCCACGGCCTCCGGTGTCTGTACGCCGATGGTGACCTCGACACGCATCTGACGATGGTCGATGCCCAGGGACTGAAACAGCACGATGGAGGAATGATGCAGGGCATCCTGCACTGCGCGGCAGGCGGCCTTGGTGTAGTCCTCTCCGTAGAGATCATTGCCGGTGCCCATCTCGAGAATGATGCGCTGCTCGCTCATGCCTGACCTCCTGACGGATGGCGGGTCTGTCGCGAAGCCTGAGGGTGCTCCGGCATGTCGGTACCGCTCGCCAGCATGTCAAACGACACGATGAGGGCGACATTGGCGATCACGCTCACCCCGCTGCCATCCGGCTTGGCCACGTCTAACCCGCCCTTGACCACCTTCACGCTGGGCTGGCCATAGGGAAAGATCCCCAGCAGGGCGTCACTGTCGACCTTGTCGGGCTGCTGCACGCCGATCTCGACCTCGATCAGCATCGCCTCCTTGGGAAAGCCGAAGGCATCCGCCACATTCAGGGAGTTGTGCCACAGGGCATCACGAATCCCGCGGGCCGCCGCCTCGGTGTAGTTCTGGCTGCGAATGGAAGTGCCCATACCGAACTGGGTCACCATGCGTGTCCTGGACATGTGGCCTCCTTGAGAAACGTCGTGCACCGCGCCATGGCGATGGTACGGAAATGAAGGCAAGTCAGAGCAATCTCTCGGCCTGCTCCGCCATCATCCGCCATCAAACATCACTTTTCCATACAATACGTTCCACTTTCATGGATATCCATCCGCAACTGGCGCGATAGGCCCGCCATCGACGCTAGACATCCCAGCGGGGCTTGAACCAGCCAAGCACCCAGCAGACCCCGACGAGCACCACCACCGAGGCGAAATCGCCGCGAAACAGATTCACCACCGCCAGACCGGCCGACACCAACTGGGCATTGGTGAGCGCGATGCTTCTCCAGCGCAATCTCTGATACTCCGCCTCTGTCATGCTGGCCTCCACGTCAGACGTCTTGAGCACGCTTCTCAGGCGGCTCACCGCTCACCCGCTGCTTGCCTCAAGCGATTGGCCACCGCTCTGGTGAGCGTAGTACAGGAAGAATGCCGAATTCAGCCTCCCTTCGCCTATCCGACAAAAAGACTCGCGCTGACATGGTGGCGTCACCTCAGGGTTGCTATGTTCAGAATTCCCTTGATCACAGGAGTCTGACATGACCCGCCTGACCGCAAAGGATTTTGCCCCCGAGTTGCTGGAGCTGTATGACGGCTATGTGCACGGCCAGATCACCCGCCGCCAGTTTCTGGATCGCGCGGCAGCCTTTGCCGTCGCGGGCATGACGGCCACCTCGATACTGGCCAGCCTCAGCCCGAACTACGCGCTGGCCTCACAGGTCGAGTTCACCGACCCCGACATCGTGGCCGAGTACATCACCTACCCCTCTCCCGAAGGCCACGGCGAGGTGCGCGCCTATCGAGTGACACCGGCCAATGCCAGCGGGCCGTTGCCCGGCGTGGTGGTGGTGCACGAGAACCGCGGCCTGAACCCCTATATCGAGGATGTGGCGCGGCGTGTGGCCAAGGCCGGCTATGTCGCGCTGGCGCCGGATGGCCTCAGTTCGGTGGGCGGCTATCCCGGCAACGACCCCAGGGGCAAGGAGCTGCAGGCACAGGTAGACCCGGAAAAGCTGATGAACGACTTCTTTGCCGCCATCGATTACCTGATGGCCGAGAACCGCACCACCGGCAAGATCGGCATCACCGGCTTCTGCTACGGTGGCGGGGTCTCCAATGCGGCCGCCGTCGCCTATCCGGAACTGGCCTGCGCCGTGCCCTTCTACGGCCGCCAGCCACGCGCCGAGGAAGTCGCCGCCATCCAGGCTCCGCTGCTCTTGCATTACGCCGAGCATGACGAGCGCGTCAACGCTGGCTGGCCCGCCTATGAAGCCGCGCTGAAGGAACATGACAAGGTCTACGAGGCCTACCTCTACCCCGGCACCCACCACGGCTTCCACAACGACTCGACCCCACGCTATGACGAACAGGCCGCCAAGCTCGCCTGGGACAGAACCCTTGCCTGGTTCGAGAAGTACCTGAGCTGACCTCAGGCGGCACCGGGGAAACAGCCACCAGCCTCGATACGACGAAGCCAGCCATCACCTGGATTGCGTGATGGCTGGCTTCGTCATTTCCGTGTGACCGGGGCCGATACTTCCTCAGGCTCAGGCCTGATCAGTTCAGAACAGGCCAGTTCTGAAAAAAGCTCAGCTGCACAGTAGCCCACTGGCGACGATCTCGCTGAGCGTGCCCTGCCCGATACCGCTGATACGGGTCAGCTGGCCGCTGGAACTCCATGGACGCTGACGGATGATGTCTGCGGCACGCGCCGGCCCGATATTGGGCAGCTGATCCAGCTGGTCGGCATTGGCGGTGTTGAGGTCGATGCAGGTCTGACTCGCCGAGCTGGAGGTCTTTGACGCCCTGCGGGAGGCGACCTCTGCCCCGGCTGCCTGCGGCTGACCACCCTCCAGCGGCAGCAACGCCAGTGTCTCGCCGGTCACCGACAGATAGATCGGGGCGTGGTCCGAGACATCGGCACGCGCTGTCTCATGACTGATGCCCAGATAGTCCGGGAAGCGGAACACATCGCCATTGGCCTTGGGCCATTCGCTCGGCACATACCAGATGTTGTCGTAGAGCGAGGCATAGCGGCCATCGGTCTTGGAGAGTGTCGTTGCGCCTTCGGTGATCAGCGGGCGCAGGCCGAGGGTACGCAGATCTCCCCACGCAGGCTCGGACGGTGCCATGTTGAAGTCGCCCATGATGATCGCCGGAGTGCCGGGCGAGATTTCCTTCATCAGGTCATAGATATCCGCCAGCGCGCGGATTTCCGGCGAGCGATCCGCCTTGCTGTCGCCATAGACGATGTGCACGTTGGCGGCGCTGAAGGCCCGCCCAGTGTCCTTCTCGACGAAGGTGGCGAGCAGCGGCTCGCGCGAGAACACATCCTCGGGATCGAGATAGACGGTAGCCCCGCCCTGATAGGCGATCGTCTTGTCGCGATACAGATAGGCGTAACGCTCGGTATAGGTGCTGCGCCCCACCGCATGACTGACCAGGCTGTCCCACTCGTCGCCGGTCAGGGCCTCCAGCTGCTGCTCGAGCTCGCTGACGACCTCCTCCTTCATCACCTCCTGCAGGCCGATCAGATCCATGTGGCTGGCCACCGCCGCGACCTGCTCGAGATGCTTGCCGTTGTTCCAGCCGGCATGCTTCAGATTCCAGCTGGCAATCACCGCATTCGCCTGACTGCTGGCCGCAGCGCCCAACAGCACGGGGACTGCCAGCGCCGTCACCATCCGCCTGACAATCCGCTCAAGCCGAGAGCCATCAGAGGGCTGTCGGCCGCGCGTGTTGTTGCTGATGCTACTCGTGCTGCTGTTGCTGGCGATATTTGAGTGACTGCTGCTCGAATTGCTGACGCTACCGCGATGACCTGTGCGTATCACTGCATGACCCTTGACTGATGACTCGTACACAAAAGACCGTAAGGCCCTGTATCTTATGGACTTGTCGTCAAGGTTTATAGAACCATGATGTTATTTATTACCCTTTGCGCGACTTTCGATGACTACCGGGTCAGCCACACGCTCACGACGGTCGCCACTTGACCTTGCAGCGCAAGCTCTTACCCTCGACTCACAGCGTCTTCCCTGTCTTTCACCACGAGCTCCCATGACCCCATCGCCATCCCACTCCCCCGGCAACGCGTTGCGCCGTCTGCGTCAGACCACGCCACTGGTGCACAACATCACCAACCATGTCGCCATGACACCGACCGCCAATACCCTGCTGGCCATCGGGGCCTCGCCGCTGATGGCGCATGCGCAGCAGGAGATCCAGGAGATCTCCGCCATCAGTGCGGCGCTGTCGATCAATATCGGCACCCTATCGCCCAGCTGGATAGAGGCCATGCAGCTGGCGGCGATGTGCGCCCACCGCGATGGCAAACCCTGGGTGCTGGACCCCGTCGGCATCGGCGCCTCCAGCCTGCGCCAGTACGCGTGCCGCGCGCTGCTGGAATATCGCCCCAGCGTGATACGTGCCAATGCCTCGGAGGTGCTGGCGCTGGCCGGCGAGATGAATCAGGGCCGTGGCGTGGACAGCGGCGATGACAGTGAGGATGCGCTGGAGCGCGCCAGCCGCGCCGCCGTCGCCCTGGCGCGCACGCAGAACTGCGTGGTGGCGATGACCGGCCACGCCGATGTCGTCACCGATGGCCAGCGGCAAATCACGATTCAGGGCGGCCATGCGCTGATGGGCCGCGTCACCGCCATGGGCTGCGCACTGAGCAGCGTGGTCGCCGCCTTCCTCGCCGCCTCACTCGACGGACATGACGACACCTTGCAGGCCACCGCCGCCGCGCTGGCCTGTTACGCCGAGGCCGGTGAGACGGCGGGCCAGTCAGTAGAAGGCCCGGGCAGCTTCGTGCCACGCTTCCTGGATGCCCTGTATACTCTCGACGCCGATTCCACTCTGCTTGCCTTTCGCCTGGAGCTGACCGATGTCACTTGATCTATCCCTTTACCTGGTCACCGACCCCGCGCTGTGCGCCGAGCGCGGCCTGGAAGCCACCGTGATGGCCGCCGTGCGCGGCGGCGTCAGTGTCGTGCAGCTGCGCGACAAGCACGCCAGCGACGAGGAGATGATCGCCCAGGCCATCCGCCTCAAGGCGCTGCTGGACGAGTACGAGGTGCCGCTGATCATCAATGACCGCATCGAGGTCGCGCTGGCCAGTGGCGCCGATGGCCTGCACATCGGCCAGAGCGATGGCGACCCGGTCGAGGCGCGTCGCCGTCTGGGCGAGGACGCCTTGATCGGCCTGTCGGTCCAGGCGCTTGAGCAGCTCAAGGCCGTCGATGTCGAGCGCATCGACTACCTCGGCCTCGGCCCGGTCTATGCCACCGCGACCAAGCCCGATCACGCCGCACCGCTGGGCATCGAAGGACTCACCCAGCTGGTGCGCTCAAGCCCGCTGCCGACGGTCGCCATCGGCGGTATCTCGCTGGCCAATGCGGGAGACGTCATGAGCAGCGGCACTGACGGCCTCGCCGTGGTCTCGGCGCTGTGTTGTGCCGAGGACCCCGCCGCCGCCGCCCAGCAATTTCTGGCGCAGTATCCTTTCTGATCTGATCCTGCCCATCAGCTAGAGACGACAACGCCCGCCATGGTCAGCCATGGCGGGCGTTGTCGTCTTTGCTAAAGGGTCTGCCTGAGCGGATCAGCTGGCCGCGAGATCACTCTCGGCATTGGCCACCAGCGCGAACTCTTCCTCGGCGGTCTTCGCCACCAGCTGATGGCGGCTGAAGATGGCGTAGTAGGCGATGCCCACCACGAACAGCACCAGAGTGTAGTTGAAGGCGCGCGGGTCAAAGGCATAGACCCCGGTCAGCGCGATCAGCGACAGCACCAGCGCGATGGCGGAGGTCACGATGCCACCCGGCGTACGATAGGGGCGCGCCATCTGCGGCTGGCGCAGGCGCAGCAGGATGTGGCTGGCGGCCATCAGTGCGTAGGAGACGGTCGCCCCCACCACCGCCATGCCCAGGATCAGATCGCCTTCACCGGTCAGCGAGACCAGGAAACCGAAGACGCCCGGCACCACCAGCGCCCAGGTCGGCGCCTTGCGCTTGCTGGTCAGCGACAGCGTCTTGGGCAGATAGCCGGCCCGTGACAGCGCGAACACCAGACGGCTGTAGCCGTAGATGATCGAGAAGAACGAGGCCACCAGCCCGGCCAGTGCCAGCACGTTGACCAGCGTCGCCAGCCCTTCGCTGCCGGTCGCGTTCAGCGCATCCACCAGCGGCACGGCACTGCTGCCGATCGCCTCGGCACCGGCGGCACCGGCCAGCAGGAAGACGACGAGCACGGCGGTGAACATCAGAAACAGCATGGCGCCGATGATGCCACGCGGGACATCACGAGCCGGGTTGCGCGATTCCTCTGCCGCCAGCGGCACCCCTTCCACGGCCAGGAACAGCCACATGCCGAAGGGCAGCGCGGCCCAGATGCCATACCAGCCATTGGGCATGAAATCGCTGGCACCCCAGGCATCCGTCGGCGCGATGTCGAACAGGCGGCTGCTGTCGAAGTCACCGATCAGCGCCACCGCGGTGGCGATGATCGCGAACACCGCCAGGCCGCTGATCACCATCATCACCTTGAGCGCCTCGCCAACCCCCGCCAGGTGGATACCGATGAATACCAGGTAGAAGATGGCGTAGATGATCGGGCCATTGATGCCCAGCAGCGACTCCACCGCGCTGCCGATGAAGATGACGATGGCTGCGGGGGCCAGCGCATATTCGATCAATACCGCAAGGCCCGTGAGATAGCCGCCAGCCGGGCCCGTGGCCTGACGCGCGAAGCTGTAACCGCCGCCGGCGGCCGGTATCGCCGCTGACATTTCCGCCAGCGACAGCACCAGCGGCAGATACATGATGCCCATCAGTAGCGCCGCGATCGCGAAGCCTCCCCAGCCCGCCTCCGCGATACCGAAATTCCAGCCGGCGAAATCGCCGGAGATCACATAGGAGACCCCGAGTCCCGCCAGCAGAATCCAGCCCGCCGTGCCCTTCTTCAACTGCCGTCTGGCCAGATAGTCCTGCTCGTTGGTGTCGTGATTCATGTCGTGATTCGTGTCGCGAGTCATGGTGCCGCCTTGATTCCGTCAAGCATTGTCATTGTTGGATCGGGAGATTCCCGCTGATGCGCTGCCATACCCTCAGGACAGCAGGAAGTTCTGGATACCGCCCCCGCTCTCCAGCGAGTTGTCACCACTTCTGTCCTTGAGCCCCACCCCGGTGAGGCCGAGCTTGCGGGCCTCGCACAGCAGGTAATGCAGCCGCTGGGCGGCCATGGCGAAGTCGAGCCCTGCCGGGCGCACGTTGGAGATGCAGTTGCGGCTGGCATCGCTCAGGCCGACGCGCGGCTGCCAGGTCAGATAGAGCCCGAGGCTGTCCGGAGAGCTGAGGCCGGGACGCTCGCCGACCATCACCAGCACTGCACGGGCCTTGAGCAATTCACCGACTTCATCGCCGATCGCGACCCGCCCCTGCTCCACCACGCTGATCGGTGCCAATGACCAGGCATCGGGCCCGTCTTCTGCCAGCGCCTCCAGCAATGCGGCGATGAACGGCGCGGCATTGTTCTGCACCGCCAGAGACGAGAGCCCATCGACGACCACGATGGCCAGATCGGCAGGCTGGGCGTCGAGGGCGGAGAGCTGCTGACGCGACGCCTCATCGAGCCGTCGCCCGTAGTCGGGGCGTTGCAGATAGGTGGTGCGATCCACGGCGCGACTGTGCAGTCGCTGGATCTGCGGGGCGTTCTCGAGCGCAGACAGCTGCTGGAGATCTTCGGTCAGCCGGGGAATCTCCAGCGGCAGATGGACGGCGTCCTGCGCGCGGGCATGCGCCAGCTGGAATTCCAGCGACCGGTTGGTCGGCAGGCTGATGCCGGCGCGGCCCAGGCCGATGCGCGCATCCGTGAACTGCCCCAGCAACTGCCAGGCATTGGGCGTGACGATGGCGGGCGACTCGCTGACAGCCGTTCCCTGCTGGCCCTCGCGAGCCGCGCATGACGTATCACTGGGGGAGGAGTCGTGGCTCATGCCTCACCTCCGGACACCTGACGCAGGGAATCGGCAAAGCAGGATGGCATGTCAGCGGGCAGCTTCTGCTGGGCGACATCGGTGAAGATCTGCATCTCCTCGAGCCAGGCGGCGAATTCCGGCGCCGGGCCCAGGCCCAGCACCCGCCGGGCATAGAGAGCATCGTGGAAGGAGGTGGTCTGATAGTTGAGCATGATGTCATCGGAGCCGGGGATGCCCATGATGAAGTTGCAGCCGGCCACCCCGAGTAGCGTCAGCAGGGTATCCATGTCGTTCTGGTCGGCATCGGCATGATTGGTGTAGCAGATGTCGCAGCCCATCGGCAGGCCCAGCAGCTTGCCGCAGAAGTGGTCCTCGAGGCCGGCGCGGATGATCTCCTTGCCATTGAACAGATACTCGGGGCCGATGAAGCCGACCACGGTGTTCACCAGCAACGGCGAGTACTTGCGGGCCACCGCATAGGCACGCGCCTCGCAGGTCTGCTGGTCCAGGCCGTGATGGGCATCGGCGGACAGCGCACTGCCCTGGCCGGTCTCGAAATACATCACGTTGTCGCCCACCGTGCCGCGCTTGAGCGACAGTGCGGCCTGCTGGGCCTCCGCCAGCACGGAAAGCTCGACGCCGAAGCTCTCGTTGGTGGCCTGGGTGCCGCCGATGGACTGGAAGACAAGATCCACCGGAGCGCCCTGCTCGATGCATTCAATGGTGTTGGTGACGTGGGTGAGCACGCAGGACTGGGTGGGGATTTCGTATTTCTGGATCACTTCATCCATCAGACGCATCAGCTTGATGCTCTGGGCCACGTTGTCGGTGGCCGGATTGATGCCGATCACGGCGTCGCCGTTGCCGTAGAGCAGGCCATCGAGAATGCTGGCAGCGATGCCGGTGACATCATCGGTGGGATGGTTGGGCTGCAGGCGGGTCGAGAGATGGCCACTCTTACCGATGGTATTGCGAAAGGCCGTGACCACCTCGCACTTCCTGGCGACCAGAATCAGGTCCTGATTGCGCATCAGCTTGCTGACCGCCGCAGCCATTTCCGGGGTGATGCCGGCACGCACCTGCGCCAGCACCGCAGGCGTCGCGAGGTCACTCAGCAGCCAGTTGCGGAAGTCGCCGACGGTGAGATGCGCGATCGGCAGGAAGGCTACCGGATCATGCTCATCGATGATCAGGCGGGTGATGTCGTCCTGTTCGTAGGGGATCAGCACGTCGTTCAGGAAGGTCTTGAGGGGCAATTCGGCCAGACACAGCTGAGCGATCACTCGCTCTTCGGCGGTTTCCGCGATCACGCCAGCAAGGCGATCTCCGGAGCGGGCGGGGGTCGCCTTGGCCATCAGCTCGGCCAGACTGGCGAAGCGATGGACCTGACTGCCCAGGGTGTAACGGTATTCGCGACTCATGGGTGATTCCTTGCACTGACAGATGTCATTTCATCTCAGTCGTTTTGCAGGAATCACGCCAATTTCTTCAGGTCCCTCTTTGGTCCTGCACATGCCTGCAGACCCCACGCTGCAAGGCGTGCCTTCATGACTGACACGCCTGCACGGCGAGAGTGAACATCGCCGCGGCGACACCCTCGCACCAGATTGGCGCGCCTTCAGTCATTCGCGAACGGAGGCGAGCAGACAGATGCTGCCAATTGGTGCGCCCGCCCAGCCATGCCGCGTGAGATGGGACAAGTGCATCGGCGCCAGATCAGCGACGTGCGCCTCCCAGCTCCGTGATGATCGCCTCGCGCTGCTTGAGCGAGGCCACGCCTGCCTCTCCCAGCTTGCTGGCCACCTCGCTGAGCAGACCTTCGGCGAGAAACATGAAGGCGCTCATGCTGTTGCTGTAGAAGAGGCTGTGATTGGGCACATGGAAACTGTGGCGCGCCAGCGACTCCAGCGGGGAGCTGGCCGAATCGGTCAACGCGATCACCACGACTCCGCGTTTCACTGCGACCTCGGCACAGGCCACCACGCTTGGGGTATAGGGGAAGCAACTGGCCACCACCAGCACGTCGCCGGCCGTCAGCTGGGCCAGCGCATCCGCCACGCCCTGACGACTGGCATCCAGCGGCGCCACGTCCGGGCGCAGCATGCCAAGTCCATAGGCCATGAACAGTGCCAGAGAATTGAACTGGCGCATGCCATGCAGGCGCACGCGCGGTGCCTCGGCCAGCAAGGTGGTGGCGGCCTCGAAGGCCGCGGCGTCCACCCTCTCCAACATGCCGAGAATATTGGCGCTTTCCTGGCGCCCCAGTCGTGCCAGCTGTGCCATGGCACCACTGTCGGCATCACGTGACGAGAGTCGCGCCGCCTGGGCGCTGTAGAAATGCTCGCCGTCCGTCACTGCCTGACGGAAGACAGCCTGAAACCGGCTGAAGCCCTCATAGCCCAGGCGCTGCGCCAGACGCGAGAAGGTCGAGGCATTCACGCCGGTCATCTCCGCCAGCTGGCTGATGGAAGATACCGCCGTGCGCTGCGGCGATTCGATCAGCACGGCCAGCACGCGTCGGGAACTCGCGCCGAGGCGGATCTCCACCTCACGGCGATCGATCGCCACCAGCAGCTGCTTCAACCCTTCCAGGGTCTCCGGCGGCGAGTCAGGGGATGCGGGCCCGGGGGCTCGGGAGGATGGGGGCATGGGATGCCTCCTTGGCAAGGGACAGGACAGATGGCGGCAACGGTAGCATCTCTGGCGGGTCGAGTCCGAAGGCACAAGCGACAACATGCAATTATTGATTGCATAAACGACAAATGCACTACATATTTGCATTACACCTTCGCGCCCCCGCCCCACGGAGCCCCCATGAGCCACGTCTTCCATCGCAACCTCCATCAGGACTACCCCACCGCCGTGCAGGGCGATGGCCCCTACATCGTCGACCGAGAGGGTCGCCGTTATCTGGATGCCAGCGGTGGCGCTGCCGTCTCATGCCTGGGCCACAGCGATGAAGCGGTAGCTCAGGCCATCAAGGATCAGGTCAGCCGACTGGCCTACGCGCATACCTCGTTCTTCACCAGCGAGCCGATGGAGCAGCTGGCCGACTTCCTCATCGAGCGCGCCCCCGCAGGGCTCGACTCCGTCTACTTCGTCTCCGGTGGCTCGGAAGCGGTCGAGGCAGCGCTCAAGCTGGCCCGCCAATATTTCGTCGAGATCGGCCAGCCCCAACGCAAGCATCTGATCGCGCGGCGTCAGAGCTATCACGGCAATACGCTGGGCGCGCTGGCCACTGGCGGCAACGCCTGGCGCCGCCAGCAGTTCGAGCCGCTGTTGATCAACGTCAGTCACGTCAGCCCCTGCTACGCCTATCGGGACCAGCAACCCGACGAGACGCCCGAGGCGATGGGCGTGCGTCTCGCCGCCGAGCTTGAGGCGGAAATCCTGCGTCTGGGCGGTGAGAACGTGATGGCCTTCGTGGCAGAGCCCGTCGTGGGTGCCACCCTGGGGGCCGTCACGGCGGTGCCGGGCTACTTCACGCGCATCCGCGAGGTCTGTGACCGCTACGGCGTGCTGCTGATTCTCGACGAGGTGATGTGCGGCATGGGACGCACCGGCAGCCTGTTCGCCGCCGAGCAGGAAGGTGTCACGGCGGACCTGATCACCATCGCCAAGGGGCTGGGCGCCGGCTATCAACCGATCGGCGCGACCCTGGTCAGCCAGCGCATTCGTGACGCCATCGCCAATGGCTCCGGCTTCTTCCAGCACGGCCATACCTACATCGGCCATGCCACCGCCTGTGCCGCGGCACTGGCCGTCCAGCAGGCCATCGAGTCCCGCGAGCTGCTCACACGTGTCAACGTCCTCGGCGAGGGACTGCAAGCACGCCTGGGCGAGCGCTTCGCGAACCATCCCCACATCGGCGACATCCGTGGTCGCGGTCTCTTCCAGGGCGTGGAGCTGGTGGCCGACCGCGACACCAAACGCCCCTTCGACCCTGCGCTCAAGCTGCATGCTCGCCTCAAGAAGGCTGCCATGGCCGAAGGCCTGATGTGCTACCCGATGGGCGGCACCCTGGATGGCCGCCAGGGCGATCACATCCTGCTGGCGCCGCCGTTCATGCTGGAAGACTCACATCTGGACGAGATCACCGACAGGCTGGGGCGTGCCATCGACACCACCCTGGCCAGCCTGTGACGGCTCAGCTGCAGGCGCATTGACTACCCACGATCTTTGAATGGATTTGAATGGAGTGACTTTCATGGCGATCACATCGCGCCTGACCGAACTGGATGAGGCCAGCATGAGCGCAGCCCAACGTGAGGTGATCGCCGAGATTCTCAGCGGCCCGCGCGGCAACCTCGACGGCCCGTTTCTGGCCTGGGTCCACAGTCCGGAGCTTGCCAATCACGCCCAGCGCCTCGGCGCCTTCTGCCGCTACGCCACCGGCCTTGAGCTGCGCCTGAGCGAGCTGGCGATTCTCACCACGGCGGTGTGGTGGAAATCCCAGGCGGAATGGCAGATCCACGCGCCGATCGCCGAGCAGGCCGGTCTCTCGCCGGATGTCATCACGGCACTGCGCGAGGAGCGGGAGCCTGAGTTCGACCGCGATGATGAGCGGCTGATCCATCGCGTCACCCGCGCACTCTACGCCGAGCGACGTATCGATGATGCGCTGTATGCCGAGGCCGTCGCGATGTTCGGCGAGACGGTCGTGGTCGAACTGGTTGGCATACTGGGTTACTACGCTCTGGTGGCGATGACGCTGAATGTCTTCGCCGTGCGGCGTGGCGATGACATCCCGCTGCCCTTCGAGGAGCCGAACGGCTCCTGAACCGCTCGCCGCAAGTCGCTCATCGCCTGGCGCCCATCGCCCTGGCGGACACGCTGCCGAGACGCAGGACGCCCTTGCCGAGATTTCCCCTGCGAGGCATGCTCGGGTTGTCACACTCTGCGCCCCGGCTGACTCCGGGGCGCGATGCATTGCGGCGCAAGCACCCCGACAACAACGACAAGACAACATGGTGAGCATTCGATGAGTGATAGCGAACACACGGAAGTGGCCGTGATCGGCGCGGGCGCCGTCGGTGTCGCCTGCGCCCTGTGGCTGCGGCGCAGCGGCCACGAGGTGACGATGATCGAGCGCGAGGGCATCGCCAGCGGCACCTCCTTCGGCAATGCCAGTACCCTCGCGGA
Organism: Cobetia sp. 5-11-6-3; assembly: GCF_013374055.1. NCBI lineage: Bacteria > Pseudomonadati > Pseudomonadota > Gammaproteobacteria > Oceanospirillales > Halomonadaceae > Cobetia > Cobetia sp. 5-11-6-3. The sequence continues at coordinate 107,529 of NZ_BLWJ01000011.1, read as the reverse complement.
TTATGGCTGCCTGCCCATCGCTCGCCCCGAGATCTGGCGCAGCATGCCCTCACTGCTGCTGTCACCTGACTCCCCCTTCGTCATCGACTGGAAGTGCCTGCCGAAGCTCTCGCCGTGGTTGATGCGCTTCATGGGTCAGTGCAACGCCACGCGCTTTCGAGCCAACAGCGAGATGCTGGCGCGTCTGCTCAGTCACACCTACGAGGACTATCAGCCGCTGCTGGACGCTGCCCCGGCGGCGGCCGGGATGATTCAGCGCAAGGGCTGTCTATATGCCTACGGCAAGGCCGAGAACCTGCAGGCCGCACAGGGCGATATCCGGCTGCGTGACCAGCTCGGCATCCAGCAGCAGGTACTGACAGCGGACGAGCTGATCGCGCTGGAACCCGCCATGGCAGGCCATACCGCCGGCGGCGTGCTGTTCCCCTCTTCCTGTCATCTGGATGACCCGCAGGTGTTCATCGATACCCTGGCCGCTCCGCTGCGCGAGGAGGGCCGACTCGTCACCGCCGAGGTCACCCGCCTGAGCTCTCAGGCCTCCGGCATGCTGCTGGAGTACGCCGACGGCAGACGGCTGATGGCGGACCGCGTGGTACTGGCGGCCGGGGCCTGGTCGGCACATCTCGCCCGCCAGATCGGCGACAGGATTCCGCTGGATACCGAGCGTGGCTACCACATCGAATTCGATCTCGAGCACTCGCCGCTCAACCGCCCGACCTGTCCGGTGGAGAGCGCCTTCTACATGACGCCTCTGCGAGGCGCCGAAGGGCCGCGTCTGCGAGTGGCAGGCACCGTGGAGTTGAGTTCGCTTGCGGGGCCCGCCAACCCGGCCCGCTTCGACTATCTGGAAACCCGAGTGCGCAGGGTGCTGGGACTGGATGCTCCAGTAGCCCGGCGCTGGCTGGGCTTTCGCCCCACCCTGCCGGACTCCGTGCCGGTGATCGGCCCGTCACCCAACGAGCCACGCGTGATCCATGCCTATGGCCACCAGCATATCGGCGTGACCCTGGCGGGCGTGACCGGGCGACTTGTCAGCGAGTGTTTAGCCGAAGGCTTACCTGACTGGCTGGCACCCTGCTCCCCGGCACGTTTCTGATATTGCGCGAGGCATTCTAGGCCGAGCCTCAGGATGCCTTGTCCAGCACCCGCTGCCCGGGCAGCATGCGCGCCAGCAGCTGCTGCCACTCGTCACACAGGACGTCGGCATCGAAGCGTGCCGCGTTCTCGCGCGCCAGCAGGGACATCTGCTGGCGCCGCGGCGCGTCCTCGATCAGCAGGCAAAGCTCACGCGCCAGTGCCGCAGCATCTTCCACATCCACCAGCACGCCACTGCCGCCCTGGAGGATCTCCGCCGGGCCGGTCTCGCAGTTGGTGGAGACCACGGGAAGACCGAAGGACTGCGCCTCCAGCAACGTCATCGGCAATCCCTCCCAGCGCGAACTCATCGCGAACAGCGCCGCCCGCTGATACTCCTCTTCCACCCGGGAGGTGCGACCGACGAAGACCACGCTCTCGCTCAGTCCCAGCGTCCAGGCCTGGGCCTTGAGGGCGTTCTCATCCTCTCCCCAGCCGACGATGCGCAGTCGCCAGTCCGGATGTTGACGGGCGACCCTGGCCCAGGCCTCCAGCAGGACATCAAATCCCTTCTGCTCGGTGAGGCGGCCGACGGCCAGCACGGTGCGCGATGCCTGAGTCGGCGCATTCTCCTGGGGGATGCGCGGCACCGGATTCCAGATCGCCTGCACCTTGTCGGTGATGCCATAGCGTGCACGCCACGCCGTGGCGTCCCGCTCGGTCAGCACCACGATGGCATCCGCCAGACGCACCGCGGTCGAGCGCCCCACCGTGCGCAGGTGCGAGCCATGATGCGTGCCGAGATTGAAGTGCTCCCAGCACACCAGTCGCGAACGCACGAAAGGTGCCCATGACGCACAGAAGGCGAACAGGATGGAGTCCACCAGAATCACCGCATCCGCCTGATGGCGGCGCACCTTGGCAAGCAGACCCGAGCTGATGCCCATGAAGCGGCGCACGCTACCACGCGCTTCCTTGAGCTTGAGCTCACTGGTCATGACAGCGTCATCGAGATGAAAGGAGGTGGTCGCGGGACCGAACAGGCTGGTGATGGCGACATCATGTCCCGCGCGTGCCAGTCCACTGGCGATCTCGCAGGTCACGCGTTCCGTACCGCCGTCACTGGAAAGATTGCCGACGATGAACAGGATCTTCATTTCTCATGCGCTCCGTGCAGGGAAATTCACGCAGGAGAGTCGTGTCCGACAGGTACAGCCAGGGGCGCGATGTACCTGACATGACACTCTCCGGCGCAGAAAAAACCCGCCACCGACGAATGTCGATGGCGGGGTCTATTTTGAAGGGCTATTTCGAGTGGACGATATCGAGTGAGCCATTTCGAAAGGCTAGCTCGGAAGCCAGTTCGAGGGGCTCTGGCGAGAAGCCATGTCCGGGGGCTCTGGCGAGGGTCGATCACGCATGGCCATCGCGCTGTCTCGCCTGACAATCGCGAGCTCGGCGCGGTGTCATCAGACATCATGCGTCGCTCAGGAGGAGGCTCTACCGCCCGGCTTCGCCTCATGCAGAGCTGGGTGATGCTCCCTGTCGGAGACCTGGTCAATCACGCCACAGTCCTCGCAATGATAGCGAGGCGGCAGCCCGATCAGCCGCTGCCACCAGTGGCGCTTGATACGGTGCACGCTGGCACCGCCACATTGGGTGCAGAAACGATATCCACGCATGATGACTCTCTACTCCATGTATTCTCAGATATCCCGAGCACGACCCCGAGATGCTTCCATTACGTGCATGGCAACTGGCAGGACAGTCAAATGGCGCAATCGCCATCATGCGCTGCCCTCTACTCGGCAGACTGACACCGCGGGCTCGCGCCGTGTGGGCGTGGTAACGACAAGGCGATGACGACGTGAAGGCAACGGCGGCGCAGGCACCAGAAGGATGACGGCCTGACAGGTAACGTGGTCTGTCCATTATGCGCCTCTCGCGCGCACGCCGTTTCCGATATTCGCCGCACTGCATAGCAGCAAATCCGTCATGCTTTCGCCGCTCAGGCCGGTGACATCGCACCGCGCCCCCGTCCGATTTCCGGCGCCAGGGTGTGCTGCATGCACCCGAGATAGGCCCGTACCACGATGGCCTGATCGAACTCGCGCTCGATACGCTCCCGTGAGGCCAGCCCCGCCGCCTCCAGGGCCTCGCGGGGCATTTCCAGGCAGGCCTGCATGTGCTGCTCGAGAGAGTCGATGCTGCCGGCCTCGCACAGCCAGCCAGTGGCCCCCGGCAGCACCGAGCTGCGACAGCCGGGCACGTCGCTGACGATGGCGGGACGCCCCATCGAGGCCGCTTCCAGTACCGTACGCGGCATGCCTTCTCGGTAGGACGGCAACACCAGGATGTTGGACTCGGCCAGGAACGGCCTGACATCACGCTGTTCCCCCAGATAATGCAGCACGCCCCGCGCACGCCACTGGGCGATTTCCTCGTCACTGATCGCGGTGCGGTTGCTGATGCCCGACGGTCCGATCAGCCAGAAGCGTGCCTGGGGATAGCGCTCATGCAGGCGTTCCGCCGCTGCCACGTACTCCCGCACGCCCTTGTCGGCGATGAGCCGCGCGACCATCACGAAGGTCAGCGGCGGGCTCTGGGGCTGTTCGGTGAAGGCGAAGCGTTCAGGGTCGATCCCCGCACCGGGCAGCACCACGGAAGGTGTCGACTTCTGCAGCCCCATGCGCAGGAACAGCGCCTGGTCATCCCGGTTCTCGAAGAACACGCAGCGTGCGCCGCGATTGGCGATGCCGTAGAGCGCCCGTACCCGGCGGAACAGCCAGCTGTCGTGGAGGAAGGCGGTGCCCAGTCCCGAGACGTTGTTGGTGTAGGGGATGTTGAGCAGGCGACAGGCAAGCCCCGAGTAGATATTGGCCTTGATGGTGAAGTTGAGGACATAGCGTGGCCTGAGCTTGAGCAGCGTCATCAACAGCGCCATCAGGCTCTTGCCCTCACCCACGAGTGACGTGCCCTTGCCTTCCATCCCCAGCGGCCGATGCTCGACCTTGAGCTCATCGACCAGGCGCGCGCTGTGTGCATCGGTGGGAGCGAGACACACCACGCGATAGCCCGTGTCGCGCAGGCCCTCGATGACACCGCGATGGAAGTTGTAGAGGAAGAAGGACGAGTTGGAGACCAGCACCACCGTGGCGGGCCGGGAATCTGATGTCGGCATGTGGCTATCCTTGGCATGTGATGCAGAGGAACAAGCGAGGGGCACGGATCGCCTGCCCGGTGATCTGCCAACCACATGAGCGGCGGGAAGTGTGCGGGCAGGCGATCAGCGCGAGGCGTCAGTCGAGCAAGGCCGGGCGGCGTTCCTGCTGCCAGCGGCGAATCAGCCCGGTGTCGTAGGCCATGCAGACCACGTAGATGACCAGGAACGGGAAGCGGTAGCGCACTGCCGTCCCGTAGTTGAAGACCACCAGTCCATAGATGGTGAAGGCGCCGATCAGGTACAGCAGCCAGAAGAGCGTCTTCTCGCGCTGGACCTGCCAGCATTGCAGGGTCAGCCAGACGAGGAAGACCACCACCAGCAGATTCTCGCCGGCCTGGATCAGCTGCAGCGGGTTGGTCGCCTCCCAGGGCAGCGGTTTGATCAGGAAGTACAGCGCTCCCTGGATGCCCGTGACCACGAAGTCGCCGAAGCCCTGGATGATCTCGATATCCTCCTTCTTGCCGCCATCCTCGATGTACATGGCCGCACGGAAGAAGTTGATCTGGTCCACCGCCAGCGGGTAGATGATCAGTACGCTGGCGACCAGGCCGACCAGCAACCAGCAGAAACGCTTGAGAGAGAGGCCACGACGGCTGACGTCGTAGACCACGTAGACGCCGAGGAACACCAGCATGATCAGCATGTTCTGGAACTTGATCAGCCACAGCGGCATCAGCATCAGCAGTGCCCAGCCCGGTCGCCGATCGATGGCCAGCAGGAAGCTGGCCAGCATGAAGCCCGTCACCAGGGTATCGCGCAGACTCAGCGAGCTGTAGAGCACCAGACTCGGGTAGCAGAGCAGGAACAGCAGCACCGCATGCGAGATGATCCCGCGGCGTAGCATGACCATCAGCCCGCCGATGTAGAGAAACTTGTTGAAGAATCCCAGACTGGAAATCGTCTCCACCAGCGGCAATGGCACCAGGGCCAGCAGGCTCGAGGAGGACGAGACGGTCAGCGCATGGTCCACCGAGTCCCAATCCATGCTGCGAAATGCCATGACTTGTCTCCAGTAGCGAAACTGGTCCGGCATGTATTCCGGCGAGAACAGCACATTGTTGAGCAGGTAAGGCACCAGGCTGCTCAGACTCAGGATGATCGCGACGTTGCGGGTCACCCACCCGCGCACGAAGCCCACCATCACCAGTACCAGGCAAAAAAGCAGATTGGGCAGGTCGAGCAGTATGGCTTCCATGAAACGGCTCAGTCCCTGACGTCGGTGTGTGTAGCAGACAGGCCGGCATTGGCCGAGACGCGATACGTCGCCGATGCCCTGTCACCCGCAAACGCGGTGACCGGCACGACCTGCGTGTCCCGTCCCTGCACGCGTGCGGGAGTCGCGGACACGACTGACGGGCTGTCTTCCAGCTCTTGCGTGTTCATGCCTGCCGCCTGCATCAAGAGCCACAGGCACCGCATCAAGGGCCCTTCTTCCAGCTCCCCGGCCGCAGACGATTCCCCAGCGTGCGCCGCGCCACCAATGCGCTGTGGCGCGAGATCCAGTTGCGCGGTATTCGCCTGCGGGATGCCTGCCTCGCTGGCCAGTGCCTGAGTGATCGCCTCGCTGGCCCCGATCACCAATGCCGCCTGCGGATACTTGAGCGCCATCGCACGTCTTGCCGCGTCGCGACGATTCCCCGCCGCTGCCAGCTCCTGCGCCAGCGCCGCGACGTGGTGGATGACCACCGGCACGCGTCGCCGATTGAGGCGCGCCGCCTTGAGCGCCGTCAGGTTGGCTTCCAGACCGCTGGACATCAGCACACAGGGCTTGTGGCGCGCCAGGTAGCGCGTCAGGGCCAATGACAGGGCCAACGCCCCCTGCCTGCCAAGCTCCACCAGACGCACGCCATGCGCCAGCGACGTGACGACTTCTTCCTCGGCATGCGGCAGTACCACATCCACCTCGTGTCCCAGGCGGGTCAGACCCGCGGCCAGCGCCAGCATCTGACGAGTCTCGCCATGATCGGAGCCGGCCGAGACGAATAGCGCCATCCTGTGCGTTTTCATAACGATTCCTTTGCAGTGGATGGACACCCCCGAGGGGGTGTCCGCGCGAGGTTCATGCCACTCGCTGGAAGACGCCCCGTGCCTGACGCTCCCAGGAAGCCGGCAGCAGCCTCATCACCCGGCGGATGCCACGCTTGCATTGGCGTGTCATCCACTTGCCACGCTGCAACTTCAGCATGGCCAGCCATTCGGGGTTGACCATCTGCTGGGCATCCACGCAGTAGACCGGCTTGCCGGTCATCTGCGCGATGCTGCTGGCCTGCCCCACTTCACTCTCGATGAACAGCCGACAGCCCGACTCGCGGTAATAGCCGGCCTTGTGGCTGGCATGACAGCCCAGTTTCAGTCGCGCTTCCTTGCTCGGCAGATCCAGCATGATCAGTCGCTCATAGGTCACGTCATGGCGCGCAAGCCAGGCCTCCGTCTCGGGGCGGTACTTCTCGAGACGGTTGGTGACCAGCGAGTGCACCCGGTAGGTGGGCAGATGCAGCGGGGTCGCCTCGAGCAGGAATCTGCGATAGCGCGGGCCGTCATCGTTGTCTTCGGGAGAAGGATCGAGACACAGCACGCCATCGATATCCACGCAGGCATCCTCCAGTGCCGGATGGTGGAAGAGGTTCCACTGGAAGGCGCGCGGGTGTTCGAGCTCGACGAGCGCCAGATCCACTTCATTGGTGACCCCGGGGTTGGCGTAGATCACGCAGGTCATGATCTCGCAGGGGCAATCCGCCGGGATGCGCGCCAGGGAGGCCTTGAGCGAGGCACCGCTGTTGAGGCTGTCATCCACCAGCAGCACGCGACGATAGGCCCAGGCGGAACGTGTGCCTTCCTCGGACACCTCGCCGGCGGTGGACTCGCGCAACTTGCGCGTGATGCCCTTGCCGGGCACGCCATCCGCCAGGAAGGTATCGAGATCGGTACAGGCGCGATTGAGCATCGCGCTGATCATGTAGGCCGGCACCATGCCACTGCGCGGAATGCCGACGATCAGGTCGAAGTCCCCTGCCTGCAGGCGTGACATCTGACTGGCGATGTCACGGCCCAGATCGCCGTAGCTGCGATAGTTCATGCCGCTGCCTCCGTGTCCTTCGCCTGCCCGGGCGTGGCAGCCTTGCGACGCGTCAGCTTGGCGAACATGTCGCGGCGGACCAGCGACAGCACCTTGTTGCGCTGCATGTGGTGCAGATAGCCCAGCCCGCGGCGGAAGTTGGCGAGGCGCTGCTGGGTGGTGCCGGGCGCCATCACGTACTGCTTGAAATAGTGATAGAGCGGGATATACAGGGTGTCGGCTTCCGGCAGCGTGCGCGTGGCGCAATAGAAGGTGTCGATGGCGGCCAGCATGTCGCGCTGGTAGCGCTGCTCGACCTCATGGTCCTGCTGCTGGGAGGTCCAGGAGCCCTTGGCGTTGCGACGATAGACGCAGGCGGCATCCTCGTAATAGAGCGTCTCACCCAGCAGCGCCATGTAGGCCTGCAGGAAGAAGTCCATGATCGGCGCACCACGGTAGGATTCCAGCATGGCGTCCACATGCGACTCCACGCGGCGGAAGGTCAGCGCCGGTGACGGAATGGAGCCGCCCCGCAGCCCGATGATGGCCTCGGGGGAGAGACGCGCGACGCTGTCGGCATAGCGGCAGATGATCGAATGCTCATCGCGATGCTCGTCATACTCGATGGCCGGGTGGAAGCACACGGTGGCACGCGGGTTGGCATCGAACAGCGCCACCTGACGCGCCAGCTTGTCGGCCTTGACCCAGTAATCATCCCCTTCGCAGTAGGCGATGATGTCGCCGCGCATCACCGGCATGCAGAAGGTGATGGGCCACACGTGCTGCGAGTACTGGTTCACGTCCTGCAGGATCGGCCGGATGATGGAGGGGTAACGCGCGGCATACTCCTCGATGATCTCGCGCGTGCCATCGGTGGAGGCATCATCATGCACCACGATCTCGAAGGGAAACCGCGTGTGCTGCATCAGAAAACCATCCAGCGCCATCGCGATGTAGTCGCCGTGGTTGAAGGCGAAGCACATCACCGAGACACGCGGCGTGGAGAGATTCCCCTCCCAGTTCGCCATGATGGTGGCTTCATCCGCCGGTGCCGGGGGAACCGGAATCGGCCCTTCCTCGAGGGCGCCCCCCGTGACCGGGGTACCCTGCGCCTGGGAATAGCTCACTTCAGCTAGCATGAAGATTCTCCACTTTCCGTTGTGAAAGACGATCTCGTATCAGACCAACACCCGACTGCCAGGCCGGAAAGCGCAGCAGGCAAGAGAGCAACAGGTAACTTGCGCCGGAGAGACATCCCAGTCCCAGCAGCGCCGCCCACGGAGACCAGTCTGGCGATGCCGCCAGATGCTCCACCGCCAGCCAGCAGCAAAGCGCGATGGCCGATGACAGCATCAGGCTCGGCAGGAAGTCGGCGCACTGCTCGCGGATGCTGTAATCGATCAGCGTTCGCGAGAACCACGCATTGGGGATGTAGGACAGCACCGCCACCACGATCTGACCGATCAGGATCGCGATCACGCCGTGTTGCCAAGTAAATACCAGCACCACACAGATCAGCAGCTTCTTGATCACCTCAAGCCCCAGGAACAGGTCCGAGCGTCCCTTGACCTGAAGCACATTGAGATTGAGGGCACTGAGCGGATGCATGACCGCGGCGATGCACATCAACTGCAGGTAGGGCACGGCGTCCAGCCAGCGGTCGGGGAACAGTGCCTCGAACAGCGGTCGGGCCAGCGCCGCCATCAGCAGCACCCCGGGAAACAGCAGGTAGACCATCAGCTGCAGGATGCGCCGATAGGCATCCTTCAGCCGCACCGGGTCGTGCTGGATGCTGGCCAGGGCCGGGAAGGTCACGTTCTGGATCGCGGTTACCAGCTGATTGATCACCAGCTCCTTGAGGCGATCGGCAAAGAAGAACAGCCCAGCCACCGAGGCCGAGAACAGCTTGGCGATCACCAGCACGTAGAGATTGACGAACACCACGTCCAGCATGCGCGACAGGAACATCTTGTAGCCGAAGCTGAACATGGCCTTGAAGGCGTCCATGTCGAAGGTCAGGCGCGGACGCCAGCTGCCCCACCACCATAGCAGCGCCGTGGTCACGAAGGCCGCCGTCAGCATCTGGCCCGCCAGCGCCCAGACCCCGAAACCCAGCCAGCCCAGCAACACCGCGACGCTGCCCGAGATCACGCTGCCGGGGATGCCGGCCTTCATGCGGGTGCGAAAATCCAGTGCCCGGTTGAGCATCGCGCCCTGGATCACCTCGAAGGCGTTGATCAGCACCACCAGCCCGCCGATACGCACCAACATCACAAGCCGTGGTTCAGCGTAGAAATCGGCAATCAACGGAGCGCTGAGATACAGCAGCGCATAGGCCACCACCCCGAAGCCGATGTTGCTGAAGAAGGCGGTGCTGGCATCACGCGGGCCGAGAGCCGGCAGACGCAGGATGGCCTGCTGCAGGCCCGAATCCATCATGGCCGAGGCGATGGTCAGGAAGACCAGCACCATGGCCATCAGCCCGAAATCCTCCGGCAGCAGCAGACGGGCCAGCAGCAAGGTGACGATGCTGGCCATGCCACGGCGCAACAGCTGATCCATGAAATTCCACAGGATGCCCACGGTCGTCTTTTTAGTCAGTGACACGTGGCAACGCCTCCGGCTGCTTCTCGTGAAGAGGGGAGCGGGCGCGAAGCAGGCTCTGCAAGCGACGGCTGCCAGAGCTGATCCATGCCCTCAGCGGCGGGCCCCCAGGGTGCATCTCCTGACAGCAGGGTGTACTCCGCCAGCCGCGAGACGACGTCGGCGGGCGAGCACCACATCAGCACATCGATGATCGAGAGACTGCCGACGAACTCGCCCTCGCGTGCGCCGGGCGCCGCCTGGCGGTAATCACGCGGATGGCTGGAGAGAAAGGACAGACGCAGCCCTGACTGCTCGAAGGCCTCCCCCCGATAGAGCTTGCGCCCGCCGCGCTGGCGGGAAAGTTCGATGAGACGGTCCTGCGCCGACTGGCTGCGCTCGTAGTCCATCTCGCTGGTCAGCGCAAAGCGACACTCGAGCCCCAGATAGCGGCAGATCGTCTCGAAGCTGAACTGGCACAGTGCCCCGATGCGGCGATCCTCATGCATGAGAATCGTCTGCAGCAGCGGCATGACCTCTGCGTAATGCGGCGCCTTGGCATAGGCATGGTGCAGAGTGGTCAACAGTGACTGGGGGGTCGGTGCGAACGACAGCTCGCTGATGCGCCGATTGGGTGAGGCATCCGGCACCGACAGCGTGAAGCGATGGGCCTTGCCGCCCAGCAGCACGCTGTTGCGGTTGATGTAGCCACGCGGGATGTAGGCGACGTCGTCATAGATGAGGAATTCGTCACAGGCGTGCATCAGCTGGAAGTAGCCCAGATGCGGCAACAGGTAGGGTTGCATGATCGCGATGTTCATCGTTCAGGCTGCCTTCTGATGCCGATCGACGATGACGCGCACCGCGGCGAGAATCTCGCTGACCTGAAGTCCCGAGAACAACGGCAGACACAGGATACGGCTGGCGATGTCTCTGGAATGCACGATCTCGGGCTGCTGGAAGTCCGCGTCCTGCAGGTCTGCCGCCGGTCGCCCCAGAAATGCCAGTGACTCCAGCGACGGACAGAAATAGCGCCGCGGCTGGTAGCCTTCCCGCTCCAGACGCTGCATCACCTCCAGCAGGACACTTTCGCTTTCCAGAATGATCGGGAAATAGGCGTAGTTGAGGCTGACGCCCGGCTGACGTGCCTGAAGCTGCACGTTGCCCTGAAACGCCTGGGCATAGGCATGCCAGACCAGCGCGCGGCTCTCGAGGTTGCCCTCGATCTCGTCGAGCACGCACAGCCCCATGGCGGCCTGGAACTCGTTCATCTTGGCATTGATGCCCAGCTCCTCGATGCACTCGGGGCCGGTGATGCCGAAGTTGATCATCTTGCGGGCACGCTCCAGGTCTTCCTTGCGCTTGAAGATGATCGCGCCGCCCTCGATGCTGTGGAACAGCTTGGTGGCATGGAAGCTCAGGGTGCTGGCATCCCCGTACGACAGCAGGCTGTTGCCACGGTAGGTCGCGCCGAAGGCATGGGCGCCGTCATAGATGACCTTGAGGTCGTGCTCTTCCCCCAGCGCATCGATGGCTTCCACGTCACAGGCGTTGCCGAACACGTGCACCGGCACGATGGCGCGGGTACGCGGCGTGATGGCCGCCTCGACCTGTGCGGGGTCCAGGCACAGGGTGGCAGGATCGATGTCCGCGAAGACCGGCTGCATCCCTTCCCACTTCAGGCTGCTGGCCGTGGCGATGAAGGTGAAGGGAGTCGTGATGACCTCAGCGGGTTCGCGCTGCCCGACCACGTTGTTGATCCCCAGCGCGCGATAGGCCACCTGCAGTGCCAGGGTGCCATTGCTGACCAGCAGCAGATGCTTGACGCCCAGATAGGTTTCCAGGCGCCGGGTCAGTTCCTGCTCCAGCGGGCCATGATTGGTCAACCAGCGGCTCTGGAAGATGGCATCCACATAACGATCGAAATTCTTCCGCTCGGGAAAATAGGGGCGCGTCACCGTGATCATGATCTCGACTCCTTTCGTGCATCAGACAATGGGTGGTAGCTCATGGGCCCCTGTCAGGTCGCGAGTGCCAGGGGTAACCGGAGGAAGGAGGGTCGGCTAGCGCGACCCGTTCCCGCTGATCACGATCCGGATGGTGCGAATCACCACCAGCAGATCCAGCCAGAAGGAAAAGTGCTTGATGTAGAAGAAGTCGTATTCAAGCTTGCGGATCATGCCCTCGACTTCCGCGGCATAGCCCTGCTCGACCTGCGCCCAGCCGGTGATGCCCGGGCGTACCACATGGCGGTAATGGAAGAACGGCACATCCTTGCGATACCAGTCCGCCAGATTCATCGATTCCGGACGCGGCCCGATCAGGCTCATGTCACCCTTGAGCACGTTGAACAGCTGCGGGAGTTCATCGAGACGGCACTTGCGGATGAAGCGCCCTACCCGGGTGATGCGCGGGTCACTGCCTTCCTGGGTGAAGCCGGCCCCCTTCATGCCGTCATACATGCTGCGAAACTTGTAGACGGTGAAGGGACGGCAATGAAAGCCCATGCGTGGCTGACGGAAGACCACGGGGCCCGGGCTGTCCAGTCGGATGGCCAGCGCGGTCAGCAGCATCACCGGTGCCAGCAGCGGCAGCAGCACCAGCGCCACGCTGAAGTCCATCCAGCGCTTGATGACCTCGTAATCCTCACGCGGCATCAGCGAGCCGAATTCATTGGCATAGAGGTGATCGAGCAGCACGCGGCCGGTGATCATCTCGTGGGCCTGGGTGGCGTGATAGACGGGAATGCGGTGGATCGTGCAGTCAGCGAGGAAGCTCTCCCACTCACGGGGCATCTCGGCACGCAGGTCTGCCACCACGCCATCGATGCGCCGCATGCCCACGAGGTCCGGCCCCTTGAGTGTCAGCCACTCGACCTCGCGACGCTGACACAGCGCCGGCGCCTTGCCGAACGGCACCACGGCAAAGCGCATGCGCCGGACATGGGTGTCGATGTAGTAGTAGGCCGTGCACAGGCTCACGGCGAGCAGGAAGGACAGGCCGACCTGATGCCGCGAGTAGTCGAGATCGAAGACCCCCAGCGCCAGCATCAGCATCAGATAGCAGATGACGATGGTGGGTACCACGTAGAGGTAGGAGCGGGTCCCCGGCAGGCGCGACAGGCGATTGACGGCGGTGATGGACAGCGTATAGGCCACCCCCGTGCCGATCATGGCGTGCCATTGGGCATCGCTGGTCAGCCACCAGCCATGGTCACCGGGTACCAGCTCGTTGAGCCCCGCCTGGTAGAGTGCCGGCGCGATCACCACCACCAGCATGCCGAAGACCAGCTGCAGGCGTTTGCTGGCGATCAAGCGCTCGTAATGATGCGAGTAACGACGCTGGTGCTCCATCGATAAGGGTAAACCGCTCATCGTGCCATCTCCTCCGTGATTCAAGCGTCATGAGAGCCGTGCCGCGACACGGCATCAGGTATAGCTGTAGTTGTAATACCCGTAGTGCTGCTTATCCCCGGCCTGCTGCTCAATGGCATTCAAGATCGCGCCCTTGACGTGGATGCCGTTGTTCTCGAGCTTCTTGCGAGCATGTTCCAGCTCACGCACCTGGTTCATGCCGAAACGCGCCACCATCAGGCTCGCGCCGACATGGCGCCCGATGATCAGCGCCTCGGTGACGGCGAGTACCGGCGGGGTATCGATGATGATCAGGTCATATCGCTCTCCCAGCTGCTCCAGCAACTGGGCAAAGTTTTCCTGCATCAGGAGCTCGGACGGATTCGGTGGTGCCACCCCACGGCCCAGGAAGTCCAGGTTGTCGATGCGCGTGTGATAGATGACCTCATCCAGAGGACTTGCGCCGCTGAGGACATCCGATAGGCCGCCCTGCTCGGAGGTGCGCTGGAAGGCGTGGTGAAGATGTCCGCGCCGCATGTCGGCATCGATCAGCAGCACGCGCTGGCCGGCCTCGGCGCTCACCGCGGCCAGGTTGAGGCTCACGAAGCTCTTGCCGATGCCCGGACTCGGGCCGGTGAACATCACCGACTTGCGCTGATTGTCCAGCAGCGCGAAGTGCAGGCTGGTGCGCAGGCTGCGCAGCGCCTCGATGCTGATGTCGGAAGGCTGCGAGGTCGCCAGCACGCCCTGATAGATCTCGCGCCCGGACTTCTCGCCCTTGAGGCGCACGCGACGCATCATGCCCTGCTGCAGCGGCGAGAGCGGGATGGTGGCGTAGACCGGCAGGTCCAGGGACTCGATCTGTTCGGCGCTGTCGATGCCCTTGCGCATGGAATGCCGCAGCAGGATGCCCAGCACGCCCAGCAGGAAACCGGCCATCGCGAAGACCACCATCATCAGCGAGGTTCTCGGCGAGATGGGGCCAGGCTGCAGGACGGCGGGATCCAGAATCCGCACGTTGCCGACCGTACCGGCCTTCTTGAGGCGCACTTCTTCGCGCTTGTTGAGCAGCGCGACGTAGATTTCCTGGCTGACATTGACGTTGCGGTTCAGATTGAGCGCTTCGCGCTGCGCCGCCGGCAGCTGTTCCGCCTGCTTCTGGACCCGCGCCTTTTCCTGATTGAGGGAGTCACGACGCGCCACCAGTGCCCGATAGGCCGGGTGCTCATGGGTGTAGGCACGCGACAGCTCCGCCAGTCGCAGCTTGATCTCGGTCAGCTGGTTGTCCAGCCCCACCAGGTTCTCCATCACCTGCTGGCTCTCGGCGGTCAGGTCCACGGAATCGCGGCGGCGGCGATAGTCGTTTAGGGCGGATTCCGCCTCATCGAGCTGGCCGCGCAGCGTCGGGATCTGGTCACCCAAAAAGCCCAGCTGGTTGTCGGCCTCGGCGGATTCGCGCTCGATGTTCTGCTGCAGGAAGACGTCGGTGATAGTGTCCAGGGTGCTGACGATGGCCTGCTGGTCGCTGCCGGACAGACTCAGGGTCACCACGCCGGTATCGCTGCCGTTGCGCTCGGCGGTGAAACGCGACTTGATGGAGTTGATGGCACTGAGGTCCGAGATGCTGGTCAGCGCGAAGCGCGCCCCGGGGCTGGCCTCCATGCGCTGGACGAAGACCTTGATGTCACCGGACAGCGCATTCTCGCCCACCGTGCCATGCATCAGCAGGTTGCCCTCGGCGTCCAGCAGGCGATAGTGCTGCTCATCGACCACTTCCAGGGTCAGCGTCTGTCCCTGCCACTGGCCGCCAAGCTCCAGCGTGGTGACCTTCAGGACGTCATCCCCCCAGGCATATTCATTGCCGCCGAGACTCTCCGGCAGACGCATTCCGCGATGGGACAGCCAGTCGCCGATGACGGGGTAGCGCACCGGTGTGACGACGATGTTGAGACGCTCACGCGCCACGGCCTGCCCGAGCACCAGCCGCGAGGCCAGGATCTCCAGCTCGTCACTGGTACTGCCCTCCTCGGGGCCTCCGGACTGACCCGTCAGCGTGCCCAGCAGGCTGGCGCTGCCGCCCTTGTCCTCGATCTGGATCAGCGAGTCAGCCAGATAGATGCGCTGCTGGCTGCCGACCACATAGATGCCGATCAGCGTCAGCAGCACGGTGCTGGCGATCAACCACCAGCGACGATGCCAGAGCAGTGCCAGCAGGGTGCTGAAGTCCAGGCGACGCGTCGCGTCCCGGCCAGCGTCACCGGAAGATGGCGGCATGGGAGAAGTGAACTGATTCATGGACCTCAATCTCCCTCGATGTCGTCGATGACCGAGACGAAGGCCCCGGTACTGGTGACCGACGGCAACAACTGACTCAGCACGCGGTTCCAACGGCTGACCGGTGCCGCGGTGACATAGACCACATCCCTGGGCTGCAGCGGGAAGCGTGCCCCCAGCATCAGCGAGGTGGCATCGGAGATATCGAGCACATAGACGGTGGCGAGCTTGTCAGCGTCCGGGCCGTTCTCACGGACCACGAAGACACCGGAGGGGTCGGCACGGTCTTCATCCACGCCACCGGCGCGTGACAGGGCATCGGTCAGACTCAGACGCTCGTTGCCCACCGGCATGTTGCCGGGCTTGAGGACCTGCCCCAGCACGAAGACGTTCTGGTCGGTCGCCACCGGGATGTTGATGACGTCGCCATCGTGCAGCAGGCGGTTCTCACGCATGTTGCCCTGCTGCAACAGCTGATAGAGGCTCAGGTGCTCCTGGTGGCCGTCGCGGGTCAGGGTGATGTCGTGGGTATTGGCGAGTTCGGTGACGCCACCACTGGCACTGATGGCATCGATCAGGGTCAGGGGCACATCGGTGACCGGCACGAAGCCCGGCTCACGGACCGCGCCGCTCAGATAGACGCGCTGCGAGCGGAACTGGGCGACGGAGACGTTGACCTGCGGGTCGGTGATGAAGCGTGACAGGCCACGCACCAGCGAGGCGCGCACCTCATCCACGGTCATGTCCTTGACGTTGATGCGCCCGACGTAGGGGTAATACAGCGTGCCATCCGGCTGCACGATGTAGGTCAGCGCTTCCACCGTCTGGCGCTGAACGCCCGTCTCCTGGGCCAGATCCAGCGGCGTGCTCAGATTGATGGCCAGGATGTCACCGCCACCCACGCGGTAGACGTAGCGCTTGATGTCATCCACCAGAGCGTCATCGGCCGGGGCTGTCTGAGCCGGGAGTGCGCGATAACTGCTGATCAAGGCCGGCGTGATCGGGCTGACCGTGACATGGTCCGACAGCGGCGCCGTCTCGACCTCATAGTCCATATGGCCGCCAGGGGCGAAGGCACAGCCTCCCAAGGCGGCCAGCATTATCGCCAGGGAAACTCCCCGCAGCGTCGATCTGGTCGATCTCTTCATAACCTCTGTCATCCCCTGTAAGCCCTGCGCTCTGCTCGATCACATCCTGATCGGCGCATTCATCGTGTATCCGGACACGCTACCGCCCCGAGGAATCGGCTTTCTCCCCTGCAGCACGTGGAAATTCTGTGACGTTCCCTTGCGAGACAGACGCGAATCATGCCCTGCCTCCGCCAGCGCGCCGTTGAACGAATGGTGACCTGTCAGGATCGACCCAATCCCGACATGTACCGGATCATGAAAATCATCCAACGGCATCAGACCATCCTGATCCATGACACGTCCTGAAGAATCAGCACAACTCATCATGGCGACATGAAAGATAATCACGACATCATCACCGATGACCCATGACTTTCATGCTCGACATCATCAGTATCGTCATTGAAGGATGACTGATAGCATGATCAGCCATTACAGGAGGGCATCAGAACGAAAATGAGGACTCATTTCCGCCGATATTTCAGAGATCTCTCGACACTTTCCCGAGTATCAACAACGCATCACGAGAAGGCCTGGGTGAATCGTGAAACGTCAATCTCCGCATTGCATCACCGGAAGAGCAAGGGCGAACCCTCTGCATCCGGCATCAGGAGAAGATGACATTCACGTATTCTGGAGTGGTGAGACACAATGAAATACAGCAACTTGCGACCAGTTCGTACCTGCCTGACTTCCTGTCGGCCTTTCCATTCTCTTCTCCCATGCCACGAACTGGCGCCATCGAGACTGACAGCAGCGATCAGAACGTCACAGGGATTTCGTGATGGATTCGGCACTTGACCATCATCAAATCACCCTCTCATCTGACGATGAATCGTGAATAACCACGTCTGAATCGGCGTGACATCATCCACATCTCATGAGGTGGCGATCTGCTTGATTATCAATGTCTGATTACGGACTTGATAATAAATTAATCGACCACAACAGCAAGGCGTAAACTCTCTTTCACGACGATTGTATTGCCACACTTCACTTTAGACTGCTTTCTCTCATCTCAAGTATTAGTAGAGCGATGACATGAATGAATCGCCAACCGCTGAGAGCCACTCATCCTGATGCCACACCTGACTGACATCCGCATGAACCTCATGACCCAGCACTCCCCATCATCTGGCATGAGACGTCTCATTCAGGTGGCCGCATAGCGCCATTCCCCATTTCCAGGACAAGAAAAAGGGCAACCGATCATCGCATCGATTGCCCACTCTTCTGACTGCCATGTCCAGCGCCAGGCCCCGCATCTCAAGCCCGCATCTCAAGCCCGCATCTCAAGCCCGCTTTTCAAGCGCACTTTTCAGGCGCACCTTTCAGGTCCGCACCGCAGGCCCATTCTTCAGACCCGCAGGGCCCATGCGCACTCTTCTCCCATTCGCCACCCTCGCCCTGCGCGTTCAGACCGAGACTTCGGGTGCCGCATCCAGCTCGCCTTGCAGCCGGCTGGTGTAGAGCTCCAGATGCCCGGCCAGCGCCGTATTGATGTGGTAGCTGCCGCCGTGGCGTCGCGCGTTGCGCGCACAGCTGCGTCGCAGCTCCTCGTCAGCCACCAGGCGGGTGAGAGCATCGGCATAGCGCGCCGGCGTCTGCTCATCCACCACCAGCCCGTTGCCGACCCGATGCACGACTTCTGCGCAGCCACCGACGTTGGTGACCAGCACCGGCAGCCCGCTCAGCGTGGCTTCCAGCAGCGAGATCGGCAGTCCTTCCCAGGCAGACGACATCAGGAAGATGTCCGATGAGGCCAGAAGCCCCGCTACATCAGTAATATTGCCCAGCAAGGTCACCTGATCCTCGAGCCCGGCGTCACGGATCTGCATGACCAACTCGGCCTTGAGCGGCCCCTCCCCGGCGATGCTGAGCGTGACATTCAACCCCTGTGCCTTGAGGCGGCGGCAGCTCTCGAGCATCAAGGGATACTGCTTGGCTTCGGTGAGACGTCCGATGGCCGCCAGCTTCACCGGGGTATCCAGCGCCGTCATCTGCCAGCCGCTGTGCTTGAGGCGTGCCCCCGAGACGGCATTGTCGATCTGGACCACCGGCCGCCTGACCAGCGGCGCAAGCTTGCGCGTGCAGGCGTGACAGATGCCGACATAGGCGCTGACGCGACGATCGAACAGTCGAAACAGCCAGTTGGGCGCCCCCAGCTCAATGTTGTGCACGGTCATGATCACCGGGAGCTTGCGTGGCAGCAGGAAGGCGAACATCAGCGCGTAGTAGAGATGGCAATGCACCACATCCGGGGCGAATCGATTCACTTCCGTGCGCAGTCGTGTACCGCCACGCCAGGGACGTCGACGCGTGTCGGCGCCCAGAAACGAATAACTGATGCCCGCCTGACTCAGCTGGGCCAGGAAGTGCCTTTCAAATTCCAGATCTCGCCCGCACTGCTCAGCGGTTTCCAGAAAGGTGACATGAACGCTGTGCCCCGCCGCGACCATGGCAAGGCTCAGGTCCTTGACGTAGACCTCGGCACCTCCTGATGCGGGGGTCGAGATGACATGCATGATTCTCACTGCGATAGCCTCCTGCTGTCGTACCTGAAGATTCGTATCCGATAGCGCGAACGCGAGCCCCGAAAGGAGGGCTCGCAAGTCACATGCTTGGTGCCTGATGGAAGTCAGATGACACGCAGCAGTGCCGGGGCTTCCAGTCCCTCCAGCACGGCCTGCCAACTGGCCTCGACGGTACGGCGCGAAAACCGCTCCAGGCCGTAATCGACATTGGCACGCTCGGTGCCGCCGGTGTAGAACAGGATATGCTTGCGAGTGCTCATGACGCGTATTGGCTCCGCCGAATCAATTGCCGGGACAGGGAAGGACTGAACGCATAGCTCATCAGCAACGCCTTTTCCTTCAACGACAGCTGACGCAATGCCGCCCAGGATGACTGGCGCAGCTGAGACATCACCACCTGCCTCACCTGGTCATCGTCGTGGGTCTTGTTGATGGCCTGGCGCATGATGAAGCTCACACCGACGAAGCGCAGGGCGCGAATCTCCAGCAGTGCCAGGCCGTGGGCGGCCGCGAACTGCTCGCGGTAGCGGGAATCGAACACCTGCCAGCTGCGGTGAAATCGGGCCAGCTCGCGATTGCCGAAGGGCTTGCGGGTCAGAGAACCGTCGCTGCGCTTGTCGAAGCGATACAGCACCTGGGGCAGATAGAGAACGCGTGCCGCCCGACCGAACAGCTCAAGGTTGTAGAGACCATCCTGGGAAACAGGAAGGTCAGGAAAGCTCAGGGCGCAGGCGAGATCGGCGCGGATCGCCTTGCCCCAGGGAGCGGAGACGATGCGGTCGTGCATGAAATCGGTGAAGGCCTGCATCTGGGTGCGCTCAAGGGGCTGGCTGCACAGTGGCGTGCTCTCCCGCTCTCTCTTTGGCCCCAGCAGGCAATAACGGAACACCACCACCTGCGGGCAATCGAAGGCCACGATCTGCGCCTTGAGCGTATCCAGGGCGCCGGCCACGAAGGTGTCATCCGCATCGCAGAACAGCACATAGCGGCCACGTGCCAGACTCAGGCCATGGTTGCGGGTCGGCCCGGGCCCGAGATTCTCGGCATTGCGGCGCAGTACCAATGAGGTCGGCGGCCGGGCGGCGTGACTGCGCTCCACCCGCAGAAAGGAATCATCCGAAGAGGCATCATCGATGATGATGTGTTCGTAAGCGGTGTCGTTGGCCGCGAGACTGGCGATGCAGCGCTCGAGCCCGTCACCCGAATTGTGATTCGGCGTCACGATGGTGAAGAAAGGAGATTGTGCTGCGTTGCGTTCCATGCCCGGATATCCATGTGGCGGTGCTTGTCCATCAGGGGCTCACGCTCAGGCCGTGTTCATCACTGCCAGGCATCAAGCAAGGAGGCCCATGAATCTGTCGGCTGGCTTGCCCTGCCAAAGCCCAGCCCAAGCCACCAGCGACATCATGTGGCCGCAAATGGCGACACTTCATGCCCCCCTTGTTCACCACAGACTAATAAGCTGCTGATATTCAAACAAGGCGACATGTCGCCAAAAACCGAATTCATGAGGGCTCATGTCGCTAACTCCTTGCATCTCATGCGTAAGCTAAGCAATTCAAGACCACTAAATTACCTATGCAAGTTTGAGCAGGATGGGCCGAGCTGCTGACACGCTTCATCCGCGAAAGCTCACATGACTCACCCTCGCCGGCTGGCAGCCACGAGACTGTCGCCCTTTTGCGGCTGGCCCGCGCTATCATGGCAGCGCAATGCCTCCACCCTCCCCTCGCGCCGAACGGGGCCACCCAACGGAGTCACCATGACCCTCTGGCAACTCGCTGCCATCCTGTTGAGCCTGGCACTGGCCAGCTACATCCAGACCCTCACCGGCTTTGCCTTCGGGCTCATCGTCATGGGCCTGCTGGCCACTCTCGATGTCCTGCCCATCGAGAGCGCCGCCCTGCTCTGCGCCCTCTTGAGCCTGTTCAACAACTGCATGGCACTGCGGGGTCACTGGCGGGAAATCGACCTGCGCCTCGCGCGGCGACTGCTGGTCACCAGCCTGCCGCTGCTGCCGGTCGGCTATTACCTGGCCACCTGGCTGGGAGAGGAGCGCGCGCCCCTGCTCGGCATGCTGCTGGGATGCGTGATCCTGATCGCCTGCCTGGCGCTGCTGATGCAACCCAAGCCGCGTGAGACGCTGTCTCCCCGTTGGCACTTCCATGCCGCCGGCGGGCTCTCGGGCCTGATGGGCGGGCTGTTCGCCGCCAACGGGCCGCCGCTGGTGGTAATGCTCTACCGCCAGCCGATGACGCTGGTGGCGATCCGCTGCACCCTGTTCGCTGTCTTTCTGGTCGGGGGCGCCATGCGCATGGGACTCTCGATCATCTCTCCCGGACGCGCCGGCGAGCACCTGAGTGAACTGCTGATGATCGGTGCCGCAGGCGTGTTCGTGGTCATCGCCTTCACGGAGCTCGCACGCCGCTTCCCACCCCCGCTCAGTGACCATCACCTGCGCCAGGTGGCCTACGCCATCCTGCTGGTCTCCAGTGGCAATCTGATCCTCAAGGGGTTGATCTGATGCGCGATATTCCACCGTCACAGGTCGAGGAAGCGCCGGGAGAGGAAGGCTTCATCGAACTGGCGCCAGGCACACTGGAGGCCATCAAGGCCGCGGGCAGGAAACTCGACGATGACGTCAAGGCAGGGCGTGTCAGCTCAGGCAGTTCACGCTGGATCACGGGGCCGGGGGGAGATCGTTTCTGCATTCGTCATCAGGGCCCCACCCCCGAGCCCCCGGACACCTGCGAGACGGACACCACAGCCAGGCGGCGCAGCTGGTGGCGCCGTCTGTCGTCATGGGTCCTGCCGGGCTGAGCTGCATCAAGCAGGCAGCGTCAGGCAACCGCCGGCGGCATGATGCGCGCACACGAAAAAAGGGACTGCCCATGGGCAGTCCCTTTCGTCTTCATGCGAGACACAATTCAGTGCCCGCGCGGGATCACTCTACCGTGACACTCTTGGCGAGATTGCGCGGCTGATCGACATCGGTGCCCTTGAGGACGGCGACGTGATAGGACAGCAGCTGCAGCGGGACTGCATAGACGATCGGCGCGAGGAAGCGACACACCCCCGGCACGGTGACGACGTGCACGCCCTCACCGGCCTTGAGGCTGACTTCCGGGTCGGCGAACACGAACAGCTGGCCGCCACGCGCGCGGACTTCCTGAAGGTTGGACTTCAGCTTCTCCATCAGGTCATCCATCGGCGCGACCGCCACCACCGGCATGTCCTCATCGATCAAGGCCAGCGGGCCGTGCTTGAGCTCACCCGCCGCATAGGCTTCGGCGTGGATATAGGAGATTTCCTTGAGCTTGAGCGCACCCTCCATCGCGATCGGGTACTGGCTGCCGCGCCCGAGGAACAGGGTGTGATGGCGATGCATGAACTTCTCGGCCAACTGGGCGATTTCCCCGTTCAGCCCCAGCGATTGCTCGATGACATGCGGCAGGTCCTTGAGACGCATCAGTAGCTGACGCGTGAGCAGGTCATCTTCCTCGTCCTGCGGTTGTCGACGGCTCTGGCGCAGGGCCAGCGTGGTCAGCATCAGCGCCACCAGCTGGGTGGTGAAGGCCTTGGTGGAAGCCACCCCGATCTCCGGCCCGGCATGGGTCAGCAGTGACAGATCCGACTCACGAACCAGCGAGCTTCCCGCCACGTTGCAGATGGCCAGACTCGCCAGGTAATGCCCTGCCTGCGGCCCCTCGCGGTTGAGCTTCTGAATATCCCGCAGGGCCGCCAGCGTGTCGGCGGTCTCGCCGGACTGCGACAGGGTGATGAACAGCGTACCCGGGGCCGCGACACGCTCGCGGTAACGGAACTCCGAGGCCACCTCGACCTGCGCCGGAATGCCGGCGACCTCTTCCAGCCAGTAACGCGCCACCATGCCGGCGTGATAGCTGGTCCCGCAGGCGATGATCTGCACCTGACGCACATCGGCCAGCAGCTGCGTCAGTCGCTCGACATCGACGACTTCCCTGCCCTTCTCGGCGCCGTCATCCGCGGCCAGGAAGGAATGGCGCGAGACCTCGAAGGCCTCCAGGCGTACGCCCTGCGGGTCGAGACGCTCGGCCAGGGTACGCGACAGCACGGTGGGCTGCTCCATGATCTCCTTCATCATGAAGTGGCGATACTCACCCTTGCCCGCCGCTTCGACGCTGTGCTCATAGCGCACCACTTCGCGGGTCACCGGCGTGAGCTCATCCTGCTCGGCGCCGCGTTCCAGCACCTGGATGCCGCTCGGGCTGATGGCCACCATGTCGCCCTCATCCAGATAGATGAAGCGGTCGGTGACCGGCAGCAGTGCCAGCGGGTCAGAAGCGATGAAGTGCTCCTCGATTCCCACACCCACGACCAGCGGGCTGCCCTGGCGGGCGCCGACCAGCAGCTCGGGATTCTGCTGTTCCATCACCGCCAGCGCGAAGGCACCATCCAGACGCGCGGTGACCACATTGACCGCCTCCGGCAGCGCACGGCCAGCGCGCAGTTCGCGGTCGACCAGATGCGCGACCACCTCGGTGTCCGTCTCGGAAGTGAAGTCATAGCCCTCCTGCTCCAGCTCACGGCGCAGCGCCTCGTGGTTCTCGATGATGCCGTTGTGCACCACGGCCACGCGCTCGCTCGAGAGGTGCGGGTGCGCGTTGTGCTGGGCCGGACGCCCGTGGGTGGCCCAGCGGGTATGGGCGACGCCGATGGCACCGGACAGCGGCGCTTCACGCAGCTCGTCCTCCAGCGCGCGGACCTTGCCGACGGCACGCGCACGGCGCAGTTCACCGGCGGGGTCGATCACGGCCACGCCAGCGGAGTCGTAACCCCGGTATTCGAGGCGATGCAGCCCCTCGATGAGAATCTTGCTGATGTCACGCTGAGCCAGGCCGGCAACGATGCCACACATGGAAAGCTCCTTGTCTGCTGCCGCCCCGTGCCAGGCACGGAGCGGTTCGAACGAATGGGGGGCAAGGCGGTGCCCTTGCAGAGGTCACGGACGCGACCGCCTTGCCGAGAGGCTGAGTCAGAGAACTGAGCCACAGAACTGAGTCAAAGACTGAGTCGGGATGCCGCGACGACGGCTTGCCACATCACGTGTCGCAGGCCGCCGCCTGGGTCAGTCGCGCGTCAGCGCCAGGGTGTCGCCACGGCCGACCGCGTAATACATCAGGCCGGCAGACTTCATGGCGGACGGCTCGAAGAGGTTGCGGCCATCCACCACCACCGGGAAGGCCAGCTGGGTCTTGAGCCAGCCGGCATCCAGCGTGCGGAATTCCTTCCACTCGGTGCAGATCACCAGCGCATCCGCGCCCTTGACCGCCTGGATGCGATCCGCCACCAGCACCAGATCATCGCGCTCGCCGTAGATGCGGCGTGTCTCACGCATGGATTCCGGGTCATAGGCCTGCACCTTGGCGCCCGCCGCCCACAGCGCTTCCATCAGCGTGCGGCTCGGCGCATCGCGCATGTCATCGGTGTTCGGCTTGAAGGCCAGCCCCCAGACGGCGATGGTCTTGCCGGCGAGATCGCCATCGAAGGCGCGTGACAGCTTCTCGAACAGCGTGACCTTCTGACGCTTGTTGACGGATTCCACCGCGGTGAGCAGCTCGGCCTCATAGCCGATCTGGCTGGCGGTACGCGCCAGCGCCTGGACATCCTTCGGGAAGCAGGAGCCACCGTAGCCACAACCCGGGTAGATGAAGTGGTAGCCGATGCGCGGATCACTGCCGATCCCGCGGCGCACTTCCTCGATATCCGCGCCCAGTCGCTCGGCCAGGTTGGAGATCTCGTTCATGAAGCTGATCTTGGTGGCCAGCATCGCGTTGGCGGCGTACTTGGTCAGCTCGGCGGCGCGCACATCCATGAACATCAGCTTTTCATGGTTGCGGTTGTAGGGGGCGTAGCATTCGCGCATGCGCTCGCGCACCTTCTCGGAATCGGTGCCGACCACGATGCGGGCACCGCGCGTGAAGTCCTCCAGCGCCGCGCCCTCCTTGAGGAATTCCGGGTTGGAGCAGACATCGAAATCCACGCTCACGCCGCGGTGCTTGAGCACCTCAGCCACGCGGGCGTGCACGCGGTCTGCCGTGCCCACCGGCACGGTGGACTTGTCGATGATGACCTTGTAGTCATCCATGTACTCACCGATGCTCTCGGCCACCGCCAGCACGTACTTGAGGTCAGCACTGCCATCTTCATCCGGCGGCGTGCCCACGGCGATGAACTGCAGCACGCCGTGCGCGACGGCCTCGCGGGCGTCGGTGGTGAAGCTCAGACGGCCGGCTTCCACGTTGCGCAGCAGCATGCTCTCGAGTCCCGGCTCGTAGATGGGAATCTCGCCCTGCTTGAGGCGCTCGATCTTGGCGGCGTCCACGTCCATGCACACCACATCATGTCCCACATCGGCCAGGCAGGTACCGGTGACCAGGCCTACATAACCGCTTCCGAAAATCGTGATCTTCATTGAATGTCATCCTTGTTGGCCTGACGGCCATCTCGAGTGTGAACGCAATGCGCCAAAGCGATGCATGAGCGATACCGGTCGGGGCGGATCTCCCACAGCAGGGGGACCGTGAACCACTGACAGATCGCCCCTCGGCCCGAATCCGGCGTGACGTTACCCAACCCACTGACGGGCAACGTCAGTGGGGAGAGAGAAAAGCGCAGAGACTGCCATCCATCGGCGTCTGCCCATGCCGATTCGGGCGTACGTATGCGTCGCGCGGGCGACTAGCGGAAGAAATTGCCGACGAAGGTCGCCAGATAGCCGCGCTTGAAGGCGATCGGGGCCTTGCGAACCAGGAAGGCCAGTGCCAGCGGCGAGAAGCGACTGCCAGTGACCCGAGCGAACATCCGCCCCTTGGTGCGCGCCTTGGCGGGCGAGCTGTAGAAGTCGCTGCCGGAGGTGACCCCCGCATGGGCGACGATGCCCAGATTGGCGCGCATCAGGCGCGCGCCCTGACGGCGGGCATCGCTCATCACAATGAATTCCTCGCCGGAGGGTTGGTCGGTGCCCAGCCCGAACTGCTCATCGAAGCGGGCATGGAACTGGCAGAGATCCAGCGCCATGTCCACCGAGCGCACGCGAGCCAGTGACATCAGGGTGTGGGCCTTGAAGGCGACCGGCGGTGCCGGACGATCCGGGTCCCGTTCGTGCAAGGGGAAGGCCTTGACGTGCGGGAAGCTGATCGCCGCCGCCTCGGTACAGGTGAAGGCTTCCATCACCAGCGACACGGCCTGGGGATGCAGCTGGACATCGTCGTCCAGGATGTAGGCGTAGCGTGTCGGGCAGGCCGCCAGCGCGATGTTGCGGCTCTTGGAGAGACCACGCCCCGCGACCGCCAGATACTCGAAACGGCTGTCGAAATGGGCCAGCACGTACTCGCGGAAGATATCGCGCTGCGCCTCGTCCTGATGGGCTTCCGACAGCTGATGCACGATCAGGAAGCGGGCACCGGGCAGCTCGTCATAACGCGGCACGCTGTAGATCCCGGCATCCAGGGTCGAGATCAGGAAGGTCAGTTCCGGCACCTGACGACGGGCGCTGTCTTCCACCTGACGCTGATGCTTCAGCACACGAGCACGGGATTCCTGCATGGGGCGGCCTGCATGACGAGCGGGATCGACGGAGATAGTTTCATCAACGATGTTTTGCATAACCGTTCACCGCGTAATGGACAAAGTTGCGACTGGCGCTGATCACATCCATCCCCAGCACCTCACGATACAGACGCCACTGGTAGGCGGCGGCCTTGAACTTGTTGGAAGACACGCTGCTCTCGCGACGCGTGTAACGCGCCAGCGGCTCGGGCATGCCCTGCGCCGGGCCCAGCTGACCGATGATGATCAGCCACAGCGCCAGGTCCTGACGCTTGCGGATGGTCGGCATGTAGAAACGCCCGAAGCGCCCCGCGTCATAGATGGCGGTCAGGCAGCCGATGGAGTTGGAGCGCAGCATGTCGTCACGCGTCAGACGCGCCGGCGGTGCGAAGTGGGAGACATGGTTGCCCTGCTCATCCACCATCTCGTAGCCGGTGTAGGACAGTCCGGCGCCGGTCTCCTGCATGAAGGCGATCTGGCGTTCGATCTTCTCCGGCAGCCAGGCATCATCGGCGTCCAGGAAGGCGATGTAGCGGCCCTGGGCCTCGGCGATGGCACGGTTGCGGGCACGCCCCGGCCCGCCGTTGGTGTCGGTCTCGAGGATGCGGATCTCGACGTCGCCGGTCTCCAGTGCCGCGAAATCCTCGCGCAGTCGCGCGGCGGCACCATCGGGTGAGGCATCGTCGCTGATCAGGATCTCGCGCACCGGCTCGCTCTGGGCCAGCACGGAATCGACGGCGGCATGCAGGCGGCGGTCATAGCCGTAGTTGGGCATGATGACGGACACATCAGCCATGGGCCTTCTCCTTGGAATGAGGCGAGTGGGATCCACTGACGCTGACGCCGTTCACGAATGCGCGCTGGCGCGAATCGGCCGGCACCAGGCGCGTGATCAGGCGTTGATAGTCCGGCAGCACCGCATCACGGCTGTAGTGGGCAAAGCTCTCGCGTGCGGCCTTCGAGAGATGCAGCAGGCGATGGTCGTCAAATTCGAGACGCGCCAGTTCATGCGCCAGCTCCTGCACGATCTCCACCTCACCGGCACTGTCCGCTTCGGCACTCAGCACGCCATCGACATCGTGGCGAATCAATGCCAGCGGGCCTGAACGCACCGGGCGTGACAGGCACGGCAGGCCCTCACGCTTGGCTTCCAGCACGTTCATCGGCAGGCATTCGCGCTCGGACGTCAGCAACAGCAGACGGGCTCGGCGCAACTCACGCGAGACGTCCTGCAGCGCGCCGGTGAACAGCACCCGGGTATCATCCGGCACGCTGTCGTCGTTGGCGCCCTGGAAGACCTTCAGCCCCAGCTCGTGGCATAGCGCCAGCAAGGACTCACGTTCCGGACCATCCCCGACCAGCACCAGACGCCCGCGGCGGTAACCCGAATGGGCAAAGGCACGGATCGCCAGATCGACACGCTTGATCGGCGCCAGACGCCCCACCATCACCACGTCGGCCTGACGCTCGCACTCGGCGCGCGTCTCGCGCTCCGCGAGATCATCCAGATAGTTGGGAATCACCGTCGGTTGCAGACCACGCCGCCGCCAGCATTCCGCATCCACCTCGTTGAGCACCTGCAGGACATCGAGATGACGATAGAGCAGGTGCTTGATGACGCGCTTGGCGCGACGATCGTGATGATAGGCGCTGTGCTCCTGGGCGATGACGCGGGTCAGCGGGCGCGAATTGCCCGCCTCGTCACGGCCTCCGGTGCCACGCGCCGCCAGCTGGGCGGCCAGATGGAAGGCGAAGTAGCCGCTGACCATCACCTCGATGCGCGCCTCCAGCATCAGACGACGCAGATGCGTCACCCAGTGGCGGAAGTTCTTGCGCGTACCGGTGGCGGGCAGTCCCAGAGTGCGGTATTCGACACCCTCGAGACGGCCCCAGTAGGGCTCGCCTTCACGCACCGACACCAGCGTGACCTGATGGCTGTCGCGCAGATCACGCGCCAGGCCGTGCATCACCTTCTCGACGCCACCGCAGGCGCTGATGTCCTGGATCAACAGAGCGACATGGGCCATGTCAGACTCCTCGCACGACAGGCTCGCTGTCGTGG
Source organism: Cobetia sp. 5-11-6-3 (assembly GCF_013374055.1). Classification (NCBI taxonomy): domain Bacteria; kingdom Pseudomonadati; phylum Pseudomonadota; class Gammaproteobacteria; order Oceanospirillales; family Halomonadaceae; genus Cobetia; species Cobetia sp. 5-11-6-3. The sequence continues at coordinate 78,651 of NZ_BLWJ01000011.1, read as the reverse complement.
GTGGCGTGCTCAGCGGCCGGGGCATCCGCGGCCACGGGGTCCGTCGCGGCAGGTGCCTTGGCAGCCGTCGGCGCCGGATAGGCGTCGTCATTGAGCTTGAGCTCACGCTGACCCCAGACACCGGCGCGTCCCGGTGCGCGGCGCAGGAAGTCCCGCGTGATGTCGGCGGTGATCGCCAGCTTGTCGGCGATGACGCGCTCGGCAAGCGCCGGGAAGGCCTTGTCGGCCACCAGCGCCTCGATGTCGGCCACGATGCGTGCCGGGTCGAAGTTCTCGATGTCCTGAACGCTGTCGCCGAGCCCGAAGTCACGCATGATGCCCGGCGCCTTGGGGCCACAGTAGGACAGCGCGTAGACCGGCGTGCCGGACATCAGCGCGAAGATGACCGAGTGGAAACGTGTGCCCACCAGGAATTCAGCGTCGCGGTAGAGATCCACCAGCGCATCCGGGCTCGGGTCGCCCTGCACCAGCTCGATGCGCGTGGCGAGCTCCTCGCCCCCGTCAGCGGCGGCCAGTGCCTTCTGCAGGTGATCGAACACCAGCTGGGAGATGCGCTGGTCATTCTCGATATCGGTCGGGCCCAGCACGTGCGGCACGATCATCAGGCGCTCGATGCCCAGACGCTCACGGGATTCCAGCAGTGAACGCGACAGCACCTCGACACGCTCGGCGAAGGCCTGCTGATCCAGCCCCCACCAGTCACGCAGGGTGATCACGGCATAGGGAGAGGCCACGCCGCCCGGTGCCTTGACCTCGTCATGTTCATCGCTCGCCCGCGGGGCCATGGCGAAGGCCATGTCGGTGCCCAGCAGCGCATGCGGCAGCTTCGGGTCGGCCTTCTGGGTCATGGCGTGGGTGATCTCCTCACGCGAGACCACCAGGCAGTCGCTCAGGGTGCGCAGGAAGAAGCGCTCCTGGGCCGGAGTCTTGAACGGGCCGAAGGAGTGGCCCAGCAACAGCACGCGCTTGCCGGCCTTGCGCGCCAGCATCACCGGCGCCAGATAGCCGATCAGCGCCAGCCAGGAAGACAGGGTCTTCTTGAAGCTGCCGTTGTGGAAGATATGACCGCCCTTCACCACCACCAGGTCGGCACCGTCGATGACATCGTTGCCGCTCTTGCCCTGCTTGCCGAATGCCATCTTGGCCCCCAGCCCCAGCAGCGAGGTGACGAAGCGCAGCTTGTCACGCATCGGGGGCATCAAGGGCTGACCGACGGTGACGCGCTCGCGGTAGCGGCGACGAATGTGACGGAAGGGCCCGCGCTCGGTGGCGAACACCTGATCATCGATGGGCAGGATATCGATGCGATGGCCTTCGGCCTTCGCCACGCCTTCACCGGAGACATCGCTGCGGCCGTGTTCGGCATCGATCAGCTGGTCGAGGAAGTCGATGGTGCCCATCAGGATGGCGGAGTCGCCCTTGTTGTCGTCATGCCATCCGTGCGTCATGCATATCTTGGCCATGCTGTTCGTCCTTCTGTCCGTAATGTCGCTGTTCGGTGTGCACGATGCCCGGGCATCGCCACGTGAAATGTCGTGTTCTCGTCGGCCCCAAGGCCGAACGTCAAGGGCTGGCCGTCGCGGCCGCCTCTTGCTGGCGAGCCGGCTGGAAGAGGATCGCCATCGCCAGCATCACCAGCTCCGCGGTGACCGGCACGCACAGGAAGAGGTGGTAGAGGTCGATGCCCAGAAGGCTGCCGCTCTCGCCGGACGCGTTGCCGAGCGAGTGATTGAGCGCCGCAATCGAAAGGCCCCCACCGACCACCAGAATGGCCCCGGTGCTCTGGCACAGCAGGCGCTTGCCATTCAGGCGCAGTGCCGCCAGACGCGTGAAGGCGCAGGTGACGAAGGCGTGCACCAGGTAGACCAGCGCGAAGGCGCGCAGTGTCATGGTCAGGCGCGGGTAGGCGCCGCTCAGGAAGTGCTCGGCCAGCCACGGCGCCACCAGTGCCAGACCGCCCGCCACCGGCAGCGCGAAGCCGCTGGCGATGATCAGGTACTCCTTGAGGCGGCCATCACCCTGGGTCAGCTTGGGCAGGTAGTAGCGATACAGACTGGTGGGGAAGACATAGAGCGCGAACACGATGGAAGTCACCACCGAGACACTGGCCACCTGGGCGGGTGCGAAGGCGAGCCCGGCCAGAATCACCCAGGCCTGCAGGTAGGCGAATGACATCAGGTTGTTGTAGAGAAAGCCGCGTCCGCGTGCGAAGTCCGCCTTGCTCGGCAGGCGACTTGAGCTTGCGCCATCGCGGCTGGCAGCCGCCGCCCGCGCATCCGCCGCCGCGTCATGTGACAGCCACATGCCCAGCGCCATCACGATGACCAGCGCGAGGGCACTGACCATCACGAAGGTGGCCACCGGTGCCAGGCCGAACATGCCGGACGGCGTGGTCAGCTCGGCGCTGAATTCGGCGCCGGTCAGCAGCGCGACGCCCTGATGATAGAGCGCCGGACCTGCCGCGCAGGCGACCGCGATCGCCACCGCCAGCGAGATCAGCACCGTCATCAGATTGACGCGCCCCAGGCGCTCCTGACGCTGCAGGCGCGAATTGACCATCTGCAGGCCGACCTGCTCTGCCCCGGCGCGCAGGGCACAGAAGGCGAAGATGAAGGCAGACAGCCCCAGCAGCGGCGCGATGCCCACGGCGAAGGCGATGGCCAGCAAGGCGTAGAGGCCGATGCCGACGCCCATCCAGCGGCGCAGCGCCGCGCCACTGGCACCATCTTCGGTGACCAGCAGCACCTCGTTGCCGCCCATGCGCGCCAGCACGCCCAGCAACACCGCATAGTTGAGGGCCAGGGCATATTCCCCGAAGGCCTCGGGCGCCACGGCTCGCGCCAGCAGCAGGCCCGCCGCGGACGACAGGCCACGGGCCATCAGGTTGAACAGCGAGAAGATCAGCGCTTCGCTCATGACTGACCTCCATTGCCGACCACCAGTGCTTCATCGCTCAAGAAATAGAATTGGTAGTTGTTCAAGAAATCATGATCCTGATTGCCGGCCGCCACCTTCAGCGACATGAAGAACAACGCCATCATCAGCGCACCGCTGATCAGACTGGGCAGCAGCTTGTCGCGGAAGTGCTCGATGACGTCACAGATGACGAAGATGGCAAACGGCAGGAAGTAGTAGCTGGCGCGGGCCACGTGCTCACCATAGGTGATGAACAGGGTGTAGAGCGCCACGCCGATGAACATCAGATTGAAGGCCCAGGGGTCCAGTGACAGGCGGAAATGCTTCCAGAGCCCCAGCGTCCCCAGGCAGATCAGCAGATAGATGACATAGAGCTTCTGCCCGCCCCCGGAAAAATCCTCGAAATAGTGGGCATAGAGCCCCAGCGCACTGAGCGCGCTCTTGGCCAGCGGTCCTGCCACGAAACACAGCGGCAGCAGCCCCAGATAGACCCAGAAGGGATAGGCGCGTCGCAGCAGCGGGTAGAGCACCAGCAACGGCAGATACAGCGCCAGGGTGTAGTGGAAGCTGGTGCCGACGAGCATCAGCACCAGCGCCGGCAGCCGCATGCCACGCTCCAGACAGGCCATCGCCACCATGAACAGGGCGATCGCCACGTGCTGCTTGACGAAGCCGAAGGCCGAGAGATAGATCAGCGGCAGGCAGACGAAGAACAGCAGGCACCAGGCCAGGTTGCGGCGGCTCATCACCAGTGCGGTGACGAAGCACGACACGTAGAGGAAGGCAGTGATGAAGAAGAACAGCTGCGGTTCCCCCCAGGCCCGTGCCATGCGCGCCAGTGCCGCCGGCGCGGGTTCGAGGAAGCTCAGGTCGACCTGCCAGGTGGCCATCTGGCGATACGAGAAGTAGTCGTATCCTGCGTCGTAACGCAATGCCATGAACGCCAGACACAGCCCGCCACCCAGCCAGGCACCCACCATGCGGGTGCGCTCGCTGGCCGCCAGTGGCAGAACTGCCACCAGCAGGGCCATGAAGCCGACGTAATAGCCACTGACGGTCAGCATGCTCAGCGTGCCCCGAAACCGGTCAGCATGGTCTTGATGGTACGACCGACGATCAACAGATCCAGCCACACGGAGAAGCGCTTGATGTAGTAGAAGTCGTGCTCGAGCTTCTCGCGCGTCTCGTCAGCGTCGGAGGCGTACCCCTGGGTCACCTGCGCCCAGCCGGTGATGCCCGGACGTACCACGTGACGGTAGTTGTAGAACGGGATCTGTTCGGCGAATTCATTCACGAACTTGACCTGCTCCGGACGCGGACCGATGAGGCTCATCTCGCCCTTGAGCACGTTGATGAACTGCGGCAGCTCATCGATGCGGGTCTTGCGGATCACGCGGCCGATACGGGTCACGCGCATGTCGTTGGCCTGGGCGAACTGGGCACCGGACTTCTCGCTGTCATGGCACATGCTGCGGAACTTGAACATGCGATACGGACGACCGCCCTGACCGACACGCTCCTGCACGAAGAACACGCCACCCGGCGAATCCAGACGGATCAGCACGGCAGTCACCAGGCAGATCGGCAGCACGAACGGGGCCACCGCCAGCACGGCCAGCACGTCGAACAGACGCTTGAACAGCTCATATTCACTGTTGGGTGCCAGCTGACCGAAGCTGTTCTCGCGCACCTGGTTCAGCTCCACGCGACCGGTGAGCGACTCGCGCACTTCACTGGCGTCGTAGACCGGAATGCGGTTGAGCACGCAGTTGGCCAGGAAACGCTGCCACTCGGCCGGCATCTCGGCTTCCAGATCCGCGACCACGCCGTTGTAGCGCTCCTGGCCCAGGTCCGGTGCGCGCATCAGGTTCCAGCGCGCCCCACGGGTGGTGAACAGGTTGCGATAGTCACCGAACGGCACCACGGCCAGCTTGCGGATGCGGGTGCGCTGCTCGGCCCAGAAGCCGATGGAGCAGATCAGCATCGCCGCGAGCCAGGAGCTGCCCAGCACGATACGGCTGAAGCGCAGATCCAGCGCGATCAGCACGATCATCGCCAGCAGATAGCTGATGGTGATGGCCGGCAGCACGTAGGCGAACGCCTTGGCACCGGGGTAGCGCGACATGTGACGGATCGCCTGCAGCGCGAGCAGGAAGCCACCGCTGGCCGCGATGACGCTGTGCATGCGCATCTCGCTGACCCAGGGGCGCAGGCCATTGATCAGCAACAGCGGGACACCCACCGCCAGAATCAGACCCACCAGCGCCTGACACAGCGAGTTGAACATCAGACGTTCGTACATGCGCGAATGTCGCTGACGCCCCTCGAGTCCGGTCGTCGCTGGATTTGTCGTCGTGTTCATGTGCCTGTCTCCCCCTTGGTTTGCGTTCGAGTGGTGTTTCCGTTCATCACACCCGGTGCCGTCTCCCGCCGCCCTTGCGGCCTGCACCGGTCTATCGCAAATCGTGCTGTCTTCTCATCACGCCGCATGCGCCCTTCGGGCCGGCATGCCGCGCCGTGTCGGTGACGTGGTGTCGAGTGACACCGGGTCTTGCGATACGTCGTCTTCCGCCTGGGTGTCTGTTGACGAGCTGTCATCAGACATAGGGGCGTCGCCGTGGATGGCAAGTCAGCACTCACGTATTTGCGCCGCCCTGATACTGGTAGTCGTGATAGCTGTAGCCGTAGCTGTAGGCCGTGGTCGCCTTGCGCTCGACGGCGTTGAGGATGGCGCCATCCACGCTCACGCCACTGGAAGCGAAGCGCTCCAATGCGGCTTCGATTTCCTTGGGCGAGTTGTGCATGAAGCGCGTCACCATCACGCTGACGCCGCACAGCTTGCCGACGATGGCTGCATCGGTGACCGCCAGGATCGGCGGCGTATCCACGATGACCATGTCGAAGTTCTCGCTGGCCCACTCGAGCAGCTCGGAGAAGCGCGCCTGCAGCAGCAACTCGGAGGGATTGCTCGGTGAGGTGCCGCGTGCCACGTAGCAGAGGGTGTCCGGCGTCTCCCCGCCTTCACCGACCACCGCCAGGCTCTCGTCGGCGATGCTGCGGATGATGGCGCTGCGCTCCACCTTGCCGAGCAGGTAGTCGCTCAGCCCCGGTGCCACGGCGCCCACCTGTTGGCCCGCCATGCTCTGATGCACGTGACCACGGCGCATGTCGGCGTCGATCACCAGCACGCGGTTGCCTGCCTGGGCACAGACGGCGGCCAGGTTGGCGGACACGAAGCTCTTGCCGATGCCCGGGCTGGGGCCGCAGATCATCAGGCGGTTGTCGGGAGCTTCCATCATCGCGAAGTGCAGGCTGGTACGCAGACCCCGCAGACCCTCGATGGAGAGATCTGCCGGATTGCGTACGGCCAGCAGACCAGGCGCGGCATTGCCGGCCGCCGCCGTGGCGCCCTTGCCGAGCTTGAAGGAGGAGAAGCGCTTGATGCCTCGCGCCAGGCGACGATTGAGGCGCGCCTGCTCCTCGGAGAGCGGCAGGGTCGCATGCACGTTGAGGCCGAGATCGGAAAGCTCCGACGGTGTCTCGATGCCACGATGCAGCAGCGAGCGCAGCAGCACGAAGACCACACCCAGCATGGCGCCCAGCAGGGTCGCGATCACCACGATCATCGCCTTGCGCGGGCTGACCGGGTGCGGCTGCGCCACGGCCTCATCCAGGATGCGGATGTTGCCGATGGTGCTGGCCTGGGCGATGTTCATTTCCTGGGTCTTGTTGAGCAGCTGCACGTAGATCTGCTGATTGACCTCGACTTCACGCTCCAGACGCAGGATCTCCTGCTGGGTGTCCGGAAGATCCCCCACCTGCTTCTCGAGCTCACTGCGCGTGCGTTCAAGATCCGCGCGCTTCTTGCGCAGTGCCACGTAGCTTGGGTGACTCGGGTTGAACTTGCCGGAGAGCTCCGCTTCCTCGAGCTGGGTCTGGTTGAGCTGGTTGTCGATGTTCACCAGCTGCTCGAGCACCGACTTGGTCTCGAGATCCAGATTCACGCTGTCGCTCTTGCCGCGATAGGCATTGAGACGCTCTTCGGCCTCGGTCAGCTTCTTGCGGACGGTCGGCACCTGTTCCTTGAGGAATTCGAGCGACTTCTCCGCTTCCGCCGATTGACGGTCGATGTTCTGCTGCTGATAGGTCTCGGTGATGCGCTCAAGCACCTGCTGGGTGCGCAGCGGGTCTTCCCCCACCAGTGCCAGCCCCAGCACGCCGGTCTCCTTGCCCATCTCGGCCACCGCGAAGCGCGCGCGCAGTGCATTGGTGGCTTCCAGAGTGGACTGGTGCATCAGGGTGAACTCGGCCCCCTCGCCCGCGGTGAGCGAGGTCACCTCGAGACTCACCTCGCCCAGCGGCCCCTCGAAACGCTCACGCTTGCCCACCGAGCCTGTGCCGAGCACCTTGCCGTCGTAGCGCAGTTCATAGCGGCCCTGCTCACCCGAGCCGAGCGTCACCAGCGTCAGCGGGACGTTGTCCCAGGCCTTGGGCACGGCCAGGCTGGCCACTTCCAGTGACTCGCCGGCCCACACCATGCTGGAACCGGACAGCCAGCTCGGGCGCTCCACCTCGTGGCTGCGCAGGAAGGTCCCGATCACCGGGTACTGGTAAGGCTTGACCACCAGATCCAGCTGCTCCTTCTTGACGGTCTCGCCCAGCACCAGGCGCGAGGTGATGATCTGGATCTCGGATTCCGACGGCGGCGCCTCCCCCCGCAGCATGCTGGAGACATCCCGCAGCGGATTCATGTTGCTGCCACCATCCTCGACCTGCACCAGCGCATCGGCCTTGTAGATCGGCGTCGCCAGCAGCGCATAGAGCACCGCCAGCACGGTGAAGGTGCCGGTGATCAGCGCCAGCGTCAGGCGGCTGTCATACAACTGACCCAGCATGCGGCCCAGATCGAGACTGGTGCGCGCCGGTACCGCTGCGGGTTCGGTGGCCCCCGTCTGACGGGAGGAATGGGCATTGCGAATCGACATCGTTGAGTCACTCTCCTGGTGTCCTGCCCGTGCATCGCGACGGGCAGGGACGCCTTGACGACCCCTCGCCTTACTGGCCGAGGGTATCGAGGTTGTCCTGGATTTCGGTGCTGTAGTAGATGGAGCTCACGGTGGGCAGCAACTGACTGATCACGCGGTTCCAGCGCGACACCGGCGCGGCCGTGACATAGACGACATCCTGCGGCTTGAGCGCGAAGTCGGCGCCCAGAATCAGGGCCGTGGTGTTGCGAGCATCCAGCTGATAGACGGTGGCCAGCTTCTCGGGGTCTTCCCGGTCCCGCCGTACCACGAAGATGCCGGAGGCATCCGCGGAGTCTTCCTTGATGCCGCCCGCCTGGGCGATGGCATCGGTCAGCGAGATGGGGCTTCTGCCCAGCGGCAGGCTGACCGACTTGTCGACCTCACCCATCACGAACACCTTGCGGGTCCCGACATCCGGCACATACAGGACATCACCGTCCTTGAGCAGCCGATCACGTGCCTCGCCGGTCGCCGCATTGCGCTGTGCCAGCAGCTCATAGAGGGAGATGACGGTCTCCTCGCCATTGCGCTTGAGCACCACGTTGTGCCAGTCCGCGTCTCCGGTCATGCCGCCGGCGGCGGCGATGGCATCGAGCAGACTCAACGGCACATCATTGATGGGCTGCACGCCAGGCTGCTCCACCTCACCGCTGATCCGCACCTTCTGACTGCGGAAGGCCGCCACCTTGACGTCGATCTGCGGCTCGTTGAGATAGGGCTGGAGGCGCTCGCCCAGCACCCGACGGATCTCGTCCAGGGTCTTGCCGCTGACCTGGACACGGCCGATGTAGGGATAGAAGAGCGTGCCGTCGGCATGCACCACGTTGCCGGCTTCCTGGGCGCTGCGCTCGGAGCCCGTGGGCAACGACAGCTCCGGGTGGTCATAGACGACGATATTGAGAATGTCGCCCGGCCCCACGTGGTACTGATAATCCGGCGCCAGTTGCGCACGGGTACTGCTATTGAGCTCCTGGGTCAGCGCCTGCTCCAGCTCGCGCTGGGTGCCGTCACCCCGAGCCGCCTGGCGTGCCTGGGCATCCGCCCGCGCCTGGGCCTTGATCAAGCCGAAGGTGATGGGCTCCACATCGACGATGTCATCCACCGGCGCGGCCGAGGTGTCATAGTCGATGTCGCCACCGGGCGCGAAGACGCAGCCCGCCAGTCCGGTGAGGGCGCCGAGGCTCAAGCTGGCGCCCAGAAGTCGTGCGATCAGTGCATTTTTCATCTGAAGTCCGTTGAGTCGACAGACCCGAGCAGCGATTGATGCGAGGCTGCCCCGATCATTCCCGCCGCACGCTGACGCCGGGACCAATTCGATAACGTCTTCGGTTCGCCTTGCGTAACGCGATGGCCCCATGTGCAACGACGGTTGCAACGACGGTGACCTCGGGCCGAGGGTGATCCCTCGTGCTGGTGTCATGTCTTGGTTTGCTTGAGTACTTGCGTCTGCTGGCGTCCCGCCCCTTGCATGACGGCTTGCGCCTGTCTGGCAATGGCGCGAACACTCCCTTGGGCAATCACGCGAATGCTGGCCCATGAAGACGATGAATGTGATTGAGTCCCCTTCGATTTACACGAAGTCTTCCTCATAAAATCACGTCTCTGCTGCACATCGATGACACCTTTTACAGGCACATATTCACGCCATCGACAGTGCCCACCACACCCACCTGACGGCGCAGGTTCTACAACGTGATGGCAACGTTTATCGCACTGTCCGCTGCGTCGTCTTCATGGGCATCAAGAGTGGAGTGACCAGACTCCATCTGTTGCGCATTTTACCTGATCCACGCCGCTCGCCAATCGAGCGCTGTTACAAAAATCCAATAAAAACATTGCTTTGTATCATCATCAGCACGACGTGTGTCGCTAACCGCCACATGGCGACGTAGCTGATCACAGACAGTGCAACGCTGGGTTCGTCTGCAAATCGACACATCCTTCACAAGAATTTCAGCAGCCATGCGGATCAAGTCCAGCGCCCGCGGTGTCTGAAATATCGACAGGCATGTCTGCTTTTATCCACACCACGATTACTCTTTTTTACATAAATATTTCGCTTTCCATCAACGCCACATCGACGCGACTTCTCTCGCTAGACAGCCGACATTTTCTGGTTAACATGGGCCTCGCTTTCACGGGGGGATAGAGAGAGGCGTCCGTCTGAAATGTGCATGCACATTTCTCATGACGACGGCGATGTCATCACCTCGAAAGCGAGCAATACGGTGGCCAGGGAATGCGGCCATGGCAGGAACACCTCAGGACGAGGCTGCGCCAGGGAAGATGCTACGGACGGTATCAGGGACGGCGCCCTGCACATCATGGAACAGGCGTGAGCTTGCTCACGCACACCACGACGCAACTCTCAGCAGCAGTGTTGCCGATGGTCAGAGACAGCACGGCATCCGGCATGCACGACGCTGGCCTTGGCCACCCATCACCGAGCCCAGTCATCGCAGCGCCCTGACTGGCAGATGACCGGCAATGCTCATCAAGGAGACTTCATATGCGCAAGTCACATATCGGCGCCATTCTCGGCCTGTCCGGTGCCCTGCTGTTGGCAGGCAACGCCATGGCGGAAGAGGAGGCACCTGCCGCTGGGCAGGCTGCGACGGGGACGACCGGCACGACCGGTACCACTGGCACGACCGGTACCACTGGCACGACCGGTACCACTGGCACGACCGGTACCACTGGCACGACCGGTACCACTGGCACGACCGGTACCACCGGCACGACTGGTACTACCGGCACGACCGGCACGACTGGCACCACCGGCACGACCGGTAGCGTTCCCACCGGCAGCGCCGCTGGCAGCGGCACGGCCAGCCAGAGCGCGTCCGGCAGCGTGACCCCGAGCACCAACGGCGGCAGCATCGCGGCCGGCGCGGCCACGGGCACCGTCGGTGGCGGGACGACCGGCACCACCGGTACCACCGGCACGACGGGTACCACCGGCTCTACCGGGACACGTTGATGACGTCGCGCTCCGCATCGCGTCGTTCAGGCGCGAATCATCGCCAATCGCCAGCCAGGCACCTTCCAGGCATCCGGCGCTCGCTGACGCTGCTGGGCATCACTGCCTGTGCCGTGTCAGTGAGCGGCTGTGCCCAGATAGTGGCCAGTTCGGTGGGCGATGCCTTCGGCAAGGATGACTTCGAGGCGGCGCGCGCCAGTGAACTGCCCTACGCCTCCCTCAAGTTCCTGCATGGCAACAACACGGCACTGGTCGTGCTGGCCACGCTCGAGGATGAGGGACGCATCGCGCGTTTCGAGAGCCAGGACCGCGGCATCATCGAACTGCGCGACGGCGTACTGTCCGCGACATCCGGCTTCACGCGAGACATCGCGGACAGGCATGAGCAAAGCACTACCGGGCGCGCCTTGGCGCGTCCGGCCTGGCTGATGGCTGACGACAGCCGCTATCGCGTCAGTGTCAGCGCCCTGAGCCCCTATCCTCGCCGGCTGGAGCGGGCAGATGCCGCTTCCTCCGGCAGTCAGCATCAAGATGACGTGCCGGTGATGCAGGTGCATGAAGCCGATGCACATCTGCGCTGTGAGGCCGCCGCGCCACACGCGCTGCCACTGGCCGAGCTGTCGCTGCAACACTGCACCGAGACCCTGGCATGGGACGATGGCCACACCACCACCAACGAGATATGGCGCGATGCCACTCGGGTGTGGGCCGCCGACATGACGGCCTGGCCGGACGGGCCACGCTTCGGCTGGGAGATCGCCAAGGCATGGTAATGCGCTTTTCACGACGTGATTCTGCTCGCCCCGCACACGATTCGGCCCGCGTCGAGGGACCGCTGCGCGCCCTCGCCCGCGCACTGCCCACGGGAGTGTGCCTGGCCGCCCTGCTGACCCCGACCCTCGCCCGGGCGAACGAGACGCCGCTGCCCTTCAGCGCCGCCAGCACGCCACTGGCCAGTCAGGTACTGGAACAGCAATGGTCCTCCCACCAGACACGCATGGCGCTGGACTGGCGCTACAGCTTCGTCAGCACGCCGCTGATTCGCCGGCAGATGGCCGCGACCGCCAACCGCCTGAGCGCCGAGATTGAACTGATCGCGGCTCGCTACGCGGTGGGCGCGCCCGAGGGCAGCTCTCGGGCCGCCTATGTCGAGGGGTTGCACGCCTGGCAGCGCTATCTCGATCAGGGCCGTCAACAGGGTGAGCCACGCAGCGTGCTGGCACGCCTGCCCGGCCAGCTGAATCCGCTCACTGACATGCGCGATGGCCCGCGGGCGATACGCATCGCCCCCGGCATGGTGATCGGCGCCTGTCAGGCTCCCCGCGACGTGGTGATCCTGGACGCCAGCGGCGTGCACCAGCGCCAGTGGAGCCCCGGCCTGACACTGGACGCCTTGATCGATGAGCGCCGCGCCGCCGACTCGCTGGGCCAGGCGGCACGGGCCAGCCTCGTCACCCCCCAGGGGCAGGTGCTCACGCGGCCCATCGCCAGCTGGAATCGCCTCACGCGTGGCGCAGCCGACCTGCCGGTCGCGCCGGGAGCCAGCCTGGTGATCCATACCCCCGGTATCGATACCGCGCAGCAATGGGTCAACGAGGCGCTGCCGCAATGGCTGGCCAGCCGCCTGCCCGGTGAGAACTGTCACAGCTGGCAGCTGGACGCCGCCTCGCTGCCGTCAGCGGACGACGAGCCGACAGCTCCCGGGACGTCAGGCAGTGACCCGCAAGCGCCGGCCCGCTAGCGGTCGTTCCCGGCACTGCCGGCATCGCCTCGATGTTTCTATCCTCCATACCCTCATTCACGCTCACGCGCCTGTCGCGCGGGAGCATGCGAGACGCCCATGTCGAGTCCCTTTCGCCCAGCCCATCCCTCCACGCGCCCCCGAGACGAGCAGCGCCCTGCTCCGGCACGCACCGGCTGGCTGGCGCTCGGCATGGCGGGAGGCCTGCTCGGCGCCCAGATCGCCCACGCCGCTACCGGGGAATCCCAGAGTGATTTCGGCGGCGTGGGGCTGATGCAGACTCCCACGGCACGCTTCGCCCCACAGGGCGAGCTGAGCTTCACCTACAGCCGTACCCAGCCCTACAAGCGCTTCAGCGTCAACGCCGCCCCCTTCGAGTGGATGGAGCTGGGCTTTCGCTATGTCTCGGTGGAAACGGTCAGCTACGGTGAGGCCGCCCCGGACCGCGACTACCTGGATAAATCCTTCGACACCAAGTTCCGGCTCTGGGAAGAGGACCGTTATCGCCCGGCACTTGCGGTGGGCCTGCGAGATCTCGGCGGTACAGGGCTGTTCAGCTCTGAATATCTGGTGGCCAGCAAGCGCTATGGTGATCTTGATGTCAGTCTGGGGCTTGGCTGGGGCTATCTGGGCACGCGGGGCGACTTCAGCAACCCGCTGGCGCTGGTGAGAAGCAGCCTCGAGACGCGCAGCGACACCACCAGCGACAACGGGGGCGACTTCCAGCTGGGCAGCATGTTCAGTGGCAGCCCGGCCGTCTTCGGCGGTATCGAATATCAGACGCCCTGGGACCCGCTGACCCTGATGCTGGAATACGAGGGCAACGACTACTCCGACGAGCCCCTGACGGTGGAGATAGACCAGGATTCACCGTTCAATCTGGGCGCGACGTTCAAGGTCAATGACAACCTGTCGCTGCATGGCGGCTGGGAGCGCGGCAACACCGCCATGCTGGGCCTGTCACTGTCCACCAATCTGGCGGGGCTGGCTCAGGCCAAGGATGACGGCACCCCGGAAGATGTCGCCCCCAGTCACCATTCGCGCTACCGCCATGACCAGACCCCGGAAGCCTTCCGGGTGCGCTCGCTGGATGCCGTCAATCGTGGGGACAGCGAGACAGTCCCGTCGGATCGCCCGCCACGTCCCGCCGGTGCCACGCCGACCTCAACGCCCTCGCTGGACGGTGGCGAGGCTGCGCCGCTCTCAACGACCTCGCTGGACGGCGACGAGGCTGCGCCGCTCTCAACGCCCTCGCCGACCGGCGACGAGGCTGCGCCGCTCTCAACGCCCTCGCCGACCGGCGACGAGGCTGCGCCTCAAGGCCGCCTGCTGACGCTGCCGACCTCCCCGAGTGCCACCACGGGCGAGCCCGCCGCAAGCCCGCCAGCGCCGATACGGCTGGAGGACGTCGACTGGCAGGCACTGGCCGCGACCCTGCGTGCCCAGACGGGGCTTGAAGTCTCCCGCCTGCGGGTAGAGGGCGAGACCTTGGTCATAGAGGCGGAGGCCACGCGCTTTCGCAAGGACCTGCAGGCCGAAGGCCGCGCCAATCGCGTACTGCACAACCGCCTGCCCGCCGAGATCACCCACTTCCGCTACCGCCTGAGCAGCAACGGCCTGGCGCTGCGCGAGGATGAGCATCCGCGAGAGGCCTTCGTCGCGGCCGCCAACGACAGACGTTTCGGTGCCGAGTACGAGCATTCCATCACCGCTCGCGCCGCCTCTCCCGCGCCTGACGACGACGCCAGCGCGGATGCCGCCACGCTGCTGGACAGGGAACCCGCCGGCTTCAACTGGGGATTCTCGCCCAACCTGAAACAAAACTTCGGCGGACCGGACGGCTATCTCTACCAGCTCAACCTGCAGCTGGATGCCCTGTGGCGCACCGATCGCAATGGCTGGTTCTCCGGCGTGGCCACCTATCAGCTGGCCGACAACTACGAGAACTACGAGTACATCGCCGACTCCGACCTGCCACGCGTGCGCACCTACGTCGGGGATTACGTCAAGGAGACCGATCTGGGCATCACCAATCTGCAGTACACCCGCACTCATCAGTTCGGGCGTGACTGGTATGCCCAGGCCTACGGCGGCATTCTCGAGATGATGTATGCCGGTGTCGGTGCCGAGGTGCTCTATCGCCCGATGAACAGCTCGCTGGCACTGGGGTTGGATATCAACCGCGTCCGCCAGCGGGAATTCGATCAGCAGTTCGGCCTGCGCGACTATTCCGTCACCACCGGCCATGCCACCGCCTACTGGCAGTCCGGCTGGCACGATGTGCTGGTCAAGGGCTCGGTGGGGCGCTATCTGGCCGGCGATATCGGCGCGACGCTGGATCTGTCCCGCCGCTTCTCCAACGGGGTCAGCGTCGGGGCCTGGGCAACCATGACCGATGCCGGCGATGACTATGGCGAGGGCAGCTTCGACAAGGGGCTCTACGTCAGCATTCCGCTGGACGCCTTCTTCACCACCTCCAGCAAGGGCAGTACCGGCTTTGCCTGGGCACCGCTGACCCGTGATGGTGGTGCGCGCCTCAATCGTCGCTACCAGCTCTATTACATGACCGATGACCGGGACCCCGAGGGCTACTGGGAAGGGATCGACAAGGTCTACAAGTAATCCGTGCGTGAGTATGTTTCACTGCCGGCTGAAGCGTGCCGATGATGGCACCTGACTCACTGTGGCTGACCCTGACCCGATGAATATTCCGATTACCGACGTATCGCCGTTCGCTACCGGCGATACGACACCTGTGAATCCCGAGATCACCTGCAGCAACTGCCAGGCCTGCTGCTGCAGGCTTGAGGTCATCCTGCTCACCGATACCGGCGTGCCGGACTATCTGATCGACGAGGATGAGTGGGGGGGCGAAGTCATGCGCCGCCTCGATGATGGCTGGTGTGCCGCCGTCGATCGCGAGACGCTGATGTGCACCATCTATGATCGCCGCCCCCAGCTATGCCGTGACTATGAGATGGGCAGCCCGGAATGCGAAGACGAGCGCAAGGAAAACGGTCTGGATCAGTGATCCGCCCTCCTGTCGCTCGTCGCCTGTCGCTTGAGTCAATCACTTGAGTCAGTCGCCTGAGCCGCCCTGGTTTCTGGCGTCTGGTGACTGGCCTCTGGCCGCTCCGGTGGCGAGAGCGGCCTGAACGCCGCGCTAGCCGGCGCTGACCTTCTCACCTGCCTGCTCCGCCGGCACATCGCCGCGTTGCTCAGGCGTGCACAGGGCGCGCATGTTGCCGTGCACTTCCACCTCGCGATGCCAGCTGAGCGCCTGCTCCAGGCAATGCGGGGTATGGCCGCCCCGCCGGCAGGCCTCCTCGAAGTAGGCCCGCAGCGCGGGACGATAGCGCGGGTCGGCGCAGTTCTCGATCACCAGCACCGCGCGTTCTCGCGGTGCCAGGCCCCGCAGATCCGCCAGGCCGTGTTCGGTCACCAGAATGTCCACGTCATGCTCGGTGTGATCCACGTGACTGACGAAGGGCACCACGCTCGAGATATCCCCGCCCTTGGCCAGTGACTTGGTGATGAACACCGAGAGCTGGGCATTGCGCGCGAAGTCCCCGGAGCCGCCGATACCGTTCATCATCCGCGTGCCGCACACGTGGGTGGAGTTGACGTTGCCGTAGATGTCGAATTCCAGCGCGGTATTCACGGCGATCACGCCGAGACGCCGCACGATGCCCGGATGATTGGACAGCTCCTGCGGACGCAGGATCAGACGGTCACGGTAACGCTCGAGGTCCTTCCACAGGGTGCGCCCGCGCTCCTCGGTGACGGTGATGGAGGAGCCGGAGGCGAAGTCGAGCTTGCCGGCATCCAGCAGATCGAAGGTGGAGTCCTGCAATACCTCCGAGTACATGGTGAGGTGCTCGAAGGGCCCCTCCTTCAGTCCGCTCATCACCGCGTTGGCCATGCTGCCGATCCCGGCCTGCAGCGGCAGCAACGCAGGCGTCAGACGCCCCAGCGTGACCTCCTGCTTGAGCAGTTCGACCAGATGGTCCGCCATCCGCCGGGTATCCTCATCCGGCGGGGTACAGGTCGAGGGGCTGTCCTTGCCACGCGTCAACACGATGGCGGCGATCCTGGCAGGGTCGATGGGGATGTACGGCGTGCCGATACGCGAATCCGGCGCCACCACCGGGATCGGCTGACGGCTGGGGCGCATCTGCGGAATGTAGATATCGTGCAGTCCCTCGAGTGCCGCCGGGGACTCGAGATTGAGCTCGATGATCACCTTGTCGGCCAGAATCGCGTAGCTGGCCGAATTGCCCACCGAGGTGGTCGGCACGATCCCGCCGTCGGTGGTGATGGCACTGGCCTCGACCACCGCGACGTCCATGTCACTCAGCTGATGGTTGCGCAGCAGCTCCACCGTCTCCGAGAGATGCTGATCCATGAACATCACTTCGCCGGCATTGATGGCACGGCGCAGCACCGGATCGACCTGGAACGGCATGCGCCGCGCCAGCATGTGGGCGTCCGCCATCTGACCGTCCAGGTCATTGCCCAGCGAGGCGCCGGTCATCAGCGTGATGGCGAACGGCTCGCGGCGCGCCTTCTCCACCAGCGCCAGCGGCAGGGCCTTGGCCTCCCCCGCCCGCGTGAAGCCGCTCATGCCCACCGTCATGCCATCGCGAATCAGCTCGGCGGCCTGGCTCGCGCTCATGTGGCGTGACTCCCATCCCTGCCAGCGACAGCGCCGGGCGAGCTCGCCATGCAGCGCCTCGTCAAGCTCCGTCACCTCCATGCGCGACAGCAGCGAGAACGACTGGCGAAAGGACTGGGCATCGGCCACGTCGCTCGCGGCAGGCGGTGCATCAACGAATCGGGACTTGGAAGAAGACACGGTACGGGTTCCTCGATGACAACGAACAAGGGGTAGGCAGCAAGTCGCGCAAACACCTCACGACACTGGTCAGGCTGTCATCCAGCATCCCACGCGCCGTGGCGGCGTCGCATCAGGCCTTGGTCGCAAGCCGGGGTCGCGCACTGAAACAGGACGGTGCGCTCCAAGCGACGCCCTGACGCGGGCCTGTCCCTGCCCTAGAAACACGAAGACCCGCTTCGAGGAGCGGGTCTTGCGATGCCAGGCAGGCCTGAGGAGAGCCCTGTCACGTCATGGCAGGCGTTACACCATGCCGTCGAGGTCCATGTTGTCGAAGCTTTCCGGGGCATCGGCGTAGCCGTAGAGCGTGTTGCGGCGCTGCAGGCGGAATTCGCCCAGCAGCTGCTCATAGCGGCGCGGCACCTCGGCATTGTCACGCGTGACGATGTACAGGTTCTCGTAGACGGCCTCGGTGAGCGGCATCTCGCGCACCTGGCGCTGCCACGGGGACGTCTCCAGCACCGTGCGCGAGACGACGGTGAAGCCCAGGCCACGTGCCACGGCATCCAGCACCATGCCGATGTCGTTGGTGAAACCCTGCTGCGGGAAGTGGCTCATCGAGCGGAATTCACCGGCGAAGTTCTCGCGCAGCAAGGCGCTGGCGTTGTTGACGCCGTCGGCGTAATTCATGAAGCCCAGCGCCATCAGCTCATTGAGACTGTTGCCGGCGAAGTCGGCGGGCACCACCAGGCACAGCGGCTCCTGATGCCACAGCTCGAAGTTGAGATCCGGATGCTTGACCGGCTCAGTGACGATGCCAAGATCGAAGCGCCCCGCCAGCACGTCCTGCACGATCTCGGAATTGAAGGCGAAGCTGTAGCTGACCGTCAGCCCCGGATGCTGCTGCTGATAGCCGAGCGTGAACGGATAGAACATCAGCCCGACGCTTGAGGGGCTGGCCACACGGCATTCCCCGCTGTCGGGCGAGTCATCATCCAGCGAGTGCATGAACTGGGTGTGCTCGGCAAACAGCTTGACGGAGTAGTCGTAACAGCGACGCCCCGCTGCGGTGAGCGAGAACTTGCGTCCCTGACGGTTGAGCAGCGAGCGCCCCAGGTACTGCTCCAGCTTGCGGATATGCTGGCTGACGCCGGGCTGGGTCATTTCCAGCTTGCGCGCGGTATGGGTAAAGCTGCCGGTCTCCACCAGGGTGATGAAGGTACGAAAATACTGGGCGTTGAACATGGAGGCACTGACCACTCACGAACGGGGGACGCGACTCGGCGCGTCGTGTTGCCGATAGCTGCCTGAATGTCTGCACAGGGCCACCGACCCGCAAAGGCCATGATTCTACCAGAGCCAGCCGCCATGCGCAGCGCTGCGCCGTGGCGCCCTCGCGTGTTAGCATCATCCTCATTGCCAGGTGCCGCTCTGGCTGCGTCTTTCGTGGGCGATGCCCGAATGACGCGGCAGGGCTCGGCGCCTTTCCTCTGCCCCGACCAGTCCTCGCGACTGGCCCGAATCACGAGATGCTCCAGATGCTTGATCCACTGGCCGCGCGCGGCGAAGCCATCCACAAGGCACTGCTCGCCATGGAAAGCGAATGCGCCGAAGTCGACCTCTTCCCGCTGGGATACATGATTCCCCAGGTGGAACTGGTTCTCGAGAACGCCGATTACGATGCCGCCGATGTGGTCGCGGAAGATTTTGACGCCACCTTCGAAGAGTGGATGCAGCACGCCTTTGCCCAGGACGGCATGAGCGTGGACGACCGCGAGCGCATCGCCGAACTCTGGGCAGAAGCCCGGAACCGCGCCCAGTCAGCCGTGGGCGCCTGACACAAGGAAGACGGTCATGAACTCTGTCACCAGTGAAGCTACCACCTACTCCCGCGATGCCAGCTCGACGCTGGTCTCCACCATCATCTCACCGGAAGGCAGCCTGGAAGTTCTCTCCCAGGATGAGGTCAATCGCCTGCGCGACACCTCCTCCAATGGCCTGCATGACATCCTGCGCCGCTGCGCGCTGGCGGTGCTCAACTGCGGCAGCCAGACCGATGACAGCGTCTCGGTGCTCAATGCCTACAAGGACTTCGAGATCGAGGTGCTGCAGCAGGATCGTGGCATCCGTCTGAAGCTCGACAATGCGCCGGGTGATGCCTTCGTGGATGGCAAGATGATCCGCGGCATTCGTGAGCACCTCTCGAGCGTGCTGCGCGATATCGTCTACGTGGCCAACGAGATCCAGAACACGCCCCGCTTCGATCTCTCCACCACCGAAGGCACCACCAACGCGGTGTTCCATATCCTGCGCAACGCCGGTGCCCTGAAGTCCTCGCGTGAACCGAGCCTCGTCACCTGCTGGGGTGGCCACTCGATCAATCGCGAGGAATACGAGTACACCAAGGACGTGGGCTATCACCTCGGCCTGCGCGAACTCGACATCTGCACCGGCTGTGGTCCCGGCGCGATGAAGGGCCCGATGAAGGGGGCCAACGTCGCGCATGCCAAGCAGCGTCGCAAGCAGGGCCGTTATCTGGGCATCTCGGAGCCGGGCATCATCGCCGCCGAGTCACCCAACCCGATCGTCAATGAACTGATCATCATGCCGGACATCGAGAAGCGCCTTGAGGCCTTCGTGCGGACCGCGCATGGCATCATCGTCTTCCCGGGCGGCGTGGGCACCGCGGAAGAGATTCTCTACCTGCTGGGTATCCTGCTGCATCCGGAAAACGAAGGCCTGCCGTTCCCGGTCATCTTCACCGGCCCGGCCTCCAGCGCCGACTACTTCCAGCAGATCGACGAGTTCATCACCTATACGCTGGGTGAGGAAGCGCGCTCGCGCTATACCATCATCATCGACAATCCGGTCGAGGTGGCGCGCACCATGCGAGGCGGCATCGATGACGTCGCGGAGTTCCGTCGTCAGCATCACGACGCCTTCTACTACAACTGGCGTCTGCATATCGCCCCGCACTTCCAGCAGCCCTTCGCGCCGACCCACGCCAACATGTCGAGCCTGGCGCTGCATCGCAACCAGCCGGTGCATGAGCTGGCCGCCAACCTGCGTCGTGCCTTCTCGGGCATCGTCGCCGGCAACGTCAAGAAGGAAGGCATCGAGGAGATCGAGCGCGATGGGCCCTTCCGCCTGACCGCCGAAGCCGAGCTGATGGAACGTCTCGACGCCCTGCTCACCTCCTTCGTGGCCCAGGGCCGCATGAAGCTGCCGGGCAGCGACTACGAGCCCTGCTACACGCTGTGCAAGTGAGGCCGTGACGCCCGGGCCATCAGCCCCGGGCCTGATACGACGACGCCCCCGACCATCACTGGCCGGGGGCGTCGTCGTTTGCGGCAGGCGGCAGACAGGGCTCAGTCGCTCTTGCGGCCCCGATGCATCCACAGACTGATGACATGCGCCACCAGCCCCAGTGTCAGGCCATCGACCAGCACTTCCAGCGCCCCTTCCCTGGGGCGGTCAAGCATCGGCGCGGCGAAGTTGAAGGCTGCCATCGCCGCCAGGCCCACCACCAGCCACACGAACACGCGACGCATCAGTCTCGGCACTTCGCCCTGGGCGACATCGGAGAGCTGGCGATAGATGTAGACCCCCAGCGCCGCGACGGCCACGGCAAAGCCACTGATCAGCATCAGGCGCGTGGTGTCACCGCTGAGCAGAAAACGCGGAATGTTGGCGACCATCACGATGGCGAGGCCCGCCAGCACGGAGACACGTTGCGGTGTCAGGTTGCGGGCGCGCGGATGATCAGGATTGAGTTTCGGCATGTGCAGCAGTCTCGAGGAAAGGTCGGGCAACGTGGAAATCGAACACGATGAAGAAGTCGGACGCCGGGCACGCCCGGCGTGACGGGGTCAGGCGGTCGCCGGCAGCGTCGGAATCCAGCTCTCGACCCACGGCAGGGCCGCGTCATCCGCCATGAAGGTCTCCATGGCATCGATCTCGAGGCGCTCGCCGTGGCGCGTGGCGCCCAGATCCGCCAGACGCTCGTCCAGCTGACGCCCGGCACCGCAGTAGGTCTCGCCGTAGGAGCTGTCGCCGAGAGCGATCAGACCATAACGCAGCCAGTCCAGCGCCGGTGACTGGGCCGAGAGCGCATTGAGGAAGCCGCTCAGGTTGCCCGGCACATCGCCACTGCCGGTGGTGGAGGTGACGAACAGCGCCAGATCCGGGCGTGTTTCCGTCAAGTCTTCCAGTGTCGGCTGGTCAAGCACTTCCACCGTATAGCCTGCCTGCTCGAACAGCGGTTGCACCTGCTCGGCCACATCCAGCGAGCCGCCATACATCGTGCCGACAAAAATCTTCAGAAGCGCCATGCATCCTTCCTTATTCGTACGATCACCCGCCACGGGCGGGAACGTGAGTGCGGTGCGAAGAGTCGTGCAGCGGCTCTCCGACATTTGGTCGCGATGGTAGCACAGCCTGCCCGCGGGACGCAGGCCGGCCGGGGCCCGCGCCATGGAGCACGCGCACTCCAAAGACAGGACAGCGCCACCGTGAAAACACGATGGCGCCGCTTTTTTCTTGCGCTGACGTTCTTGCGCTTACGTTCCTGCACAGACGTTCCTGCGCTGATGCCCTTGCATCGGTGCTGCCGTTGCCGCCGTGTCGCTACCTCGTTCTCTGGAGCGGGGCTACGCGTCAGTGAAGCCTCCCGGGGTGCGAGCCTGGATCACGACCGCTGGCGATGCCCTTCCGTCAGAGACACGCTGGCTGACAGCACCTTTTGATCAGAAGCGATACGCCGCCGACAGACGCACGTCACGCCCCGGGCTGGTGATGGCGCCCGGCGTGATGCCACGTGGGCTGTTGGTTTCCAGATAGAAGGTGTTCTGGTCGGAGTATTCCTTGTCGAACAGGTTGTAGATACCGGCCGTCAGAGTCAGGTCCGGCATGTCACCCGGCACCCAGCTGGCGTAGAGGTCATGCGTGGCGTAACCGGCACGCTCGCTCTGGTCATCCGGCAGGTCGGTGAGGCGCTCGTAGGCGGTCACGGTCCAGCCGAGAGTCAGCTGCGGGTCGGCGAAGGTGTAACGGTTGTCCAGGCTCCAGCGGTCTCCGGTCTGGTTGCCCAGCCCCATGTCATCCACCACGGTCTCGCCCTGGTTGTCTTCCAGGTCCATGGTCAGGTAGCCCAGCGTCATGTCCCAGCCGCCCAGTCCGTAGGTGGCTCGCGCCTCGACACCCTTGCTGGTGACGATACCTTCCATGTTGGTGATGGTGGTCACATCACCCGCCGACCCTTCGGTGATGTAGTTGTCGAAGTGGGTATCGAAGTAGGTGACTTCCAGTCCGGCGCGGTCACGCTGGGTGAGGATGCCCTCGCCTTTCCAGCGGGCACCGACCTCGGTGCTGCGCGAGGTCTCGGCCTCGAGACCCGGCTCGACCACCAGCGTCTCGCCCGGGCCGACGCCCCCGTCGATCAACAGGGCTTCGCGGCCCTTGTTGCCACGCACGGCCGTGGCATAGCCGGTGAACAGCTCGACACCCCCGCCGACACGCCAGTTGAGGCTCGCGTTGGGGCTGACATCGGTGTCATCCAGCGTCTCGCCATTGGCGTATTCGGTCCGGTAGTCATCGACCCGGGCACCGAAGGACAGATCCACCGCGCCGAGCGTCATGCGGTGCTGGGCGTAGAGCGCGATGTTGCGCGCCGTCTCGTCGAAGCCAGCGGTGCTGGATTCATCCTCGACGTAATCACTGCCCAGGGTCAGACGGTTGTTCATCGCCTCGGGGCCGAAGCGGAAGGTGTTGTTGAGATCCCCCCCGACACTCTCGACCTTGGCATTCGAGCTGGCCCCGGTAGCGAGGGACGTGCGGTCCACTTCCGTACTGGAGTGGAAGACATTGGCGTGCACATCCACCAGCCGCGAGCCCGGTTCGAAATCGTAGTTGGCGTTATAGGTGTCACGGCTCAGCTCGGTATCGACCTTGGCGTTGTTGAACGGCTGACACTCCATGTTGGGACGCACGCAGTAGATGCCGGTGTCCTCATTGTGCTCCGCGCTGAGTCGCAGGCTGTGCGCGCCCTGATCCAGCAGGCTGAACTTGCCGAAATAGCTGCGCTGATGACCGCCGGTACCCTCTTCCTCATCACCGCCGCCGGTGCGGTAGTCATCGCTGTTGCGTGCGCTGGTGGTGAACAGCAGCCCCGCGTTGGGCGCCACCTCCCCATACACCGACAGCGTGCCCTTGACGGCATCTGCCGCGGATTCCGTGCTGCCCTTCACCATGCCACCGACGCTCTGACCCGGCTTGAGCAGGTCCTGGGCATCCTTGGTCACGAACTTGATGCTGCCACCCAGCGCGTTCGGCCCGTTGTCCGCCGCCCCCGGCCCGGCCTGGACCTCGGCGCGCTTGAGCAGCTCCGGCTCGATGTTGAAGTTGGAGCTGTGGTGGAACAGGTAGCCGTTCTGGCTGGCGCCATCGATGCTGATGTTGAGGTTGGTATCTTCCAGCCCGCGCACGTAGAGCTTCTCGGAGGAGGCCGTGGTGCCGCCAACGGTGACGGAAGGCGTATCGCGGAAGATGTCCTTGAGATCACGCGCCTGATGCAGGGCAAGCTCTTCGCTGTCCACCACCGCCGTGGCCTCGAGGCGATCCTCCTCGACCTGCAGTGTCTGCATCTGCAGCGGCTCGGCATTGACCGTCCCGGCACACAGCAAGGCGATGGCCGCGACCAGCGGACGAGGAGTGAAGACCGTCGCGCGTGAAGCGCTGACGGTGTGGCGCGAAGAGAGGCAGACTGTCATGTGCGGAGCGTTCCCAAGATTAATAATAATAATGATTCTTCTTTGCAGTCGAGATAATGCACTTTCTTGCACATTTCCGTCATCTACCGTTTCTGCAACGCCTCTTCTCGAAACCTGCAACCGGGTGCCCTCCTCACGGGCACGCCCACTCGCCTCGCGCCCATCTGCCCCCTCGCCGATTCCCGATTTCTCGTGGCAGAAGGCCCCCCCCAGCCGCGCAAGGACCTGCCCTGCGCCTTGCCTCACGAAAAAGACACTTTTTCTCACCTGTCTGTCATCAGATACGGAACCATCTCCGGTCACTGACGTCTGAGCCGTCATGCCGCCAATGACGCCAGTCCCCCCGCCGTTGCGCATTCTGCCGAGGTGTCACGTTTCACGGAGATCGGAATTGCGCAATGCGTGCGACTTTGGATGCAACAATGACGGGATGGTGATATTGTTAGCCTGCTCAGAGTCACCATCATCCAGCGCCTGAAATCCGTTCTCGCGTTTCTGGCGCGGCACTGTGCGCGAAGCCGGGTTTCGAGACCGGTTTCAAGACCGGGCTTCAAGACCAGGCTTCAAGACTAGGCTTCAAGACTGAGCCCCAAGACCGGGCTTCACGAGCCGGCCGCAAGAGTTGAAGGCAAGAATCAAGTGCAAGACCTGTCGACGTGCGCTGCGGTGCACGACTGACAGGAGCGGTTGTTGATCGATGAGCGCGTCTTTGCCCGGGGCATCCCCCGCGGTACGAGGGGCACGGTCATCGACAGGCAATCCGTTGTGCAGCCCCTGCGCTGCGACGGGCCCGACATGGCCCGTACAAGGTGGGTGTTTCCCTGACGACACACCCCGACCCCCTGAACAACCGGACCTATTCGATGAGCGATATCGACGCCTATAACACCTTTCTGATGGTCGCGGATCTCGGCAGCCTGTCCCGTGCTGCCGAACGCCTGCGCCTGCCCAAATCCACCGTCAGCCGTCGCCTCGACGCCCTCGAGGGCCGCTTCGGCACTCGCCTGGTGGAACGCGGCCATCGCGGTATCCGCCTGTCGGAAGCGGGAGAGACTCTCTACCGCTACGCACGATCGATGGCCAACCTCGATGATGAAGCGCACCGCGCCATCGAGGATCGTCAGTCGGACCTCACCGGCACCATTCGGATCCACGCCACCCCAGCGCTGGGTCGTCACTTCCTGGGCCACGCTCTCACCAGCTTCCTGTCAGAGCATGACGGAGTCGATATCAAGCTGAAGCTGTGGCACAACGGTCGCGAGATTCTCGAGAACCAGCCGCATCTGGTCATCGGCTTCCCGCACCTGGCCGGCAGCACTCACGTCTTCCGCCCGCTGACCCAGTGGCAGCAAGCCGCCTACGCGGCCTCGCATGTCGAGCATCCCGAAGAACTGCCGTGGGGCGAGCTGGAACCGCTCGTCTCCGGCACCTCGCTCTCGCGTCACCCGGAAGACCCGCGCCCGAATCACATCCAGTCCGATGACCTCGAAGTCCTTACCGACTACGTCGCCGATGGTCTGATTCGCGCCGTGCTGCCCATCGACTGGGTCAACTCGCTCAGCGAGCGCAACGGCCAGTCCTTCAAGCGTCTGGAATGCGACGAGATCCCGCCGGTCGAGATCGGCATGCTGTTGCCGCGCGGCCCGATCCCGACCCGCGTGCGCATGCTCGCCGACTGGCTCGCCCGCGAGATCGGCAAGACAGAACCGGAGCGCGTCACCGCCAAGGCCGCCCGCCGCACCGTCAGCGAAGCCGCCACCACCACCGGTTGATGGCAGCGATGCCATGCTGTCGCCCTCCTCTCGCTTGAGATGAACCAGCGCAGCCCACAGCAAAAAGGCCAGCCCTCCGGGGCTGGCCTTTTGCGTTCTGGCTTGTCATGTTTAGCATATGATTACGCCATACCTGCACATGTAATCGCAAGCCTACTCGGATCCTAGCTCACACTGCCGTCGAAGCACTTGTCGACATCAATCACCTCGCTCCCAGTATCTATCAGCATTCGATTTACAATTTTATCTATGTGTCGAGAGAATAATTTGATCTAGTTTTTCGAATAGCATCCTAAAGCTATCAAATTCTTCGACAGGAAGGTTCGCACATCTATCAGCGAAGGTTTTCTTACTCCCTTTAATCTGGAACACACTTGCTCCCTCAATAATTGGATCATCTTTCATATCATTGACTTCTAGCACCTCATCAGAAAAATAATGCTCAATAACGAAATATCGTTGAGTAATCTTGTTCTGATTAACGAAATGTGCTCGATTATCTGGCACCGGTAGAAGCAGACCAAATATATCTTTCTCTCTATGGCGCCTTACCTCATTAGTGATCATATAGGGCTGAAACACATTTGAATTCAGCCCCTTATAGCTTTCATTACCCGCCTTATCATTATCAAACAACCCAATAATTCTGTGATCAAGTAAATTAGCTACGTATTCCAATGACCTCCTGACAGTATCAGCACTTCCAGTTCTTTCATTTTCATTAATTTGTATACCTGAAGCTATAAATATAAACGGAATTTCTATATTTCCAAAAATTTTCTCCCAAGCGGTCGTGAGGATTTTTTGGTCAGTTTTACCCTCCACTAGAACGATCGGCTTATCCTCAGCGCGTTCTATTGTAGTTAGAATGCTAGCCAAGCCTTCTTTCACAGTTGGAAAATCATCTATGGTTAGAGCTTTTAAGCTACCACTATCCTTTACAGTTTCATTAAGGAAGAATAACTCCCCTTCAGATACCTTACTAATCAATCGATCATTGTGAGAAATAACTAGCAACTGACTATCATTATGAGACTTCAATTCATCTATTAACTGCGATTGAAGATCAGAATGAATGTGTGAATCAGGCTCATCAATCAAGATCAAACAAATTCCGTCAATATTCCGCTCAATATATCCTAGCGTAGCAAAAATCTCTGCAACTTGTAGAAAACCGCTTCCCATCATCGAGAGTTCAAGCTCACGATGTGATGGACACTCTGCTGTAATTCTTACATATTCTTCATCTATTCTATTTTTATTTTTAAATTTTATTGAATACTCTTTTCCAAGTACCGTATTGAGCCGTCCCTCGAGATCTTGAAATTTTTCCGAAACCCTAGTGGCTTGAGTGTTTTCTGTTTTAAGAATTTTATTCCTTAAAACATCGTGCGACTTACCAATACTAATCTTTTTTTCAATTTGTGCGTTATTATAAAATGGTTCATTTTTATAAACAGTCGATACAGGACGAGTTTGATACAAAAATATAGCATTTTTTAACGAGCATGATTTTCCTCTAACATGGTTTGCGAACCTCTCAAACTCACTGAAATAATCATTATTATAGATTCGAAAATAGGAATTCTTGATTCCAGGCTTGTCAAACCTAATCATTAGAGAAAAAACATCTTGATCATCAGTAACAACTAATGTTATAGCAGCACTATTAACCCCAGGGTTAAAAAATATATCGTCATCATTAAACAGCCTAATATGATGAAAATCAGAAAAAGGCATATAGTAATTTGAGCTTGCCTTATAGAATTTCTTCCTATCTTTAGACTGGATAAGACTGTCATATGCTGATTTCCATAACAGCAATGCTTCAAATATAGTGCTTTTTCCTATGTTGTTTTCGCCTACAATGACATTGAAATTCTCATTGCAATCAATCTCAAGACTGTTGAAAGTCTTAAAATTCTCTAGCTTTATCTTGGAAATATACATTACCACTCCTTACACAGAGATAACATCAGCAATATACTGAAAGTATTCTAATCAAACTTACAATACAAGCTTTTTGCGATTTCCTTTAGCAACAGAATGCTCAAAAACTCACTCAAAACTTGTTATATTTAAGATATTTAAACTTATTGGCTTAAATATAACCACAAAAACATCGACAATCCTATATGAAAAAAACTTATAGAGCAAGATAGTCCTCGTGACTATATACATAGGCGCACTTCACTCAATCATTACATATGAGTCACTCATGGAACAAAAGCATCACTATCAATACCACATATACTCTTCACTATCACAATTGATTCAACTTATTGCTTAACATAGTATATCCGAGTAGTTGGAATAAGAACAGTATAGAAGAAGCCGCTAACACGATAGCCGTATATTGTTGCATTGCAACCACACCTATTACTACTAATAAATAATAATCCATCGATATACAAAACATGAAAGCTTTCCCTTTAGGGCTGGCCTTTTGCGTTCTGGCTTGTCATGTTTAGCATGTACTGAATCAACGACAGGCAGGGCTTCTCATGTGGCAACGCGACACTCTCACCCTCTCCGCCCGCAAGCGCGGTTTTCACCTCGTCAGTGACGAGGTGGAGCAGGCATTGGCCGAAATGCCACCGGCCAGTGTCGGCCTGCTGCATGTGCAGCTGCTGCACACCTCCGCCTCGCTGACCCTCAACGAGAACGCCGACCCCGACGTGCGTCACGACATGGACGCCTTCCTGCGCCGTCTGGTGCCCGGCAACCTGCCCTACTTCCGCCACACCCTCGAAGGCGATGACGACATGCCCGCCCATGTACTCGCCAGCCTGCTCGGCACCCAACTCACCCTGCCCGTCGAAGCCCGCCGCGGCGTCAACCGCCTCGCCCTCGGCACCTGGCAAGGCATCTGGCTCGGTGAACACCGCGACCACGGCGGCAGCCGCAGGTTGTGTCTGACGCTGAGTGGAGAATGAAAAAAGGCCGCAAGTGATCGCGGCCTTTTGGGTCTTCAGAAGCTACTGAAACACGGGTTTATCGCGTCGAATCCTCGTCCCCTACCGTACCGCCCATCGGGTCGATGGATTTGCTGGAGGGGTATTTGAAGGAGGCGTAGCGTACGGCGAGTACCGAGAGGGCGAGGAAGAAGATGCCGCCGCAGAGGTAGAGCAGGCCGATATCGGGGGCCTTGTGGTGGGAGACATCGCCGATGAGGTAGCGCGTCAGCGCGGTGATGGCGATGTAGAGCAGGAAACGGATCGGCAGGTGGTTGGTCTTGAAGTAGATACCGACCATCGCGCCGAGTTCGAGATAGATGAACAGCAGCAGGATGTCATCGACGCTGGCCGAGCCCTTGGCGAACATCTCGAAGAAGGCCGACACCGAGGCAATGGCGATGGCCCCGCCGATGGCGAACAGGCCCAGATAATGAAAGCCTTCGACCAGGAAGTTGCCGATCGAGTTGGCTTGTTCGTGCATGCGTTCCCGGTGCTTGTCTAGCCGCTTCATGCCTTGTGTCCTCGAAGAGGGATGATGAGAAAGAGGCAGCAAGAACGGTGCCACCCGGTCGCAGCATCACGGATTCTGACGCTGAGGCAATGCGCAGGCGCGGCGTCTACCAGCCGAGGGTCTGCTTGACGAAGGGAATGGTGAGCTTGCGCTGGGCGGAGAGCGAGGCGTTGTCGAGCTCGATCATCGCGGCGAACAGACCCGGCAGGCTGCGCGGCCCACGATGCAGGATGTAGCGGGCGACTTCATCGGGCAGCGCGAGGCCGTGGTCCTTGGCGCGCAGCTTGAGCGCCTCGAGACGCTGGCCATCATCCAGCCCGGAGAGGTGGAAGGTGACGCCCCAGGAGAGGCGTGAGGCCAGGTCCGGCAGGGTGACGGGAAGCAGGCGCGGCGCACAGTTGGCGCTGACCAGCAGGTGGCGGCCACTGTCACGCAGGCGGTTGTAGAGGTGGAACAGCGCCTCTTCCCAGCGCTTGCGGCCGATCACGCTCTCGAGGTCGTCGATGGCGACCAGATCCATCTCGTCCAACCCCTCCAGCATGTGCGGCGGGAAGTGGCCAATCTCCTTGAGCGGCAGGTAGAAGGCACGCTTGCCCTGCTCTCCCGCCAGATGGCATGCCGCCTGCAACAGATGGCTACGCCCACTCTGCTCACCGCCCCATAGATAGACGAAGGGCTCCCCGCCGTCAGCAAGCTGCCCCTTGAGGGCCTCTGCCAGCGAGGTGGAGGTGAAGTGGTAGTTGTCGAAGGTCGCGGCGTCGCGTACCCCGACGCCGAGTGCCATCTGTCCCTGTGTCATTGCCATCCGTCATGCTGGTTGTTGTTGCCGTGATCTCTCTCGATCACTGGGTATCCTCTGCCGCCGAAGACGCGGGTGGCTCACTGGCGGCCACGGGGCGAGAATCACGCTGTTGATCATATAAAGTACTGTTTTTATAGCGATCATGCAGATAACGCAAGAGCACCATGATCACGGCGGCTACCGGCAGCGCCAGCAGAATGCCCGTGAACCCGAACAGCTGCCCGCCGGCCATGACGGCAAAGATGACCGCCACGGGGTGCAGGCCAATCTTGTCGCCCAGCAGCAGGGGTTGCAACACCACGCCTTCCAGCAGCTGCCCCAGCGCGAAGACACCGCCCACCGCCAGCAGCGCCCACCACTCGCCGAACTGGAAGAAGGCCACCGTCGCCGCGATCAACACTCCGACGATGACGCCCAGATACGGCACGATACTCGCAAGCCCCGCCACCAGCCCGATGAGCAGCGCGAACTTGAGGCCGATGATGGCAAGGCCGATGGCATAGACGATGCCCAGACTCAGCATCACCAGCAGCTGCCCGCGCAGGAAGGCACCCAGCACCTCGTCGCAGTCATGGGCCAGCCGCGTGGCGGTCGGCTCCATGTGGCGCGGCAGGAGCCCCTGCAGCTTCTCCTTCATACGGTCCCAGTCGAGCAGCAGATAGAAGGTGACGACGGGAATCAGCGCCAGGTTGCCCAGCCAGATGGCCATGGCGAGCCCGGATTTGGAGACGGTGCCCAAAAAGGCGGCGGCGAAGGTACCGGTTTCCTTCCAGTTGCCCAGCAGCAGCGAGCGCACCTGATCGAAATCGGCGCTGAAATCCATGCCGGTGAAGGCCTGCACTTCCGGCAGGATCGTCTCGCGTATCCAGTTGAAGACCATCGGCATGAAGCTGATCAACTGCGCCAGCTGACGCCCGAGCAGCGGCACCAGAATGAGCAGCGCGATCAGTAGCACCACCGAGAGCACGCTGAACACCAGGCTGACGGCCAGTCGGCGCGACAGGCCCTTCTCTTCCAGCCAGTCGGCCAGCGGGTCGCCCAGATAGGCGAGAATCATGCCGATGAAGAACGGCATCAGAATCGGCTCCAGCAGAACCAGCAACCCGAGCAGGGCCACGCCTGCGGCCAGCAACCACCATTTACGCTGCATCATCACTCCTTGAGACAAGCTGTGTGGCTCACAGGCGGCATGTCGCCGACGGTCCACGCATGCCCCCATTGTTGCCTGTCACTGACTCACCCACAAGCGCCCGGCGAACGGGACGACCCACCTGACGAAAGATGGCCAAAGGGACTGGCGCGCCCTCAGGAAAGCGCTCGGGGCGTGTCTTTCACATCATGGCCATTTTTTGTGAAACGCCACGGTGTCAGCCGTGAAGCGCAATGCTACAATAGCCGCCTTTCTTTCCCCCGATCGATCGTGTCTCACCGCTCAGGCCGCACCGACAGGAACCTCACATGACGCAACGCCCCCAGGACTCCTCGCCCAGCAAGACTTCCTTGAGCTACAAGGATGCAGGTGTCGATATCGATGCAGGCAACGCCCTCGTGGAACGCATCAAGGGTGTCGCCAAGCGCACTCACCGCCCGGAAGTGATGGGTGGTCTGGGTGGCTTCGGCGCCCTGTGCGAACTGCCGCAAGGCTATCGCCAGCCCGTGCTGGTCACCGGTACCGATGGCGTGGGCACCAAGCTGCGCCTGGCCATGGACCTCAACCGTCACGACACCATCGGCATCGATCTGGTCGCCATGTGCGTCAATGATCTGGTGGTCGCCGGCGCCGAGCCGCTGCAGTTCCTCGACTACTATGCCACCGGCAAGCTGGACGTCGACATCGCCGCTGACGTCGTCACCGGGATCGGCGAAGGCTGCCTGCAGTCCGGCTGTGCACTGGTCGGCGGCGAGACGGCCGAGATGCCGGGCATGTACGAAGGCAGTGACTACGACCTGGCCGGCTTCTGCGTCGGTGTGGTCGAGAAGTCCGAGATCCTCGACGGCAAGAAGGTCGGCGAAGGCGACGTGATTCTGGGTCTGGCCTCCTCCGGCCCGCACTCCAACGGCTACTCGCTGATCCGCAAGATTCTCGAAGTCGCCGATGCCTCGCTGCTGGAGCAGCAGATCGACGGCCAGCCGCTGGCTGACGCCCTGATGGCGCCGACGCGCATCTACGTCAAGCCGCTGCTGTCCCTGCTCAAGGAAAGCGATGTCAGCGTGCACGCCATGTCCCACATCACCGGTGGTGGCCTGCTCGAGAACATCCCGCGCGTGCTGCCGCATGATTGCACCGCCGAGATCGACGTCGCCAGCTGGAAGCGTCCGGCCGTGTTCGACTGGCTGCAGCAGCAGGGCAATGTCGAGGAGCACGAGATGCACCGCGTGCTCAACTGTGGCGTCGGCATGGTCATCGTCGTGGCCGCGGCGGATGCCGATGCCGCGCGCGCTCACCTGGAAGCCCAGGGCGAGACGGTCTTCACCCTCGGTGCCATCCGTGCACGCAAGGGCGAAGAAGAACAGGTCCAGCTGGAGAATCTGTCCGCATGATCGAACCGACCACCAACGCCTCCAACGGTGACACTCTCGGCGGCTTCGGCAACGGTTTCGAGGCGGATGACACGCCGGTACGCCCACGCGTCGTGGTACTGATCTCCGGCAGCGGCAGCAACCTGCAGGCGCTGCTGGAGGCTCAGGAGCACGATGAGCTGGGCGGCGACGTGGTCGCGGTGATTTCCAACAAGGCCGATGCCTACGGCCTGGTGCGTGCGCGCGAAGCGGGCGTGGATGCCGTGGTGCTGCCGCATGACGAGTACGAGAATCGCGAGCACTACGATGGCGCCCTGATCAAGGTGATCGAACGCCACGAGCCGGATCTCATCGTGCTGGCCGGCTTCATGCGCATCCTGTCGCCGATCTTCGTGCAGCGCTTCTTCGGTCGACTGATCAACATCCATCCGTCACTGCTGCCGGCCTGGCCGGGCCTTGATACCCATCGCAAGGTTCTGGAAGCCGGCGAGAAGGAACACGGCGCCAGCGTGCACTTCGTCACCGAAGAGCTCGACGGTGGCCCGGTGGCGATCCAGGCCGTCGCCAACGTGCTGGAAGGTGATGACGAAGCCAGCCTCAAGGAACGCGTGCACACGCGTGAGCATCTGATCTACCCGATCGCGGTGCGCTGGTTCCTCGAAGGCCGCCTGAAGCTCGACGGCGAAGTGGCCAAGCTGGATGGCCATGACCTGCCGGTGGGCGGTCTGCGCCTCTCCCACGCCGATGTGGAAGAAGAGCTCAGCGATGAGCTGCCGGAAGGCGAAGAAGACTGATCCGCACTGTCTGCCTTGCTGACAAGGCAGGCTGAGCTGACAGCGAGCTGAAAACAGAAGACCCCGCGACATGCCAATGTCACGGGGTCTTCTTGTCTCTCACGCTTCCCCTCTCTCTCGGCGCTTGCGCTTCTAGAAGGTATAACTCACGCCCACCTCGCCGCGCGCCGTCACCTCATCCCAGGTCTCGATGCCGGCGCCCAGATGCAGCATGGCATTGCGACCCAGTTGCATGCGCCAGCCGCCATCGACACGCAGGTAGTTGTCACTGCCGCGATCGAGATCCTCGGCGCTGTAGGCGTTGGTCGGCAGGCTCGCCAGACGCACCTCGGCGCTCTCGGCGTCGTCATCGAGACGCTTGCCGTAGGCCAGCTCCCCGTAGAGGCCGAAGCCATCCGCGACGGCGCGATCGACCATGAAGCCCAGCTCGACACGCCGATCGCGCAGCGTCTGATCCGAGACGCTCAGGGCATTGGCGGCGGAGCCGGATTCGGTGTAGCCATCGAGGTCGGACTCGGTGTGGCGATAGGCCACGAAGGGCGCGTTGTACCACAGCGAATCGGCGGCGGTGAGGCGATAATCGAGACGCGCCTCGGCGCTGAAGCCATCGCCATCCGTCTCACCGGACAGGGTGCGCGATGACTGGCCCAGCGCGACATGGCGGTCGAGGTCGTACTCGAAGTCACCGTAGCTGGCCACTGCCTGCATGCCAACTCTGCCCAGCTGCTGACGGGCGAACAGACTGAATACCTGACCTTCCAATTCAAGCTCACTGCCGTCGTCCACATCGAAGTCCGCATGGCGCTGACTGACCGCCACCCCGCCCCAGGCGCGGCCGAGCGCGTTGTCCAGCGGCAGCATCACGCCGACACCCGCGCCGCGCTGTTCGCTGTCAACGCCTTGCTGGCCGGTGGAGGTCTCGCCATCGCCGGTGCCGCCAGTGGCCGAGCCGATGGCGAACACACGCACGCCCGTCTCCCCTCCCGCCTGCGGATGCTGCGCCCCGGGGCGCAATTCATCGGCGAGGCTGCGCTGACTGGCATTGAGTGCCCCCGTGCCCAGCTGCGGCGCCAACCCCAGTACCGAGGGCGCGGCGAGCATCGCATAGGCGTAGTCGGCGAGAATCTCCTGGCCGGCGGTGGTCGGGTGCACCCCGTCATTGAACAGCAGGGAGTCCGGGTCTTCTGCAGCTCCGCCCAGCCCGTAAGGCGTGACGTTGCAGCTGTCCGAGAAGCACACCTGGGTCAGCGGCACGTCGCTGGCAAAGCCGAACTCGGCCGGCGATGCCAGAACCTCCCCGAGAATGCCGACGGTGTCGAGCCGGATGATGTTGACCTGACCATCCAGCGCCGCCAAGCGCTCGCCCAGCGCGTCATTGAAGACGCCCACCAGCGCGGAGGTCCCCGCCGCCTGCGCGGCACCCGCCGACTGACCGGCCGGCGTGCTGCCGACATCCGGCAGGTTGGAGACCATGATGGTGGTCGCCCCCGCCGCGGCCAGTGCCTCCACCGCCGCGGCCAGATTGCCGGCGGAGGCGACCGCCGTGGCCGGTGAGGTGATCACGCCCTGCAGGAAGTCATTGCCACCGCCATTGACGTAATAGAGCGCGTCCGGGTCGGCACTGCCGCCGGTGCTGACCAGATAGCCATCCTCGACCCTGAGCACCGTACCACCGCCCGGGCTGCCCGCGGGGATGACCACCTCGGAGCCATCCTCGTCGGTCACCGAGGCCAGAATCTGCGCCGTGGTATAGCCGCCCACGGCGTAGTTGGTGCCGTCACTGAAGCCGGCCAATTGATAGATCACCGAGGTGGAAGGCTCAGCGGCAAGCCCAAGCTCCGTGGCCAGCAACTGGGTCGAGACACTGCCATAGGGCGAGTTCTCGTAATCCGGCCCGCTGCGGTTGGTGAATCGCAGGCTGTTGAGGCCGCCCAGGGTGGTATCGGGGAACTGCCCGGAATCGCTCAGGCTGTCGCCGAAGAGATAGATGTCGGAATAGGCCTGCGCGGGAGCCGCCAGCAGCGTGGTGCTGATGGCGAGCGCGAGACTGCTCAGAGTGAAACGTCGGACCAGACCGCTGGCGCTGGTCGGAGGGAATACAGCGCGATGTGAACGCGATGGCATGGCGTGCCCCTTGCTTGTGGGAGGTATCCGTCCTGCAGCCACTCTGGGGTGGCCTGCAGACAAGCATAGGCAATAAAACAAGTGATTGAATCGATTGTTTTGTTCAACTTCCGACTAATGCTTCGGCTCGCAAGCAGCAAGCAGCGAGCACATCCACGACGGATCTCGCCTGCGTTCGCGCAAAGAAAAAGCGCCTCCCGGGGGAGGCGCTTTCGGCAATCACAGGCGCGGCTGGCAGCGGAAGCAGTACCGCTACCGGTGCCTCAGGTACGCGGCAGTGTCACGCCACGCTGGCCCTGATACTTGCCACCGCGATCCTTGTAGCTGGTCTCGCAGACTTCGTCGGACTCGAGGAACAGCATCTGCGCCACGCCTTCGTTGGCGTAGATGCGCGCCGGCAGGTTGGTGGTGTTGGAGAACTCGAGGGTGACGTGCCCTTCCCACTCCGGCTCCAGCGGCGTCACGTTGACGATGATGCCACAGCGCGCATAGGTGGACTTGCCCAGGCAGATGGTCAGCACGTTACGCGGAATGCGGAAGTACTCGATGGTACGGGCCAGTGCGAAGGAGTTGGGCGGAATCACGCAGGAATCGCCTTTCACGTCCACGAAGCTCTTCTCGTCGAAGTGCTTGGGGTCCACCGTCGCCGAATGGATGTTGGTGAAGACCTTGAATTCATCCGAGCAGCGCACGTCGTAGCCGTAGCTGGAGGTGCCGTAGGAAATCACACGGCGCTCATCGTGAAAGCGCACCTGATCGGGCTCAAAGGGTTCGATCATGTCGTGGCTTTCGGCCATGCGACGGATCCACTTGTCGGATTTGATGCTCATCGAGCGTACCTGACTGACTGATGGGGGAGAGACGCGTGAGCGCCATGAAACGCGGGCCAGCATGATACCGGCCCGCTGCGCCGCTGGAAACCTCGCGACGAGGCGACGGCGGCGTGTCGGCTCAGGCTCAGCTGAAGCTGATGCTCGGGCCTTCGTCCGCCTCGGCAGTGTCCAGGGTCTCGATGACCTGACGCGCGATGGAGAGGAAGCACTTGGCCACCTCGCCTTGCGGCTCCGCGATCACGCTGGGACGACCACCATCGGCATTCTCGCGGATGCTCAGGGTCAGCGGCAGCTGGCCCAGCAGGCGAGTCTGGTATTCCTCGGCGATGCGCTCACCGCCACCGGCACCGAAGACCGCTTCACTGTGGCCACACTGGCTGCAGGTATGCGTGCTCATGTTCTCGACCACGCCCAGCACCGGCACCTTGACCTTGCGGAACATCTCGATGCCCTTCTGGGCATCCAGCAGCGCGATGTCCTGCGGCGTGGTGACGATGACAGCCCCGGAGACCGGCACCTTCTGTGACAGGGTCAGCTGGATGTCACCGGTGCCCGGCGGCATGTCGATCAACAGCACGTCCAGCTCTCCCCAGGCAGTCTGGTTGAGCAGCTGCTGGAAGGCACCCGCGACCATCGGGCCACGCCAGACCATCGGGTCCTTCACGTCGACCAGGTAAGCCATCGACATGGTCTTGATGCCGTGGGCCTCGATGGGGCTGAAGACCTGCTCACCGGCCATCTCCGGACGCTGACCGGTCGGCACGCCGAACATCTGCGCCTGACTCGGCCCGTAGATGTCGGCGTCCAGCAGGCCGACCTTGAGACCTTCCTGAGCCAGCGCCAGTGCCAGATTGGCCGTCACGGTGGACTTGCCGACGCCACCCTTGCCGGAGGCGACGGCCACGATGTGCTTGATACCTTCCATATCTTGAAACTCCTGTGACGGCCTGCGCCGCGCGGTCAACGCAGCAGGCGCAGACGTCTGAACTGTCAGCGAAAAAAGCCGTGGAACACGATGGGCACAGTATGCCTGCCACCGCGATACGGGCCAAGCCGATGGGACATGCCTCGAGGAGTCATGACCCGATGAACCATGATCAGAAACGCACGTCGACCGGCAGGAAACGCCATTCGCCCGGTGCCATGCGGCCCAGCAGGATCGCGCCCAGGCGCAGGCGGCGCACCTCGATGACCTTGAGGCCCTGCTCCTCGACCGCGCCACGGATACCGCCCACCGGCACGCGCTTCATGGCGATGCGCAGACGGGTATCACTCTGCCAGCTGATGCTGACCTTGGGCTTGCGGCCAC
This sequence comes from Cobetia sp. 5-11-6-3, assembly GCF_013374055.1. Taxonomy (NCBI): domain Bacteria; kingdom Pseudomonadati; phylum Pseudomonadota; class Gammaproteobacteria; order Oceanospirillales; family Halomonadaceae; genus Cobetia; species Cobetia sp. 5-11-6-3. The sequence goes on along the minus strand of NZ_BLWJ01000011.1, from coordinate 40,764 downwards.
GGATGTCGGCGCACAGCGCGAAGCCGATACGCTTGAGGCCTTCATCATCCAGCGTGCCTTCCACTTCGACGACGTATTCCTGCTCCAGCTGGTCCAGGTCATCACCGAGCTTGCGGATCACGCCGCGATTCTGTGACCACACCGCGAGACCGGACTCGTCCTCGGCCAGCTCCGCCAGCGGCTGCTGGGACAGGAAATGCACCTTGAGCCAGTCGGCACCGCTGTGGTCCAGCGCACTGCGCGGCGCGCCGTCACGCAGGGTGAGCGGGTCCGGCAGCGGAGCGCCCGGCGGGCGATACCACACCAGAGTCATCGGCGCGATGGGCTCCATGCTGGCGCCCTCATCGACCGTGACTTCCTCATCCGTGACCTTGAAGAACGGCGCCTCGACGACTTCGCCCGCGACTCGCACCACGCCCTGGGCGATGAGATGCTCGGCTTCACGACGTGAAATGCCCTGCTGATGGGCCAGAAACTTGGATAGACGGACGGGTTCAGTCATGGAAACTCTCAAGGACAGCGACGCTAGCGACCGGAGGCAATGGCACGCACCAGCGCAGGATGACGAAGTGTGATGCACGATGGACAATCACGAAGACCGGCCATGATAACGACATGGCGGCGCGATGACACGGGAGAATGCCCGCCGCCGCCCGGCGTGATTCAATGGCGGCAGGGAACTCTTCCCGACTGTCGTCGTCTGAGCTGCGTCAGAGTTGCGTTGAAGCCGACAAGGGGCATCGAACGAATGACATCGGGCAAGATGGCGCGTCTGCGCGACTCGCCCTCATGCGACCATCACTGCTCGATCGCGCCCGAAGGGTCATCACGCCGGGGGATGCCTGTGTCACTGCCTAGATTGGCACACCACCCCAAGCCTACAGGACATGTCTACAGGTAAACTGCATGCGTCCATCGACATCCGCGCACCCCGTGCGTGCCCACGCTACACCCCCGGCACCGCGCCGCGGCATTGCCGGCATCGACCGCCACGCCACGCTGCGTGGACTGCGTCATCTGCTGCTTGTCGCGGGGCTGACGCTGGCGGCTGGCTGCTCGGCGCCACAGGCCTCGGACACCCCTGCCGCTGCCAATGCCGTCAGCGCCGCCGCCAAGGCCGAGCGCCTCGAGAGCCTGCTGGTGCGAGGCCAGGACGATATCCCCGATGAGCTGTTGCTGACCAAGGCCGGCGCCCGCGCCATCGACCCCAATGGCCAGCGACCGGTGGACGACCCGCTGACCTGTCTGGCGCGCGCCGCCTACTGGGAAGCCAAGGGCGAAGGCCGAAGCGGCATGCAGGGCATCGTCAACGTGGTGATCAATCGCGCCGCCGACCCGCGCTTCCCCGACAGCCTTTGTGGCGTGGTCAAGCAGGGCGGCGAGAGCGGCAGCTGCCAGTTCTCCTGGTGGTGTGACGGGCGTTCCGACAGGATTCGCGAGCCGAAGGCCTATGCCGAGGCACGCGACGTGGCCCGTCAGGCACTCAACCATCAGCTGGAAGACGTCACCGACGGCGCGCTCTACTTCCACGCCCGCTACGCCACACCCTACTGGGCCAAGCGCTTCGTGCGCACCGCGCGCATCGGTCAGCACCTGTTCTATCGCAACTGAGCGCGAGCCGCTGCTGCTGGATGACCGCTGTTGAGAGCCAACCGACACTGCGACCACAATTCGGAAACACGACGCCCCCGTTGCCATTGGCAGCGGGGGCGTCTGCATGAGAGCGGCTGAGCTTACTTGTCCGGCTGGGCCGCCAGCTTGGTACGGATGAATTCGCTGTGACTGACGTGCAGCAGTCCGGCAAGCCGGCGGATGCGATGCTCCTCATGGGCATCCAGCTCGCCATCGGCGTACGCCAGCTCCCAGAGCATGCCGATCAGCTCGGTGCGCTCCTCAAGGCTCATGTGCTCGTTGAGCTGCTTGACGAAGCGGTAGTGATCCGTGGCCTGTTCGGCATCCTGTTCGGCCTGGGACAACAGGCTGGCAAGCTCATCCTTCTCCAGCGAGAAACGCTCGGCCAGCTGGCGTGCAAGCGCTTCTCGCTCGCGCACGTCGAGGTGGTCATCGGCGCGCACCACCTCGAACATCAGCACGGCCATCGCAAGTTCGGGGCCGGGTTCATCGTTGGGGCGCGCGTTACTGCCGGGCATCATCACCTGACGGATGAGACGATTGATCTGACCTGCGACGGATAGTTGAGCTGCCATGCTGACCTCCAGAAACGGGAAAAGTGGCGTATAGCATCCTTCATGAGGGCGCCGGGAAGGGATGCAACCGTTCAGTTGCGCATGGCGGCGTTGCTGGTGACGCGACGCGCCCTTCGCGCCGCCCGCACCTTCGCGATATAGTAGCGCTCATCCCGACGGGGCGATGCGTTCGCCCCTATCACGTGTCATTCCGGCGAGCCGCTGCCCTTCACGCAGCAGGCGCCCTTTACCGTCAAGACGAGGCCTCATGTCAGCGCGCAAGATTCTGGTCACCAGTGCCCTGCCCTATGCCAATGGGTCGATCCACCTGGGTCACCTGCTTGAGTACATCCAGACCGACATCTGGGTACGCTTCCAGAAAAGTCGTGGCCACGAATGCCATTACGTGTGCGCCGATGACGCCCACGGTACCGCCATCATGCTGCGTGCCGAGCAGGAAGGCGTCACCGCCGAGCAGCTGATCCAGCGCGTGAGTGACGAGCACCAGGCCGATTTCGCCAAGTTCGGTGTCGACTTTGACAACTACCACTCCACCCACTCGCCGGAGAACCGCGCCCACAGCGAGCGCATCTATCTGGCGCTGCGTGATGCCGGCCATATCGCCACCCGCGATATCGAGCAGATGTTCGATCCGGTCAAGGGCCTGTTCCTCGCCGACCGCTTCATCAAGGGCACCTGCCCGAAGTGCAAGACCGAAGACCAGTACGGCGACAACTGTGAAGCCTGCGGCGCCGCCTACACGCCGGCCGAGCTGATCGATCCGGTCTCGGCCATTTCCGGTGCCACGCCGGAAATGCGCACCTCCACCCACTACTTCTTCAAGCTGCCGAACTTCGCTGAGTTCCTCAAGGAGTGGACCAGGAGCGGTCGCGTGCAGAGCCAGATCTCCAACAAGCTGCAGGAATGGTTCGAGGCGGGTCTGGCCGAGTGGGACATCTCCCGCGATGCACCCTACTTCGGCTTCGAGATTCCGGACGCGCCGGGCAAGTACTTCTACGTGTGGCTGGACGCGCCGATCGGCTATCTCGCCAGCTTCCAGAACCTGTGCGAGAAGCAGGGCATCGACTTCGACAGCTACTGGAAGGCCGATTCCGATGCCGAGGTCTATCACTTCATCGGCAAGGACATCGTCTACTTCCACGCCCTGTTCTGGCCGGCGATGCTGGAAGGTGCCGGCATGCGCACCCCGACCGGCGTCAACTGCCACGGTTTCGTGACCGTGAACGGCGCCAAGATGTCCAAGTCGCGCGGCACCTTCATCAAGGCCGATACCTACGCGCAGTTCCTCAACCCGGAATACCTGCGCTACTACTTCGCCGCCAAGCTGACCTCCGGCGTCGATGACCTCGACCTCAACCTCGAGGACTTCACCGCCCGCGTGAATTCCGACCTGGTGGGCAAGGTGGTCAACATCGCCAGCCGCTGTGCCGGCTTCGTCAAGAAGCTGGGCGACGGCAAGCTGTCCGCCACCTGCGCCGAGCCGGAGCTGGTCGAGCGCTTCATCGCCGCTGGCGAAGGCATCGCGGCGGACTTCGAAGCCCGTGAATTCGCCCGCGCCATGCGCAAGGTGATGGAGCTGGCCGATGAAGCCAACACCTACATCGCCGACAAGGCGCCGTGGGCGATGGCCAAGGAAGACGGTCGCGAGCAGGAAGTGCTCGAGGTCTGCTCCGTGGGCATCAACCTGTTCCGCCAGCTGATGGTCTATCTGGCGCCGGTGATTCCGGAGCTGGCCGACAAGGCGCGCGACTTCCTGAACCTCGAGAGCCTGGACTGGGCCAGCCGCGAAAGCGTGCTGACCGATCATGCCATCAACAAGTTCAAGCCGCTGCTGACCCGTGTCGAGCCGGAGCGCATCGACAAGATGCTCGAAGCCTCGCGCGAAGTGCTGGTCGAGGAGCAGAAGATCAAGGACGGTACCGCCAAGGCGGAAGCTGCCGCCGCGCCGAGCCCGCTCGACGCCGACCCGATCGCCGAGGAGATCGACTTCGACACCTTCATGAAGACCGACCTGCGCGTGGCGAAGATCGTCAAGGCGGAGCACGTCGAGAAGGCGGCCAAGCTGCTCAAGCTGACACTGGATATCGGCGGCGAGACGCGCACCGTATTCTCCGGCATCAAGTCCGCCTACGCGCCGGAAGCCCTGGAGGGCCGCCTGACCGTGATGGTCGCCAACCTGGCACCGCGCAAGATGCGCTTCGGTGTCTCCGAAGGCATGGTGCTGGCCGCCGGTGATGACGAAGGCATCTACCTGCTGGAGCCGCACACCGGTGCCAAGCCGGGTCAGCGCGTCACTTGATCCGCTGATTCAGCCTCGCTGAAGCCTCTTCAGCGCAACGCCCCGCCAGAGAGTCTCTGGCGGGGCGTCGTCGTTCAGGCATCTGGCTCAGGACTCGGCAGTATCACGATCACTCGTAACGGCGACCGGCATGCTCCAGCCAGCCGCCCACATGGCGCCCACCGGGATCATGATGCGTCCAGTGGATCACGCCGCCCTTGTCGGTCCACTCGTATTCCCCGTAGAAGCCGATGCGATCCCCGACCTGAAGACTGTCGATACGCGGCGCGAGATCGATGTTGTGCGCCACCAGAATGGTGGTCCCGCCTGCCACTCGAATCAGGAACTTCTGATGACGACTGCCCTTGAGATCATCCCGGAGCAGGCGTATCACCTCCCCCGTGCCGCGCACCTGCACATCACTCTGCTGCGCGCGGATGGCATCGCGCAGGCGCTGCTCATCCGCGGAGCCGGTGCCCTGCTCCTGCGCGGCCTGCGGAGAGCGGAAGTCGCTCCACAACTGTGTGAGCGAAAGGTTGCCATTGCCCGTCAGCTGGGAAATTCCCGCCAGGATGACCACGATGACAATGACCCACAACGGCCGCCTGCCGCGCGAACCCGATCGACGCATATCCCACTCCTTGTGCAATCCCTTGAGGATGAAGAGACACTGGCAACGCCAGAATCATAAAAAGTAATAAAGGAATTCTTCTTTATTACTTCAAGAACCAAGCAAAACACGAAACAATGGCCGTCTCACACTGGCAACACTGCGCCTTGATTGCCACGCTACAGGCTGTCGGCAGGCAGTATCTTGCGTATAATGCTGCCGCGCTCGACGCTCCTTCCTGACGTGCCGCATCCTGACTGCGCACGACAGCGACGCGCCATGATCTTCTGCTAGCGCAGCGTCATGCCTGTCGACCGTACACCAGAGCGCCTTCGAAACACCCTGACCGAGCGACGCCCCTGATGAGTGAATACCTTCTTATCCTGATCAGCACCATCCTGGTCAACAATTTCGTGCTGGTTCAGTTCCTCGGCCTGTGCCCGTTCATGGGGGTCTCCAACAAGCTGGAGTCGGCGATGGGCATGTCGCTGGCCACCACCTTCGTGCTCACTCTGTCCTCGATGTGCGCCTACCTGACCTACCACTTCATCCTCGCGCCGCTGGGGCTTGAGTACCTGCGCACCATCGCGTTCATCATGGTGATTGCCGTGGTGGTGCAGTTCACCGAGATGGTGGTCAAGAAGACCAGTCCGCTGCTCTATCAGGTGCTGGGCATCTTCCTGCCGCTGATCACCACCAACTGTGCGGTGCTCGGCGTGGCGCTGCTGACCCTGAACCGCAATTCAAGCTTCATGGAAGCCACGCTCTACGGTTTCGGTGCGGCCGTGGGCTTCTCGCTGGTGCTGGTGCTGTTCGCCGCCATGCGTGAGCGCCTGGCCTTCGCCGATGTGCCACGCCCCTTCCAGGGCCCGGCCATCGCGATGATCACCGCCAGCCTGATGTCGCTGGCCTTCCTCGGCTTCTCCGGACTGGTGCAGATCTGACATGCTCGATTTCCTCAACGACCATACGCTGATCTCCGCCATCATCGCGCTGGTGGCCATGGCGATCGTCTTCGGTGGCCTGCTCGGCTTCGCCTCGGTGGCCTTCAAGGTCGAGGGCGACCCCATCGTCGAGCAGATCGATCAGCTACTGCCGCAGACCCAGTGCGGCCAGTGCGGCTATCCGGGCTGCAAGCCCTATGCCCAGGCCATCGCCGAGGGGGACGAGATCAACAAGTGCCCACCGGGTGGCGAGAGCACCATCGCCTCGCTGGCCGACCTGTTGGGGCGCGAGGCCACGCCGCTGGATGGCGATGCCGACAACACCCCCAAGGTGGCGGTGATTCGCGAAGACGAATGCATCGGCTGCACCAAGTGCATCCAGGCCTGCCCGGTGGACGCCATCCTGGGCGCCGCCAAGCACATGCATACCGTGATCGCCGACGAATGCACCGGCTGCGACCTGTGCGTCGAGCCCTGCCCGGTGGACTGCATCGACATGGTGCCGGTCGCCACCGACGTGCGCAGCTGGCACTGGCCACAGCCGGCCGGCCCGACCCGAGACAATACCCGCTTCAGCGGCAGCCTGATCGTCACTGACGCTGCCCCGCAAGAGCGCGCTACCGCCACCTCTGCAAGGAATGTCGCCTGATGGTTCTGTCGTTGCTCAAGTCCATGGTGACGTCCCGTTCTGCCACGAGCACCGCTGCCCCGCGCGCGACAGGCAGTGACAGCGCTCCCCGCGTATTCGACTTCCACGGCGGCATTCACCCGCCGGAACACAAGGCACTCTCCAATCGCGCCCCGCTGGTGGCTGCCCCGTTGCCCCATGAGGTGGTACTGCCGCTCAGTCAGCATATCGGCGCGCCCGCCCAGCCGCTGGTGGAGATCGGCCAGCGCGTGAAGACCGGTGAGCTGATCGCTCGCGCCCAGGGCATGATCTCCGCGCCAGTGCATGCCAGCATCACCGGCGTGGTCACCGCCATCGAGCCGCGCCAGATCCCTCACGTCTCGGGCCTGGAAGATCTGTGCATCGTGATCGAGCGTGACGGCGAGATCGATAAATGGGCGCGCCTTGAGGCCTGGCGCGACTGGCGCCAGCAGGAAGCCCAGGACCTGATCCAGCGCCTGCAGGACGCCGGCGTGGTCGGTCAGGGCGGTGCCGGCTTCCCCTCGGCGGTGAAGGCGCGGGTGCGGGAGCGCCACGCCATCGACACCCTGATCCTGAACGCGGCGGAGTGCGAGCCCTACATCACCGCCGATGACTTGACCATGCGCACCCACCCGGAAGCGCTGATCGAAGGGCTCGAGATTCTCGCCAGCCTGATCGGCCCCGAGTGCATCCTGATCGGTATCGAGGACAACAAGCCCGAGGCCGTCATCGCGCTGGAGCAGGCGATTCGCGCCCGGCGTGCCGACAAGCGCCTGCCGCCACTGGATTCACGTCTGGAAGTCGTGGTGGTGCCGACCAAGTACCCCTCCGGCGGCGAGAAGCAGCTGATCAAGCTGCTGACGGATCGCGAAGTGCCCAGTCGCGGCCTGCCTGCGGATGTCGGCGTGGTGGTGCACAATCCGGGCACCGTGCGCGCGGTGCAGCGTGCGGTGTGCTTCGGCGAGCCGATGATCTCGCGGGTCGTCACCCTGACTGGCGAGGCCCTGCAGCACCCGCACAACGTCGAGGCCCGCCTGGGCACCGCCATCGGTGACCTGCTGCGCCTGGCCGCTCCTTCTGCGAGCGGCATCGCCCGTCTGGTGATGGGTGGGCCGATGATGGGCTTCACCCTCGAGAGTGACGCCCTGCCGATCATCAAGACCACCAATTGTCTGCTGGCCTCCTCACCTGAGGCGGTGCCGGCCCCCGCTGTCGAGCAACCCTGCATCCGCTGTGGCATGTGCGAGCAGGCATGTCCGGCGGAGCTGCTCCCGCAGCAGCTCTACTGGTTCTCCAAGTCTCGCGAGTTCGACAAGGCCGAGCTCTACAACCTCGCGGACTGCATCGAGTGCGGTGCCTGCTCCTATGTCTGCCCCAGCCAGATTCCGCTGGTGCAGTATTACCGCTTCGCCAAGGGCGAGATTCGCACCGCCCAGCACGAGGCGCGCAAGTCAGAGCGCGCCCGTCACCGCTTCGAGTTCAAGCAGGCGCGCATGGCACGCGAGGAAGCCGAGAAGGAAGCCAAGCGCCAGCAGCGTGCCCAGGCCGCCCAGAAGGCCGCCGCAGCGCGCGCCGATGCCAGTGCCACCGCAGACACGACGTCGACCTCGGCCTCCACAGCGACCACGGCTGCCCAACCGGCACCGGCCACCGATATCAAAGCCTTCAAGACGGCGCGCGCCGCAGCCAACATCGCCCTCAAGAAGGCCGAGAAGGCGCTCAAGGCGGCTCAGGACAGTGGCGAGAGCAGCGCCAGTGATCTTGCGGCGCTTGAGGCCAACGTGACCGCGGCCAAGGCCAAGCTTGCCAGCGCCGAGAGCGCCCTCAAGGCCGCCAGCGAGGCGAGCGAGTCCGCCGCTGCGGCCCCCGCCTCTGCTGCCACCGGCGCGTCCGCCCCCGCCGCCGCAGCCCCGGCTGCCGCAGCTTCGGCTGGCGACCTCAAGGCGCTCAAGACGGCGCGTGCCGCCGCCAACATCGCCGTCAAGAAGGCCGAGAAGGCCCTCAAGACGGCACAGGACAGCGGTGAGGGTGATATCGCGGCGCTGGAGGCCAGCGTCACGGATGCCAGGGCCCGACTGGCCAAGGCCGAAGCCGACCTCAAGGCCGCCAGCGAGACCAGCGAGTCAGCTGCCCCTGCGGCGGCAAGCACCTCCACGACAGGCGCCGCTGCCCCGGCAGCCGCAGCGCCGGCTGCCGATCTCAAGGCGCTCAAGACGGCGCGTGCCGCCGCCAACATCGCCGTCAAGAAGGCCGAGAAGGCCCTCAAGACGGCACAGGATAGCGGTGAGGGTGACATCGCGGCGCTGGAGGCCAGCGTGACAGATGCCAGGGCGCGACTTGCCAAGGCCGAAGCCGACCTCAAGGCCGCCAGCGACGCCAGCGAGCCAGCTGCCCCTGCGCCAGCCAGCACTTCCTCAACAGGCGCGGCTGTCCCTGCAGCCACAGCGCCGGCTGCCGATCTCAAGGCGCTCAAGACGGCGCGTGCCGCGGCCAATATCGCGGTCAAGAAGGCCGAGAAGGCGCTGGCCCGCGCCAGCGAAAGCGGTGAAGGCGATATCGAGGACCTGCAGACCCTGCTGGCCACCGCACAGGAAAACCTGCGCGCCGCCGAGGTTCGCCTGACCAGCGCGCAAGCTGAGGGCACTGGCGCGCCGCCTGCCGCCAAGGGCGCGGGTGAATTGATTCCCGAGGCCCCCAAGGCTGCCGCGGGGTCGGTGGGTCGTGGCAGCATGGCCAGCAACGTGACGCTCTCCCAGGCCGAGATCGAGGCATCGCGCGCCGAGAACCTCGCCAAGCGTCACAAGCAGGTCACCATTGCGGTCAAGGCGGCCGAGGCGGCCCATCGCAAGGCAGAGGCGGCACTGAGCGAGGCGGATGATGAAAGCCGCCAGCGACTGGCCACCAAGGTCGACCGTACGCGCCGCAATCTGGAACACGCCCGCGAGTCGCTGGCCGAGGTACAGGCACTGGTGGACGCGCAATGAGTGACGCGCGTTCCTTCACCGCCCCCTTGGCAGGCCGCTGCACCGCACGCCACACGTCATTGTCCATTTACCGCAAGGATCTGAACGCCTCATGAGCCTGATGCACGCAAGCTCTCCCCATGCCCACGGCCCCACCGCCACCTCGCGCGTGATGGCCTGGGTGCTGGCTGCCACGCTGCCGGGCATCGCCTTACTCTGCTGGCACTATGGCTGGGGCGTGCTGTTCAATCTCGTCTTCGCCTGCCTGACCGGCATCGCGCTCGAGGCGCTGTTGCTCAAGCTGCGCGGACGGCCGGTCAGCTTCTTCCTCAAGGACAACTCGGCGCTCGTCACCTGCGTGCTGCTGGCCGTCTCGCTGCCGCCGCTGGCCCCCTGGTGGCTGGTACTGACCGGCGTGGTCGCGGCCATCGTGGTCGCCAAGCAGCTCTACGGCGGCCTGGGCCAGAATCCGTTCAATCCGGCGATGGTCGCCTATGCGCTGCTGCTGATCTCCTTCCCGGTCGAGATGTCGCGCTGGTCGGCCCCCGATGGCTTCACGCTCGGCTTCGCCGACAGCCTCAGGCAGTTCTTCGGCATGATCGCCACGCCGGATGCCCTGACCGGCGCCACACCGCTGGACGCCTTCCGCAACAAGGGCGAGCTTTCCAGCAGCGAGTTCTGGGCCGACCCGAGCCTGCTGCCCGCCGCCAACCTGCTGGCCTGGCAGCAGACCGCCATCGCCTGGGGCTTCGGCGGCCTGGTGCTGCTGGCACGTCGCCTGATCACCTGGCATATCCCGGTGGCGATGCTGGGCAGCCTGAGCGTGATCTCGGGCATCTTCTTCTTGTTGGAGGGCGATCAGCATGCCAGCCCGCTGTTCCACCTGCTATGCGGCGCGGCGATCTTCGGTGCCTTCTTCATCGCCACCGACCCCGTCACGGCGGCGACCTCCAACAAGGGCAAGCTCTACTACGGCGCGGGTATCGGCGTGCTGATCTATCTGATTCGCACCTTCGGTGCCTATCCGGATGCCATCGCCTTTGCGGTGCTGCTGATGAACTTCAGCGTACCGTTCATCGATTACTACACGCAGCCCCGCAGCTATGGCCACAAGAAGGCCCGTCGCGGCATCAAGCTGGAGGACAAGGCATGAGCCTGACGCCGGATCAGCCGGAACAGCAAGCCCAGGCCGCGCGAGGCCTGAAGCACAACATCGCGCGGGCCGCCTCGGGCCTGGCGGTGTTCGCCATCGTCACCGCCGGCGTGGTGGCCGTCACCCAGATGACCACCGCCGACACCATCGCGGACAACGAGCGTGCCGCCCAGAGCGCCGCGCTTGCCGAGATCATCCCGCCGTCACTGCACGACAATGACCTGCTCGACGATGCCTTCGTCCTGCCGCCCTCCCAGGTGCTGGGACTAGTGAGCGCCGACACCGGCTGGCGCGCCACTCGGGATGGCAAGACCGTCGCGGTGCTGCTGCCGGTGGTCACCGGCAAGGGCTACAGCGGCGATATCCGCCTGCTGGTCGGTATCCGGGCAGATGGCAGCGTAGCCGGCGTGCGCGCCGTCAAGCACGCCGAGACCCCGGGGCTGGGCGACAAGATCGAAGCCCGCAAGTCCGGATGGATCCATGAGTTCGACGACCAGACGCTCAGCTCGGTGGAGTGGAAGGTGCAGAAGGATGGCGGAGACTTCGACCAGTTCACCGGCGCGACCATCACCCCGCGTGCAGTCGTGGGGGCCGTGCGTCAGGCGCTGATCTACTTCATGGCGCATCGCACGGCGCTGCTGGCCGGCGACAGCGAGACGCTGACCGCGACACGCCGCGCCGCCAAGGCACAGGACACCGCACACGCTCCCTCCGCTGACGGCACGCTTGCGCCATCAGCGACTTCTGAACACGGCGGAGATGAACCTCATGAGTGATATCTCACTTGGCAAGATCAGCCGCGACGGCCTGTGGGACAACAACCCAGCGCTGGTACAGCTGCTGGGCCTGTGTCCGCTGCTGGCCGTCACCGCCAGCGTCGTCAATGCCATCGGCCTGGGACTTGCCACCCTGCTGGTGTTGGTCGGCTCCAACGTGGCGGTGTCACTGATCCGCAATCTGGTGCCGTCGGCGGTACGCCTGCCGGCCTTCGTGATGATCATCGCCTCCTTCGTGACCTGCGCTGAGCTGTTGATGAAGGCGTATACCTATGAGCTCTACCAGATTCTGGGCATCTTCATTCCGCTGATCGTCACCAACTGCGCGATTCTCGGGCGTGCCGATGCCTTCGCCGCCAAGCACCCGGTGCTGCCGGCGGCCACCGATGGGCTGATGATGGGGCTGGGCTTCATGGCCGTGCTGGTACTGCTGGGCGGCATGCGCGAGCTGTTCGGTCAGGGCACGCTGTTTGCGGGCATGGAGCTGCTGCTCGGGCCGGTGGCCGCCGACTGGAAGCTGACGCTGTTCCCGGACTACTCCTTCCTGTTCCTGGTGCTGCCGCCCGGCGCCTTCTTCTGCATGGGGCTGATCATCGCGGGCAAGAAGACCATCGATGAGCGCCTCGAGCAGCGCCGCAAGGCAGCAGCCGTGGATGCGCCCAAGGCCTCGCGTCGCGTGCGCGTCACCGGCACGATTTCCTGATACGCGGGCCTGAGCCCCGGGCCTGCCTGCTTTATTCTGTCTGTTTCCCCTGTCTGCTTTTCCCTGTCTGGAGGCCAGCTGTGTTCCTCCAGACAGACACTGACCGAACCTCGCCGACCTGACACCGAGCTGCCATGAACGCCCAGAAACGTCTCGAGATCTTCACCCGCCTGCGCAACGAGAATCCAGAGCCACGCACGGAGCTTGAGTGGTCGACGCCCTTCGAGCTGTTGATCGCGGTCCTGCTCTCGGCGCAGGCCACGGATGTGGGTGTCAACAAGGCCACCGCCAGGCTGTATCCGGTCGCCAATACCCCGGAGAGCATTCTGGCGCTGGGCGTCGAGGGACTGAAGGAGTACATCAAGACGATCGGGCTTTTCAATACCAAGGCCGAGAACGTCATCAAGACCTGCCGCATGCTGATCGAGCAGCATGGAAGTGAGGTGCCGCAGACCCGCGAGGCACTGGAAGCGTTGCCCGGCGTGGGCCGCAAGACCGCCAACGTGGTGCTCAACACCGCCTTCGGTCAGCCGACCATGGCGGTGGACACGCACATCTTCCGCGTCTCCAATCGCACGCGAATCGCGCCGGGCAAGAACGTGCTGGAGGTCGAGCACAAGCTGATGCGCCATGTACCGAAGGAGTTTCTGGTCGACGCCCATCACTGGCTGATCCTGCATGGCCGCTACACCTGCGTGGCACGCAAACCACGCTGCGGCAGCTGCGTGATCGAGGACCTCTGCGAGTACAAGGACAAGGTAGACCTCTAACACATCAGAACATCAGGCGTTATCGGGGGGCTCGACCATGCGTGGCCGGCAGGCGTGAACGTTGACTGAGCGAGGACCCCGCCTCCCTGCCTATTCAACCGAGCGGCAACGTAGACTGGAGGCTATCTCCATCGCCCCGGGAACCCGCCATGGCCGCACCTTCCGATGCCGAGGGACGCCACCCTTCGCATTCAGAAGTCTCCACCGAGCCCCTAGCGTCTGACGACGACAGCCTGCATGCACGACTGCAGGCCATGTCGTCACGTCTCGAGGCGCTGCAAGCCGAGAACCATCTGCTGCGCACGCTGGTCGACACCCATCCCGACATCCTGTTCATCAAGGATGCCAAGGGGCTGTTTCGCTTCGCCAATCGCACCCTGACCGACTTCTACGGCACCACGCTCGAAGACATCATCGGACGCGACGACAGTCATTACACCGGCAATACCGAGCAGAGCCGCTTCTTCCGCCGCAGCGTGGAGCAGGTGCTCAGCAAGTTCGAGCGTGAGCAGGTCTTCGAGGATGCCACCGACGGCACCACCGGCGAGATCAATCATTTCCGCTCCATCAAGCAGCCCTTCCATGACATTCATGGCAAGCCGCTGGTCGCCGTGCTGGCGCACAACATCACCGCGGAAGTCCGTGAGCATGAGCGCAAGAGCCGTCATATCGATCATATCTATGACACCTCGCTGGAAGGCTTCTGGGACTGGAACATCACCAACAGCTCCGTGACGCATAATCGGCGCTGGTCCGAGATCCTGAACGTCCCCCACGACGAGCTGCACAACAGCCTCGAGGAATTCGCCAGTCTGCTGCATCCCGAGGACACGCCGGAAGTCATGGTCGCCATCCAGGACTGCCTGGAAGGCGGGACACCCTACTACCATCGCCATCGCATGCTGACACGGGACGGGAATGTCGTCTGGGTCATCGACAAGGGGGACGTGATCGAACGTGATCACGACGGCACTCCCCTGCGCATGATCGGTTCCATCACCGACATCACGCGCATCGTCGAATCAGAAGCCCTGCTGCATCAGCACAGTCGCTTCGACCCTCTCACCAAGCTGGCCAATCGCGCCACGCTGATTGATGCGCTGCAGCAGGCGATCATCATCACGGACGCCAGAGACACTCACGGGGCGCTCATCTTCATCGACCTGGATCACTTCAAGAAGATCAATGACCTGCTGGGGCATACCACCGGCGACCATCTGTTGATCGAAGTGGCCCACCGTCTGACCGGCCAGGTGCGAGAGACGGATCTTGTCGCGCGCTTTGGCGGGGACGAGTTCGTCATCCTGGTACAGCCCTTGAGCCATGACCCGCAGGCAGCCTGTCGTGAACTGGATGAGCTGATGGAACGTCTGCAGCAGGCGCTCAACCAGCCCTATACGCTCTCCGACCCGCAGTCGCAGCCACTGGATCATCACAGCTCGGCCAGTCTGGGCAGCATCATGTTCCATGATCGCGCCCTGAGTGCGGAGGAGCTCATCCGCCGCGCCGATATCGCGATGTATCGCGCCAAGGAAGCCGGACGCAACCAGACCGTGCGCTTTGACCCCAGCATGCGCGTGGAGCTTGAGCGGGCCGTGCAGCTGGAAAATGACCTGCGTCGCGCCATCGAGCACGAAGAGCTTTACATGGAGCTTCAGCCGCAATTCGACAGAGGGCTCAAGCTGGTCGGCGCTGAATGCCTGTTGCGCTGGCGACATCCTCGGTTCGGCAACATCTCCCCCTATGAATTCATCCCGCTGGCCGAGAAGAGCCAGCTGATCGACAGCCTCGGCGACTGGGTACTGGAACAGGCCTGCAGGCTGCTGGCGGGCTGGCAGAACGGCACCGGTTTCGCCGAGCTCTATCTATCTGTCAATGTCAGCGTCAAACAGCTGGAATCACCGCACTACGTCAGCAATGTCGCCAGAACGCTCGGCCAGCACCCCCTCTCCCCTGAATACCTGCAACTGGAACTGACCGAGAATGTCTTCGCGACCGACATGCCAGCCACGGTGGCACGCATGCATGAATTGCGCTCGCTGGGACTGCGGCTGTCACTGGATGATTTCGGCACCGGCTTCTCCTCGCTGACCTACATCAAGCACCTGCCCTTCGATGAGCTCAAGGTGGATCGCAGCTTCGTCAATGATCTCGAGAACGACGAGATGAACCGCCGGATGGTGAACTTCATGGTGCAGCTGGGGCATGAACTGGGCATGTGCGTGGTGGCGGAAGGCGTTGAGACCTCCAGACAGCGAGAGCTGCTGCTGGAGATGGGCTGCGACGCCCTGCAGGGCTACCTGATGGACAAGCCCATGGGGATCGACGATTTCACCGCCAGGTACCTGGACACCTGATGGTGCAGGAGTGGGAGTGGGACTTGGAGTGAGAGTGGGAGTGGGACTTGGAGTGAGAGTGCGAGTGAGAGTAAAAGTGAGCAGGTGAGTGAGGAGTGACGCTCGGGCCCACATGCCGCAGTGCAACAGCACGACAGCGTCCACGCCGCATTCATGGCACACTGTGGCCTCTTTTCTGTCCGGATACCGTGCGCAATGGAAGACTTCTTCAACTGGATCGGCACTCAGCTTGGCGCCGCCATCCGCTTCATCGTGGAGGGCCTGAGCGGCTTCTTCGCCAATTTCGACGACGCCCTCAAGGGCTTCTTCAGTGGTCTGGCCGGTGAGCTGGGCATGAGCACCTCCCTCTTCAGTCTGCTGGGCCTGGTGTTCGGGCTGTATCTGCTGTTCAAGGGCGTCACGTCACTGCTCAGAGGCTCGATCATCGGCGGCATCCTGCTGGTGTTCCTCGGACTGACCTTCCTAGGCTGGATGATCGCCTGATCGCGCTACCTCATCGGCCACAAAAAATCCCGCCAGTCCGAGACTGGCGGGATTTTTTCGTTCTCGCCCGAGAGAAGGCGTCTGACGCAATCGCGTCCCCTCAGCCTTCCAGCAACAGCAGGATCGACAGCGCGAACAGCACCCACATGGTCGGGCGAATCTCCCGCGCCTTGCCGACCCCCAGCTTGATGATCACGAAGCTCAGGAAGCCGAACACGATCCCGTGGGTGATGGAGTAGGTCAGCGGGATCATCACCATGGCGATGAAGGCCGGAATCGCATCATCGAACTGGTGCCAGTGAATCTTGCGAATCGGCTCCATCATGAACACGCCGACCAGAATCAGCGCCGGCGCGGTGGCGATGGCAGGCACCAGCGACAGCAACGGCGCCAGGAACAGGAACGGCAGGAAGCACAGTGCCACGACCACGGCGACGAGACCGGTGCGCCCACCCTGGCTGATGCCGGCCGCCGATTCGATATAGGCGTTGGCAGGGCTGGTGCCCAGCGGTGCGGAGACCAGCGCCGAGAAGGCATCGACCATCATCGAGCGACGGATGTTGCGCGGGTCACCATTCTCATCCTTCAGATTGCCCGCCTCAGCGACCGCCATGAAGGTGGACAGGGCATCGAAGAACACCGTGAACAGGATGACGAAGATGAAGGGCACGTAGGCGATCTTCAGCGAGCCCATGAAATCCAGTGCCAGCAGGCCGCTGAAATCAGGTGCCGCGAAGATGCCGGTGAAGTTGACCAGCGTCGGCTGCGCGATCTCGGGCGGGAAGTAGGCAGTCCCGTCCCCCCACAGACGGCCGATGGTGGCCGCCATCAGGGTGGTCGCCACGATGCCGATGATCAAGGCGCCATGGATACGTCTGGCGACCAGAACCGCCGTCAGCGCCAGCCCGATCATGAAGATCACCAGCGAGGGCGTCATGGGGGCGACACTGACCACGGTGACGGGGTTGGACACGATCAGCTTGGCATTCACCAGCCCGATCAGGGTGATGAACAGGCCGATACCGCAGGCAATCGCATAGCGCAGCTGAGCGGGAATCGCATCGATGACCAGACGTCGCACGTTGAACAGCGCCAGGATGGCGAAGATGACACCCGCCCAGAAGACGCACCCCAGCGCGACCTCCCAGCGCATGCCGGTCCCCAGCACCATAGTGTAGGCGAACAGGGCATTGATGCCCATGCCCGGTGCCACCAGGATCGGATTGCGGGCGTACAGTCCCATCATCAGGCTGCCGAAGAAGCTGACCAGCACGGTGGCGGTCAGTGCGGCACTGAACGGCATGCCCGTAGCGGACAGAATGCCGGGATTGACCACGATGATGTACATCGAAGCCAGGAAGGTGGCAATGCCTGCCAGCACTTCCGTGCGCGTCGTGGTGCCTTCGGCGCGAAGTGAAAAGAGGCGCTCGAACAAGGTGAGACTCCCGTGGACTAGGTCGCGATTGGTTGGAGACAAGACGGATTTCACTGCAGGCGTTTCAGAGGCTGTGTGCTTTGCAGGACACTGCCGGATGTGGCGATTCGTCCCTGACAGGCAGGGACGGACAGCCGCCGCAGCGCAAGGCACTGATGCGCCAGAGCATGGCACCAGCGCAAGGCACTGCGAATGACGCACCGTCTCCGTGCATGACGCTGTGAATGACGACCAGCGCTCGCCACCACTTGCGCGTCACATTCTTCGCCCGACATGTGACGGGCAGCATTATAGACGCAAAGTCAGCACGAATTGAGCGTTTCTCGCCAGGACCGCTGCAGCGGCGCATGGCAGTGCCTGCCATCTACCGCCTGGCGTCCGCCATCTGCCCCGCAAGCCGCGACTTGACGCCACTGGCCGCCAGCATGCCATGATGCTCACAAGGATCATCCCCATCGATGAAGCAAGGACCACGCCATGTCACCCTCCTCTTCCCAGTCAACGTCTTGCGACCCGACGGCCTCCGCCTCGTTCAGCTCCGAGCAGAACCTGCTGCCCTTGATCGTCGAGCCTGCGCAGCTGCTGCCGCTGCTTGACCACCCGGACATCGTGATCGTCGATGTTCCGCTCAAGGCCGAGAGTCATGCCAGTCATGTGCCCGGTGCACGCCTGCTCGACTTCAAGCGCCTGGTCGGCAGCAACGAGGACGAGATCCCCGGCGTGCCGAGCCCACAGGCGCTGTCCGACATCATGTCCGAGCTGGGCATCACGCGGGACAGCCATGTCGTCGCCTATGACGACGAAGGCGGTGGCTGGGCAGGTCGTCTGCTGTGGACCCTCGCGCTGCTGGGCCATACGCGCTTCAGTTATCTCAACGGCGGTCTGCATGCCTGGCAGGGTGAAGGACTTGCCCTGAGTGAGGCTGCCAGCGAATGGCAGGCCAGCGAATATCACGCCGCCTATGTCGATACCAGCGTGATGGCGACCCGCGAGGACATTCTCGAGCGCCTGTCCGCCGAGGCCCCCGAGGAGAAGGTCGTGGTGTGGGATGCCCGTTCACTGGAGGAGTATCGCGGAGAAAAAGGCCAGAACGCGCGTCTTGGCCATATCCCCGGCGCCGTGCACTTCGAGTGGACCGAGGCCATGGACCGCGAGCGCGACCTGCGCATTCGTGACTATGCCGAGTTGATCACCGAGCTGGGCGCGCGGGGCATCAGTCCCGAGCAGCATGTGGTGACGCACTGCCAGAGCCACCACCGCTCAGGCCTGACCTGGCTGGTGGGGCGTGCACTGGGGTTCGAGGACATTCGCGCCTATCCCGGTTCCTGGAAGGAATGGGGCAATCGCGAGGACACGCCGATAGAACGCTGAGCGGCCGGAGGGGGCTCGCTGCTGCCCCTGCCTGCCCCCGCGCTTGAGCGGCCAATGACGATGGGCTAAGGTGCTGCCAGCCTGCTGGCCGCCATCTCGTTGGTCAGCGCCCGCCCTTCGGGGCGGGCTTCTCTTTTCTGCAAGGATCAACATCGTGGATCGTGCCAAGCTGTTCTCTCTGAGCCAATACCCGTTACCCCAGCACCTGATCTCACGCCTCATCGGGCGCATCGCCGCCTGCGAGAATCCGTGGGTCAAGAACACCTTCATCGAACGTTTCATCAAGGCCTACGACGTCAACATGAGCGAGGCGCTCGAGGAGAATCCGCGCGCCTACGCCTGCTTCAACGACTTCTTCACCCGTGCCCTCAAGCAAGAGGCCCGCCCCATCGAGGAAGGACTCGTCTCGCCTGCCGATGGTGTGCTGTCGCAGTTCGGAGCCATCAGCCACGGCACCCTGGTGCAGGCCAAGGGTCAGGCCTTCTCGCTGACCCAGCTGCTGGGTGGCAGCGAGGAGCGTGCCGCCCCCTTCCGCAACGGCCGCTTCGCTACCGTCTATCTGTCACCGAAGGACTATCACCGCGTCCACATGCCCCTGGCGGGCCGCCTGGTGGAGATGGCCTACGTGCCGGGACGCCTGTTCTCGGTCAATGAAGCCACCGCCACGCATGTGCCGGGCCTCTTCGCCCGCAATGAGCGCCTGGTCTGCATCTTCGAGACCGAACACGGCCCGATGGCCATGGTGCTGGTCGGCGCGATGATCGTCGCGGCGATCAAGACCGTGTGGAGCGGCCAGGTCACGCCACTGTCCGGCGATGTCGAGACGACCCGCTTCGATCAACTCATCGAGCTGGCACGGGGCGCCGAGATGGGTCGCTTCCAGCTCGGCTCCACCGTGGTGATGTGCTTCCCGGACAGCGTCGAGTTCGATGACACCCTGATGCCGGGCCAGAAGGTCAGCATGGGGCAGTCACTCGGCATGCGGCCAGCCTCCTGCGAGTCGCAGGTCGTTGACGAGTCGGCCCTCGGCAATGAGGAAACCTTCGCGCCAGACAGCGAATGACAGGCAGGAGCGCTGCCGAAGGCAATGGATGACACATAAAAAAGGGAAGCCGCCAGGCTTCCCTTTTCAACTGAGGCACCAGTATCAACCGGCCCCCTCTGGCATCCTTGCACGTCAGCATCTCGCCAACGTGCCTGGACATGCCTGTTCGTCCAACTGCGAGTCTTCCTCCCTGAATGGCGTAGTTCTCTTGAGGCTCTACTGCCGGAATCTCTCATGAGCGGCTCCGAGAAGCTCATGCGAGACCCCTGTCGACACCTTGTCACCATGCCCGATGAAAGGCGCCCGACAGCCACTCCTTCGGTCATGTGAATCGCCTCACCCCGTGCCGATCGATGGAGCAGGTACCCAGAGGGAATGTCTGCCCCGCTACGACGCCGGTATGACGACATCAGACTCCCTGTCTGATACCTGCAGTCTAGACGACTCAGATGTCCCTAGCGTGTCAAAGATAAACGCAATTGCTTGCGAGCAACGTGACACCTCAAGCACGTGCTGCCGGAAAGGCAACCACTGCGGCAATATCACGCTCACCCAGTGCCAGCATGATCAGACGATCCAGCCCCAGCGCCACACCACTGCCTGCCGGCATCCCGGCGTGCAAGGCGGCCACCAGGCGATGGTCTGCCGCGACCTGCGGCAGGCCTGCCGCATGACGCTCGGCATTGTCAGCCGCGAAGCGCGATGCCTGCTCGGCGGCATCGGTCAGCTCATCGTAACCGTTGGCCAACTCGATCCCTGCGACATACGCCTCGAAACGCGAGGCCACCCAATCCCCTTCAGCATCCCGATGCTTGCGTGCCAGCGCCGCCTGGGCCGCGGGATAGTCCGTTACCAGCTCCACGGCGCCCTGTCCCAATGTCGGCTCGATCACCAGACTCATCAGCGCATCCAGGCAGGTCTCATGAGACCAGTCACTGGCATCGACAGCGCACTCACGCCCGCATGCCGCGCGCACCTCGTCCAGAGAGGCACTGAACGGGTCCAGTGACAGCACTCGCCGGAAGAGATCACGGTAGGCCGTGACGGCAGGACCAGCCCCTGAGGCGTCTAATGCATCAGAGGTGTCCAGCAGCGACGACTTGCCGGTCAGCTGCGCCCCGAGCGCCATCACGCGCTGGATCAGCTCACAGGTTTCCTCTCTCAGGCCCTCGAGACTCATGCCGGGGCGATACCACTCCAGCATGCAGAACTCCGGATTGTGGCGACGACTGACCTCACCATCGCGGAAGGCGCGCGCGATCTGGAAGATCGGCCCGCTGCCGGCCGCCAGCAGACGCTTCATGTGGAATTCCGGCGAGGTCTGCAGCCACATCGGCACCCGTTCACGCTCACCGGGCAGTTGCAACGACGATGACAACGAGGCCAGCCCCACGTCGGTCGAGCCGGCCTGCCCCAGCACCGGCGTCTCCACCTCCAGCACCTCACGCTCCGCGAAGAAGGCCCGCACCTCATTGATCAGTCGTGCGCGCTGCACGAGACGCTCTCGCGTCGCGGTGGGCGCCCAGTCTTGCGGCAAGGGGGTCTGGGGAGAATCAGAGGGAATATCGACGTCTGACATGGCGAGCTCGACGAGTGGATCAGCAAGGAACAGTGGCCAGCCTGCAGGATTGACCGGCACAAACGATGATGCCCCGCACGAGGCGAGGCATCAGAGGGGTCACGACGTGAGCGAAAAGGCTCAGGCGCGCGAGACGTACTCGGCACTGCGCGTATCGACCTTGAGCACTTCGCCCTGGTTGATGAACAGCGGGACACGCACCACGGCACCGGAAGACAGCGTCGCCGGCTTGGAGCCACCGTTGGCGGTGTCGCCCTTGAGGCCCGGATCCGTCTCGACGACTTCCAGCTCGATGAAGTTCGGCGGAGTCACCGCGATCGCGTTGTCATTCCACAGCGTGATGGTGTAGACGACCTGCTCTTTCAGCCACTTGATGTTGTCGCCCAGCGCCTTGCCATCGACGGCATACTGCTCGAAGGAGCCATCGGTACGCATGAAGTGCCACATTTCCCCGTCGGTGTAGAGGTATTCCATGTCGACTTCCATGACGTCGGCAGCTTCGATGCTCTCACCGGACTTGAACGTCCGCTCCCACACACGACCGGTCTTCAGGTTGCGCAGCTTGACGCGATTGAAGGCCTGCCCCTTGCCCGGCTTGACCAACTCATTGTCAACGATGGCACAGGGGTCATTGTCCAGCATCACTTTCAGACCGGACTTGAATTCGTTGGTAGAATAATTGGCCATCTTGCTCGCTCTCGACTCGTTAACGGGTCTTGCCCGCCATGAATTCCAGATTGCCGCCTCACGGGCAGCAACCATGACTAAGAAGTGATGCGCATGATAACCCGAACCTCGCCATCCTTGCATACCATCACGCATGAGACGTGCGAAAGTCACGATGTGACACCCCTCGCACTCCACTCGAGTCCGCGCGGTGACTGGCGTGCACAGCTGCGCGACGTCATTCGCTCTCCCGAGGCGCTGCTGGACCGCCTGGGACTGGATCACGAATGGCTTCCCGGCGCCAGCGACGGCCATGCCCTGTTCTCGATCCGCGTTCCCGAGGCCTATGCCAGTCGCATCCGCCCCCAAGACCCGAATGACCCGCTGCTGCGTCAGGTGTTGCCACTGGACAGCGAGACGGACGTGCTCGACGGCTATGTCACCGACCCGCTGGAAGAAGCGGAGCACACCCCGCTCCCGGGACTGATCCACAAGTACACCAACCGGGTGCTGCTGATGGCCAGCGGTGGCTGCGCGATCAATTGCCGCTATTGTTTCCGGCGCCATTTTCCCTATGAAGACCACCAGCCCAGCCGCGCGCAATGGCAGGACATTCTCGACTACCTGCGCGCCGATGAGCGCATCCACGAGGTCATCCTCTCGGGTGGCGACCCGCTCGTGTCTCCCGACAGGCGACTGGCCTGGCTGGTGGAATCATTGGGCGAGATACCGCATCTCAAGCGTCTGCGTATCCACACCCGCCTGCCGGTGGTGATACCGGATCGCGTCAATGCCGAGCTGCTGGACTGGCTGAAGGCGACGCGACTGCAGAAGGTGCTGGTCATCCACAGCAACCACGCCAACGAGCTGGACACGGAGGTCGCCGCGGCCATGACACGCCTCAAGGCAGCCGGGGTCACCCTGCTCAACCAGAGCGTCATCCTGCGCGGCGTCAATGACTCGGTGGAAACGCAGACGGCCCTCGCCGAGCGACTGTTCGAGTGCGGGGTGCTGCCCTACTACCTGCATGCCTTCGACCCCGTCCAGGGGGCCGCCCACTTCGCGATCAGCGATGAAGACGCCTGTGCCCTGATGGAGGCACTGCTGGAGCATCTGCCCGGCTTCCTGATGCCACGTCTGGTACGCGAGATCCCCGGGCGCCGCTCCAAGACGCCCCTGAGTGGCGCTCACTCCCCGGGCCACCTCGCAGACCACGCCCAGACTGTCGGCCATGATGACCATCCGGACCCGACGAGAGCCACGCTGATTGCCCGCAGTTGAAATCCACCGATGAGATCAGACCTTGAGGTCAGCACTGCGCCATGCGCGGTGCGCTTGCGAAAATCTGCTACCATCGCGGCCCCATTTCGCTAGAATCGCTGGCCATCATCACCATCGGCACACGCCCCAAGAGGCGTGGCCACGCTCAAGGAGCCCATCACATGCCTCATCTCGTCATTGATTATGCCGACAGTCTGGCCCCCAGCCTCGACATGGACGCGATCATGGATGACCTGCATGCCGCCGCCATGCAAAGCGGCCTGTTCAAGGAAAGCGACATCAAGGTGCGCGCGGAAAGCTGGCGTCACTGGCGCCTGGCGGGCAATCAGGCACCGCTGGCGCACAAGCATGGCTTCGTCAACCTTCACTGCCATCAGCTGGAAGGCCGAAGCGATGACGACAAGTCGCGTCTGGCGGACATCCTGATGGAAGCCCTCAAGCCGCACTGCGAGGCCGCTCGCGAGGTCAGCGTGGAGATCGTCGAGATCACGCGCGCGACCTATCGCAAGCACAAGGCCTGACCCCTCAGGCGATAACGCAAGACGCCCCGCCGGCAGGCTGCCGCGGGGCGTCTTGCGTTATTGCACCTGCCCCGTATATCGCCGTATCCGGGGCTCATGCGCGGTGTTCAGGTCCCTGTCATGGCCTGGGGAACGTGCAGCAGATCGTTCAGACGATGGGCATGCTCGGCAGCCTCACGACCCACGGAGGTCAGATAGCCACCATCGGGCAGCGTGGTCAGGCCCTTGGCGTGCAGACGTTCTGCCGCAGCGACCATGTCAGGACTGGCATCGTGGCGAATCTTCAAGCCCTTGAGGGCGGCGTCATGCGGGAACAGACACAGCAGGTGCAGTTCATCGTCATAGGGTGACGGCATGGGCAAACTCCTGACGGCGTGGCGAATGGCGTTTTGGGAGGGCGACAACAGACAGACTCCGAGTCGTCGGCGTCTGTCACCAGTCTAGTCACCGTGCGCAAAACCACCCTGCTGCTTTGGGACTAGACCCCGTCCCATCCGCCCCGAACATCGAAAACGCCCCCACCGCAACCGCGGTGAGGGCGTTTTCGATGAGGCACCGTCAGGCACTCACTGCAGACTCAGTGCTTGAGGTCCTGCTGGCGGTAGCCCATCAGATAGAGCACGGCATCAAGCCCCAGCGTCGAGATCGACTGACGCGCCTGTTCACGTACCAGCGGCTTGGCGCGGAAGGCGATGCCCAGCCCCGCTTCAGCAAGCATCTTGAGGTCGTTGGCACCATCCCCGACGGCGATGGTCTGCTCCATGCGCAGGCCGTGACGCTCGGCGATCTCGCGCAGCAGCAGCGCCTTGCGCTCGGCATCGACGATAGGCTCACGCACCTCACCGGTCACCTTGCCATCGACGATCACCAGCTCGTTGGCGTGGATCTCATCGAAGCCCAGCAGCTGCTGGAGGTGACGCGCGAAGTAGGTGAAGCCACCGGAGAGAATCGCGGTGCGATAGCCCAACGCCTTGAGATTGGCCATCAGACGCTCGACCCCATCCATCAGCGGCAGGTTGGCGGCGATCTCCGCCAGCACCGACTCGTCCAGCCCCTTGAGCTTGCTCATGCGCTCACGGAAGCTTTCCTGGAAATCCAGCTCACCGCGCATGGCACGCTCGGTGACTTGCGAGACTTCCTCGCCGACCCCATGACGACGCGCCAGCTCATCGATCACCTCGGTCTTGATCAGGGTCGAATCCATGTCGAAGCAGATCAGGCGGCGATGACGACGCCAGATATCGTCTTCCTGGATCGCGATATCGACACCATGCAGCGCGCCCAGCGCCAGCGCCTTCTCGCGCAGCGCATTGATGTCGGTCTCGTGCTCCGGCAGGCGCAGCCAGCACTCGACACAGGCGCCTTCGGCCGGTGACTCGCCATCCAGCGGTTCACGCCCCGACAGGCGATGCATGAGCTCGACGGTGATACCGAATTCCGCCGTCAGGCCGCCGACCTCGGCGAGAATGCCCGCCGGCAGCCGCGGCGCCAGCAGCGTCAGAATCCAGCGCGGGCGCTCCAGCTGATGGCTCCAGCGTGCATATTCCTCGGCGCCGACCTGCACGGCCTGCACATCCAGTCCCAGCTGTTCCCCGGCAGCACTCAGCGCCGCTTCCAGTTCGGACTGCGCCTCCAGTGCCACCAGCGCTTCCAGCGACACAAGCCCGAAGGTCACGCTCTGATTGATATCCAGCAGACGTGCGCCACTGCGGGCCAGCGCCTGACCGAGCCCTGCCAGCTGTCCCGGACGAGCCGCACCGGTGGCGCGGATCAAGATACGTTGTGTCATCGGAAAATCGTTCCTGAGCAATGAATCATCAAGAGGTTACCTCCAGGGCAGCTCGCCACTGGCATCATCAACTGTCTACGGCCAGACGATCGACCTTCTGGAAGCCCTTGGGCAACTTGCTGCCGCGTCGGCCACGCTCGCCACGATAGTAGTCAAGATCCGCCCCCTTGAGCAGCGTCTTGCGCTTGCCGGCGTGCACCACCAGCGTGGCCCCGGCAGGCACGACCACCAGCGAGCGCACGAATTCCTCACGATTGGCGGCGCGTTCGCCCGGAATCGACAGCATCTTGTTGCCCTTGCCCTTGGACATTTCCGGCAACTCGGCGAGCGGGAAGACCAGCAGACGCCCTTCGTTGGACACCACCGCCACTTCCAGCGGCGCGGCATCCCCCTGCGCCGTCTCAGGCACCTCGGGGATCGCCACCGGCGGCAGCACCGCACAGCCGCGCGGCAAGGTCAGCGCCGCCTTGCCGGACTTGTTCTTACCGGTGAGCTGCTCGAGCGTGGTCACGAAGCCATAGCCGCCATCGGAGGCCAGCAGATAGCGCGCGGAAGGCGCATCGAGCAGCAGTCCGACCATCGAAGCCCCCGCCGCCGGATTCATGCGCCCGGTGATCGGCTCGCCCTGCCCGCGCGCACTGGGCAGATTGTGCGCGGCCAGCGTGTAGGCGCGCCCGGTGTCATCCAGCAGCACCAGCGGCTGATTGGTCTTGCCGCGCGCCGCCAGATGGAAGCGATCGCCGGCCTTGTAGGACAGGCCTTCGGGGTCGATATCATGCCCCTTGGCGGCACGGATCCAGCCCTTCTCGGACAGCGCGACGGTGATCGGGTCGGCGCCCATCAGCTCGACTTCCGACAGCGCCTTGGCCTCGCCGCGTTCAACCAGCGGCGAGCGACGTGCATCGCCGAAGTCAGTGGCAGCCTGCTCGAGCTCACTGTCGATCAGGTCCGTCAGGGCCTCGTCATTGCCCAGCAGATGCTTGAGGTGCTTGCGCTCGCGCTTGAGCTCGTCCTGCTCGCCCCGCAGCTTCATCTCTTCGAGGCGTGCCAGGTGACGCAGACGCAGCTCGAGGATCGCCTCGGCCTGACGCTCGGAAAGCTGGAAGGTCTCGATCAGGCTGGCCTTGGGGTCTTCCTCCTCGCGGATGATGCGAATCACCTCGTCGAGATTCAGGTAAGCCGTCAGCAGCCCCTCGAGGATATGCAGACGATCCTCGACCTTGGCCAGACGATGCTCGAGGCGGCGACGCACGGTGGCACGACGATAACGCAGCCACTCGGCCAGCATCTCGTGCAGCGCCATCACGCGCGGGCGACCCTTGAGGTCGATGACGTTCATGTTGACGCGCGCGTTCTTCTCGAGATCCGTGGTGGCGAACAGGTGCGCCATCAGGCCTTCAATATCGACCCGATTGGAGCGCGGCTGAATCAGCAGGCGCGTCGGGTTCTCGTGGTCGGACTCATCGCGCAGGTCCGCGACCATCGGCAGCTTCTTGGCCTGCATCTGGGCGGCGATCTGCTCGATCACCTTGGCGCCGGAGACCTGATACGGCAGCGCCGTGATCACGATATCGCCTTCTTCCAGCACATAGCGGGCACGCATCTTCACGCTGCCACGACCGGTGCGATAGAGCTTGGCGAGGTCGGTGCGCGGCGTGATGATCTCCGCCTCGGTGGGGAAATCCGGTGCCGGCAGGAAGTCCATCAGCTGATCGCTGTCGGAGTCCGGGTTGCGCAGCAGGTGGCGTGTGGCGGCCACGACTTCATGCACGTTGTGTGGCGGAATGTCGGTCGCCATGCCCACCGCGATGCCGGTGGTGCCGTTGAGCAGCACATTGGGCAGACGCGCCGGCAGCACCTTGGGCTCGTTCATGGTGCCATCGAAGTTGGGCACCCAGTCGACGGTGCCCTGGGAGAGCTCGGACAGCAGCACCTCGGAATATTTCGACAGACGCGATTCGGTGTAACGCATGGCCGCGAAGGACTTGGGGTCATCCTGGCTACCCCAGTTGCCCTGCCCATCCACCAGCGGATAGCGATAGCTGAACGGCTGCGCCATCAGCACCATGGCCTCGTAACAGGCGCTGTCACCATGCGGGTGGAACTTGCCCAGCACATCGCCGACGGTACGCGCCGACTTCTTGTACTTGGCGTTGGCCGTCAGGGACAGCTCGCGCATGGCGTAGACGATGCGGCGCTGTACCGGCTTCATGCCATCACCGACATGCGGCAGGGCGCGGTCGAGAATCACGTACATCGAGTAGTCGAGGTACGCCTTTTCGGTGTAGTCACGCAGGGCCAGACGTTCGACGTCACCCTCCGCGACCTGGATATCCATGCTCATGGGCACTTGACCTTGATTACGAGCGTAAAACCGGGGAGCGCCTGACTGTGGCGCTCCCGAAAGAATGCTGTCGCGCAGCTTGTCTGGCTTTCGAAGTTCAACTGCTATCGAAGCCCAGTTGGCTTTCGAAGTTCAAATGGCTGTGAAAGCTCAACCGATGATCAGACCTCGATGTCAGCCATGTTGCCGTAGTCCTCGAGCCAGCTCTTGCGATCACTGGCGCGCTTCTTGGCCAGCAGCATGTCGAGCATCTCGTGGGTGCCGTCATCCGCACTGCGCGTCAGCTGCACCAGGCGGCGAGTGTCCGGTGCCATGGTGGTCTCGCGCAGCTGCAGCGGGTTCATCTCACCCAGCCCCTTGAAGCGCTGCACGTTGGGTGTGCCACGCTTGCTCTCGAGCTGCTTGAGGATGTGCGCCTTCTCGCTCTCGTCCAGGGCGTAATGGACTTCCTTGCCCAGGTCGATGCGGTACAGCGGCGGCATGGCGACGAAGACACGCCCGGCATCCACCAGCGCCGGGAAGTGCCGCACGAACAGCGCGCACAGCAGCGTGGCGATGTGCAGGCCATCGGAGTCGGCATCCGCCAGGATGCAGACCTTGTGGTAGCGCAGCTTGGTGAGATCATCCGAGCCCGGGTCCAGCCCGATGGCGACCGCGATGTCGTGGACTTCCTGGGAGGAGTAGATGTCATGCGACTCGACTTCCCAGGTATTGAGGATCTTGCCGCGCAGCGGCAGGATCGCCTGGGTCTCGCGGTTGCGACCCTGCTTGGCGCTGCCGCCAGCCGAGTCACCCTCGACCAGAAACAGCTCACTGTCGGCAGGGTCGGAGCTTGAACAATCCGAGAGCTTGCCCGGTAGCGCAGGCCCGGAAGTCACCTTCTTGCGCGCGACCTTCTTGGCGCTCTTCAGACGGCGCTGGGCCGCCGAGATCACCAGTTCCGCCAGCGCTTCGGCCTGGTCGACATGATGATTGAGCCACAGCGAGAAGGCGTCCTTGACCACGCCGGAGACGAAGGCCGCGACACTGCGCGAGGACAGGCGCTCCTTGGTCTGGCCGGCGAACTGTGGATCGAGCATCTTCACCGACAGCACGAAGGCGGCGCGCTCCCACAGGTCATCCGCACTCAGCTTGACGCCACGCGGCAGCAGACTGCGGTAGTCACAGAATTCCTTGAGCGCCTCGAGCAGGCCGGAACGCAGGCCATTGACGTGGGTGCCGCCCAGCGGCGTGGGGATCAGGTTGACGTAGGGCTCCTGCACCAGTTCGCCGCCTTCCGGCAGCCACTGGATGGCCCAGTCGACGCCATGCTCCTCATCCTCGAAATGACCGACGAACGGCGATTCCGGCAGTCGCTCGAAACCATCGGTGGCGCCGAGCAGATAGTCGCGCAGGCCATCCTCGTAATGCCAGGCCGTCTCGCTGCCATCCGTCTCGGTCAGCACGACCTTGAGCCCCGGGCACAATACCGCCTTGGCGCGCAGCAGGTGACGCAGGCGCGCCATCGCCAGACGCGGACTGTCGAAGTAGCTCTCGTCCGGCCAGAAACGCACCAGAGTGCCGGTATTGCGCTTGCCGACGGTACCGATCTGACTCAGCTCCTCGACCTTCTCGCCATTCTCGAAGGCAATGCGCTGACGCAGACCCTCACGGCAGACTTCCACCTCAAGGCGTGTCGACAGGGCGTTGACCACCGAGACCCCCACGCCGTGCAGGCCGCCCGAGAAGCGATAGCTGTCCTGGGAGAACTTGCCCCCCGCGTGCAGCTTGGTGAGGATCAGCTCGATCCCGGTCACACCATGCTCGGGGTGGATATCAGTGGGCATGCCACGACCATCATCCGCCACCTCGATACCGCCGTCTTCCAGCAGCTTCACGCGCACTTCCTTCGCGTGACCCGCCAGCGCCTCATCGACGGAGTTGTCGATGACTTCCTGGACCAGGTGGTTGGGCCGAGTGGTATCGGTATACATGCCGGGCCGCTTGCGGACCGGTTCGAGGCCGGAGAGAACCTCGATGGAACTGGCGCTGTACTGACTCATCGCAGCCTTGTGTCCTTGGTGTTGACGTCCGGCAGACGCATCACGGATGGCGATGCTTCTGCCTGATTTTCTGAAGAGAGTCGCCGCTGGCCGAACGATCCGATGACGGATTCATCTTCCTGTCCGGCCCGCACGCCCAACCGTCCTCGACACGTTAGCAGGGTGCGACGTGGAAGGATGTCGCAAGCGACGGGGCCAGACGATGGCCGGCATGCGCCATGATGGCAGGCAGGTACTCCGCCAGTCTGGCAAATCCATGATCCCCTCCCGGCGTGAGGATCAGCCGGCAATCCTGATAGAGGCTTGCGGCATCGTTGACGTCCAATGTCTCGTCCGCCGTGGCAAGCAGCACGAGGGTGCGCTGCGGCGTGACGGGGATCGCTTCCAGTGCGGCCAGCGCCGGCCCGAATGCTTCGGTGACGGTGAAGGACTCGCCGGTATAGGGGTTGGCGTGGGTAGACCCCAGCCATGCCGTGACAAGCCTGACCGGGCGCACGGCTGGATTGATCAATACCGTGCGCGGCCCCTGACGCCATACGCTCTGCTCGCGGCCCTGGGGTCCATCGAGTCGCGCAGCCTCACGCGCGGCAAGCCAGGTGCTCAGAAAGCCACCCATGGAGCTGCCGATCACCACGATGGCGTCGTCACAGGCAGGGTCAGCCGGGTCGAGATCCAACTGCGCGCAGAGCGCCTGGTAGGCCTCCTCCACCACCGCCTGCCCGGCAGCGGGTTGAGGTGGGATGTCAGGCGCGACGCAGGGCAGACCGAATTCGGCGGCCGCACGCTTCATCAACTGCGCCTTGGGCGAGCAACTGGCCGAGTTGAAACCATGCAGGTACAACACGCCCCTGACCGGAGGAACGACAACGCCTGCCTGCGCAGGGTAATGGGGACGGCTCATCAGCGCTCCCGACACGCGCGAACCGAACGGCTCACGCTCGGTTCGCGGCAAGGTGTCTAGTGTAAACGATTGATTCCCATATAGGATAGCGAGAATACTGTATAAATCAACAGAGGATGATCACCTGCGTGATCCCCCGTCAGCGCGGGTCCTGCCCCTGGGCGGCCCACACGGACTCGATCAAGGCACGACTGGAAGCGTCCAGCTGCTCGAAGCCTTCTCCCGTGGTCATGGTCGCTTCCGTCGCGGTGGCGATCTGCTTGCCCAGCTCCACGCCCCACTGATCGAACGGATTGATGTCCCAGATGGTGGCCTGGACGAAGACCTTCTGCTCGTAAAGCGCGATCAGGGCCCCCAGGGTTTCCGGCGTCAGCGCTTCCAGCAGCAGGGTGGTCGAGGGCTGATTGCCACGATAACGCTTGTGATTCGGCTGGGCCTCGTCACCCGGTATCGCGTCATCGCCCAGCATCAGCACGCGCGACTGGGCAAAGCAGTTGGCCAGTGTCAGACGGTGCTGCGCCTTGAGGTGGGCACGGGTCTCGGCGTCCTCGACATGGTCATAGCGACGCATCGGCGCGATGAAGTCACATTCCACTGCCTGGGTACCCTGATGCAGCAGCTGATAGAAGGCATGCTGGGCGTTCGGGCCCAGCTGGCCCCACAGCACCGGGCAGGTGGAGTAATCGACCATCTCGCCATCGTTGGTGACCGACTTGCCGTTGGATTCCATTTCCAGCTGCTCGAGGTAGCTGGCGAAGTATTCCAGGCGGCCGTCGTAGGGCAGGATGGAGTGGGCGCGAATATCGAGGAAGTTGTTGTTCCAGATACCCGCCAGCGCCAGCAATACCGGCAGATTGTCTTCCAGTGGTGCGGTGCGGAAATGTTCATCCAGCTCATGCGCCCCCGCCAGCAGGCGACGGAAGTTGTCCATGCCGACATTGAGCGCGATGGGCAGTCCGATGGTGCCCCACAGCGAGTAGCGCCCGCCGACCCAGTCCCAGAACAGCAGCTGATGTTCCGGCGCGATACCCCACTCGCTCATCTTCTCCGGCTTGGCGGATGCGCCGATGAAGTGCTGGCGATTGATCAGTCCTTCCAGACGGCCTTGCGGGTCAAGGCGCGACTTCAGCCAGTCACGCGCGGTGCGCGCATTGGAGAGCGTGTCGATGGTGGAGAATGACTTGGACGACAGGATGAACAAGGTGGTTTCCGGACTGAAGGACTGCAGGTAGTCCGCCAGCTGTGAGCCATCCATGGTCGAGGCGAAGTGCACGCCGACCTCATGGACGCCCTTGGGACGGCAATCGCTCAGCGCGCTCGAGACCATCAGCGGCCCCAGGTCCGAGCCACCGACCCCCAGATTGACCACATCGGTGATCGGCTTGCCGGTGGCGCCACGCCACTGCCCGCTATGGAAGGTCTCGACCATCTCGGCGAGCCGCTCGAGGCTCTCGTGGATGGCAGGTACCACATCCTCGCCATCCACCTCGAGACTTGCTGAGCGTGGCAGACGCAGGGCCGCGTGCAGGGCCGGGCGATCTTCCGAGCGATTGACGTGCTCACCGGCCAGCAGACGCTTGATGCCCTGCTCGACACCGGTTTCCCGCGCCAGCTCCAGCAGCAGCTCCAGGGTCTCCTGCTTGAGCCGCTGCTTGGAGAGATCCAGGCGCAGGCCCGCGGCAGAACGGGTGAAGGTCGTCACTCGATCGCGCCCTTGCGCCGCATCCTCGGCGAACAGGTCCTTCAGGTGCACATCGGCCATCTGCTCCTGATGATGACGCGCGAGGGCCTGCCAGGCCTGACTGTTACGGCGGGCAGAACGTGCAGACGATGGAGTGGACATGGCCACCTCTCTCCTTGAAGTGTCGCGACCGGCCCTGCGTGGCCCGGTCAGAAATCGGTTGATGGAGGCATCATCGGCAAGCCGCGGCGGGTGCGTCAGGCACCTCGAATGCGTAGAATGGCGGGCCCAGCAGGGCACTCAGCCCAGCCGCTCCCCGGCCAATGGCATGTCGCCCAGGCCCTCTGCCCGATGAAGCCTTGATCCATGAGTGATGCATCTTACCGTGACGCGATATTTACGACACCCCTTGACCGTGTTGCCAGCTTCTCCTTCGACGAACAGGTCGTCAGCTGCTTCCCGGACATGCTGCGCCGTTCGGTGCCGGGGTACGGTCAGATCATCGCCATGCTGGGGCTGATGGCCCGCGCCCACCTGCGCCCTGGCGCACGCGTCTATGATCTGGGCTGCTCGCTGGGGGCTGCCAGCATGGCACTGGCACGTGAGATGGCGGCCCAGGACATCGAGATCGAAGCCGTCGATCTGTCCCGGCCGATGGTCGAGCGCGCCAGCCGCGAGCTCGCCGACGCCTTCCCGGACCATCGCATCAACGTCAGTGAAGCCGATATCCGCACCCTGGAGTACCAGCCTGCCGGAATGATCGTGGTCAACTTCACCCTGCAGTTTCTGCCGCCGCAGGACCGCGACGCCGTGATCGACAAGCTGTTTGCGGCGCTGGAGCCCGGCGGCGTGCTGATCCTGTCCGAGAAGATCATCAGCGACGACCCGGTCGAGAACGCCTGGTTGATCGAGCGCTATCACGACTTCAAGCGCGCCAACGGCTACTCCGACCTCGAGATCTCGCAGAAACGCGAAGCGCTGGAGGACGTGATGAAGCCCGACAGTCTCGCCACTCACCATGCGCGCCTGGCACGCGCCGGCTTCGCGCGCAGCCACACCTGGCTGCAATACCTGAACTTTGCCTCGATGGTCGCTTTCAAAGCCGCCGAATGACCGCTACGCCTGCACGGACCCGACCCAGCGCATGAGCATTTCCCCCTACGATCGTGATCTTTACCGCGCCTTCACCGAGCTTGCCTGTGAGCCAGGCGCCGTCGGTGACGGCTTCGCCCGCTGGCTGGGCGCCCTGCCCGAGCAACTGGCCAAGGGTCTGGACCGCAAGCGCCATGCTGACCTCAAGGCCTGGCACGGGGCACTGGAGAAGCTGCCGACGCTACCTGACGAGCGCGAGGTGCAGCTGGATGCCGACCGTGTCGGTGCATGCTTTCCGACAGGCCTGAGCACGGGGCAGCAACGCCAGAGCGAGAATCTGCTGCGCGCCATGATGCCGTGGCGCAAGGGCCCCTATCAGCTCGACGAGATCCATATCGATACCGAATGGCGCTCCGACTGGAAGTGGCAGCGCCTCGCGCCGCATCTGTCGGATCTCACTCACCGTCGCGTGCTGGATGTCGGGGGCGGCAATGGTTACCACGGCTGGCGCATGGTCGGCGCTGGTGCCGCCTTCACGCTGGTGATCGACCCTTCCCCGCGCTTCTACTGCCAGTTCCATGCCGTGCGTCACTTCATCGGCGCGGATCACCCCCAGGGGCGCAACCTGCACTTCCTGCCGGTGGGCATCGAGGACGTCCCTGCGAAGATGGCCGCCTTCGACACCGTGTTCTCGATGGGGGTGCTCTATCATCGCCCCTCGCCGATGGACCACCTCTTCCAGCTGCGCGATGCCCTGCGCCCCGGCGGCGAACTGGTGCTGGAAACCCTGGTGGTGGAAGGTGACGTGACGACGGTACTGATGCCCGGCGAGCGCTACGCCGCCATGCCCAATGTCTACTTCCTGCCGTCCTCCCGGGCGCTGGCCCACTGGTGTGAGCGCGCCGGTTTCAAGGACGTGCGCATCGTCGATGAAGCGGTGACCACGCTGGATGAGCAACGCTCGACCGACTGGATGACCTATCACTCGCTGAGCGACTTCCTCGACCCTGACGACCCACGCCTGACCCGTGAAGGCCATCCGGCACCACGGCGTGCGGTGCTGATGGCCACGCGCGCCTGATCTGCGCAGCACCTTCTCTCCCAGCGATGTCTGCGTCAGGGCAGACGACACACGTCGGCGGCGCTCATCGAGCACCGCCGTCTTCGTCTCTCGCCTCACACGATGCCCAACCGCCGGGCCTGTCGATACAGATTGCCGCGATCGACCTTGAGCCTGCGCGCGGCCTCTGCCCAGTTGCGATCACTCGCCAGCCAGACCCGCGAGATGTGCTCGCGCTGAAACGCCTCGGTGGCATCACGCAGCCCCAGCGCTTCATCGATGTCCTGCAGGACATGACGCTGCGCCGGGTTCGCTCTCCCCGCCTGAATCGTGCCATGCCCCTCCTGTGCGGCGTGGAGGGCAATGCCACCGGCCTGCTCGTGCGCCACCTCGGCACTCGCCTCCAGCCCCAGCAGCTCCGGCGTGATCACCACCAGCTGACGCCCATCGGCGCGCAGGCGCGTCGGATGAGCCCCCTGCGCCAGCCGCGCATGCAGGGCGGCGCGACTCAGACAGTGCTCCAGCTCACGCACATTGCCGGGCCACGGGTAGTCACACAGCAGACGCTCCGCCGCCGGCGTCAGGCGCAGGTTGCCCAGCCCGAGGCGCGTGCGGTTGTGCTCGAGAAAGGTTCCCGCCAGCGCCAGCAGATCCGCTCGTCCGCGCTCACGCAGCGGCGGTACCCTGAGCGGATAGACACTCAGGCGGTGGTAGAGATCTTCGCGGAAATGCCCGGCGGCGACTTCGGCCTCGAGATCACGATTGGTCGCCGCGATGACGCGCACGTCCACCCTGACCACGCGATCGCTGCCCAGCGGCTGCAATTCACCTTCCTGCAGCACCCGCAGCAGCTTGGGCTGCAGCGCCAGTGGCAGCTCACCGATCTCGTCCAGCAGCAGGGTGCCGCCATCGGCCATCACGAAATGGCCACGGTGATCATGGGACGCGCCGGAGAAGGCCCCTCGCCGATGCCCGAACAGCGCACTCTCGACCAGTTCCGGTGCCAGCGCGGCACAGTTGATGCGCACCAGAGGCCGACTGGCGCGACGCGACGCATCGTGCAACCGCTGGACCACGCCCTCCTTGCCCACCCCGGTCTCGCCCGTCACCAGCACCGTCATGTCGGTATCGGCTACCGCTTCCAGCTGTGCCTCCAGTCTCGCCATCGCTGGCCCGCGCTGCGGACAGGTCCTTTGGGCCTGCGGTGTCATGCCCGGCGCAAGCGCTGCCATGCCGGTCAGCGGAGCGGCCCCACGCTCAAGCCGTGATGCCAGCGCCAGACAGCAGGTGGGCAGCGTCAGCAGGTCATGAAGCTCCTGATGCTCCTGATGCTCCTGCGCCAGGACGTCTGCCAGCTCGGCATCGCCGACCTGCCGTACCTCCAGCGCTTCCAGCGGGGCCAGCACACCAGGTGTCAGCGCATCGAAGGTCATCACGCCCAGCAACCTGTCCCCTTCGCGCAGCGCGATACCCGCACAGTCGTGCACCAGCAAATCCGGCCCATGCACTTCCCCCAACAGGCCATCGAAGGGGTCCGGCAGGTCACTGTCCACCGCGAAGCGATAGACACCGGTGTGCTCGGCAATCGCCTTGAGCCGCGGATGCTCTGACAACGCAAAGCGCCGACCGCGCACCTCGGCAGGTAGCCCATGCGTGGCCAGCGGCAGCAACTCGTCACGCTCCGGCAGATAGCGCATCAGCGTCGCGGCCTCACCGGGCAGACGCTGCATGATCGCGGCCAGCAGACGGGTCCATGGCAAGGCACGCCGCTTGCCGCCCTCCTCTTCCGTCAACCAGGCAGCAAGCCAGGCGTTCAGGGCGGCAAGGGGCGTATCATTGCGTGGCAAGGGAGTCTCGGGCATGCGGGATTCCTGACGTCAGTCAACCGGAAATGGCGGGCGAGGTACTGGGTGATGAGCACGCGGCTCACGCGACGGCGTGTCGCAAGACATCGTCATGGCGACAGATGATGTCATCATGACACGCAAGATGTCATCTTGACACATTCTCACGTCGTGTATTTTTCACATCACCACTCTCGGGGACGCATGGATACTGGCCTGACGAGTTGGCATGGCCCTTGCTCTCTTCATGGCGACATTCATCACGAGGTACCGTCATGCTGACCAACGCCCAGGAAGACCTGATCGCCGCCACCGCTCCCGTCGTCGCCGAGCACCTCAACGCCATTACCGCGCGCTTCTATCCGCTGATGTTCGAGCGCTATCCCGAAGTGAAGCCGCTGTTCAATCAGACGCACCAGGCCAGTGGTGGTCAGGCCCGTGCGCTGGCCGGCGCCGTGCTCGCCTATGTCGGCGCACGCCACTCGCGTGAGGCGGTGGACCGCCTGCTCGCGCCCGTGGTCAGCAAGCACGTCTCGCTCAATATCCTGCCCGAGCACTACCCCATCGTCGGCGAGTGCCTGATGGCCGCCATCGGTGAGGTGCTGGGAGACGCCGTCACGCCGGAGATCGCCGACGCCTGGGGCGCCCTCTACGGAGAGCTGGCCGCCGTGCTGATCGCCGCCGAGCAGGGCCGCTACGACAGCTTCGCTGCCACTCGCGGCGGCTGGCAGGGGCTGCGCCGCTTTCGCATCGTGCGCACGGAGGACGAGAGCCGCGAGATTCGCTCGCTGTACCTGGCGCCAGTGGAAGGGCCGATGTTCTCCTTCCTGCCGGGCCAGTACATCGGCATGCGCCTGACGACGCCGCAGGGCGTGATCCATCGCCACTACAGCCTGTCACACGCACCGGACGAGCGCTTCTGCCGTATCTCGGTCAAGCGTGAAGACCACGGCCAGTCCAGCCAGTATCTGCATGCGCTGAACGTGGGTGACGAGATCGATCTGCTGCCGCCGGCCGGCGAGCTGACCTTCGAGCATGCCGCGCCCCAGAGCCCCGAGGCCCCGGTACTGCTGCTGTCTGCCGGGGTCGGCCAGACACCGATGCTCTCGCTGCTGGAGGCAGCGCTCGCGGCGGGCCGTCAGGTGATCTATCTGCATGCGGCCCGCAATCCCGAGGTACATGCCTTCGACACCACGCTGCAATCACTGGTCGCGCAGTATCCTGAGCAGCTGCATTATCAGGTCTGCTACGAGAAGGCTGACACTCTGCCGACGCATGCGCACCTGGGCATCATCGAGCGCGACTGGCTGGCACGTCAGATTGCCGCGACAGGTGCCAGTGCCGAGTCCCTGCAGGCCTTCGTGATCGGTCCGCATGGCTTCATGCAGAGCATGATCCAGCATCTCAATCGCATCGGCGTACCGCTCACCCAGTGCCATCACGAGCACTTCGGCCCCTCCGCACCGCTTGCCATCGACGCCGCTGCCGGCTGATGCGCTGACGTGGCCCGCACCATGCAAAAAGCCCCCATCGCCTTGCGGCCATGGGGGCTTCTGCGTTCTCCGGCTTCATATCCAGCAGGCCGTGTTGTTATCGCGTGTCCAGCGTTGTTGTTATCGGGTCATGCGACGGAGTCGACCGTGCCGGCCCGACTCCGTTACCGCGACTCATGTTGCCAAGACTCTGTTGCAAAGACTTAGTTGCCACGGCCCAGCAGCTCACGCACGTCGCGGGCTTCCCAGTGCGGGAAGTGCTTGCGTACCAGCGCGTTGAGATCGGCTTCAAACGCGGCCCAATCGGTCTGCTGCGTGGTTGCCTGCGTGCCGGAGCGGCCCACGCCACGAATCATGCCCGCGCCGACGGTCACGTTGCTCAGACGATCGATGACGATGAAGCTGCCGGTGCCCGGGCTTGAACGGTAGTCGTCCACCGGCACCGACTGGGTCAGCTCGAGCTGGACGCGGCCGATGGCGTTCAGTGCCAGGCTGTCGCCCTCGTGATGCTCCAGCGTGTTGACGTCGTAGAGGTAATCGATGGCACTGACCTGCCCGGTCAGATCACGGGTCGCCAGCTTGATATCGTACTGACGGCCCGGTTGCAGCGGCTTCTCATGCATCCAGACGACATCCGCTTCCAGCGCATTGGAGAGCGGCAGTTCGGCGTCTGCCGCCACCAGCCAGTCACCGCGCGAGATGTCGATCTCGTCATCAAGCGTCAGTGTGATGGCCTGGCCCGGATAGGCGATCTCTAGGTCGCCATCGAAGGTGACGATGCGCTCGATGGTCGAGATCTTGCCGGACGGCAGCACCTTGACGCTGTCACCCGGACGCACGACACCGGCCGCCAGCGTGCCGCAATAGCCACGGAAATCGAGGTTGGGACGATTGACGTACTGCACCGGGAAGCGCAGATCGCTGAGGTTCTGATCGCGAGTCAGTTCGACGGTTTCCAGCACCTCCAGCAGCGACGGTCCGGCCTGACCATCGACGGTGTACCAGTCGAGTGACGGGCTGCGATTGACGACGTTGTCGCCCTTGAGCGCAGACATCGGCACGAAGCGGATATCCGGTGCATTCAACTTGTCGGCGAATTCCTGATACTCGGCGACGATCTCGTTGAAGCGCGCCTCGGAGTAGTCGACCAGATCCATCTTGTTGACCGCGATCACCAGATGCTGGATACCCAGCAGGTCGGCGATGAAGCTGTGACGACGGGTCTGGGTCTGCACGCCGTAGCGCGCATCGATCAGGATGATCGCCAGGCTCGCGGACGAGGCACCGGTGGCCATGTTGCGGGTGTACTGCTCATGCCCCGGGGTATCGGCGATGATGAACTTGCGCTTGTCGGTCGAGAAGAAGCGATAGGCGACATCGATGGTGATGCCCTGCTCACGCTCGGACTGCAGGCCATCGACCAGCAGGGCCAGATCGACTTCATCACCGGTGGTGCCGCTGGTCTTGGAGGCCTGGGTGATGGAGGCCAGCTGATCTTCATAGATCAGCTTGGAGTCGAACAGCAGACGACCGATCAGGGTCGACTTGCCGTCATCGACGCTACCGCAGGTGATGAAGCGCAGCAGGTCCTTGCGCTCGTGCTCTTGCAGATAGGCTTCGATATCCGCGGAAATCTTGTCTGACGCGTGGGACACACTCTTCTCCTTGCCGCTGTCATGGGCCTGATGAGCTGGCGAGCCAGTATCACGAGCCAGTGTCTCGTGAGGCTGCGAGCCGATTCATCGGGCGAATTGTTCGTTCAGGTCATCAAGCACGAGGCGGAATCAGCAGGATGGGGCCTCGTGAGGCAATGGGCCTAGCGAGAATTGGCGACTAGAAATACCCTTCGCGCTTCTTCTTCTCCATGGAGCCTGCCTGATCGTGATCGATGGCACGACCGGAGCGCTCACTGGTACGGGTCAGCAGCATTTCCTGGATGATTTCCGGCAGGGTCGCGGCGGTGGATTCCACGGCGCCGGTCAGCGGGTAGCACCCCAGGGTGCGGAAGCGCACGGACTTCATCTCCGGCACTTCGCCGTCCTTGAGCGGCAGACGGTCGTCATCGACCATGATGTCGAGGCCATCACGCTTCACCACCGGACGCACGGCGGAGTAGTAGAGCGGCACGATCTTGATGGACTCGAGGTAGATGTACTGCCAGATGTCCAGCTCGGTCCAGTTGGAGAGCGGGAAGACGCGGATGGACTCGCCCTTGTTGATCTTGGAGTTGTAGATGTTCCACAGCTCCGGGCGCTGATTCTTGGGGTCCCAGCGGTGGTACTGGTCACGGAAGGAGTAGACACGCTCTTTCGCGCGTGAGGCTTCCTCGTCACGACGCGCACCGCCGAAGGCCGCATCGAATCCATGCTTGTCCAGCGCCTGCTTCAGCGACTGGGTCTTCATGATATCGGTGTACTTGGCGCTGCCGTGCTCGAACGGGTTGATGTTCGCCTCGACACCTTCCTGATTGATGTGCTCGATCAATTCCATGCCGACTTCCGCGGCCATCTCATCGCGGAACTTGATCATCTCCTGGAATTTCCAGGTGGTGTTGACGTGCATCAGGGGGAACGGCGGCACGCCCGGCGCGAAGGCCTTGCGCGCCAGGTGCAGCATCACGGCGGAGTCCTTGCCGATGGAGTAGAGCATGACCGGATTGGAGAACTCGGCCGCCACTTCACGAATGATGTGGATGGACTCGGCCTCGAGCTGCTTGAGGTGGGTCTG
>NZ_BLWJ01000010.1:0-112049 GCF_013374055.1 Cobetia sp. 5-11-6-3 | reverse complement strand
TCGGCAAGCGCTCACACGAATTACCTGATCAAATTTTTAAAGAGCGTCGCTGTTAAGCGAGGAGGCATATTCTATCCGGAACGCTTGAGAAGTCAAGCACTTGATGATGAGTCAATCGACTGCCTCTAAGCATCATCCAGTGGTGAGGAGCGTTGCTCGATCACCTGTTCCGTAAGGAGTGCGGCGTATTCTAGCGAATCGCCCGGGATTGTCAATCGATGATTTGGAAGCGGACTTCAAAAAAACATCAAACAAAACAATCACCTGCAAACCTCTTTCACCGCTGGTAACGCCATGCGTCCCCGGCAGCGGATGCGTACTTTACGCACGATCCGGGCTGAGGGCAAGGGCTTTTTCCATCGATTGTCATTTCGAGGACATGCGGGCGACACCTATTCTCTCATCACCTCTTCTTGCTCCTTTGGCCTCATCTCGCCGTCGCTTGCTGACACATCTCTTCCCTGGCCAGAAACGCATTCGGCCCCGCCAGAAATGGCGGGGCCGAATATCGATCATCACACCAATGGCAGCTGGCGCTTACTTGTTGCCGCGCAGCTTGCGGCCCAGTGCCATGATCGGGCCACTGGCGACATAGCAACCGAACAGGCCCAGCAGCATCACGGACGGCTCCAGCGAGATGACCACGAAGGCCAGCACGATGGCGAGCAGCGCGACGAAGGGCACCGGCCCCTTGAGGTCGATCTCCTTGAAGCTGTAGTAGCGGATGTTCGACACCATCAGGATACCGGCAGCCGCGACCACGAAGACCATCAGCGACTTGAAGGCGAAGGTCTCGGCGTCAAAGTTGTGCATGGTCCACACACAGCCAGCCACGAGTGCCGCCGCTGCCGGACTGGGCAGACCGATGAACCACTTCTTGTCGGTGGAGCCTATCTGGACATTGAAGCGCGCCAGGCGCAGCGCCGCGCCCGCGACATAGACGAAGGCGGCGATCCAACCGATCTTGCCGACATCCTGCAGAATCCAGCTGAAGGTGACCAGTGCCGGTGCCACGCCGAAGGACAACATGTCCGCCAGGCTGTCGTACTCCGCACCAAAGGCGCTTTGCGTATTGGTCAGGCGAGCCACACGTCCATCGAGACCATCCAGCACCATCGAGACGAAGATGGCGATGGAGGCATTGGCAAACTCGCCGTTCAGCGCACATACCACAGCGAAGAAGCCAGAGAACAATGCCGACGTGGTGAACAGGTTGGGCAGCAGGTAGATGCCACGCCGACGAACGGGCTTGCCATCCTCGATGGCCTCTTCCACGACTTCGCTGTCGTCGGTGAATTCTTCCACCACCTTGTCCAGCACGGAACTGCTACGGCGGGTCGGTTCTTCGGGGGCATCTTCTGCGCCGGGATGTCGATTTTCGTCAGTCATGGGATTCCTTGCATCATGCCTCGTCGTGGCAGGGTAACCACATTCTACACCTGCCAGTGAGCGCGAATAGTAGTGACACCCTAGCGGCCTCACCGTCGACTGTCACTTCCCTCCCCCATTCGATAGCGCTTATAGAGCAACAACGCAAGCGGGGCGCCCTCCTGATGGAGAGCGCCCCGCTCATTTCACGCCTGATCCAATAGGCAGGATCAGTTGCGTGACTTGTCGACCAGCTGGTTGGCAGTGATCCACGGCATCATGCCACGCAGCTTCTCACCAGTCTGTTCGATCGGGTGCTCGGCGTTCTGACGACGACGGGCCGTCATGGACGGGTAGTTGGTGTTGCCTTCCTGGATGAACATCTTGGCGTATTCACCGCTCTGGATGCGCTTGAGTGCATTGCGCATGGCGACACGGGACTGCTCGTTGATGACTTCGGTGCCGGTCACGTACTCGCCATACTCCGCATTGTTGGAGATGGAGTAGTTCATGTTGGCGATGCCACCTTCGTACATCAGGTCGACGATCAGCTTGAGCTCGTGCAGACACTCGAAGTAGGCCATTTCCGGTGCGTAGCCGGCTTCGGTCAGGGTCTCGAAGCCCATCTTGACCAGCTCGACCGCGCCACCACACAGGACAGCCTGCTCACCGAACAGATCGGTTTCGGTCTCGTCCTTGAAGGTGGTCTCGATGATGCCGGTACGACCGCCGCCGACGCCTGCCGCGTAGGACAGTGCGATGTCCTTGGCCTGGCCAGTCGCATCCTGATGGATGGCGATCAGGTCCGGGATACCGCCGCCCTTCACGAACTCGGAACGCACGGTGTGACCCGGTGCCTTCGGCGCGATCATGATGACGTCGAGGTCAGCACGCGGCACGACCTGGTTGTAGTGGACGTTGAAGCCGTGAGCGAAGGCCAGTGTCGCGCCCTGCTTCAGGTTCGGTTCCACCTGGTTCTCGTAGATGGCCTTCTGGTTCTCGTCCGGCGCCAGGATCATGACCAGGTCGGCCGCCTTGACCGCTTCCTCGACTTCAGCAACCTTCAGGCCAGCCGCTTCGGCCTTGGCCCAGCTGGAGGAAGAGCGACGCAGGGCTACGGTGACGTCGACGCCGGATTCCTTCAGGTTGTTCGCGTGGGCGTGGCCCTGGGAACCGTAACCGAGGATGACCACTTTCTTGCCCTGGATGAGGGAGAGGTCACAATCCTTGTCGTAATAGAGTTTCATCGTCATTGCTCCTGGCGGCTCACCCCGTCAGCGGGATGGCGTGAGATCTTGAAAGAGTGTCTGTTGTTCTTGCGACCCTTCCCGCGAGGGAAGGGCGTATGTCAGTGTCCAGCGCCGACGGCCATCTATCCTGACCGCTCTGCGTCCCTGGGAGGTCGTGCGC
Organism: Cobetia sp. 5-11-6-3; assembly: GCF_013374055.1. NCBI lineage: Bacteria > Pseudomonadati > Pseudomonadota > Gammaproteobacteria > Oceanospirillales > Halomonadaceae > Cobetia > Cobetia sp. 5-11-6-3. The sequence continues at coordinate 109,271 of NZ_BLWJ01000010.1, read as the reverse complement.
CTTGGATCAAGGTCTGCCGTCCTCCTCCTGCGCGGCGATGAGTCCACCTTACCCGCACCTCGACATTGCGTAAAATGCTATATTTGCACCATCATATGCCATATAGCGCAACACAAGGCATTTCCCCCTTCAGCACTCATCGACAGCGGACTCCGGCATGGACAATCGTCAACTCAAGCAATTCCTGACCCTCGCCGAAACGCTGCATTTCGGACGCGCCAGCACTGCCCTGCACCTGAGCGCCTCTGCCCTGTCACGTGCCATTCGCGCCATGGAAGAGGAACTGGGCGTCAGCCTGTTCGAGCGCGACAACCGCAGCGTCGCACTGACACCGGCGGGAGAGCGCTTCCGTCGTCATGCTCGCGAACTCCTGAGTCAGTGGGATGACATTCGTCAGTCATTGCTGGAAGACAGCGACGAACTGCGTGGCGAGCTATCCCTGTACTGCTCGGTGACCGCCAGCTACAGCTTCCTGTATGAGATTCTCGCCTCCTTCCGGGCCCGCCATCCGCATGTGGAGCTCAAGCTGCATACCGGTGACCCCGCCGTGGCATTGGAGCGCGTGCTGATGGGCCACGAGGACCTGGCGATCGCCGCACGCCCGGACGTGCTGCCCTCGCGCCTCGCCTTCACCGACTTCGCCGAGTCGCCGCTGCGCTTCATTGCCCCGCGTCGTGATGGCCCCGGCCATCAGCTGGAAGGCATCGGCGAGACGGACGATTCGGCGGCGGGGGACGACCATATCGACTGGGCGCGCGTCCCGATGATCCTCTCCGAGACCGGCCTGGCGCGCGAGCGCTTCGATGCCTGGTGCCACGCACGCGGCATCAAGCCGCGCCTGTATGCCCAGGTCGCCGGCAACGAGGCCATCGTCAGCATGGTCGGACTGGGCTTCGGGATCGGCGTGGTACCGCAGATCGTGCTCGACAACTCCCCGCTGGCCGATCAGGTGCGCATCCTCGATGTCGATCCGCCGCTGACCCCCTACAAGGTCGGGCTGTGCGTACAGGAGAAACGTCTTCGACATCCACTGGTACGCGCACTCTGGGAACAGCTGCCCGGCACCCCGCGGCGGCCAGAGGAGTGATGACGCAGTGACCCTGCGCCACGGAACATTGCGCTACATGGCCCGCCCCACGCCACAACGAAAACGGCGCCCCGAGGGGCGCCGTTCTTGTCTTGCGTTTCCACAATCACCGTCTTACAGGCTCAACACCTTCTCACCGCGGGCGATGCCGGAGACACCGGTACGAGCCACTTCCAGCACCCCTACCGGCTGCATCGCCGCCAGGAAGGCATCCAGCTTGCCACCGTCACCGGTGATCTGGATGGTGTAGAGGCTCGGCGTGATGTCGACGATCTGGGCACGGAAGATGTCCGCCGTGCGCTTGATCTCGTCACGCTGGGCACCCAACGCCTTGACCTTGACCAGCATCAGCTCGCGCTCGATGTGGCTGCCCTCGGTGAGATCCACCAGCTTGACCACATCCACCAGCTTGTTGAGGTGCTTGGTGATCTGCTCGATGACGCGATCTTCGCCGACCGTGGTGACGGTCAGACGGGACAGGGTCGCGTCCTCGGTCGGGGCCACGTTGAGGGTCTCGATGTTGAAATTGCGCTGTGAAAACAGGCCGACGACCCGTGACAGCGCGCCCGGTTCGTTTTCCATCAGAATGGAGATGATATGGCGCATCAGGTCCGCTCCGTCTTCGTAAGCAGCATGTCACGCATGGAGCCGAGAGGCACCTGCATCGGATAGACGTGTTCACGCGGGTCGACATAGATGTCGAGGAACACCAGCTCGTCCTTGTTGCGGAAGGCTTCTTCCAGCGCAGGTTCGAGCTCCTCCACCGTGTGCACCTTGATGGCACGGAAGCCATAGGCGCCCGCCAGCTGCACGAAGTCAGGCAGCGACTCCATATAGGAATGCGAGTGACGGGACTTGTAGTTCAGGTCCTGCCACTGACGCACCATGCCCAGCGACTGGTTGTTGAGGTTGATGATCTTGACCCCGATCCCGTACTGCTTACAGGTCGAGAACTCCTGCATCATCATCTGGAAGCTGCCTTCCCCGGTGAACAGCACCACATCGTCATCCGGGTAGGACATCTTGATGCCCATGGCCGCCGGGAAGCCGAAGCCCATGGTGCCCAGACCACCGGAGGTGATCCAGCGGTTGGGGCGCTGGAACTTGTAGTACTGGGCGGCGAACATCTGGTGCTGACCGACATCGGTGGCGACGAAGGCTTCGCCACGCGTCGCGCGGTGCACGGCTTCCACCACCTGCTGCGGCTTGAGCGGCTCGCCCGGGGCGGACGGCTCATACAGCTTGCCTTCACGCTCGGCACGCCAGCCATCGATCTGGGACCACCAGGCCTCCAGTGCATCAGGGTTGGCCAGCTCACGCCCCTGCACGAGGCTGATCATCTCGTTGATCACGGCATCGGCCGGACCGACGATCGGCACATCGGCGCGCACGGTCTTGGAGACTGAACTCGGGTCGATGTCGACATGGATGATCTTGGCCGTCGGGCAGAACTTCGAGGTGTTGTTGGTCACGCGGTCATCGAAGCGCGCACCGATGCAGATGATCAGATCGGTGTGGTGCATGGCATTGTTCGACTCATAGGAGCCGTGCATGCCGGGCCAGCCCAGACACTGACGATCGCCCTGCGGATAGGCACCGATGCCCATCAACGAGGTGGTGATCGGGAAGTTCAGACGGCGCACCAGGTCGGTCAGCGCTTCGCTGGCACGACCGGAGACCACGCCACCGCCGGTGAAGAACAGCGGGCGGCGGGCCTTGAGCATCAGCTCGACGGCCTTCTTGATCTGGCCGCTGTGGCCACGGGTGACCGGGCTGTAGGAGCGCATGCGTACCTTCTTGGGGTAGCTGTACTCGTAACGCTCGGTCGGGGCGGTCATGTCCTTCGGGATGTCGATGACGACCGGCCCCGGGCGTCCGCTGGAGGCCAGATAGAAGGCCTTCTTGATGACTTCCGGAATCTCGCTCGGGTGCTTGATCGAGAAGCTGTGCTTCACGATCGGGCGAGTCACACCGACGATGTCGGTTTCCTGGAAGGCGTCTTCACCGATCAGGTGGCTGGCGACCTGGCCACACAGCACGACCATGGGAATCGAGTCCATGTAGGCCGTGGCGATACCGGTCACGGCATTGGTCGCGCCGGGGCCTGAGGTGACCAGCACGACTCCGGGCTTGCCGGAAGCGCGTGCGTAGCCATCGGCTGCGTGGGTAGCAGCCTGTTCGTGGCGGACCAGAATGTGCTGGACCTTGTCCTGACGGAACAGGGCGTCATAGATGTGCAGCGCCGCTCCACCGGGATAGCCGTATATATACTCCACGCCCTCGTCATGCAGCGCGCGGGCGATCATGTCAGCGCCGGAAAGCAATTCCACTTGGTTGTTCTCCCCTGGAGGTCTCGAGTGCGTCCGGCAGCAATACGCAAGCCGGATCGAGTGCGACCTGAATGTCGCTACCGCAACAGTTGCGGCACCTGATGCCAAACCCTGGCGTCTGCGGCCCGGTTAGGGCCTGCACTCTTGTCGCATCGGTTGGATGCGGTCGGGGCTGATGGCCGATCGGTACGGTTGGCGTACCCTGATCGGCATATCCTTCGACAGGCGGACAGCGACTCAGCGTCTGTCCTTCACGTGGCGCTTCGAGGGTCGCCCGAATGGCCACGCCCGCAATCAGGAATGGTCAAGAGTCCAACAGCCGCAAGGGGCTGTCAACTCAACCTTACGCCAGTGTGCGCCGCCTACGCCAAATGCCACACCGATAACGGGAAATCCGGCCATATGCGTGCGTAAAACCTCACAGATGGCACTTAATTCGCAATTTTCTGCCTCGTGATTTTCAGCATCCCTGCCGCCGGGTTGTCATTTTGCGCCCAGACGACAGACACGAAAACGCCCCACCGCAAGCGGAAGACAGACTTCCGTCACGGTGGGGCGTCACTCACGGGCGCGCGATTCAGCGCGTGAAGGTCAGCTCTCCGCCCTCTTCGCCGACCTGGATCACGTCACCGGGCACGAATTCACCGCCCAGCAGCGCCTGGGCCAGCGGGTTCTCGATACGACTCTGGATGGCGCGCTTGAGCGGACGCGCACCGTAGACCGGATCGAAGCCTGCCTTGGCCAGCAGCGCCATCGCGGCATCGGTGATCTCGAAGCCGAGATCGCGATCGGCCAGGCGCGCCTTGAGCCGCTCGAGCTGAATGCCGGCGATGGAGGCGATCTGCGCCTGCCCCAACGCGTGGAAGACCACCACTTCATCGATGCGGTTGATCAGCTCCGGCCGGAAGTGATTGCCGACGACTTCCATGACCGCCGTCTTCATGTCGTCGTACTGGAAGGCCGCCTTGCGATCGACACTCTCTTGCGTGTCTTCCTCGTCCGCCAGCTCGCCATTGAGACCGCTCATGCGCTGGATCATCTCGGACCCCAGATTCGAGGTCATCACGATCACGGTATTGCGGAAGTCGACGGTACGCCCCTGCCCATCGGTCAGGCGGCCATCTTCCAATACCTGCAGCAGGATATTGAAGACATCCGGATGCGCCTTCTCGACCTCGTCGAGCAGCAGCACGGAGTACGGCTTGCGACGCACGGCCTCGGTCAGATAGCCACCCTCTTCATAGCCGACATAGCCGGGAGGCGCGCCGATCAGACGGGCCACGGAATGCTTCTCCATGAACTCGGACATGTCGATGCGCACCATTGCCTCTTCGGTATCGAACAGGAAGCTGGCCAGCGACTTGCAGAGCTCCGTCTTGCCGACCCCGGTCGGGCCGAGGAACAGGAAGGAGCCGTTGGGGCGATTCGGGTCCGATAGCCCGGCGCGTGAGCGACGCACCGCATTGGCCACCGCGATCACCGCCTCGTCCTGACCGATCACCTTCTCGTGCAGCGCCTCTTCCATGCGCAGCAGCTTGTCGCGCTCGCCTTCGAGCATCTTGGAGACCGGAATGCCGGTCCAGCGCGAGACGACCTCGGCAATCTCCTCCTCGGTGACATTGGAGCGCAGCAGCACGTGGGCGGAGGTATCCGCCTCGCCTTCGCCGGCTTCGCTGATCTGCTTCTCGAGCCCCGGAATCACGCCGTACTGCAGTTCCGACATGCGGCTGAGGTCGCCGGCACGCCGCGCCTGTTCCAGATCGATGCGCGCCTGTTCCAGTTCGGCCTTGAACTGCGCTGCCCCCTGGATACTGGCCTTCTCGGCCTTCCAGACCTCATCGAGATCGGCATATTCGCGTTCCAGCTCCGCGATCTGGTCCTCAAGCGCGCCGAGACGCTTGAGTGCCGCTTCGTCGGTCTCCTTCTTGAGGGCTTCACGCTCCATCTTGAGCTGGATCAGACGGCGGTCGAGACGGTCCATCTCCTCCGGCTTGGAGTCCAGCTCCATGCGGATGCGTGACGCGGCTTCATCGATCAGGTCGATCGCCTTGTCCGGCAGCTGACGGTCCGTGATGTAGCGCGATGAGAGGCGCGCGGCCGCAATGATCGCACTGTCAGTGATATCCACCCCATGGTGCACCTCGTAGCGTTCCTTCAAGCCACGCAGGATGGCGATGGTGTCCTCCTCGCTGGGCTGATCCACCTGCACCTTCTGGAAACGACGCTCCAGCGCGGCATCCTTCTCGATGTACTGACGATACTCGTCAAGCGTGGTGGCACCGACACAGTGCAGCTCGCCACGCGCCAGCGCCGGCTTGAGCATGTTGCCGGCATCCATCGCGCCCTCGGCCTTGCCCGCGCCGACCATGGTGTGCAGCTCATCGATGAACAGGATGACCTGGCCTTCTTCCTGCGACAGCTCCTTGAGGACGGACTTGAGGCGCTCCTCGAACTCACCGCGGAACTTGGCCCCCGCCAGCAGCGAGCCCATGTCGAGAGACAGCACACGCTTGTTCTTGAGGCCTTCCGGCACCTCGCCATTGACGATACGGCTGGCCAGCCCCTCGACGATGGCGGTCTTGCCGACACCGGGCTCACCGATCAACACCGGGTTGTTCTTGGTGCGACGCTGAAGGACCTGAATCGTGCGACGAATCTCCTCGTCACGCCCGATCACCGGATCGAGCTTGCCGTCGCGCGCACGCTGGGTGAGGTCCATCGTGTACTTGTTGAGTGCCTCGCGATTGTTCTCGGCGTCGGCATCTCCCACCGCCTCGCCACCGCGCAGTGCATCGATGGCGGAGGTCAGGGCGGGCTTCTTGATGCCCGAGGAGGTGAACAACTTGCCGAGATCACCGCCCAGCTCCAGCGCGGCCAGCAGCGCGAGCTCGGAAGCGATGTATTGATCACCGCGTTTCTGGGCTTCGCGGTCGGCCAGATTCAGAAGCTTGCCGAGCGCCTGGGAAGGCGCGACATTGCCGTCGAACTGGGACACGGTGGGCAGGTCATCCAGTTGACGCTTGAGCCCGCTCATCAAGCTGGTGGCATCACCGCCCGCCTTGTTGACCAACGCCTTGAGACCGCCATCGCGGTCCTCCAGCAGGGCCAGCAGCAGGTGCTGGGGATGGATTTCATTGTGGCCTCGCCCGACGGCGAGCGACTGGGCATCCGCAAGCGCGTTCTGCAGCTTGCTGGTGAGTTTGTCGATGCGCATGGTGCCTTCTCCTGAGAGTCATGGCGGTACTCCTCTTCTCAGGAGCTTCGCCTGTAACATTTCGTATCTAACCCTAGAGATGGGGGGCTGGGGGGTCGCTTTCAAGGCGTGATTTGCGGCAACGCAGCATGTTGTCCGCGAAGCATGATCCAGATCAGGTTCCCCTGCAGCAGGTTGGCCCTCAGCGCCTGAAGATGTCGCCAGGGGCTTCCGCTCGACACGGAAAAGCGCCCCGCCAACCTGAGTGATCAGGTCAACGGGGCGCTTTCGTCTTTCGGCTTGCCGAGCGTCGGTGCATCGCGGCGGCCAGGTCTCCACTTCATTCTATCAGCGTAACCAGATCACCGTGGCCATTCGCCCCGTCACGCCATCATCACGGCGATGGGAGTAGAAGCGCGATTCCGAGGCGGTACAGAAGTGACCGCCACTGACATGGCCGACACCGGCACGCTCCAGCCGCAGGCGAGCCAGCTTGTAGAGGTCGCCCATGTAGTGGCCCAGCCGATAGGGGCTGGATTCGAAGGCGTCGTCGGCCTCGGGGAGATCCGCGATGAAGGCGTCACGCACCTCGGGGCCGACCTCGAACTGGGCATTGGAGATCGCCGGGCCCAGCCAGGCCATCAGCTCGCCCGGGTCATCTCCAAGACGAGCGACAGTGGCTTCCAGCACACCTTCCACCAGGCCACGCCAGCCCGCATGCGCCACCCCGACCCGCGTCCCCTGACGATCACAGAACAGCACCGGCAGGCAGTCCGCCGTCATCACCACGCAGGCCTGCCCCGTACCGGTACTGATGCAGGCGTCAGCACGTGGTGGCACCGCCTCATGGCGCTCATCGGCGTGACAGACGTCAAAGGCATCCACCACCTGAGTCCCATGCACCTGATCCAGCCACGCCAGTGGACGACCATCATCGACCTCCGCCGCGAGCAGATCACGCACCCGCGCGACCATCGCCGGATCATCCCCGACATGCCGCGCCGGATTGAAGCCAGCGTATGGCCCCTGACTCGGGCCACTCTCACGCGTGGTCACGAAGGCCTGCACCGGACTGGGTGCTGGCCAGTCCGGCAGAATCAGGGTCGGGCGTAGACTGTCGTCGTGCATAACCTCTCCTGGCGCGATGGGATACGCGAACCGAGCCCCTCAGCGGGCGATGTCTTCCTTGAGATAGTCGATCAAGACCAGCATGTCACCCGGCATCTCGGCGCGGAATTCGACTTCCTTGCCCGTGATCGGGTGGATGAAGGCGAGGCGACGGGCATGCAGCGCCTGACGCGGGAACTGACGCAGCAACTCCTTGAGCGGGTCACTGGCCCCCGGCGGAAGCTTCAGACGGCCTCCGTAGACCGGGTCCCCGATCAGCGGATAGCGCTGGTGCGCCATGTGCACACGGATCTGGTGGGTACGCCCGGTTTCCAGCTTGCAGCGGATATGGGTATGCCCCCGGAAGCGCTCCACCACGCGAAAATGCGTGATCGCCATCTTGCCGCTATGGGTCACGGCCTGACGCTTGCGATCCTTGGGGTGACGCCCGATGGGCGCATCCACGGTACCGCCCGCCGTCAGCACACCGGTCACGACGGCATCGTACTCGCGAGACACGGTACGCGCCTGCAGCTGCTCGACCAGGTCCGCCTGGGCGGTCAGCGACTTGGCGACCACCATCAGGCCACTGGTGTCCTTGTCGAGACGATGCACGATCCCGGCACGCGGCAGCATGGCATTGCCCGGACAATGGTGCAGGATGGCATTGAGCAGCGTGCCATCCGGATTGCCGGCCCCCGGGTGCACGACCATGCCGTGCTCCTTGTTGATGACCAGCACGTCGTCATCCTCGAAGACGATCTCGAGCTCGATGTCCTCGGGGCCATGACTGACTTCTTCTTCAAGCTCGGCGGTCAGGGCCAGACGTTCACCGCCATAGACCTTCTCGCGGGGTTTGACGGCGGCACCGTCGAGGGTCAGGGCACCGGTCTTGATCCAGTGCTTGAGGCGCTCGCGGGAATAGTCGGAGAAGATCTCGGCGCAGGCCTGATCAAGGCGCATGCCAATCATCGCCTCCGGGATCCGCTCTTCGCGGTTGATGGTGTCTGCCATATTGCTCTCTGAGGCCGTTTCGCAGGAAAGGGCCTTTGCTTTATAGTGAGTGCGGATCGGCGGATTCTAGCATGCCCGCCATGGATTGCCCGAGATGAGGAAACCGATGCGCGCCCTTCCCTTGACTGCCTTCGCCCTGGCCAGCACCTTGCTGGTCGGCTGTGCGTCCAACGAGCCGGCACCGGATCTTCAGGAGCAGGAGCTGTACCGTCAGGCTCAGGTTTCCCTGGATACCAGCCGCTTCAACTCCGCCGTGCAACAACTTGAAGCACTGGATACTCGCTTCCCGTTCGGCAGCTATGCCGAACAGTCGCAGCTGGAGCTGATCTACGCCTACTACCAGGTGGACAACTGGGAAGCCGCACGCGCGGCGGCCAGCCGCTTCATTCGGCTGCACCCGGACCACCCGCAGGTCGATTATGCCTACTACATGCGTGGACTGGCAGCCTATAGTGCAGGGCGCTTCAGCCTGGAATCGCTGGACCTGATCGACATCTCCAAGCGGGATCTCGGTGCGACGCGGGACGCCTACGTCGACTTCGGCGAACTGGTGCGCCGCTTCCCCAACAGCACCTACGCGGCAGATTCGCGTCAGCGCATCATCTATCTGCGCAACGTACTCGCGCGTGGCGAGCTGCAGACAGCGGATTTCTATCTGCGCAAGCAGGCCTATCTGGCCGCCGTGAAGCGTGGCGAGTGGGTGATCGAGCACTACCCTAACACTCCTGCCACTCGCGATGCGCTGGCCGTGATGGTCGAAGGCTATCTGGGCCTCGGTCTGCGCGACCGCGCCAGCGAGACGCTCAAGGTGCTGATCCAGAATGATCCGGACAACAAGCGTCTGGATGGCCGTACCTTCGAGCCGCGCTACGTGAAGGCGGATGACCTGACCGTCTGACGATCAGGCTTCCCGCCTCACCATCGAAAAGCCCGTGATCACCGATCACGGGCTTTTTTCGTGCTGTCAGCATGGCCAGAATCGTCGGACTCAGGCGCTTTCAGCGGCTTGCGCAAAGAATCCGCAATCCCTGACACCGGACATGAGTTGCCTCAGTCGCCGGCCACCCAGCCATTGACGATCGGGTAGCGACGGTCACGCCCGAAGCCACGCGGCGTGACACGCACGCCAACCGGCGCCTGACGGCGCTTGTACTCACAGCGGTCGACGAGACGCACCACACGATAGACATCCTCCTCCTCGAAACCGGCACGGATGATCGCCTCGGCACTCATGTCACCCTCGATGTAATGGGTGAGAATCGCATCCAGGGTGTCGTAGTCCGGCAGCGAGTCGCTATCGAGCTGGTCTTCGGCGAGCTCCGCGGACGGCGGACGCGTGATGACACGCTCCGGAATCGCCGGGCCCATGGTGTTGCGCCAGTTGGCGAGACGGAATACCCAGGTCTTGTAGACGTCCTTGAGCGCATTGTAGCCACCGACCATGTCGCCATAGAGCGTGGCGTAACCCACCGCCATCTCGCTCTTGTTGCCAGTGGTCAGCACCATCAGGCCCTTCTTGTTGGAGATGGCCATCAGCAGCACGCCACGACAGCGTGACTGCAGGTTCTCCTCGGTGGTGTCGCGCTCACTGCCGGCAAAGCTCTCCGCCAGTGTCTCGGTGAACGCCTCGACCATCGGGGCGATGGGCATCACCTCGTAATTCACGCCCAGCAGTGTCGCCTGCTCGGCAGCGTCTTCCCTGGAGATGTCCGCGGTGTAGTGGTACGGCATCATCACCGCATGCACGCGGTCCGCGCCCAGCGCATCGACGGCAATCGCCAGCGACAGGCCGGAGTCGATGCCACCAGAGAGACCCAGCACCACGCCCTTGAAGCCGCTCTTGTTGACGTAGTCACGCAGGCCGGTGACCAGTGCACAGTAGAGCGACTCTTCCGGTGACAGCAGCTCGGCGATCTCGCCGCTCTGCGGCGCCCAGCTACCGCCTTCCTCCTTGAGGAACTGCACCGGCATCAGGCCGACATCCCACCAGGGTGCCTGCACGCAGGTATTGCCCTCGGCATCGATGGCGGCGGAGCCACCATCGAAGACCAGCTCGTCCTGGCCACCGATCTGATTGACGTAGACCAGCGGACACTTCACTTCGGCCGCCCGCTGAGCGAACAGATGATTGCGCTCGGCCGGCTTCTCCAGATGATAGGGCGAGGCATTGAGGCTGACGAGAATGTCCGCGCCGGCATCCCGCGCCTGACGAACGGGCGCGCCATCCCACAGGTCTTCACAGATGACGATACCCAGACGGGCGCCGCGGCATTCCACCACGCAGGCCTCGGAGCCCGGCGTGAAGTAACGCTGCTCATCGAAGACCTGATAATTGGGCAAGGCCTGCTTGGCATACTCGGCGATCCACTCGCCATCCTTGAGCACGCCGGCCAGGTTGTAGCGCTTGCCGTCACGCATGCCGGGGTACCCGACGATGACCATCACGCCGCGCGCGACCTTGCTGGCCATCCGCGCGCGCGCCTCGTCGAGTCGTGCCTCCATGGATTCGCGCAGCAACAGGTCTTCCGGCGGGTAGCCGGTCAGACACAGCTCGGGCAGCACGACGACGTCGGCCTTGTGCTCGAGACTCGCTTCACGGACGGCTTCGATGGCACGCTCGGTATTGCCGGGGATATCACCGACCAGCGGGTCGAGCTGGGCCATCACCAGAGTCAGATCTTGCATGCGGTAAGGATCTCTCGATTGGCGGTTCGATAAGGGGCCAGTACACTGTGGCCAGACATCTGGCTCAGACTGCTGAGCCGTGCACCGGCTCATCAGTCTCATGATGGCCGCCATTGTCCCGCAAGGTCGCGCCGCTGGCAAAAAGCCACGCACGCCGCCTCATCTGGGAGTCATATAGGAATGAGCCTGTTGATCATCCGTCTGCTGGTATTCGTCGTCCTGTTCTGGGCAGGCCTGCGCCTCTATCGCATGTATCGCCAATGGAAGCTGAGCCAGGACAACCACGATGACGGCCAGCATGCCGAGCGCGAGGCCCAGAACATGGTGCGCTGCGCCTACTGCGATCTGCATCTGCCGGAAAATGACGCCATCCGCCATGAAGCGCTGCACTTCTGCTGTCAGGAGCACCAGCAGCATTTCCTCGACGAGGGCCCACGCAAGTAACGCACTGTCTTCCCCCTCGAGACGAAGGCTCGAGGGGGAAGACGCCATGACGATGCTCAGGCCCAGCGCGTCGCGTCTGACTGGGACGAGGCTTCCAGCGTGGCGATCTCGCCCAGCAAGGTCTCGGGCTGGTAGGGGGTGGGGTCGATGATCGGCGTACGCCCCAGCAACTGGTCCGCCAGCAGGCGGGTCGAGGCCGGCGCCAGTACCAGGCCATTGCGATAGTGACCGGCATTGACGTGCAAGTGGCGGCGTTCGGGCACGGCACCGATGAACGGCGTGCCGGTCGGCGAACCGGGACGCAGCCCCGCCCAGTGATGCTCGACCTCACACTCGGCCAGCGCCGGGATGATCTCGCAGGCGCTCTTGATCAGCGACTCACGCGCCTCAAGGGTGGTCGCCTTGTCGAAGCCGACCTCCTCCAGCGTGGAACCCGCCACGATGCGCCCATCGGCACGTGGAATCACGTAGCGTCCATTCTTGAGTACCACGCGCTCCACCAGCCCCTTGGGTGCCTTGAACAGCACCATCTGGCCGCGTACCGGCCGCACCGGCAGCGCCAGCCCCGCCTCACTCAATATCTCGCGACTCCAGGCGCCCCCACAGACCACGACCTGTCCGGCGGACAGCACTGAATTGGCGGTCTGCACGCCGATGGCGGTGTCGTCCTGCAGCAGAATGCCCTGCACCGCGACATTCTCGAGCAGACGTACGCGCGGGTGGGCATCGAGAGCGGCGCGCAGTGACTTGCCCAGGCGCGGATTGCGGATGCTGCCCAACGTCGGCATCCACAGCGCCGATTCACAACCGGGCGCGACGGCCGGTGCCTTGTCGTAAAGAAAGTCAGCCTCCACGCGCGTCAGCGGCTTGGCGTATTCCTCGGACCAGGCCAGTGCCTGCTCGGCATCCTCGACATTCAGGTACAGCAGTCCCTGCTGGCGATATTCGGGGTCGATGCCGGTGGTCTCGATCAGGCGCTCGGCCAGCGTGGGGTAGAAACCTTCCGACCAGGCAGACAGGCGTGAGATCGGCGCACTATAACGCCACGGATACAACGGCGAGACGATACCGCCGCCCGCCCAGGATGCCTCGCGCCCACACTGGCCCCGCTCGACCAGCGTGACCTCGGCACCGCCATCCGCCAGTTCCAGCGCAGTCAGCATGCCGATCACGCCACCGCCTACCACCACAAAGTCATTCACGCCTGTTCGCTCCTGCCTCAAGACCGGGAAAGGCTTCCAGAATACGCCGCCCGCAAGGCGGTGCAAGCGAGCCGCGCGCAATCCAGCATCGCGCCGAGGCCGCTCTCGCCACTGCTACCAGCAATCGCCATCGCCGGTCGTGTCGCGGATGCCGGTATTGGTGAGGGTCAGCGCAGGGCAATCGCTATCGGCGCTCTGAGGCGCCACCGCAGTCGCGATCAGCGTGAAGCGGGTCGTCGTGGCGCCATCCTCCAAGCTCAGGGCGTAATAGCCTTCCGGCGACTCGGTGGCGCGCCCCAGCCCCTCCTCGTCACAATCGCTGTCACCGGCGATGCTGGTCGCGTAGCCACCGCAACGCGCCATGTAGCGCTCCTGAGCCTGGGCCAATGACATCAGTGCCGCCTGCCCATCGGCACGACGTGAGCGGATTACCTGATCCTGATAGCTCGGGTAGGCGATCGCCGCGAGGATGCCGACGATGACGACCACGATCATGATTTCCGTCAACGTGAAACCGCGGGCGTACCTGCGGTGAGACAGCGCATTGCGAGACAGAGCACTGCGAGACAGAGCACTGCGAGTCAGAGCACTGCGAGACAGGGCGCTGCAGGACAGGCTAGCGCCTAGAGAGAGAAAGCTGGCCATGGAGATCTTCCTTGAAAGGCGGACTTGAAGGTACTGCTGAGAAGTGAAGGCGCCGCCACACTCTGAGAGAGCGTGACGGCGTCAGGGGCATGCATCACAGATGCAATGCGATCAGCGCAGTTGATACCAGGAAACACGACCGGTATCCGTCGAGCTGGACACGTTCAGGTCGTAGGATGAGACGGTGCCTTCTACCGTTCCCAATGAGCTGCTACCCACATAGACCGTATTGCCGACACTGACGCTGGACGTCGGCGTACCGCTCAGTTTCACGCTGACGACCACATTGCCGACGGCGACGGTGTTGTCGATGATGGTGCCGACCAGATCATCGGCGCTGAAGGCTTCATCCTGATTGAAATCGAAGATGGTCACATAACTGCCTTCGCTGTCGTCGTAGGTCGGCAACCCTGTCTCGGTATCCAGCGCGACCAGCCAGCCGCCCCCGGTGCTTTCACAGAAGTTGGTCCCCGTGCTGGAGGTGCTGGTAGAGAAGACCACCAGGTTCGAGAGCAGGTTGGCCGGCTCGACCAGCTCTTCCTGCTCGGAGGCATCCAGATCCAGATACCAGCCGAAGCGATCGCTGTCCTGATCTTCCAGCTGGCTGGGGTAATAGCTGAAGCTGTCGCCACCGAGAGTCCGTCCAGTCAGCTCCCCGTTGGTGTAGCTGCCACTGACGAAAGTCCGCTCCTCGAGGTTGCTGCGCATCAAGCTGGTGTGACTGCCACCGGCATCCAGCACGGTGTAGAGGCTCTGGGTGACCCAGGCCTCGTCCTCGGCATCAGCGTACATGTCCTGTCCTGTTCCGAAGGACACCAGCAGGTTGGGCGAAGACATGGTCTGCGTGCCTCCGGAGTAGCGACTCAGCGTCGGTTTGACCGTGATCGGTTGCAGCGCATCCGTCTGGCACTCCCCGGCAGTCAGGCTGGTAGCACAGGCCGTGAACAGCCGCGTGACACTCCACTTGCTGCTGTCGTCATCACTGAGATCGAACTTCCACAACCGCCCCTGAAGATCTCCCCCATAGGCAAAATCGACGGTGCCATTGCTGTCGATGTCAGCAACCTGCAGATTGGCCAGGCCGCCGGTCACCCCACTGGGGGACAACTTGGCGATCACGCCACCGGCATTGACTCCATCGAGCTCCAGCGCGAACAACGTCGGCGCGGCGTTCTCATCGGCCGTTTCCAGGCCATTGCCGACCAGCACCGCACTGTCACCATTGTTCAGTGACACGATATGCGCACTGCCGAAGACATGCCCCATGTCATCATCGTCGCTTGAACCGAATTCCCAGCGCACCACATCATCTTCATCGAAGTCTTCACCCGCCACGGCCTTGGTGACATTGAGCGCGAACAGGCCGCGTCCACCGCCCGCCAGACCGGACACCAGCCACTCCTCGCCATCCAGACTGGCGATACGCACTTCACCATCGACATAATAGCGATGCTGATAGCCCGGGTCCGTCAGATACCCCAGCCCTGCGTCGTCCTCTTCGCTATAGAGCAGCTCCGGAATGTAGGCGAACTGCTCGCTACCGGTATTGAGGTCGAAGGCGTGCAGCATGCCGTCGTTGGCCCCGACGAAGACACTGCCCTGTGTCGTCGAGTCCTCACGTGTCACGACGACTGGCGATGAGCCGATGATGTCGCCCAGCTGCACGCCAGTGCGATTGCGCAGACCATCGCCCTCATATTCATCACTGCCCCGCAACCACTCGATCGCTGCCTTCACATGGTCATCGGTAGAGTTGCCACCGACCTCCATGCGCGCGAGATCGTTGCGCTGGCTGGAGCTCAGGCGGCCCGCGTTGTCGGTCGTGAACTCGACGCCGTTCCCCCCGGACATGGTGAAGACCGTACGTGACTCGAGGCCATCCTCCTCTGCCAATGCCTCACTCAGCTGGGTGGCAGCACTCCAAAGCTGATCGTCCTCCTCGACGTCATTGCCCTCCTGTACCGAGGAGGCCACCACATCCCCCGTCCAGGTCGAGGCAGAATAGCGGCTCTCGACCAGTCGGCTGTCCGTCTCGACACTGGCCGTCGTCAGGTTGGTGGAGAGACCACTGACACTGTTGCCTACCGCGACGATCTCGGAGGCGATCGCCGCCAGCGCCGAGACGAGATCCGTCGGACTGGAGGCATTGAAGTAGGAGCCGCCGCCATCGATCGCCGCCTGTTCCAGGTCATCGATGGTACTGGAGCTGCTCTCCAGAACACGTTTTTTATCACTCCATTCATCGCTGTCTGAATCAACTCCAAATGCGACAGTGTAGGTCGTCATTATTTGATTTTCATAGGTACCGCTCCCAAAATCAGGAAGTAAATCATTATTAGCATAATAATAGGCCACATCTGCCAAGGTAGTGCTACCAGCCTCAACATACTTATAGGAGAACCAAGAATAAACCAGGTTATACCATGACCTACCATCTTTATTAGCATCACCTATAGTATTTTCGAGTTCAGATGATAAGGTTGTACTTCCTGAATTCCAAAAACCATCTGTAACCAACACTGTGAAATTCTGTTGGCACATCCCTCCCTCGTCATTAGAGAGAATAGGAGAGTTACCTAAGGTTGGATATTTCCCCTTATAGTATTCACCTGCATGGTAGAGTGCTTCCCGTAAGGGTGTCCCGCGATAGCTCGAATTGTCACTTATCTCCGTATTTACTATAGCCTTTTGGACTTCTTCTAGATGCTTGTTACCGCTATCACTAGTAGTCACTAACTCGACCACAACTCCTAAAACATTGGTCACTAACTCGACAACTTTATCGACTATATCATCAACAATAACTTTTTCTGACCCAGATCGCGGATTTATAGTTAAATAACCAGTGCGATAATCGGTACCAGACAATAGCTCCAAACTCGCGGCTTTACCTACGCTTAGTCGATTACGATAGTAAGTAAACCAATTTGCATAGTTAACTTTCTCTTCCTTAGAAAGAGTTGGGCTAGATATCATGACCTTCGTATTGCTTTTGCATCCCTGCCCAGTATAGTAACGAAAGTTAAGTTTCGGATCGGTCAAATCAACTACATTATCCCATGAACTTCCTTTACTGAAGTCAATCCATGCAGCAGTAGGATCCATGTTATTATAACGTTCTTCAGATTCGCCTTTTCTCCAGGGAAGATAAGTTTGATCCGGGTCGTAGGCCTGCTTATTCTCTTCTGCACAAAAGAACTTATTATCCAAGTCCAGTGGCTGATAGTCTCCACAAATCGTACGATTACCCTTGGTCCAACAATCATTGTAAACCAGATCGTAAGACTGCTCAGACTCCCCTCCCTCGAAGGTATCTTCAAAAGACATCGAGCCCGAATCATCCAATACCAGCAGGACGTTGGGGGTGACGCCGACGCTCTGGGTAGTGGGCAACTGAAGTAGCGTGTCGCTGTCTGCCAGTACGGGCAAGGTGACCACCAGCAGTCCGCTTGAGAGCAAGACCGGCAGGCGAATACGACGCAAGCCGCTGGGGCGGGGTGAATGCTTCGATTTCATCGATAGATTCCCTTCAATCGGCCATCATGATTTCGCTTTGCACCACTGCCAGTGCACGCTTTCTGCTCTCAAGGTCTCCCGCGCTCTCAAGACTCCAACCGGCGGCCGTGATCCGGAAGGCATTCAACAACTGGCTGCTGCTCAGGTTGTCGTCATTCAGAACGCCTTCTGTCGTTTCCCCAAGATATTCAATGACATAGTTACCATTGGCAGCCGCATTGCCACTCAGGATGCCCTCGCCATCCCAGGCGTCTGCCTGCAGAGGATCGAAGTCCAGACTTTCTCCCGCCGTCAGGTCATAGAAACCATCCTCGCCGAAGTCATCCAGCGTCAGCTCGCCCTCGAGCAGACGACTTTCGGCCTGCTGCTGAAGGCTCTCGGCCTCGGCATAGGCGTTGTCGTAGAACTGGGTATTCATCAGCATGCGGGTCTGCAACTGGGTATCCTCATTGCCCGTCACTGCCATCACGCCGACCACGATCAGCATGATCAACACGACCAGCAATGCCATCCCCTGCTGACGAGGATGCCGAGGGGCGTTCATCTGATTCATAGACCGATATTCCTCGGGCTCAGGGTAATGTCGAAGGTACGTTCCAATTCACCATCATCCTCACCCTCGACGTTGATCGTCGGTGGCGTCTTGAGGGTCAGGCTGATGTGGATACGTCTGACGCTACCCCAGTCATTTGCGGCTTCCACTTCCGCCGCGCTGCGCTCTACTGCGAAACGACTCGCACTGCCACTGCCCGAGGCCGTATCGAAGGACAGATCCAGCGCTTCGACGTATCGCGCCACTTCTTCATCACAGCCTGCGGTCGGGTCACCATCGACATCTTCTCCGTTCAGGCACAGACGGACGGGAGAATCGTCATCGGTCTGCGACAGCAGCAGATACCAACGCTGCAACGGGTAGACATATGCCTGGGTCTGCTGGGCACCGCCGTAGCCATGTTCCACAGCACTCGACAGATCCAGTGAATTGCTGCCATCGCCCGCCAGGCGAGCGATATCACCACTCTCGCAGTCACTGACCAGCACGACGCTATCCGCCTCCAGCGTATCGGCGGCGTAATCTTCAAGTACCAACGACGTATCCCCCTGAGCGACACTCGACCCGAGCTGCCAGCCACGCTGCGCTCCCAGTGCGGGTACCTGCAGGGCCAGGCGGTCGTAGGTGACCCCCGCCACCGTGTCGGACTCGGCCGTCAAGGGAGCATCGGACAGCGCGTGGCTGCCGGTGCCATCACTGACACTGCTCACCGACGCACAGCCGGAAAAACCGGCATTGCGCACCAATGGCTGCAAGCGACGCGTGACATGGCGCGCAGACTCCTGCAGGTAGGACATGGCAGACGTCGTGTTGAGGGTTGAGCGCGAGGCGAGAAAGTACTCCAGCGCCATGGCGGAAATGAACAACCCCAGCACCAGCGCCAACATCAATTCGACCAGGCCGACGCCCTGCTGGGCACGCCGTGAAGGCATCGAGCGAGGCGCCCTTGGCGAGCGCGACGCGCAGGCTCGCCGCGAGAGAGAGACTTTCAATGACATCAGGGCACCACTCGTATCTGTAGGGTCTCGCTCAACGCCTGAGCATCGGCGTCCATGCTGTCTGCGTTCTGACCCAGCGGCGCGGCGCCGCTCCAGCCGAGAGTCAGTGTCAGAAGATCACTCCCGCTGCTGGCGATGGCCCCGACCGGCGCGTTCAGTCCACTGTCCTCAAGCCTGTCCGCCCACACCGCTACATCGCGTGCCGCAAGCTCAGCAACACTGCAGGGACAATTGCCGGGATTGCCCGCGCTCTCGGTGTCGAGGCCAGCGTAGTCATCCACGCCGTCAGGGTTGGCCTGGATACGCTCCGCCATGCTGATCAACAGGATGCGAGCTTCGGTACGCGCATAACTCTCGTTGTTGGCCTGCAGGCTCTCCATCTGCATGAGTCCGAAACCCAGCAACGTCAGCCCCATCAGCAACAGGGCGATCAGAGCCTCCAGCAGACTGGTACCTTGTTGCCCCTTTCTCGCGGGATGTGAGCCCACCTCAGCAACTCTGGTCATCGCTGCCATATGTCTCCGTCAGTACTCGTCCAATGGGGGTCAATTCAAGCTGGCGATGGCCCTGACCACCCGACTGGTCACAGATCAACAGCCAGGTGGAGTCCGGTGTCGCGCCCTGGTCATCAAAGGTCACGCCGGCGACATCTGCCTGCACGGTGATGGCGGCATCGAACAGACGCAACAGATCATCGCCCAGCGATACTCGAGCATCCGCCTGAGTGCCCTGCACGACCGCCCAGCCATTGCTCCAGCGGGTCGAATTCATGCAGGCATCACCCGCGGCATTCAGCGGACAGAGCGTGATGCTGCCACCACTGGCCACCGCCTCGCTGCGCGCGTAGTTGACCGAGGCAATGAGTGTCTCGGCGGTACTGGTCACGGCATTGCGCGCGACCACTCCCTGCCAAGCGGGGACGGCGATCGTGATCGTGATGACCAGCACTGCCAACGTGATCATCAGCTCGATCAACGTGAATCCTTGCTGCCCCTCCTGCTGACGTGTGCGTCGAAGCGCATGAAAAACTGACATCGTCATATCCCTGAGAAACACGCAGGCGAAGGTGCCCTTCGCGATGTGAAATGGGGCAATGTAACGTCAACCAGCCACATAATGGAATTATTATGTTACATAGAATTACCTGACATCCCACAAATTACTCATATTCATCATTGTTTCATCTTTGGTGGCGCGAGTTTCTGGACAACGAAAAAGCCCCGATCCATGAGAATCGGGGCTCGTGTCTGCTGCAAACGGATGGCAGGGTGTGCTGCGTTACCAGCAATTGCTACTGTCGGTGCCTTCTGAATCTGCCAATACCGCAGCTCCCTTGATACCCAGCTCCGTCAACGTGAAAGTGGCACAGTCCTCATCATTGGCCTGACTGCCCGTGGCAGTGGCCGTCAGCGTATAGCTGTCGGCGTCCCCCGCGACGGCCAGTGTATAGAAGCCCTCCTCGCTGGCCGTATCCGCCTGTCCAAGCCCGATCCCGTCTCCGCCGAGCCCCAGAGCATCATCACAGTCCGTGGCGGTAGTCACACTGGCGGTCGCATATTCTCCGCAGGTGGCCATGATGCGCTCCTGGGTCTGGGCAAGCGCCAGCAGGGACGTGATGGCATCCGTGCGGCGTGAGCGCTCCACCTGATCCTGATAGCTGGGATAGGCGATAGCGGCCAGGATTCCGATGATGGCCACGGCAATCATCAGCTCCATCAAGCCGAAACCACCTTGTGATCGAGAACCGCCAGTTCGTCTGATCATCAACGCCCCCTGCGAAGCAGCGTGATATCGATCACCGGTCTTGGCTCGCCGCGCGGATCGAAGCGTACCTCGACCTCCTGCCCCGGATTGAGGTGGAATGCCTGAAGTTCTCGCCCATTGCGATTGAGGACGCGCGTGGAGGGCAGGATCACGAACCCCATGTCGTTGAGCTGCAGCTGGTCCCCCTCCACCTGATCAATCACGCCTGTGACGGTCTGTTCCATGTCCAGCTGAATCAAGGTATCTGCCGCCATGGCCGTCCCGCCCCACCCCGTGAGGAGTGCACAGGCTGCCAGCATCCATGCGCCGCCGCTCCGCTGCCACTTGTGTCGTGATATCTGCATGTTCCCTCTCCTAGCGCAGCTGGTACCAGGCACTACGGCCTTCCAGTCCATCGATCCCGAAGTCCATGGCCATCTCGACCACCTGATTGGTACCGCCCTGACCGACGTACTGGGTATCTCCCAGGAACTTGGGCGAGGTGGGCTCCCCGTCCGTCTTTATCGACAGCACGACCTGATTGTTGACGTTGTCGCTGGCATCCACCTTGCCGTCGCCATTGTAGTCAAAGACCTGCTGGACACTGTTGTTGCTGCGGACCGGTTGCAGACCATTACGCAGGCTGAGGGCATTCAACCAGCCGCTGGCACCACCGGTACAGGGGCCATTGCTGCCCGGGATCGTGGTATTGAAGACGATCAGATCGCCACGTACTGCCGGAATCGTCACCAGACGCTCCCCGGAATCGGAAAGCTCCACATACCACCCGTACTGGATGCCATTGTTGTTCTGATTGGCATAATCGACACCCACACCGGTGACGGTACGTGCATCACTGACCCCGGTGATGTTCGTGAAGCTCTGCTTTTCCAGCTGTCCGTGATAACGACGCGTCGTGTCGCCCGTGTGCAATACGCTATAGAAAGCCTGCGTCGAGGTGTCGATGGCATCCTGCAGTGTCAACAGTTGCCCCGTCCCCCAATAGACATTCAGGTACGGCGTATCGACGGTACTGTTGAAGACACCGCTGCGTGCCACGGCCACTCGCGAGGTGATGGGCTGGCGCGAAGCCGTCGGACAGGTCGATGTCGTGCTGTTCAGAGCCACCGCACATGACTGGAAGAGGCGCGACGTCTCGCCGCTCCCCACGTCATCCAACGAGAAATCACGCATGTCGAACACCCAGACATTGCCGTGAAGATCACCCGCGTAGACCCAATCGGTAATGCCATCGGCATCGATGTCCGCCAGCTCCGGGCTCGACATGCCATTGCAGTCGCTGTTGGCTGACGTGCAGGAACCCCCGGCATTGCTGCCCTGCTGTGAATCCAGCAGCGCGAAGTTTTCCGGGTCCTCCAGGTCCACGATGAACAGTTTGGCACGCCCGTCACTATCCGCGTTGTAGCCATTGCCGAAGATGGCGTACCACTTGCCATCATCAAGTCGAGCAACCTGAATGTCGCTGAAGGTGTAACCGAGATCCTCGTGGGTGAATTCCCACTGCACGATATCCGCCGGCGAGGTGCCATTGGACTCCCCCAGCGTGTCGAAGGCTTCGGGATCCGTGATATCCAGCATGTAGACCGCCTTGCCACCCGCGCCAAGCCCCCCCACCAGGACCGAATGCCAGCTGGGAGCGTCTTCCTCTCCCAGTTGTACGTGGACATCGCGCGCGACAGGCGTGGCATCGACGTAATACTGGTGAACATAATTCTGATCAGCGAGCTGACGAATGCCACGCCCTCCCTCGATGCTGAAAGCGGCATATGGCATGTAGGCGAATTTCTCTTCCCCGCTTTCCATGTCGATGGCATGCAACATGCCATCGTTGGCACCGATGTAGATCATCGACTGGCGATCTTCATGCAAGGTCTTGAAGGAGCGGTACGAAGACACTTCCATGTCATTGCGGTAGCTGGCGGAAGGCGGGCCGACGATGGCCGGCGAGGCGTGGACGATATCACCGAGATAGTTGTCGTCACGATCACGGAACAAGGTACCTTCGTAGGTATCATCGCCCTTGAGATAGCCGATCAGATTCTCGAGCTCTGACGTCCTCACGGCAAGCGGGGTGCCATTGAGTTTCAGGAAGGTGCCACTGGTATCCAGGATCTGCCCTGTCAACTGCGTCACGGTATCGCCGACCAAGTCCAGCACTCCGCTCTGTCCACCAGTCAGTCCCACGGCATTGGCAAGGCCATTGCCATTACCCAACCCCAGACCCAGCCCGTTGCCGATGATGCCAGATGCTCCATTTGCAGCTTCACGCACGGAGATCAGCACGGCATCGGTCAACAGCGTCTCGTCCAGGAAACCGACTAGGTCGAGAATCTGTTCCGCCTCCAATGAGCCGGCCTCCTCGATATCAAAGAAGAAGGCCTTCTCGTCAACTTCCGCGATTCCCGGGTTATAGGTAATTACCTTGCGACTGGAGCTACGGCTATCATCATCACGCAACCACTCCGCGACGGACCAATCCGAGGTGGCGCTCAAGGTGCCATTGGTGCCGATCTTTCGTGCAACGACATCGCCCGACCAATCAGCGGGATCATAGATGGTCTGAATCACGTACGCGCCGCTGGTCTGCCCACCACTGCTGATGTCCAGGCTACCGGTACTGGCCGCGCGTCCTGCGATCGACTGAGCGATATTGTTCAACGCATCAATCAATGCCTGCGGGTTGGCGGCGCTGAGATATTCACCACGCCCGTTCCAGGCCGCATGGCGCAGATCGTCGATGGTGGTATTGGCGTTGGCAACCGGCTGCGGCCAGGTAAAGGCAGACTCGAGATCAGCAGGGTTCTCGGACAGTGAGCCATCCACACCGAAACCGACGGTGTAGGTCACCATGTGCTGAGCGGAATTTTCATCCACTCCCGGTACGGTCGGCACGCTGTCGATCAAGTCAGTCCGCAGGTCCTCGCGATAATATTTCATCGCGACATCGCCAAGCGTATTGGAATAGCTGTCACGGTGACTGGCACTGATGAAGTCGCCGCTGCCACCGTCGACGTTGCCGACGCTGGGACTGGAGCCATTCCAGTAGCCATCGGTCATCATGATGGAATAGTTTTGCTGGCACATGCCGCCCTCATCCGCACTCAGAATGGGGGCCGAACGACCAGTGCTGGAGTAATACTCCCCGGCATTCTTGAGCGCGGTACGCAGAGGGGTGCCACCGGAGGGATAGGCGGTAAACAGCTCCTCCAGCAGGGCTTCACGTTCATCAGTATCCGTCATATCCGCAACGTTGCGATTGTTGCGGCCCTGGATGGTGCGCAGCCCCACCCGGGACTCATTGGCGTTGATCACACCGGCCATGGCGGATTTGGCCACCAGCATGCGGTCGCGATAATAGGTGAACCAGTTGGCGAAATTGACTTGCTGAGCCGCGGACAGATCTTCTACTTCAACGACATGATCGTCGTCCAGATACAGGCGCCCCGAATTGTTGCTATAGACGCCGCATTCACCGTAGTCATAGTCCCCATCACCATTGTCGTCCCAGCGGACGTAGTAGGCGTCATCGCTCATCCTGGCCAAGCTGGTAGGCTCGTAGGGATCTTCACGGACATTCGACAGGCTCATGTTCTGATAGGCGATTCCCGCTCGATCAGCTCCCGCCCAGGGGGTGTAGGTCAGCGCAGGGTTGTAGGCCATGACATTGAAGCCCATGCAGGCCCCGATCGCCCCGCCAAGATCCGTATAGGAAACGATACGATCATCAGCATCATGGTTGTTCTCTATCCAGATCCCGCTCTTGGAATACACCCCTGTGTAACCCATCAGCGAGGAAGCCGGCTGGAGACTCCAGTGTTCCACCCCCTTGTTGAGAGTATCCTCCCAGGCCATGCTGCCCGAATCATCAAGGATGAACAGGATATTGGGCTGAACACCGGTGGCTTCCGTCACTGGCGCACGAGCGATTTCCCCGGGAGCCGCCAGGCAAGGCAGAGCGAAAAGGCATAGGGCACCACTCAGCAGATAACGCATGTTCATGCTCCTCTCAGAAGTAAGGGCCCAGTTCCAACTCGCTTTGCACCACTGTCCAGGAGGCGCCATTGCCGCCTCCCAGGCCCATTGCACTGACGCGGAAGGCATCCAGGCGCGTACCGACCGCATTCAATTCGTTGCTGGTATTCAGTGGGGGCTGCCCGACCTTGCCCAGATACTCGATCACGTACGCCCCGATCACCGCGCCGTTATCATCATCCAGCGTATCGATGCCATTGGCCTGCCAATCCGCTTCAGAGAGCGGGTTGATCGGCGGCGCATCCTCAGGGAGTGCCAGCATCAGCCCAGCCGAGTCATCGAAATCGCCCAGTTCCCAGGCGCCATTCTCCAGGCCCTCCTGCAACGCCCGCTCACCGATGCTGAGGCTGGTCTCGGCGTTGTAATAGGACTGCTCGAAGTTACGGCTGTTGACGGCCATCCGGGTCTGCAACTGACTGTCCTCCACGCCGGTGACGGCCAGCAGACCGATCACCACCAGCATGACCAGCACGATCAGCAGTGCGATGCCTTGCTGATGCGCGGGCCCCCTCGTTGCCGCGCAGGGCCCGGATGTTGACGGCGATGTATGCATCAGCTGCCCCTCAGTTGCAGATTGCGCGGCGTGAACGTGAGATTGAAGGTGCGTGTCAGACGGCCATCGTTATCTCCGCCCGGCACCACGCCTGGCAGGCTCTCGAGTGTCAGGGCGATCTCGATGCGACGCACCTCATCCCAACGGTCTTCGCTGCGAACCGTGGCGGCAGGCACCTTGACCCGATCGACACTGCCGTTGCCGGTGGTGTCCAGACTGAAGCTGACATCGAAGCCCTCGACGCCAGAGGCCAGCTCTTCGCGCGCAAAGGTGGCATCGATGCGATCGAGATACAGCGCACGCACCGAGCTGTCATTGGCCTGATCATCCAGCCGGAGCTCCCAGGCCTGCACCGGATACAGATAGGCATTCGATGACTGTGAACTGCCATAGGAACGCGACAGGGTATCGTTGGTCTCGATACTGCCCTGGGTCGTCCCCGACACCTTGAAGACATCGGTGCTGTTGCAATCACTGACCAGCGCGAACTCGTCCGTCACGAAGGCCGCTTCACTGCCATTGCGCACGCTCAGTGGTCCGCCCAGTGAGGTCATGCTGCTGATGAGCGTGGTCTCATCGCCATCCTTGCTGGCGGCGACGAACGTCAGATTGAAATAGCTGAGGCTGCGCTGGGTACGCTGCTGCCCACCGAAGGGCGCCGTGAGATCGTGGGAGTCATCCACTGAACTGGCATTGGTAATATCACGACTGTTGGCACACCCCGCGTAGCCCACATTGCGCATGAGGGGCTGAAGCCGGAACGAGACATAACGCGCCGACTCCTGAAGATAGGACAGGGCTTCCTGAGTACTCACGGTACTGCGTGACGTCGAGAACATCTGCACCGCCATCGCCGTGATGAGAAGTCCCAGCACCAGACTGATCATCAGTTCGACCAGGCCAACCCCCGCCTGATGCGCGCGAGAGGCTGGAGAGCGAGAGCACTTCTTGCCAGCGATAGAGACACGCGGGTTCATGGCTCCACCTCGAAGCGATATGCCTGGATATCCATTCCACCATTGAGCGTATCGCTCCATTGCACCTGGACACTGACGTCATGCACCCCGATACCGGCACCGCCGACCAGGCGCTCGTCTACCGTCACGTTGCCGACACCGCTGGTCAGAGTGGAACCCTGAATGGCCGTTCGCCAGTCGATCACATCCTGATTGGCCAACTGAGCAGGCGTGCAGTCTGACGAGCATCCATTGTCCGGTGGGTCCTGCGTATCGGCACCATCGTATTGCGCAATGGCTTCGAGATTGGCCCGGATGCGCTCGGCCATGTCCAATGACAGCAGCTGTGCCACCGTATTGCTGTAACTGACGCGCTGATGCTGCAACGTCTGCACCTGCAGCAGCCCCAGCCCCAGCAAGGAGACACCAAGCAGCAGCACGGCCACCAGCGCCTCGATCAGACCGACGCCACGCTGACGATGCGCCGTCGCGATCTTCGGAGGGTTACGCCTTGTCATGAGCAATCACCTCCCGTCTCGAGTCTCACGCGCCCTGAAGGCGCCACCACCACGGAAGTGGAATCCGAGGCTGCGCAGAACACCAGCGTGCTGTTGCCGCTGTTGAGTGTGCCGCGATCGTTGAAGGTGATACGACTGGCACCGCCGGATTGCGCCACCGAGTTGCTGCCCTGATGAACCCACATGCGATCCCCTGCCGTGAAATTGGCCCCACTGCCTTCATACACCACCCAGCCATTCGACCAGTCCGCATCGCAGACAGTGGGATTCGGCGTGGCAACGCTCGGAGCATAGGGACAGACGCTGACCATGGTGCCGCGACTGGTCGCGGCACTGCGTGCCATCGCCAGGGCATGCGTCAGGGCGCGCACGTCGGACTCCACCTGAGAGCGCTGTACCATCCCTTGCCAGGCAGGCACCGCCCAGGCAGCGATGATGGCGATGATCGCCACCGTCACCACCAGCTCGATCAGCGTGAAACCGCGTGAATGACGCATGATGTCAGGCTCCCCGGCCTCTCGTGGCCTCTCATGCAACGCGAAAGGCAGTTCTCTCCCGACCCGATGTCGAGAGGATGGTCTCGCAGACTTCACCAACACCGCCCCCCTCCTTCCGCGCCGGTATTCATGACCTCATCCATCCACAGAATGCCGCAGTCATCGTTGAGCTGTGCTCCCTGCGGAGTGGCTTGCAACACGAAGGTGCTCGGCGTGAGGCTGCGATAGGAGATCAGGTAGCGCAGATTGCCGCCGGCATCCTCGATACTGCTGACGCCATCGGCTGGCAACTCACCCTCCAGCACCGGCGCCTCGGAGAAATCGTGTCCATAGAAGCCATGCAACTGCCTGGCCTGCTGGCCCAGCGCCTGCTGAGCATGAGAACGCCAGCTGCGCTCCACGTACCCGAGATAGGATGGCACTGCTACCGCCGCCAGAATCCCGATGATCGCGACCACCATCATGACTTCGATGAGCGTGAAGCCTCGTGCTCCTCTGGGCCCGCACGCTCCCGCTGCCCCGCGTCGTGCACGAGCACCGATGACGCTTTTGGCTAGGGGATGGCATGGCATGCCAATATCTCCAGAGGTGGCTTACCCTCCATTATGTATCATTTTCGTAACTGAGCATTACATTTTTTTTCATATATCCTCAGGCCAGATCAACGCTCACCGGAATGATCAGGGCATTGAGAACATGCGCAATAACTCACAAAGAGCCAGGTATTGCGGATCAGACATGAAAAAAGCCGCGACAGAGTCGCGGCTTTCAGATGACCAATGACTTACAGAGCGTTACAGCTCGCGAATCTGATCCGAGGCGATCAAGCGCTCCTTGAGCTCCTTGGGCATGGAGAAGACGATATTCTCCTCCTGACCTTCCAGTTCCTCGGGCGCCGAAGCCCCCAGTGCCATCAGGCGATCGATCACGCCCTGCACCAACACTTCGGGCGCACTTGCGCCTGCCGTGATCCCGATACTGCCGATACCCTCGAGCCAGGCGGCCTCGATCTGCTCGGCATCATCGATCAACCAGGCCGGGGTCTGCATGCGCTCGGCCAGTTCGCGCAGGCGATTGGAGTTGGAGCTGTTGGGGCTGCCGACCACCAGCACCACATCGCAGGCTTCCGCCAGCATGCGTACGGCGTCCTGACGATTCTGGGTCGCGTAGCAGATATCGTCCTTGCGCGGCCCCTGAATCGCCGGGAAGCGTTCGCGCAGCGCATCGATCACACGCGCCGTGTCATCCATGGACAGTGTGGTCTGGGTGACGAAGGCCAGCTGATCCGGGTCCTTGACCTCCAGGCGCGCCACATCGGACTCGTCCTCCACCAGGTGGATGGTGCCACCCTTGGAGGTGTCATAGCGGCCCATGGTGCCCTCGACTTCCGGGTGACCCTCATGGCCGATCAGCACGCAATCCTGGCCCTTGCGCGCATAGCGCAGCACTTCCATGTGCACCTTGGTCACCAGCGGACAGGTGGCATCGAAGACCTTGAGGTTGCGACGCTCGGCCTCTTCCTGCACCGCACGCGAGACACCGTGGGCCGAGAAGATGACGATGACGTCATCCGGCACTTCGTGCAGTTCCTCGACGAAGATGGCGCCGCGCTCCTTGAGGGAGTCGACCACGAAGCGATTGTGCACCACCTCGTGACGCACGTAGATCGGCGGCCCGAACACGTCGAGCGCCCCGTTGACGATATCGATGGCGCGATCCACTCCGGCGCAGAAACCGCGCGGGTTGGCCAGCTTGATCTGCATGACAGGCTCCGCTTGATGGCAAGGGGCACACGTGTGAGGCGCCCCTGGAAAAGAAGACTCAGTGCGTGGTCGCGGGGGAGACGGACAGCACCTCGACCTCGAAGGTCAGGGTACGCCCGGCCAGCGGGTGGTTGAAGTCGACCTTGACGTCACGCTCATCGATCTCGCGAATGATGCCCGGCAGCTCCGAGCCTGACGGCTCGGCGAAGGACATCACCATGCCGACCTCGATCTCGTCATCGAAGCTCTTGCGCGCCACGGTCTGGACATTCTGCGGATTGTGCTGACCGAAGGCATGCTCCGGCGTGACCGTGAAGCTGCCGGTCTCACCTGCCGCCATGCCCATGATCGGCCGCTCGAAGCCCGGCGGCAGATTGCCATCGCCTACCTGGAAGGTGGCCGGCGTCTTGTCGAAGGTGGAATCCACTTCGGTACCGTCTTCCAGACGCAGACGGAAATGGAGGCTGACCTCCATGTTTTCGGCGATACGATATTCGCTCATGCTGACCTCGTTTGCGCCACTCACTCGGAGCGGCCACGGAAGGATTCGATGATCAGTGCCACGGCTCCCAGGCTGATGGCGACGTCCGCCACATTGAAGGCCGGGAAGAAGGCATTGCCCCAGTGGAAGGACAGGAAGTCCACCACGTAACCATGCACGACACGATCATAAAGATTGCCCAGTGCGCCACCCAGTACCAGCGCGATGCCCAGCGCCGTGAAGGTCTCGTGACGCTTGAGGCGCGCAAGCCAGATGCTCAGACCGATGGCCGCCACCACGGCGATGCCGGCGAACAGCCAGCGCTGCCAGCCGTCATGACCGGCCAGGAAACTGAAGGCCGCGCCGGTATTGTGCAGCAGCGTCAGATTGAAGACCGGCAGCACCTCGTTGGCCTGACCGTAGATCAAAGAACTGCTGGCCAACCACTTGGTGGTCAGATCCAGCACCACGATCACCACTGACAGCCACAGCCAGCGCAACGGCGAACGCATCGGCTCACTGGCGGCCGAGCCGGCCTCACTGGCAGGCGGTTGTGAAGAAGACGTCATGTTACCTTCCTGTCGAGGATGCCATGGGCATCCCTGCATGAAATGAATCCGTCGGCGGCAAGACACGAACGCCGGGCCAGAGCCCGGCGTTCGATATCAGCGCTCAGCGGAGGCTGAACGATGCCGCGGTCGCGTCAGCGATCACGCGAAGTGACGCGTCTCGCCTTCGCCATCCGGCAGGTTGGTCACGCAGCGGCCACACAGGGTCGGATGTTCCGGCAGGGTGCCGACTTCCGGACGGTGGTGCCAGCAACGTTCGCACTTGGCATTCTCGCTGACCTTGACCGCCACCTTGAGGCCGGACACTTCGGTCTCTTCTGCGTCACCCGCAGCATCGAGAGGCGCCAGGGTCACGCCGCTGGTCAGCATCACGAAGCGCAGCTCGTCGCCGAGACTTGCCAGCAGTGCTTTTAGCTCGTCATTGACGTAAAGGGTGACTTCCGCCGCCAGGCCATTCTTGACCAGACCGGCGTTGCGCGCGCCTTCCAGCGTCTTGTTGACCGCCTGCTTGACGTGCAGCACCTGCTCCCAGAACTCACGCCCCATGGGGGCATCATCCGCCAGCGTGGTCAGGCCGGTGTAGGCTGTCTCCAGGAAGATGGTGTCCTTGCGCGGACCCGGGATGTTGGCGTAGATCTCTTCTCCGGTGAAGGAGAGGATCGGCGCCATCCAGCGTGCCAGCGCCTCGATCACGTGATACAGCGCCGTCTGACAGCTGCGACGCGCACGCGAGTTCGGCTGCGTGGTGTACTGGCGGTCCTTGATGACATCCAGATAGAAGCCGCCCAGCTCACGCGAGCAGAAGGTCAGCACCTGCTGATAGATATCGAGGAAGCGGTATTCCTCGTAGGCCAGCTCGACACGTGCCTGCAGCTGGGCGGCACGATCGACCACCCACTGGTCCAGCGCCAGCATGTCGTCGAAGGCCAGCGCATCACGCTCGGGCTCGAAACCGTTCAGGTTGGACAGCAGGAAGCGCGAGGTGTTGCGAATGCGGCGATAGGCATCGGCAGTCCGCTTGAGGATCTCGTCCGAGACGGCCATCTCACCGGAATAGTCATTGGAGGACACCCACAGGCGCAGAATGTCGGCACCCAGCTTGTCCATCACCTGCTGCGGCGCGACCACGTTGCCCACTGACTTGGACATCTTGCGGCCCTGCGCATCGACGGTGAAACCGTGAGTCAGCAGTGCCTTGTAGGGCGCGTGGCCGTCGATGGCACAGCCGGTCAGCAGTGACGAGTGGAACCAGCCACGGTGCTGGTCGGAGCCTTCCAGATACAGGTCGGCACGCGGACCTTCCTCGTGACCATGCGGGTGCGAGCCACGCAGCACATGCCAGTGGGTCGTGCCGGAATCGAACCACACGTCCAGCGTGTCGGTGACCTTCTCGTAGTTCTCGGCCTCATCGCCCAGCAGCTCCTGGCTGTCGAGGGACCACCAGGCATCGATGCCGTGCTCGGCGACGCGATCCGCGACCGCTTCCATCAGCGCGACGCTGTCAGGGTGCAGTTCGCCAGTGGCGCGATGCAGGAACAGCGGAATCGGCACGCCCCAGTTGCGCTGACGCGAGATGCACCAGTCAGGGCGGTTGGCGATCATGCTCTTCAGGCGCGCCTGGCCCCAGGCCGGGATGAAGGTGGTGTCCTCGATGGCGGACAGCGCCTTGTCACGCAGGGTCACGCCATCGGTGCCGGCGATGTCCATGCCGACGAACCACTGGGCCGTGGCGCGATAGATGACCGGCGTCTTGTGGCGCCAGCAGTGCATGTAGCTGTGGGTGATCTTCTCGTGCGCCATCAGCGCGCCGAGTTCTTCCAGACGCGCGACGATGTTCGGATTGGCCTTCCAGATGAACTGACCACCGAATTCCGGCAGGTCCGGCACGTAGACGCCGTTGCCCTGCACCGGGCTCTCGATCTCGTCGAAGCTCATGCCGTAACGACGGCAGGTGTGGAAGTCATCCTCGCCGTAGGCCGGCGCGGAGTGGACGATACCGGTACCGGCACCGGTCTCGACGTAGTCGGCCAGATAGACCGGCGACAGACGATCGTAGATCGGGTGGCGGAAGTTGAGATTCTCCAGTGCCGCGCCATTGACGGTCGCCAGTGTCTCGCCACTCAGCCCGAAGCGCGCCAGGCTGTCCTCGACCAGCTCCTCGGCGAGCACCAGCAGGCGCTCGCCGGTATCGACCAGCGAGTAGACGAAGTCCGGGTGAACGTTGAGCGCCTGGTTGGCCGGAATGGTCCACGGGGTGGTGGTCCAGATCACGATCGCCGCCGGCTTGCTCAGTGACTCGAGGCCGAAGGCCTTGGCCAGCGCCGCGCTGTCGTCTGCCGCGAAGGCGACATCGATGGCGTCAGAGGTCTTGTCGGCGTATTCGACTTCCGCTTCCGCAAGCGCAGAGCCACAGTCGAAGCACCAGTTGACCGGCTTCAGGCCCTTGAAGACATAACCGCCCTTGACCATCTCGGCCAGCGCACGGATCTCACCGGCTTCGTTGGCGAAGTCCATGGAGCGATACGGGTTGCCCCAGTCACCGACGATGCCGAGACGGATGAACTCGTGCTTCTGACCTTCCACCTGCACGCCCGCGTATTCCCGGCACAGGTGGCGGGCTTTCTCGGACTCGAGATGCTTGCCGTGGGTGGTCTCGACCTTGTGCTCGATGGGCAGACCATGACAGTCCCAGCCCGGCACGTAAGGCGCATCGAAGCCCGCCATCGTCTTGGACTTGACGATGATGTCCTTGAGAATCTTGTTGACGGCGTGACCGATGTGAATATTGCCGTTGGCATAGGGAGGGCCGTCGTGGAGCACGAAGCTCGGACGGCCCTTGCCTGCTTCACGCAGACGCGCGTAGAGGTCAATCTCGTTCCAGCGGGCCAGTTGGTCCGGCTCACGCTTGGGGAGATTGCCGCGCATCGGGAAGTCGGTATCGGGCAGATTCAAAGTGTGCTTGTAGTCGCTCATAGCCTTTCGGGTCAGCCGTCGTGGGGGCGGGAAGCCTGAGCTTCCCGAGCTGTGGAATCAGACACCTCAGCAGTGCCGTGTAAGGGTGCCGTCGGCGCATTCATCAGTGCGCTCAGCGGACGGCTGGCCAGCGGCAGGTCAGCCATCGAGGTCATGCAATCGAGCAATGCCTGCTCATCATTGGCGGGCGTCTCGCCTGCGGCCAGCGCGAAGAAGCGGCGTGCCAATGCGATATCGGCGTAGATGGCGGCCTTGAGAGCCTCCAGGCCATCGAAGCGCTGCTCGCCACGCAGGAAGGCACAGAAGCTGACACGCATCGACTGGCCATAGAGGTCCTCCGCGAAGTCCAGCAGGTGAACCTCAAGGACCGGGCGCGGCGTGCCGACCGTCGGGCGCCAGCCGATATTGGCTACCGCCGGGCAGGCGCGGCCATCGGCCAGATGCGCCATCACCGCGTAGACGCCGGAGACTGCCAGCGGCGCATTCGGCAGCGGCAGATTGGCGGTCGGCACGCCGATGGTACGCCCCAGCTGACGGTCCGCGACCACGCGCCCCTGCCAGTGATGGGCTCGTCCCAGCAATCTGGCGGCCAATGCCATGTCACCCGCGGCCAGTACCTTGCGCACGCGAGTGCTGGACACACGCTCACCGGCGATCTCGAAGGTGCGGGTATGCTCCACCGCGAAGCCCTCGGCGGCGCCGATGCGCTCCAGCAGCGCGAAGTCACCGGCACGATCACAGCCGAAGCGGAAGTCGTCGCCGACCACCAGGTGGCGCACGCCGAGACCATCGATCAGTACCTGCTCGATGAATTCACGGGCCGACAATGAGCGCAGCGCCTCATTGAAGGGCAGGCACAGCACGCGCTCGGCGCCGTGGCTACCCAGCAGGCGGACCTTTTCCGCCAGTCGCGTCAGGCGTGGCGGCGCCTTGTCACCCGCGAAGAACTCGCGCGGCTGCGGCTCGAACACCACCACCGTGGCCGGCAGCCCATAGGCCGCCGCGCGCTCGCGCAGTTGCTCCAGAATCGCCTGGTGGCCGAGGTGCACCCCATCGAAATTGCCGATGGTGGCCACGCAGCCGCGACTGCCATCCTGCTTGCGCAGGCGGGCGAGATTGTGGAGTCCTCTGATCAAGTCCATGCGTGCATCACACAAGCCGCCGAAAGTGGTCGATTATAGCGAAGGGGCACGGCGCTGACAGCCACCGTTGCCCCACCAGAGAGAAAACTGCTGGAACGCGAGTTGTGAATCGGGAGTCGGGGCTCAGCCCTGCATGCGGAAGTGGCGCGGACGTATGCCGCAAAGCCCCAACCACAGTGCATAGACCAGCACACCGCCGACGACCAGCGCCCCCATCATCGCACAGCGCTCCCACAGGCCCCAACCGAGCCAGGTGGTCCAGTCCGGTGACAGCCACAGCAGGCCACCACCCATCAGGGCGCAACCGCCAATCAGCGTCAGCGAATAGCGCCCCCAACCCGGCTGGAAGCGCAGCACACCCTCGCGATACAGGCCACGCGCCAACAGCCCGGCATTCAGGAAGGCCGACAGCGCCGTGGCCAATGCCAGGCCCGCATGGGCCAGCGGCACGATCAGCGCGAGGTTGAAGGCCATGTTGGCGACCATCGCGATGATGCCGATCCTGACCGGCGTCTTCGTGTCCTGACGCGCATAGAAGCCCGGTGCCAGCACCTTGATCAGCATGAAGGCCAGCAGCCCGAAGCTGTAGGCCCGCAGGCTCTGGGCCGACATCACCACATCATTGTCCGTCATCGCCCCATAGTGGAACAACGTGATCAGCAGCGGCTCCGCGAGCACGCCCAGCGCCAGCGCCGCCGGCACGCCGATCAACAATACCGAACGCAGCGCCCAGTCGAGCATCTTCTGGAAGTGCTCCAGCGACTGCTCCGCGTGACGCTTGGAGAGCGCCGGCAGAATCACGGTGCCGATGGCGATGCCGATGATGCCCAGCGGCAGTTCGACCAGCCGGTCGGAGTAATAGAGCCACGACACGCTGCCGGTGACCAGAAACGAGGCCAGCACGGTATCCAGCAGCAGGTTGATCTGCGAGACCGAGACCCCGAACAGCGCCGGTGTCATCAACTTGAGGATGCGCCGCACGCCTTCGTGGGCGAAGTTCGGCCATGGCTTGGGCATCAGGCCAAGACGCAGCAGGAACGGCACCTGGAACAGCAGCTGCACGCCACCGGCGATCAACACGCCCCAGGCCAGCGCCATGGCGGGTGTCTCGAAACGCGGTGCCAGCAACAGCGCCGCACCGATCAGGCTCAGGTTGAGCAGCACCGGGGTGATGGCCGGCACCGCGAAGCGATTCCAGGTATTGAGCACGCTGCCGGCGAAGGCGGTCAGCGAGATCAGCAACAGATAGGGGAAGGTCAGGCGCAGCATGTCACCGGTCAGCGCCAGCTTGCCGGCATCGTCACCGAACCCGGGCGCGAAGACCCACACCAGCCAGGGCGCGCACAGCATCGCCAGCGCCGTGATCAGCGCCAGGATGACGCCGAGACTGCCACTGACGGCATCCAGCAACTCGCGGACCTCTTCCCGCGTGCGCCGGGTCGCATACTCGGACAGCACCGGAATGAAGGCCTGATTGAAGGCCCCCTCGGCGAACAGACGACGCATGAAGTTGGGGATCTTGAAGGCCACGAAGAAGGCATCCGCCCCGCTGCCTGCCCCCAGCAGACTGGCGATGATCACGTCTCGCGCCAGCCCCAGCACCCGCGACAGCATCGTCATCACGCTGACGATCAGTCCGGAGCGCAGCAGTCCCGCGCGCACCGGCAGGCTGTCTCCACTGCTGGTCTCTGCCTGAGCCGTCGCCTGAGAGCCAGTCTGCACGGCCTGGCGACCCGACTCTTTCCCGACATCCTGATCGCCTCTGGGCGACTCATCCTGCGGCTTGCTCACCCTGACACCCCTTTCACTTCCCTGATCCGATACCGATGCCATCCAACACGATAGACAGACACAAAAAAACCGGCCGAAGCCGGTTTTTTCACGCGAACACGTCTCAGACAGCCAGTGCCTTGACGCGTGCGTTCAGACGGCTCTTGACGCGAGCGGCCTTCTTCTTGGACAGGATGTCCTTGTCGGCGTAACGGTCGAGGACCTTCTGCGCGACATTGAAAGCGGCCATGGAAGCAGCGTGGTCACCAGTCTTGACGGCCTTCAGCACGTTCTTGACGCTGGTACGCACGGCGGAACGCTGTGCGGAGTTGTGCTGACGACGGACTTCAGCCTGACGAGCGCGCTTGCGAGCTTGCTTGGAGTTTGCCACTTTGATGCTCCTTATGAGTCCACCCGTAGGCGCGTACTCATGAACTTGAATTTGGAAGACGTTGTCGCGGGGCGACAGCGGGTCCGGTCATCTCTCGCTTTCGACACTTGACGTGAAGACCATAGAGAAATCAGCGACTTGACGTGGAAGCCCCGCCAAGCCTTCGCCATCGGAGCGGACCAGCTCCCGACAGGACGGCAGAGTCTAGCATGGCCAGACGGATGACTGCCAGCATGAGGCCCGCATCGGCAGGCCTCATGCGCCCTACAGCACGATGAGGTTGTCGCGATGGATCAGCTCCGGCGCCTCGATATAGCCCAGCGCAGCCTCGATCTGATGACTCGGCAGCCCCAGGATGCGCTCGGCGTCGCCCGCGGAATAGTTGACCAGCCCCTTGGCGATCCGCGCGCCGGATTCATCGACACACTGCACCAGGTCACCGCGCTTGAAGGTGCCGTCTATCTTCTTCACGCCCACCGGCAGCAGGCTGGAACCACGCGTGGTCAGCACGCTGACGGCACCGGCATCCAGCGTCAGGGTGCCCCGCACCTGCAGTTGCCCGGCGATCCAGCGCTTGCGCGCCGCGATCGGCGCATGCTCGGGCAGCAGCAGGGTACCGAAGCGCTCGCCAGCGGCCAGGCGCGTGATCACGTCAGGCTGGCGGCCGGAGGCAATCACCGTCAGCGCGCCGCTGCGGGCTGCCAGGCGCGCCGCCCGCACCTTGGTGGCCATGCCGCCACGCCCCAGCACCCCGCCGCCACCGGCGACCTTGACCAGCATCGGGTCATCGGCCTGCGCTTCCTCGATCAGCCTGGCCGCCGGATCATGGCGCGGGTCGGCGTCGTACAGCCCTTCCTGATCGGTGAGCAGCAACAGGGCATCGGCTTCCAGCAGATTGGCGACCAGCGCGCCGAGCGTATCGTTGTCACCGAAGCGAATCTCGTCGGTGACGACAGTGTCATTCTCGTTGATCACCGGCACCACGCGCAGCTCCACCAGGGTACGCAGCGCCGAGCGTGCATTCAGGTAACGCTTGCGATTGGAGAGATCGTCGTGGGTCAGCAGAATCTGGGCGGTGGTCAGGCCGTGACGATGGAAATGCTCTTCATAGCACTGGGTCAGGCCATTCTGGCCGACCGCCGCCGCGGCCTGCAGCTCATGCACGCCACTGGGTCGCGCCGTCCAGCCAAGCCGGGACATGCCGACGGCGATCGCGCCGGAAGACACCACGATCACCTCGATGCCACGCGCATGCAGTGCCGCGATCTGGTCGACCCAACGCCCGATGCCGGCATCGTCCAGCCCGCGGCCGTCGTCGGTCAGCAGCGCACTGCCGATCTTGACCACCACGCGCCGCGCCCGGGCCAATGCCTCACGTCCGACCCGACTGCCCATCTCCGCCACTTCCGCCACCTTCTGCTCCGCCACCGCACTATCTCCTGTCATGTGGTCTCCCGCCCCGCTCGGCAGGCTGTGACTGCCCCGTCGCGTCATTGTCCGCTCCCGCCCCGCTGCTGTCATCACCCTCGAGCGGCACCTGCAACGAAAACGCCCCGCCGCGAGACCAGAAGGCTCGGGGCGGGGCGTGAATCGCGAAGCGGGTCGCTCGTCACTCAGTGACTGCCTCGCAGGGCAGCCACCGGACGAACCTCGACCTCAGGGCGCGTATTCGACCTCGACGTCGTAATCGTCGTCATTGAAGTCGTCATCGTCCTCTTCTTCGTCATCCTTCTTGCGCTTGCGACGTGTCAGGCGCTCTTCAGCGCGCTCCAGCGACTCGTTCTCCATGCGCGCCAGCAGGGCGGCGTGCGCCTCGGCAGCTTCCGGATCTTCCGCCAGCTGCAGGCGTTGCTCGCCCAGCCAGCGGTGTGCGGCCTGCACCAGCTCCTGAGTGCCGATACCACTGGCCGCGGAGACGACGAACAGCTCACCTTCCCAGCCCAGACGCTCGACGAGGTCCTTGACCATCGCCTCGCGATCCTCTTCCGCCAGCAGATCGATCTTGTTGATCACCAGCCAGCGCGGCAGCTCCGTGAGTGCCGAGGAGAAGTTCTTGAGCTCATTGAGAATCGCCTCGACCGCATGGACCGGGTCGCTCTCGTCGAAGGGCGCGATATCCACCACATGCAGCAACAGGCGCGTGCGCGTCAGGTGCTTGAGGAAGCGCAGCCCCAGGCCGGCACCATCCGCCGCCCCTTCGATCAGGCCGGGAATGTCGGCCATCACGAAGTGCTGGTGGCTACCGATCTTCACGACGCCAAGGTTCGGCACCAGCGTGGTGAAGGGGTAGTTGGCGACCTTGGGCTTGGCCGCGGAGACGGCGCGAATCAGCGTCGACTTGCCGGCATTCGGCATGCCCAGCAGGCCGACATCCGCCATCACCTTCATCTCGAGACGCAGGTTGCGACGCTCACCCCAGGTGCCCTTGGAGGTCTGGCGCGGCGCGCGATTGGTGGAGGACTTGAAGTGGATGTTGCCCAGACCACGACGCCCACCCTGCGCAACCAGCACCAGCTGGCCGATTTCCGTCACGTCACCGATGATCTCGAGGGTTTCCTCGTCGATCACGGTAGTGCCGACCGGCACCTTGACGATCAGGTCCTCACCCGCCTTGCCCGCCATCTGACGGCCCTGGCCGGCGTCACCGCTCTCGGCCTGGTAATAGCGCTGGAACTTGAAGTCGATCAGGGTATTGAGGGAATCATCCCCGATCAGGTACACACTGCCGCCGTGCCCGCCGTCACCCCCATCGGGGCCACCACGCGGCACGTATTTCTCACGGCGAAAACTCAGGCAACCATTGCCGCCACGTCCGGCCTCGACAATGATCGACGCTTCATCAAGGAACTGCATGCTGCTCTCTCCTGACGACGACCCGGGCCGTCATGCGACAAAAAAGCCCCGCCTGAGCGGGGCTTCCTTGCAGACCGTCATACGATACCGGGGCATCGTCCAGTCTGCGTAAGCTGTCAGACGCTTCAGGCAGAAACGATGCTGACGAACTTGCGGTTCTTCGGACCCTTGGTCTCGAACTTCACGTGGCCGTCGGCCAGAGCGAAGAGAGTGTGGTCCTTGCCGATGCCAACGCCAGTACCGGCGTGGAAACGGGTGCCGCGCTGACGCACGATGATGTTGCCGGCGATAGCCGCTTGGCCACCGAACAGCTTCACACCAAGGCGCTTGGATTCAGAATCGCGACCGTTGCGGGTAGAGCCCGCCGCCTTCTTATGTGCCATTGGATAATTCTCCTATGGTGGGTAGCGCTGCAATTACGCAGAGATACCAGTGATCTTGACTTCGGTGAACCACTGACGGTGGCCCGCACGACGCATGGAGTGCTTCCGGCGACGGAACTTGATGATGGTGACCTTGTCGCCACGGCCGTGAGACACGACCTCGGCAGCAACCTTGGCACCTTCAACCAGCGGAGCGCCGACCTTGATGTCGTCGCCTTCAGCGACCATCAGGACTTCGTCGAACTGGATAGTTTCGCCAGTGGCGACTTCAAGCTTCTCGAGCTTCAGGGTCTGGCCTTCCTGAACGCGGTACTGCTTGCCACCGCTCTTGATAACTGCGTACATGATTC
Source organism: Cobetia sp. 5-11-6-3 (assembly GCF_013374055.1). NCBI lineage: Bacteria > Pseudomonadati > Pseudomonadota > Gammaproteobacteria > Oceanospirillales > Halomonadaceae > Cobetia > Cobetia sp. 5-11-6-3. The sequence goes on along the minus strand of NZ_BLWJ01000010.1, from coordinate 69,502 downwards.
TCTCCATCGAACTCATCAAGGGTGTGCTCTTGGGTGACCTGCTGCGAGTGGCGCCCCTTCTGGAGCCATCTGACAGGGAGCGGGATGAGTCACGGCCGCGTATTATAGCGCCGCGTGCCGCGATCGACAAGCAATGTCAAGATGCGCACGCCCGACCCGCCGCCAGCCTGCATCCCTGCGCGGGTGCACGCCTTGACGGCCATAGGGGTGCCCCATAGCATAACCGGCAAATGGCACGCCACGGCGGCCTCACCTCTCGCTACGGGCACGACGACCTCATGCAAGCCGACGCATCGACCCTTCACGCGGCAGTGGCAGATGACTTCGCCGCCGTAGACCGCACCATTCTCGCGCAGCTCGAGTCGCGCGTGCCGCTGGTCCAGACCATCGGTCAGTACATCATCCAGAGTGGTGGCAAGCGCCTGCGCCCGGTCCTGGTGCTGCTGGCAGCCCGCGCACTCGGCTATCAGGGTGATCGCCACATCAACCTGGCCGCACTGATCGAGTTCATGCACACCTCGACACTGCTGCACGATGATGTCGTCGACGAGTCCAGTCTGCGTCGCGGTCGCTCCACCGCCAATGACACCTGGGGCAACGCGCCCTCCGTGCTGGTCGGTGACTTCCTCTATTCTCGCTCTTTCCAGATGATGGTGGAGGTCGGCTCGATGGACGTGATGGCGATTCTCTCCGCCGCCACCTGCACCATCGCCGAAGGCGAGGTCCTGCAGTTGACCAACATCGGCAATGCCGACATCGATGAAGCCGCCTACTTCGAGACCATCCACGGCAAGACCGCCATGCTGTTCGAGGCAGCCGCGCATGCCGGGGCGATACTCGCCCAGGAAGCGGATGGCAGCGTCACGGCGGCACAGGTCAGCGCGTTGCAGAACTATGGCCGCTACCTGGGCCTCGCCTTCCAGCTCATCGATGACCTGCTCGACTATCAGGGCGACGCCGAGACCATGGGCAAGAATGTCGGTGATGACCTGGCCGAGGGCAAGCCGACCCTGCCGTTGATTCGCGCCATGCAGGTCGGAAGCCCGGCGCAGGCCAGCCTGGTACGTGGCGCCATCGAGAAGGGCGGACTGGAGCAACTCGACGAGGTACTGGAAGTCGTGCGCCTCACCGGCGGCCTCGACTATACCCGCAGTCGCGCGCAGGAAATGGCCGACAACGCCCTGGCGGAACTCGAGGCGCTGCCGGAGAGTGACTTCCGCGACAGTCTCGAACGCATCGCGCTGTTGAGTGTCGGCCGTCAGGCCTGATCCCCCTTTCAGCCACGGGGAGACAGACCACCAGCAGGAAAACGTGACGAGAAGTACCGGCAGGATGAGGTGAAGAGAAGCGCGCTTCTCGACAGCCGAATTGCCCCTTGAGACATCGATAAAACTTTTTGACCTCAAGGGCTTGCAAAGCAAAGCTGTCTGCGTATAATTCACCTCCGTCGAGACAAGCTCACGACGCATCGGAGTATAGCTCAGCTTGGTAGAGCGCTGCCTTCGGGAGGCAGAGGTCGTAGGTTCGAATCCTGCTACTCCGACCAGATATCTGAAAAAGCCGCTGATCACTGATCAGCGGCTTTTTTGATGCTGGAAGGTTTTCCTGCGGCTCATGTTGCCCAGTGACGAACTCCCCTCCAACGCCTTACATCCCTCAGGATGCCACATGCACACACTGCGCCTTGCCATGCTGTCCCTGCTGCTCACCTCCCTGCTCTCCGCCTGCGCCTCCACCCGTACCCAATGGGAGAAGCCCGGTGCCAACAGCACGGAGGCTCACAACACCTGGGCCGGCTGCCAGTACGAACTTGGCCTGACGGACAAGTCAGACAACGAGAAACAGACGCTGCTTCAATATTGCATGGAGCGCGATGGCTATCGCCTGACTTACTGACCGTGAGCTTGAAGTGGTGAGACACCAGCGATTCAAGCTCTTGTAGTCAATCCGACATATCGGCATCACTTGCCTTGCGGGCCCGCTCACGACCAGCACGTTCACGGTCGCGGCGGGCCTTTTGCTTGAGGTAGTAACTGCGCAGGGCAAGGCCGAGACCGAAGGCCAGCATCAGAGCGAACACCAGCCCCTGCCAGGGGCGGGCGGCATCGCCAAGCCAGGTCTCCAGCGCGACGATGGCGATCAGACCAGTGGCCTGACTGGCAACGGCGATCGCACGGCTACGGTCATAATGATGTGACAGCATGGGGATATCCTTGCAGCGTCCTCGGCGACAGAGCAATGCTCAGCGCGCGAGGCGTGGATGTCGAAGTCCGTCGATTATCGCATACTCGAGCCTCACGACTGCAGCGCCGGCCAAGCGCCGCTCGACAGGTAGTGCTGACCCGAATGCCCCTTCCCGGACACCGCCAAAGGATAACCGCATGGATGCCATCGCTCTGGGCCCTGCCCTGATTTCCGTCGAACGCCTCTATGCCTTCGTGGCAGCCCTGGTAATGCTGATCGAGTTCTCGCTGCTGATTCGTCTACTGGCGCGCATGCACGCCAGGGGCGCGACCGCGCCCGCTTACGACTCTCCACCGCTGAGCCCCTCACGCTGGTTCAATCGCATGCTGGTCAGCTGGGTGATCGGTGCGCGCCTCACTTACGTCGCCCTGCACTGGGCAAGTTATCAGCAGGCACCGCTGGATATTCTCAAGCTGTGGCAACCGGGCTACCACCTGCTCGGCGGCATGCTGGCCGCGACCCTGGCCAGCCTGTGGCTGTTGCGCCGGCATGGCGTGATTCGCCAGGTCATCGCGCTGGGCAGTCTGACTCTGGGCCTGACCGCTTTCCTCGGCCTCAAGCAGCTCGACCCGCTGGGCAGCACGCATTCCATCGAGCGCATGCCGTCGATCACCCTGCATCATCTGGATCGTCGCCCGGTATCGCTGGATGAGGTCCGCAATCAGCGCGTGATCGTCAATCTGTGGGCTACCTGGTGCCCGCCCTGCCGCCGGGAGATGCCGCTGCTGGCCGAGGTGGACGCCCGGCCGGATGTCACCGTGGTGCTGGCCAATCAGGGCGAACAGGCGCTCGCGGTCACTCGTTTCCTCAAGAGTGAGCGACTCACGCTGGAATACGCCCTGCTGGACCCCGCCATGCAGCTGATGGGGCTCGCCGACGCACAGGGCCTGCCCGCCACCCTGATTTTCGATGGCGAAGGCCGCCTGATCGAACGCCACATCGGCGAGCTGAGCCGCGCCCAGCTGCAGGCGCTGATGCCCCCGTCTGGATCGTGACGGACACCCTCCCCCAAATCATGAGAGAAGGCCTCATGCCATGGGTGCACCACGCCCAGTGACGACACGAGAGGACAAAGACGCCTCACAAGGACAAAAGGCGCTTAAGCCACGGCGCGTGATCCGGTAAGATACCGCGCCCCTGTATTCCCGATTCCCGTCTTTGTCCTACCCCGAGGCATCATGAGCGACTTCATTCCCGGTCAGCGCTGGATCAGTGATGGTGAGGCCGATCTCGGCCTTGGCACGATCCTCAATGTCGATTTCCGCACGGTTACCGTCCTCTTTGCCGCCAGCGAAGAAACCCGCACCTACAGCCTCCGCGAGGCGCCCCTGACCCGAGTCGCCTTCGGCAATGGCGACCGCATCCAGTCCGACGATGGCGAATGGCTGATCGTCGATGATTCCAAGGAAGTGCGCGGCCAGATCCTCTACATCTGTGAACGTGAAGGCGAAAGCGCCGGCGAGCTGCTCGAGCTTCCCGAGGCACGCCTCAACGACAAGATGCAGTTCAACCAGGCCCGTGACCGCCTGCTGACCGGCCAGGTCGACCGCAATGACTGGTTCGACCTGCGTTACCGCACCCTGCGCCACTTCCATCGTGTCGAGCAGAGCCCCGCGCTGGGCCTCTCCGGCCCCAAGGTCGACCTGGTACCGCACCAGCTGTACATCGCCGATGAAGTCTCGCGCCGTCACGCACCGCGCGTGCTGCTGGCCGATGAAGTCGGCCTGGGCAAGACCATCGAAGCCGGTCTGATCCTGCATCGCCTGCTGCTCAGCGGTCGTGCCCGTCGCGCCCTGATCCTGGTACCGGCGAGCCTGACCCACCAGTGGCTGGTCGAGATGCTGCGCCGCTTCGCGCTGGATGTCTCGCTGCTCGATGAAGAGCAATGCAAGGCCCACGGCACGCGCAACCCCTTCGAAGGCAACCAGATCATTCTGGCCAGCCAGGACTGGCTGTTCGCCAACCCGTCGCGTCAGGTCCAGGCTGCCGCCTGCGACTGGGACATGCTGATCGTCGATGAAGCCCACCACCTCGACTGGAGCGAAGACAAGGTCGGCCCGGGCTATGCCTGCGTCGAATCACTCGCTCGCCAGACCGCCGGTGTGCTGCTGCTGACCGCCACGCCGGAGCAGATGGGGCTGGAGAGCCACTTCGCGCGCCTGCGCCTGCTCGACCCGGAGCGCTACCACGACCTGGAGCGCTTCAAGGCCGAGGAAGAGGGTTACGTCACCGTGGCCTCGGCCATCGACAGCCTGGACGCCCTGCCGACTGACACCAGCGGCCTGGACAGCCTGACCGCCGTGCTGGATGACGGCGACAGCCGCGCCCTGCTCGAGACCCTGATGGACAGCGACAGCGATGACGCCCAGCGCGACAGCGCCCGTCGTCAGCTGCGTGACCAGCTGCTCGACCGCCACGGCACCGGCCGCGTGATGTTCCGCAACTCGCGCACCCACGTCGAAGGCTTCCCCGAGCGTCGTCTGCACGTCCACGAGCTGGAGTTGCCCTCCTCCTACCGGCGTGTGGTGCGCAAGCTGGAGCGTGACGAGGACTACCTCGATGACCTGCTGATCGAGACCGGCATGAACCACCCCGAGGTGGTGCTGTTCCTCGACGAGATGTACCGCGCCCTGCCCGATGACCGCATGAACGCCGAGCCCTGGTGGCAGATCGACCCGCGCGTCATGTGGCTGCTGGAAACCCTGACCGACCTCGGCAACGAGAAGGCGCTGGTGATCTGTCACACCGCCGATACCGCGCGTGAGCTGTCCGAAGGTCTGCGCGTGCTGGGCGGCGTGCATGCACCGGTCTTCCATGAGGGCATGAGCCTGGTCGAGCGTGATCGCGCCGCCGCCGCCTTTGCCTCCGAGGAAGAAGGCGTGCAGCTGCTGGTGTGCTCGGAAATCGGCTCGGAAGGCCGTAATTTCCAGTTCTGCCACCACTTGGTGATGTTCGACCTGCCGGTGCATCCGGACCAGCTCGAGCAGCGCATCGGGCGTCTGGACCGCATCGGCCAGCAGTTCCCGATCGAGATCCACGTACCGGTCTTCGAAGGCTCACCGGGCGCCCAGCTGCTGCGCTGGTACCGCGATGGCATGGACGCCTTCAGTGCGCCCCACGGCATCGGCAGCGAGCTGTATTCCCAGTTCGGTGACGAGCTGGAAGAAGCCCTGCTCGACAGCGAAGAGATCGACAGCATCATCGAGCAGACCCGCGAACGCTTCGACGCCCTGCAGGCCGAGCGCCAGTCCGGTCGCAACCGTCTGCTGGAACTCAATGCCTGTCGTCACGAGCGCGCCGCGGAAGTCATCGCCGCCATCGAGACACTGGACAACGACAAGGCGCTGCCGGGCTACCTGGAGCGCGCCTTCGACATCTTCGGTATCGAGAGCCGGGACCTCGGCGATGGCATCACCTACCTGGCACCAGGCCCGCACATGCTCGACGGCCTGCCGGGGCTGGTGAAGGGCGAGGAAGGCTTCAGCGTCACCAGCGATCGCGCCACGGCGCTGTCACGCGAAGATGTCCAGCATCTGTCGTGGGAGCACCCGCTGGTCCGCGAGATGCTGGTGCGCATCATCGATGGCTCCATGGGCAACACGGCGCTGGCACTGCTCAAGCACCCGGCGATCCCGGGCGGTCGCCTGATGACGGAAGTGGTGTTCCGCACCCAGTCCACCGCACCGCGCGGCTTGCGCCTGGGTCGCTTCCTGCCACCGACCGCCATCCGGGTGCTGCTGGATGAAAACGGCAGCAACCTGTCCGACAAGGTCTCCTTCGGCGGGCTGGCCAAGAACCTCAAGCCGGTCAAGAAGGCGGTCGCACGTGATCTGATCAAGCAGAGCCACGCGACACTGCGCAAGCTGATGAGCGACGCCGAGCAGGAAGCCGAGCGCGAACTGCCGAGCATCGTCGAGCAGGCCCAGCAGCAGATGCGTGAGCAGCTCAGTGCTGAGCTCGCCCGCCTCGAAGCATTGGCCAGCCACAACCCGTCGGTGCGCGAGGAAGAGCTGGAAGCGTTGCGCCAGGAGCGTGCCGCTCTCGATGGCGCCATCGAGACCACGCGTCTGCGTCTGGACAGCGTGCGCGTCATCGTCACCGTGGATGCTCACGAACGTTGATCTGCCCGCGACGTGACGTCAGGTAGCCCCTGACGTCACGGCTTGCCAATGACGCAAGAAAAGCGCCCCACCTGCCATCGGCAAGTGGGGCGCTTTTCATTGTGAGTCGCCGAAAGCGTTATTCTTGGGCCTGACCGTCCAACCCCTACCACCCTAGAGCACCGTCATGGCGACATCACATCCAGAAAGCCGACCCGACACCACGACCGAGCATGGCTGGCAGGGACAACGCCTTGCCGAGGAGGTCGCGCGTGTCGAGGGAGTGGGGCTGACGCTGCTGGCGGCAGGCGATGACTGGTGGGCGATCGACAAGCCGGCCGAGCTGCCCTCGGTACCGGGCCGCGACCCTTCACGCTTCGACAGCGTCCATTCGCGCCTGTGCCGGTTGAGCGAGGACACCCGTGCCGTGCATCGGCTGGATGTGGCAACTTCCGGGGTGCTGCTGGTGGCGCGCAATGTCGAGGGACAGCGGCGGCTGTCGCGCCTCTTCCAGTCGCGCACCCTCGAGAAACGCTACGTGGCCGTGGTGGCAGGGCATCTCACGCCCGACGAGGGCAGCATCGCCCTGCCGCTGCGCTGTGACTGGCCGCGCAGACCGCGGCAGATCGTCGACTTCCTCCATGGCAAACCGGCACTGACGCACTATCAAGTCGAGCGTCACCTGATGCTCGATGGCCAGCGCCCGGATGGCTCGCCTCAGACCCTCGCCGCCAGCCGTGTCCTGCTGACACCCCATACCGGGCGCTCGCATCAGCTGCGCCTGCATATGCTGGCGCTCGGCCACCCGATCATCGGCGATGCCTTCTATGCCCGCGGCGCGGCACTCAATGCCAGTCCGCGCCTGTTGCTGCATGCGGCGCGTCTGGTGATTCCGCCGGCCAGCGACAGCGATGCCCCACCACTGGTGCTGGAAGCGCCACTGCCCTTCTAGCACTGCCTTCCTGTCAAGGCTCACTTGCGTGACAGGATATCGGCGAAGGCCACGTCGAGGGTCGGGTAATCGAAGGTGAAGCCTGCGGCCAGCAGACGCGCCGGCACCATGCGGGCGCCCTCCAGCAATAGCGTGCTCATCTCTCCCAACCCCAGCTTGAGGGCCTTGGCCGGCAGCGGCAGGATCGCCGGGCGCCCCAGACCGCGCGCCAAGGCGTGGGTAAAGCCCATGTTGGTGACCGGATGCGGTGCACTGGCATTGAAGGCCCCACTCAATTCCTCATCCTCCAGCAGACGCTCGATGATGCGGATCAGATCATGGCGGTGGATCCACGGCATGTAGTGACGGCCATCGCCGAGACGCCCACCCAAGCCGAACTTGAAGGGCGTCAACAACTTGGCGAGCGTTCCGCCATCCGCTTCCATCACCAGACCGATGCGGATGATCGCCAGGCGAACACCACAGTCCGAGACTGGCATGGCGGCCGCTTCCCAGTCGCGACACAGGCGATGATTGAAGTCATCGTGAGGCGTTGCCTGCTCGTCGATCTCGACATCACCCGGCTCGCCCGCCTTGGGCTGCGCGCCGTAATAGCCCATCGCCGAACCGGATACCATCACCTGGGGAGCCTGCCCCTCAGCCGCCAGTTGCTGACACAGCAGCACCAGATGCTCGGTGGTTTCCAGCCGCGAGCGACGCAGCTCTTGCTTGTGATCCTCGCTCCAGCGCCTCCCGGCAATCGATTCCCCCGCCAGATTGACGATGCCCTGTGGCTGCCAGTCCTTGAACATCAGCGCCGAATCCGCCGCCTTCAGGGTGATGCCCAGTTCGGCGAACTGCCGCTCGGCCCGCTCCGGACGACGTGACACCACTGCCAGCTCATGCCCGGCCGCGGCCAGTGAGCGGCAGAGTGCCTGACCGACAAATCCCGTTGCCCCCGTGATCAAGATTCGCATGCTGTCCTCCTCGGCGATGAAGCATCGAGTGTGCCAACTCTTGCCATGAATCTATACCTTTATTGTACAATCCTGCACAAGAAGTTAACTTCAAGGGATGCCGGCGTCATTTCATGCTGCATCCTCCCGGTCCATCTTCCCCAGCAGGAGCCCTGCCTGATGTCAGTATCGTCCATCGCCATCATCGGTGCCGGTATCGCCGGTCTCTCTGCTGCTTCGTACCTGGCAGCGCAGGGTCACGCGGTGACGATCTTCGAGAAGGGACGCGGCCCGGGCGGGCGTCTGGCCAGTCGGCGCACTCCCCACGGCCCCCTCGACATCGGCGCTCAGTATTTCACCGCGCGTGATCCGCGCTTCCAGTCAGCACTCGAGACATGGCGGGCAGACGGTATCGTCGCCCCCTGGGGTGACAGGTTGCTGCGTCTGGGCAAGACAGCGTCTGACACGCAGGAATGGCAGCGGCTTCGCGATGATTCTGCCCGCTATGTGGCCAGTCCGCGCATGAGCGCCCTGAGCCGCCACCTGAGCGAGGAGCTGCCGGTCAATGCCACCCTGCACACTCGCCTGCGCATCACACGCCTGATCCGCGATGAAGCGGCGGGCGGCAAGGTTCGCTGGCAGCTTGAGGACCGGGACGGCGAGCGGCATGGTCCCTTTGATCATGTGATGATCACCGCCCCGGCCCCTCAGGCCCGTGCTCTGCTGAATGACGCTGGTACCGACGCTGAAGGCAACGTGCCGGCCTCGGCGCAACAGACTCCACACTCTCTGGCGCCCGAGCTGAGCGCCCTGCTCTCGCGGATCGAGATGGCACCCACCTGGACCGTGATGGCCGCATTGGAGACACCGCTGCCGGCCCTGGCAGGCATCGAGGACTGGCAGGGGCTGCTGGTCAGTCGCGGAGATGACGCCCCACTGCGCTGCGTGATGCGACAGCATTCGCGCCCCGGCCGCCAGCCCCCCTCGGGGGCTCGCGAGACCCTGAGCCTGCTGGCCACCGCCGGCTGGAGCCAGACTCACCTGGAAGACTCGCCTGAGGACATCTGCGCGGCACTCTGGCAAGCCTTCACGGCACTGCCCGAGATCCAGGCGCTTGGCGAGGACTGGAGTGAAGGCAAGGTATCGCTCACGGCCCATCGCTGGCGCTATGCTCATCCGACCCGCTGCGCACCTCAGGCAATGCCCGCCTCGCCGATGAGCCAGCACGGTCTGAGCCTGGCGGGCGATGCACTGAAAGGGCCGCGAGTCGAAGATGCCTGGCTGTCAGGACGCGAAGCGGCAGAGCGACTGGCTGACGCGCTGAACTCATGAGCCCGCGAGTTCAGAGAACTGACCCACGATCCCCCCATGACAGGAAGCCCTCATGAGCAAGATGGAACACCAGGATGACGCCTTGATCCTGCTGGCGCATGGCTCGCGTGATCCACGCTGGCGCGAGCCCTTCGAGGCACTCGAGACCTCGCTCGCCAGTCGCCTGAAGCGCCCGACACGTCTGGCCTACATGGAACTGTGTGACCCGCTGCTGACCGACACCATCGCCGCCCTGGCGGCAGACGGTGCGGCGCGTATCGACATCCTGCCGCTGTTCTTTGCGGCGGGCCGCCATCTGCGCGAAGACGTCCCCGCCATGCTCGAGACATCCCGCCAGCAGCATCCGGATTGTCCGATCACGTTGCTGGACCCGGTGGGTGCCCATCCAGCGTTTGTCGAGGCCTTGATCGAGATTGTGGAGCAACAGGACAACGCATGATGACCCGATGACCCGAGAGAGACTGCGAACCGGAAAGGCTCTGCGATGCCACCTTCAGGCCTGCGCGTCGAATATGCGACGTGAATTGACGCGTGATGCCACTTGTCAGGCCGAGGCGGCTGCGCCATCCTGAGCCCCACATGTACAGCTAATGCACAAGATGCATTGCCGGCATCCCGCAGCGCTTCGAATGCTTCAGTTCCCACTTCTGTGCTTCGTTCCTCTTCGTGCTTCATCCGGGATGCCTCGTCACCGCAGAGGTAACACCATCCATGACTGACAAGGCCACGGAAACTGCCAGCTCGCCCCTGTTTCCGATCCGTGAAGTCTCACGCCTGACCGGCGTCAATTCGGTCACGTTGAGAGCCTGGGAGCGCCGCTACGGGTTGATCGAACCGCGCCGTACGCCCAAGGGACATCGCCTGTATGCCCGCGAGGACATCGAGCGCATCGAGCACATCCTGCAGTGGCTCAACAGGGGCGTGCCCGTCAGTCAGGTGCGGGAGCTGCTGGATCAGCCCCAGCCAGAGACGGCGCCAATGCCGGATGAAGGCAGCTGGGGCGGCCAGCAGCAACTGATCATGGCCGCCATCGACGCCCAGGATGAGTCTCGGCTGGCGGAGCTCTACAACCAGAGTCTGGCGCTGTATCCGGTCAACAGTGTGGTCGAACGCCTGTGGAAGCCGGTGGTCGAGCAGCTGGAGGAGCGTGGCACCACGACCTTCGGGGCCCGATTGGCACAATGTTTCCTCGAGAGCTTCCTGCGCTCACGTATCGGCGCCCGCCTGATGTTCGCGAATCAGGAGCGCCATGCCCCGCACATCACTCTGACGCGCCTGCCGGATGAACCGGGGTTGAGCTGGCTGCTGCTGCTGGCGCTGGTCGCCAGCGATGCCGGTTATCACGTCAGCCTGCTGGATGGCCCGCTGCCCCTGGCCGAGCTGCCACTGGCCGCTGAGCGGTTCCAGGCGCAGGCCGTGATCCTGGTCGGCACTCAGGCCGAGCGAAGCGATGTCATGCGCCGCCAGTTGCCGCGGGTGGCAGAACAACTCTCCGTGCCGTTGGCCATCGCTGGCCCGGCCGCCCAGATTCGCCAGCAGGAGCTGGTGGACGGGCCCCTGGAAGGTCTCGGGGCCGACCCCGTTCAAGCGGTGGTCCGCCTGAGGTCCTTGCTGGCTCGTTGATCCTCCCGAAGCTCCTGCGCGATGCACATTTTCGACCGCAAAGGAGCTTTCATGCCTGCCCCTTCTCCCACATCCCGCACTGCCACCGCCTCACGGTCTCCCGGTACGGACACCGAATCCGGGGCTGACTCCGACGCGAGCCGACAGCCTCTGCAGCTCGTGTGGCTGCGAAGCGACCTGCGCGTGCATGACAATACCGCCCTCTCGCAAGCGGCCGCACGCGGCCCGGTGGTGGCGGTGGTCATCCCCTGCTACGCCCAGTGGATGACCCATGGTCATGGTGCCAACAAGCTCGACTTCCTGCGTCGCGGTCTGCACGTCCTGCAGCAGGCACTCGCCGGCCATCACATCCCGCTCAAGGTCCTCGACTGCGACACCTTCGCGGAAGTACCCGAAGCGCTGGCCACGCTGTGCACGCAACTTGGCGTCCAGGCGCTGCACTTCAATGACGAGTACGCCGTCAATGAGCGCGAACGCGACAGACTCGTCCGCGCGCGCCTGGCCGACAGCGACATCCGCCTGCATCGCTACACTGACATGCTCGCCTTCACGCCCGGCGAACTGCTGACCGGCAAGGGCGATTACTACGGCGTCTTCACGCCCTTCTCCAAGCGCTGGCACAAGGAGATCGACGCGCGGCGTCTGGCGCTCAATGAGGCTCCCGCGGTGCAGGATGCGCCCCGAGACGCCGAGGGACGCGAGATTTCGGGAGACGCCATTCCCGCGCTTCCCGACACGCCAAGCGTCGACGTGGAACATGGGCCGAGCGAGCCGCTGGAGGCGGAGCGATGGCCTGCCGGCGAGGATGCCGCTCAGGAGCGCCTGGAGCGCTTCATGACCTTCCGGGCGCGCCGCTACCACGAGCAGCGCGACCTGCCCGCCACGCGCGGCACCAGCGAACTGTCCCCCTATCTGGCGCTCGGCATGATCTCGGCTCGACAGTGCTACGCGGCGGTATTGGCGGAAAACGGCAGTCTCGCCGACGGTGATGTCGGCCTGACCACCTGGGTCAACGAGCTGATCTGGCGCGAGTTCTACCAGCACATCCTGGTCGGCTTTCCGCGCGTCAATCGCCACCGTCCCTTCCAGCGCCATACCGAAGCCCTGCAATGGCGCGATGATGACGCAGGCTTCGCCGCCTGGTGCGAAGGGCGTACCGGCTACCCCATCGTCGATGCCGCCATGCGCCAGCTGGTCGAGACCGGCTGGATGCACAATCGCCTGCGCATGGTGACGGCCATGTTCCTCACCAAGCACCTGTTGATCGACTGGCGCCGTGGTGAGGCCTACTTCCTGGCGCACCTGGTGGATGGTGAATTGGGGGCCAACAATGGCGGCTGGCAGTGGGCCGCCTCGACCGGCACCGATGCCGCGCCCTATTTCCGCATCTTCAACCCCACCACCCAGGGGCAACGCTTCGACAAGGACGGCGACTTCATCGCAAGCTTCGTGCCTGAGCTGGCCGAACTTCCCGCCAAGCGTCGTCACCAGCCCACGGCTGACGACTGCCATGCCTGTGGCTACCCGCGCCCGATCGTCGACCACAAGGCCGCCCGCCAGCGAGCCCTCGATGCCTTCAAGGCGCTCACCAGAAGCGAATGACCCTGCCAGGCGGCCTGCTGATCTCCAGCGGGCCGCTTTTTCATTGCCTCGACGTCAGGAGCACAGCCATGCAATCGCTGCCCCCCGAGATGAGCCCGGCGCTGGTTCGGGTCTGTCGCCTTTACGAAAAGCTGGACAAAACCTCTACAGAGCTGCTGAAATCAGTCTATAGTGACGATGTCGTTTTTCGCGATCCTCTGCACGAAGTTCAGGGCCTCGAAGCGCTCAACCAGTATTTCTCAGGGTTGTACACGAATGTCTCATCGATTGATTTCGTGTTTCATCATCCGCTGGGCCCGACTCGGCCAGAGCCAGCCGCCACGTCGCATGAGGCACAGGACACGTGGAAGAGCGCGGAGCAGGGACTGGCATGGTTGAGCTGGACGATGACCTATCGCCATCCGCGCCTGAACGGCGGCAGCGATATCGTGGTGGAAGGTGCCTCACGCCTCGAATTCCGACACGGCAAGGTATGTCGGCACCGTGACTTCTTCGATGCCGGCGAGCTGCTCTACGAGCAGGTGCCGTTGCTGGGCAAGGTGATCAGGCTGCTCAAGCGACGCATGGACTGATGTGCCCCCAGGCACGCAGATGACATCCCCCACCGACAGTCAAGCGGTGCGCTCATCGCGACAGGCGAACACGCCAAGGAGAGAGAATGCCCAGTCAAGCCAGGCCCCCAGCCACGACACGCAAGCGCATCTGGTTGACCGGTGCCAGCTCCGGGATCGGTGAAGGGCTGGCGCGTCGCCTGCTGGCCGATGGGCATCGTGTCGTGCTGAGCGCACGCTCCACCGACAAGCTGAAGGCCATCGCGGCCGACGCCGAACAAGGCCCCGGTGATGCACTGGTGATCACGCTGGATCTCACCGACCGTGATGCCATCCGCACGGCTGCACGACAGATCGAGGAAGACTTCGGTGGACTCGACCTGATGCTCCTCAACGCAGGTACCTGCGAATATCTGGATGCACGTGATTTCGAGGCCGACCTGGTTCACCGAGTCTTCGCCACCAATTTCCAGGCAGCCGTGGATGTGATCGAGAGCGCGCTGCCCCTGCTTCGCACGGCTGCCGCGCAGGGGGGAGAGCGGCCACAGCTGGCGGCGGTGTCGAGTGCCTCGGCCTACCTGCCGCTGCCACGCGCCGAAGCCTACGGAGCTTCCAAGGCTGCAGTGAGCTACTTCCTCGAGTCGCTGCGGCTGGACCTGGATGCCCAGGGGATCGATGTCAGCGTGATTCATCCGGGCTTCGTCAAGACACCGCTGACCGAGCGCAATGACTTCCCGATGCCGATGCAGGTCACGGTCGATCAGGCCGTCGAGGCGATCGTGTCAGGGCTGGCGCGTCACCGGCTCGATATCCACTTCCCCAGGCGCTTCACGCTGCTGGTGAAGCTGCTGGGCATTCTACCGCCGACATTGCGCCGCCAGATCGGACTGCGCATGACGCGAGATTGACCGACATCAGGCATGCGGATGCCTGCCACGAACAGCATGTTTCTTGATCGCAGGTCTTCCTTCTCTGGAGTGGCATGAATACAACGACGTCACAGGCAACAGCTCCTCTTCCCCGCCAGCGGATCGCCGTCATCGGCAGCGGCATCAGCGGCATGGCAGCGGCCTACTACCTCAGTCGTCACCACGAGGTGCATGTCTTCGAGTCGGCCGAGCGTCTCGGCGGCCACACTGCGACCATGGACGTGCAGACCGCCGATGGCAGCGAATGGGCCATCGATACCGGATTCATCGTCTTCAACGACCGCACCTATCCCCACTTCCAGCGCCTGCTGGAGCGTCTAGATGTCGCCTATCAGCCCACCGAGATGAGCTTCTCGGTACACACCACCGCCGAGGACTTCGAGTACAACGGCCATACGCTGATGTCGTTGTTCGCCCAGAAACGCAACCTGTTGCGCCCGCGCTTCTATCGACTGCTGCGTGACATCCTGCGCTTCAATCAGCAGGCCGCGGCGGACCTGGACAGCGGCAGACTCGCCGAGGGCGCGACCCTGGGCAGCTATCTCGACGCCAACGGCTACTCACAGGTGTTTCGTGAGCATTATCTGCTGCCGATGGGCGCGGCGATCTGGTCCGCCAGCATCGCGGACATCGAGCGCTTCCCGCTGCAGTTCTTCGTGCGCTTCTTCCGCCATCACGGTTTGCTGTCGATCAACGATCGTCCCCAGTGGTTCACGCTGATCGGTGGGTCACGCAGCTACATCGCCCCGCTGACCGAGAGCTATGCCGAGCGCATTCACCTCAACAGCGAGATCCGCCAGATACGGCGCGATGTCGACGGCGTGACACTGGAGCACGTCGATGGGCGCTGCGAACGCTTCGATCAGGTGGTGCTGGCCTGTCATGCGCCTCAGGCACTGGCTCTGCTGAAAGACGCCAGCGCCTGTGAGCAGGACGTGCTCTCGGCGATCACGACCCAGCGCAATGATGTGGTGATGCACACCGACACCTCCCTGCTGCCCAGGCGTCGTGAGGCCTGGGCGAGCTGGAACTACCGTCTCGATGGCCGGGATGACGCCCAGCGAGCCAGCGTCACCTACGACATGAACATCCTGCAGCGCCTCGATGAGCGCGACTACCCGCCTCGAGAGACCTTCTGCATCACGCTCAACGACAGCGATGCCATCGACCCCGCCCTCGTACTGGGCCGTTACGCCTATGATCACCCGCGCTTCACGCTTGAGGCCGAGGCCGCCAAGCAGCGCTTCATGGAGATCTCCGGTGTCTCGCCACGGCCTGGTGGCCCGGTGGGACGCACCCATTTCTGTGGTGCCTGGTGGCGCAACGGCTTCCATGAAGATGGCGTGTGGAGTGCATTGCGCGTCGCCGAGGCACTGGGTGCCCGCGAGGCAGACGATTGAAGGCGCCCGCCAGCCGTATCGGCTACGGCACGCTGCGCCATCGCCGCCATGCGCCGCGCCAGCATGCCTTTCGCTATCGCGTCGCGATGGCGTGGCTGGCGCTGGATGAGCTGCCGGACCTGATGGCAGGCCGGCGTCTGGCAAGCGCCAGTCGGGCGGCACCGCTGGCCTTTCGCGAGCGCGACCATCTCCCGGCAGCCCTGCACGGTCTGACGGATGGCCCATTGATCGAGCGTGTCCATGAGGCTTGTCGACGCGAGCTCGCCATGGCGGGCGATCATGCGCCCCTGCCGCAAGGCCGCATCTTCCTGCTGACCCAGCTGCGGCATTTCGGGGTGGGCTTCAATCCGATCCGACTCTATTACCTCTACCACGCGACGGGCCAGCTGGGCGCCGTGCTCGGTGAGGTGACCAACATTCCCTGGGGCGAGCGTGTGCTGTATGCCTCGCGCACCGATTCGCGACGGCGCACGCATTCGGCGCATTTCGACAAGCGCCTGCATGTCTCTCCCTTCATGCCGATGGGCATGCGCTATCACTGGCGCTTCAATGACCCCAGCAACGATGAGCTCCTGTTGCACATGGAAAATCATCCACTGGGCGAGGAAGTGACACGCAAGCCCGGGGAATCACTCTTCGATGCCAGCCTGAGCCTGCATCTGGAACCCGCGACTCCACGCGCCATGACCCGCCTGCTGCTGCGCTTCCCGTGGATGACGCTCAAGACCGTGGCAGGCATCCATTACGAGGCGCTGCGTCTGGCGCTCAAGCGCGTGCCGATCTTCGATCATCCGCGCCCTCAGCCAGAGACTCGGCATCCGTCATGAGGACATCACCATGAGCCAGTTTGAACCCGTTCCCCCCAGTCCGGTGGCAATCCCCCGTCACGATGACCGCCTGACCCGCCTGCTGCGCCCTCGGCTGCTGCGCATGCTCGACAGACTCGAGGGCGGCAGCCTGACCGTGCTGGAAGGTCGTGAGCGCCATGTGCTGGGGCAAGGGGGGCCACGTGACATCACGCTGCGCATCCACGATTCGCGCGCCTGGCGGCGCATGGCACTGGGGGGCACCGTCGCGGCGGCGGAAGCCTACATGGACGGTCAGTGGGAGACGGATGATCTGGTGGGGCTGGTACGTCTGTTCGCCTTCAATCTGGAACAGGTCAATGACTCGGTGGACAGCGGGACCTCGCGCCTTTCCAAGTGGGCGCTGAGTGTCGCCTACGCGCTGGCGCGCAATACCCTGGCGGGCTCGAAGCGCAATATCTCGGCGCACTACGATCTTGGCAACGACCTCTTCACGCTGTTCCTCGATCGCGAGCACCGCATGTACTCCGCGGCGGTCTTTCCGCATCCCGAGGCAGACCTCGAGGAAGCCTCGACGCACAAGCTGGAGCGACTGTTCGACCTGCTGGAGCTGGGGCCACAGCATCATCTGCTGGAGATCGGTACCGGCTGGGGCGGCCTTGCCATCCATGCTGCCCGAACGCGCGGCTGTCACGTGACCACCACTACCATCTCCGATGAGCAGCATGCCTACACGGCGGCACGCATCGCCGAGGAAGGACTGGAAGATCGCATCACGCTGCTCAAGCAGGATTATCGTGCCCTCGAGGGCCGCTTCGACCGTATCGTCTCGGTGGAGATGATCGAGGCGGTCGGGCATCAGTATCTGCCGACCTACCTGAAGACTCTCGAGCGACTCCTCAAGCCCGAAGGCCTGATCGCCCTGCAGGCCATCACGATCCGTGATCAGCGTTTCGCGGCCGCCAGCCGCGAGATGGATTTCATCAAGCGCTACATCTTCCCGGGCGGCTTCCTGCCCTCACATGGCGCCATACTGGGTGCCATGCAACGTGATACCCAGCTGAACCTGCTGACACTCGAGGATATCGGCCTGCATTACGCGGCCACGCTCAAGGCGTGGGGGCAGCGTTTCGAGGCACGCCTCGACGATGTCTATGCACAGGGGTATGACGAACGCTTCGTGCGGATGTGGCGCTACTACCTGGCCTACTGTGAAGGGGGCTTCCGGGAGCGCACCATCGGCACCTGTCAGCTGCTGCTGGGAGGCCCTGGCGCCCGCCCGGTGCAGATGGGACTCAAGGACTGGAACGCCTGAACGTGCGCTCTCCACGCATCACCCCACTGCTGAATGCCGGGCTGTTTCAGCTTGGCTGGTTCAGCTGCGTGCTGGGGGGCGCCTGGGTCGCACTGCTGGTCACCCCGCTCATTCTGGCCGCGCATCTGGGCTGGGTCGTCCCACAGGCCCGGCGCGCACGAGAGCTGCGATGGCTGGGGGGCTTTCTGGCACTGGGCATGGTGGTGGACGGCGGTCTGACCCTGGCCGGTGGCTACTCGCTGCCAGCCACCGCGCCGGACTGGACACACTGGCTGCCGCTGCCCGTGTGGATGTGGTGCCTGTGGCCGCTGTTCGCCAGTACCGTACATCATGCATTGCACTGGCTATGGCAGCGCCCATGGCTCGCCGCCATCGGCGGGGCGACAAGCGCGCCCCTGTCCTATTACGGCGGCGCTCAGCTCGCTGACGTCACGCTCGCCGATTGGCTGTTGCCGGCACAGGCCCTCAACTGGGGCGGGCTATGCCTGGCCATCTCGCGCTGGAAGCTGGCCCAGCCAGGCACATGATGTCCGTGCATCGAGGCGGCTTCAGGCCATGGCCATGGACAACTGGCCGGATTCATAGCCATTGAGACGCTCGATGACGTCTGCCGCCGGCGCGGGACGGGAGAAGTAGAAGCCCTGAATCCAGCCACAACCGTGCGATACCAGGTATTCACGCTGCTCTGCCGTCTCGACACCCTCCGCGATCATCTCCATGCCCAGCCCCTTGGCCATCGCCAATACCGCCATGGTGATGGCCGCATCGGAGCGCTCCCCCGGCAAGCTGCGAATGAAGGCCCGATCCAGCTTGAGCTTGTCCACTGGCAGATCCTTCAGATAGGACAGCGACGAATAACCGGTCCCGAAATCATCCACCGCGATCTGGTGGCCTCTGCTGCGCAGGGTCGCCAGCCGGCGCGAGATGTCACCGGCGCGCTCATCCAGCAACACCGACTCGGTCAACTCCAGGCCGATGCTGTCCGCCGGCACGTCATACTCCAGCAGCAGCGCGGCCAGCGAGGCCTCGAAATTGCCCTGTATCAGCTGCAGTGCCGAGACATTCACCCAGATGCACAGGCGGTGTCCCGCACGTCGCCAGTTCGCCTGCTGCTGCACGGCCTCGCGCAGCACCCAGTTGCCCAGTCGCAGCATCAGGCCATGGCGCTCGGCCAGCGGGACGAAGTCAGCAGGCGACACCGGCCCACGCAATGGATGCTGCCAGCGCAGCAGCGCCTCGACACTGCTCACCTTGCCGGTACTGGCCTGATGCTGACACTGGTAGTGCAGCTGCAACTGGCCATGGCTCTCGAGCGCTGCCCGTAGATCGTTGGCCAATCCCAGCTGGAGATCGGCACCGGAGTCCAGCGCCGGCTGGAAGCGCATGTCGATATTGCGACCGTGGCGCTTGGCGGCGTAGAGCGCGCTTTCCAGGCGCTGCATCACCACTTCGGGATCACGCCCGTCCTCCGGTGCACGACAGCTGCCGATCGAGAGCGCCAGGTGGAGAATCTGATCGTCCACTTCCAGTGGCTGGGTCAGCGTCGAGCGCAGCTCTTCGATCCACTCACCGTGGTCTCCCCCCGCCGTGGTTCGCAGAATCACGAACTCGTCACCGCCGATGCGTCCTGCGACACCGCCGCGTGCCAGCTCCGTGAGGCGCCGCGCGAACAGCTTGAGCAGACGGTCTCCCCCCTCGGTGCCCAGCGAGTCGTTGATGCTCTTGAGGGCGTCGATGTCGATCAGCGCCAGGTCCAGGGCTTCACCGGCCCGCAAGCTGCCCAGACGACTCACCATCAGGTCACTCAGACGACGTCGATTGGGCAGGCCGGTCAGAGTGTCCTCCAGCCCGATGCGCTGCAGGTCTTCCTCCCGCGCCTTGTGGCGCGAGATATCCGAGAACAGCGCGATGTGGAACACCTCTCCCGCGCGCTCCATGCGTCGCGCCCTCAGCCACTCAGGGTACTCATCGCCCTGCTTGCGCCGGTTCCAGACCTCGCCCTCCCAATAGCCATGCACCGCCAGGGCCTGCCAATAGCGGCGATAGAAGTCCTCGTCATGGCGGCCCGAGGACAGCAGGGAGGGGTTGCGCCCGATGATCTCCTCCGGCGCGTAGCCGGTGATCCGACTGAAGGCGGCATTCACCGCCAATACCTTGTTCTGACTATCACTGATCAGGAGTCCATCGCTGCTGAGGTGCACGGCCGCCTCCAGCAACTCGCGCCGCAGATGCAGTCGGCGCATCAACCGCAGGATGTCCGCGCCTGCCAGAGTGACCGGTATCAGCGCGCACAGTCGCAGTTCGAGGCCTGGCAGCCACGGCATCAGGCACAGAGCAATGACTCCCCCCCAGATGAGGGGGCGATTGAAGGAAGCATTCGGCCACATACCGGACCCTCGGTCGAGATGACGATATCCACTACACGGTTTCATCATGCAAATGGCCACTTCACAGCCAGGCTGGCCCGCGCACCAATGCTGCCCATTCTCCACGGAAATGTCATGCCAGCCCGCTGACACCCATCGTCTTATCGACTGGCACGCCAAAAGCTGAAGCAGATATTTGCACCGCCCCATGGTGCCCTTTAGTCTGCCCCCCACGTGCATTCAGTGGGGCCAGCCATTAGACTAGCCCCATTCGGGCGTTGTTACGCCCCGTACGGCATAACCATCCCGCTACTCGGAATGACTCAGTGACCAAGCAACACTCCTTTACTCGCGACGAGCTGCTGGCCTGCGGCCAGGGCGAACTCTTCGGCCCGGGCAATGCGCAACTGCCTGCTCCCAACATGCTGATGCTGGATCGCATCACTCACATCAGTGAGGAAGGCGGTAGCCACGGCAAGGGGCAGTTGATCGCTGAGCTCGATATCACTCCGGACCTGTGGTTCTTCGACTGCCACTTCCCGGGCGATCCGGTCATGCCGGGCTGCCTGGGCCTCGATGCCATGTGGCAACTGGTCGGGTTCCACCTCGGCTGGCTTGGCAACCCGGGCCGCGGTCGTGCGCTGGGCTGCGGAGAAGTGAAATTCTCCGGTCAGGTCCTGCCGACCGCCAAGAAGGTGACCTACACCATCAACATCAAGCGGGTCATCACTCGCAAGCTGATCCTCGGCATCGCCGATGGCACAGTCACCGTTGATGGCCGCGACATCTATCAGGCCAACGACCTGCGCGTCGGTCTGTTCACCTCCACTGCGAACTTCTGAACGGGAGGCTCCCATGCGTAGAGTGGTAGTCACCGGGCTGGGCATTGTTTCCTGCCTGGGCAATGATCGCCAGCAGGTCCTGGAATCCCTCCAAGAGGGACGTTCCGGTATCCGCCGCAAAGAGGAATACGCCGAGCTTGGCTTCCGCAGCCAGGTCGCGGGCGTAGTCGACATCAACCTCGAAGACCATATCGATCGCAAGCAACTGCGCTTCATGGGAGATGCCGCGGCGTATGCCTACATCTCCATGGAGCAGGCGATCGCTGATTCCGGCCTGAGCCCGGAGCAGGTCTCCAACGAGCGTACCGGCCTGATCGCCGGTTCCGGTGGCGCATCTTCCGCCAACCAGGTCGAGGCCGCTGACATCATGCGCGCCAAGGGCCTGCGCCGCGTCGGACCGTACCGCGTCACCCGCACCATGGGCTCCACCGTCTCCGCGTGTCTGGCCACGCCGTTCAAGATCAAGGGCATCAACTACTCGATCTCCTCGGCCTGTGCGACATCGGCTCACTGCATCGGCAGCGCTGTCGAGCAGATCCAGCTGAACAAGCAGGACGTGGTCTTCGCTGGCGGCGGTGAAGAAGAACACTGGACACTGTCCTGCCTGTTCGATGCCATGGGCGCGCTCTCCACCAGTTACAACGACTCGCCGGAAACCGCGTCTCGTCCGTACGACACCACCCGTGACGGCTTCGTCATCGCTGGCGGTGGCGGCATGCTGGTACTGGAAGAGCTGGAGCACGCCAAGGCACGTGGCGCCAAGATCTACGCCGAAGTGACAGGCTACGGCGCAACGTCAGACGGCCACGACATGGTGGCACCGTCCGGTGAAGGCGCCGCACGCTGCATGCGTCAGGCGATGGCAACCGTGAATGGCAAGATCGACTACATCAACACTCACGGCACCTCGACGCCAGTGGGTGATGTCGCCGAACTCAAGGCCATCCAGGAAGTCTTCGGTGCGGACAGCCCGGCGATGAGCTCCACCAAGTCGCTGACCGGCCACTCTCTGGGCGCCACTGGCGTGCAGGAAGCCATCTACTCGCTGCTGATGATGGAGAACGACTTCATTGCCGCCTCCGCCAACGTCAGCGAACTGGATGAACGCGCCGACGGCCTCGATATCGTCACCACTCGCCGTGATGGCGTGAAGATCGAGCGTGTGCTCTCCAACAGCTTCGGCTTCGGTGGCACCAACGCCTGTCTGATCCTGGAGCGCTTCCAGGACTGAGATCATGGATCTCTGACCGGTGATGCATGACACGAAAAGGCCGCCCCATGGGGCGGCCTTTTTGCTGATGCCGAGCTATCGGCTGGCTTTCACATCACTTCACCGCCCGACTTCCTCCAATCGGAGCGCTCAGACGCCCACGCTGTCTGCCGGTGCCTTTTCCTCGAGTGGCGGACGTGGAGTGCGGGATATCCGCTGCAAGGTGTCTTCCACCCACCCCTCGACATCCGCGATCACCGCATCCGGCTTGCGGCCGGTGGTCTCGATCGCAGGCCCGAAGACGACATGCAGGGTGCCAGAACGCTTGATCCAGCTGTCATTGGGCCAGATCTCGCCTGCATTGTGGGCCACCGGGACGACCGGCACTCCAGCACGACAGGCAATCGCGGCACCTGACTTGTTGAACTTCTTGCGCGTCCCCGGAGCCAGGCGTGTCCCTTCCGGGAAGATCAGCACCGTGAAGCCATCCTTGAGCCGCTGCGTTCCCACGCTCAACACCTGCTTGAGCGCCTTGGCGGGCTGCTTGCGGTCCAGCGGAATCGGCTCAAGCAGCTTGAGCCCCCAGCCGAAGACGGGAATCTTGAGCAACTCCTGCTTGAGCACGGTGCATAGCGGCCGCTTGACCACCTGCAGATAGATGGTTTCCCACTCACTCTGGTGGTTGGAGAGCAGAACGCATGCCCCTTCAGGCAGCTGCTCACGTCCGCTGACCTCTACCCTGACGCCACAGGTAAGACGGAACCACCAGAGCACAAGGTGGTTGTAACTATGCAGAACGCGATAACGTGCCTTGAGCGGCAAGCAGGCTGCCACGGGTACCAGCACCAGGGCACTGAGCAGCAACGCCATGAAATAACCGAAGTAAAACAACACACTACGCAGTGCATTCACAGTAAAGATCTCCGCACGTCAGACATCCTCTTGAGGTGAGGTCACCGGGGTGCGCTGTGCCACCCAATCGTCCAGCAGGCGGGACAGCTCCAGCCGCCAGGGTTTCTGATGCACCCCGAAGGTCTCCAGCACTCGTCGACAGTTGAGCACTCGGCGCAGCGGAGTTCCCGAGTTGAGCGTCAACGCCTTGATCGGGCCGGGTGATACCTCCTCCCCGATCCCCTCGAGCCGAGTGATCAGCTGAGTCCGCACCACGCTGATGAAGGCGTAACTGCTGACAGGCTCGGTACCCGCCAGATGATAGGCGCCCCAGGAACCCGCACCGCAACGTTGCTGTTGCAGCATGCCGACCAACGCCATGGCCACGGCGTCGACACTGGTCGGGCACAGGATGACGTCTTCCGCAGCGCGGACTTCCTGACCCGCGAGCAACGACTCGATCAGCGTCGGCAGCCAGGCATCACGGCCGTCAGGGCCGAACAACGGCCCGAGACGCACGATCAGATGGCTCGGCAATTCGGCGCGGATGCGGTCGCCCGTGGCGATGACCCGACGCAATGCCGTATCGATGGGGGACGGCACCTCTTCCTCATCGAGCAAGCCTTCCCCGCCCTGCTCGAACATCTGGTCCGCCACGCACCACACCAGCGGCGTGTCTGTCTCGACACAGGCCGCCAGCACGGCTTCCACATGCTCGGCATGCGCCGTGACGTCTGCCGGTGCCGAGTCCGCAGGACTGACGAAGGGAGGCACGATCACCACATCCGCGCGATGCGAGCGAATATCACTGGCGTCGATACGCACGGCATCAAGCACTTGAAGCTCGAGATCCGTACGGGTGTTGGCCACTCGGGCCAGGCCGAGGCTCAGGCAATGCCCGGCATCCAGCAGCAAGAGTTTCACAGGCACACTCCGGCAAACAGACGCATCGGCACGAAGCGTGCCGATGCAAAGGCGACATTCTATCAACCTTGCAGGCTGGCTGCAGGCCCGTTGTCGCGCCGGGGACCAGAAGTGAGCAGCACCCCTCCCAGCGGCTGGGGGCGACCGATACCATAGCCCTGAACGAGATCGACACCGATCTGCTCAAGTGCCGGCAGCAAGTCACGTCGCTCCACGTATTCGGCGATGGTGACGATGCCCATCTGGGCACAGATGCGGCAGATGGCCGAGACGATGGCAGCGTCTAGGCTGTCACGGGTCAGATTGCGCACGAAGGCGCCATCGATCTTGAGCTGATTGACGGGCAACTCCTTGAGATAGGCGAAAGAGGACATTCCGCTGCCGAAATCGTCCAGCGAGAAGCTGCAGCCAAGGCGACGAATGCCACGAATGAATTCGCGTGCTTGCGCCAGATTGCTGATGGCGGCCGTCTCGGTGATCTCGAAGCACAATCGCTCAGGCGCCACGCCACTCTCCTCGATCATGGTGATCAGCTGATCGCGCAATGGCATGTCACTCAGGCTTTGCCCCGAGAGATTGATGGCCAGGATGGCGTCTTCTTCAATGCGCCCGTCATTGGATTTCAGTACCTGCAGCGCTTCAGTGACGACCCAGACATCAATGGCAGGCATCAGCCCGAAGCGCTCGGCAGTGCCCATGAAGTGGGCCGGGGTCATATGCTCGCCCTCGGCATTGACGTAGCGCAGCAATACTTCGTAGTAAGGCCCACTGGAAGGGCGGCACAACGATTCAATCGGCTGGATATAGAGCGTGAAGAAGCGTTTCTCCAGCGCTTCCTGCAACAGAGGCAACCATTGGAGCTCGCGCTGGGCACGCTCGAGCCCGGCATCTTCCTCGTGATAGGCATGCACCTGGTTGCGACCATTCTGCTTGGCCATGTAACAGGCCGCGTCGGCCTGACGCAGCACTTCCGTGGCCGGTGCACTCCCCGTGATGGACGCCAGGCCGATGCTGACACCCAGCTGGAACTGACGCCCATCCTCGAGATAACGATAATCCGCGATGGTCGAGCAGAGTCTCGAGGCGCGCTCCAGTGCCTGTTCACGATTGCATCGATAGAGGATGACCGCGAATTCATCGCCTCCCAGACGGGCCAGCACATCAGAATCCCGGACCTGCTCGCGCATCAGATGCGCAATCTCGCGCAGCACGGTATCCCCCGCCGCATGACCGCAGGTGTCGTTGATGACCTTGAAGAAGTCGAGATCCAGATACAGCAATTGATGCAGATCGCCGTCTTCCAGCGAGGCCCCCAGAGCATCATCGAAGGCACTGCGGTTCTGCAGCCCCGTCAGGCTGTCATGATGGGCCTGGAAATCGAGCCGACGAATCATCGCCTGGCGATAACTGATGTCACGGAAGACCAGCACGGCACCTTCCACCTCATCATTGCGAGCGCGTACCGGAGACGCCTTGAGCTCTATCGCACACTCACTGCCATCCCTGGCGACCAGCAGGGTCTGGTTCGCCATGTGCACGACCTCCCCGCGGCTGAGCACGACATCCAGGTGGGTATCCATCATGTGGAGGGAGCCCTCATGGCGCAATTGCAGAATGCGCGCCCAGGGGCGGCCCCGGGCCAGCGCGGGATCCCAGCCACACAATTCTGCCGCGATGGGATTGATGTGGCGGATCATTCCCTCCCGATCAAGGCTGATCACTCCTTCATCGATGGAATCCAGCATCACGGTCACCTGATCCCGCTCGTGACGCAATTCCCGGGTGCGATACTCCAGCAGACCGCTCAACCGCGCCCGATAGTGTCGACTGCGCCGCACACGACTTTCTGCCTTCAGCGCCAGCAACGTCAGTCCCAGCACGGCCAGTGAGGCAACCCCGAGTATCACTGCCAGCCAGACATGCTGCCCTCCCCCCGAACGAAGCGGGGGAGCCGGCATCACCGAGTCAGGCACCACTTCCATCGCCGCCATGCCCAGATAGTGCATCCCTGCGATCGCTCCCCCCATCAGCAATGCAGCAAGGGCCTGATAACTGCGACGCGGGCGGCGTTGATGCAGAAAGAGCCCTCCAAGCCACAGCGCAGCCGTCGAGGCGATGACGGCCACCAGAATCGACAGTCCCAACAACGGGGCATCGTAGCGATACGCCATCGGCATCTGCATCGCCGCCATGCCGAGATAGTGCATCGAAGCGATCCCGCCTCCCATCACCGCCCCGCTGCCAAACAGCCATGGCAGCGTCAAGCGCGACAGCGTGTTGGCCCACAGCGCCAGTCCGGAAGAGAGCACGGCCACCATCATCGAGAGTAGCGTCAAGCCCCACTCATAGGTGACCGACGTACCGATGTCATAGGCCAGCATGCCGATGAAATGCATTGACCAGATGCCCAGGCCCATCGCCAGAGCCCCACCCAGCAGCCACCCCAGGCGACTGGCACGCGACACCGACAGCGCGACCTGCCGAATCAGCTGCAAGGCAGCATGAGATGCCAGTACCGCGACCAGAATGGAAAGCAATACCAGTGAGGGGGAATAGCTACCATGCATGAATGACCTCAATCATCGGGGGCCTGCCAAGGGGAACGAGCTGAAAGTGGACATACACTTGAAACGATAGTTTACCTGCAAGGTACGGAACTGCCTGATTTTTTCCTCCACGCTCAGTGTCCTCAAGCGAGACGACAGCGTGATGGCCCGATCATCGGACTCGGGGCTTCCCCCCTTACGCTCGCAGAGCGACTTTGGATGTATCGGCCGATATCCTGGCAGATGGAGGGGGAATGCCTGAAAACCTCCCCGCCCTCTCACGCAGTACCCTCGATACCTCGAGAGGTTTCCTTTGCCTCCAGAAACGAAAAACCCCCGCAGAGCGGGGGTTCGAGACAATATGGATGACCATGGAACTGACGATCAGAACGGAATCTCATCATCGAAATCGTCAAAGCTGCCAGCCGGCGGCGCGCCGAAATTGTTGTTCTGCGAGTTCTGTTGAGGAGGCTGATGAGCGGGCTGCTGAGCCGGAGGCGGAGTATGCGGCGCCGGCGGCTGACCACCGAAGTTGCCACCCTGCTGCGGTGCCGGCGGCTGGCCGCCGAACTGGCCACCCTGCTGCGGAGCTGCCGCGGCCTGCTGCTGACCACCATACTGACCACCTTGCTGAGGTGCCTGCTGGGGACGACCGCCGCCACTGAAGCCGCCACCGCCGCCGCCTTCACCACGGGTATCCAGCATCTGCATGTCATTGGCGACGATTTCGGTGCTGTAGCGGTCGTTGCCGTTCTGATCCTGCCACTTGCGCGTCTGTAGACGACCTTCGATATAGAGGCGTGAGCCTTTCTTGACGTATTGCTGAGCGATTTCCGCCAGCTTGTTGAACATCACCACACGGTGCCATTCGGTACGTTCCTGACGCTGACCGCTCTGACGGTCATTCCAGGTATCCGTGGTGGCGAGGTTGAGGTTGCACACCGCACTACCGGACGGAGTGAAACGGACTTCCGGATCCTGACCGAGATTACCGATCAGAATGACCTTGTTTACGCCGCGAGCCATGAAGATTACTCCTGAAAATAGACCGGTGCACATCAGGCACCGGCGAAGGTATCGAGTGCACTGACAGTGATCTGCCAGTGTCAGGGTTCAGCTGGCAGGTGCCTCGGCACCTGCCGGAGTTTCGCCATCACGCTGGCGAGTGAAAGTCGCCAGCGCCTTGTCATCCAGTGTATCGCGTGTGACCTTCAGATAGGCGACCTGTTCCTCACGCACGACCAGAGCTTCTTCCACGCCGGCAATGGCCAGCAGGCGCGTCTGCAACTCGACGGCCGGAAGCCTCGCGGCTTCTGGCGACAGGCCGACCACTTCACTGCCAAGATGTCGCGGCGGCTGCATGTTCCAGACTACGGCCAGCCACAGCAGCGCCAGCAACCCCATGCCGAAGAAGACGCCACTCAGTCCGAACTGGCCCGTCAGCCAGCCGCCGCCGACACCCCCCACGAAGGCACCGAGGAACTGGCTGGTCGAATACACCCCCATCGCGGTGCCCTTGGCACCGGCCGGCGCCAGCTTGGAGATCATCGACGGCAAGGTGGCTTCCAGCAGATTGAAGGCCACGAAGAACAGCCACAGCAGGCCAAGGAAGGGCACGAGACCTGCGTGCTCGATGCCATCCACCCCCAGCAGCAACAGGCTTGTCGCGATGGTCGCCACGGCGCCCAGGAAGACCGGCTTCATGCGGCGGTACTTCTCGGCCACGATGACCAGCGGAAGCATGGCGACAAACGCCAGGCCCATCAAGGGCAGATAGACCCAGCCATGATGGGCGGGCGCGATGCCGAAGTTGACCAGCTGCTGCGGAATGGCCACGAAACAGGCCGTGAGGATCATGTGCAGCGCAAAGATCGACACATCCATGCGCAACAATGCGGAATTCGCAAGAATGCCCTTGAGCTGGCGACGATCAAGCCCCACATCTTGATGCTGACGCCTGGGTGCGGCAGGCACCAGTTTCCAGAGTACGAACACGCTCGCCACGGCCATGATGGCCGTCAGCCAGAAGATGCCCGAAAGTCCGAACGCATCCGCGGTCAGGGGTCCCGCGACCATCGCCAGCGCGAAGGCGACGCCGATCGACATGCCGATGGAGGCCATCGCCATGGTGCGCACCTCCTCTCGCGTCTGATCGGCCAGCAGCGCCATGATCGCACCTGCCACGGCACCGCTGCCCTGCAGGCAACGACCAAGGATGATCATCTCGATGCTGTCGGCATTTGCCGCGACCAACGAGCCAAGGATGAATAGCCCGAGTCCGAAGCCGATCACGGCCTTGCGCCCGAGGCGATCGGACAACCAGCCGAAGGGGATCTGCAGCAGTGCCTGGGTCAGGCCATACCCGCCCAACGCGACGCCGACCAGCGTCGGCGTCGCGCCAGCCAGATCACGGGTGTAGAGCGCCAGCACCGGCAACACCATGAACAGCCCGAGCATGCGGGTGGCATACAGGCTGGCAAGGCCGACGATGGCGCGACGTTCCGGCGCTAGCAGTCGAGAGGTCTTCATGGATGGCGGCGGGCTCCGGAGCAGGACAGTCAAGAAAGGGAGGCCGACCACGCGGGTCGCCAGAGAGTAGACTCCATGGGTGCTGATCACCGATGGACTGCACATTCTAAGGCTCGCCTGTCGGCTTTGAAAGCATGCAGCCTTTGCCGGGCGTTTCGCCCGCGCCTTATAATCGTTGCTTTTATCGACGCAGCCCGAGGTGGCAATGGACAGGATTCAGGTCAGGGGTGCGCGCACCCACAACCTCAAGAACATCGATGTCGAACTGCCGCGTGACAAGCTGATCGTGGTGACCGGGCTCTCCGGTTCCGGCAAGTCGTCACTTGCCTTTGACACACTCTATGCCGAGGGACAGCGGCGCTACGTCGAATCACTGTCCACCTATGCTCGCCAGTTTCTGTCGATGATGGAAAAACCGGATATCGACCACATCGAGGGTCTGTCACCGGCGATTTCCATCGAACAGAAATCGACATCCCACAACCCTCGCTCCACCGTCGGTACCATTACCGAGATCTACGACTACCTGCGCCTTCTGTACGCTCGCGCCGGGACGCCGCGCTGCCCGGACCACGACATCGACCTGGAAGCCCAGACCATCTCGCAGATGGTCGATCAGGCGCTGGCCCTGCCCGAGGGCAGCAAGCTGATGCTGCTGGCACCGGTAGTCAGCGGGCGCAAGGGCGAGCACCTGCAACTGCTTTCCGAGCTGCGCGCCCAGGGCTTCGTCCGCGCGCGTATCGATGGCCTCATCGTCGAGCTGGATGACCTCAAGCCGCTGGAAAAGAACAAGAAGCATGATATCGACGTCGTCGTCGATCGCTTCAAGGTGCGCGAGGACCTCAAGCAGCGTCTGGCCGAGTCCTTCGAGACCGCACTGAACCTTGCCGATGGCAGCGCCCGGCTGCACTTCATGGACGGCGAACAGGAAGACCTGGTGTTCTCGTCGCGCTTCGCCTGCCCGGTGTGTGGCTATGCCCTGGCCGAGCTGGAGCCACGCCTGTTCTCCTTCAACAACCCGGCTGGCGCCTGCCCGACCTGTGACGGTCTCGGGGTGAAGCAATACTTCGACCCGGAGAAGCTGATCAGCCATCCGGAGCTGTCGCTGGCCGAAGGCGTGATCAAGGGCTGGGACCGTCGCAGCGTCTATTACTTCAGCCAGCTGCAGGCCGTCGCCGAGCACTATGGTTTCGCTCTGGAAGCCGCCTGGGAATCACTCAGTGATGAAGCGCGTGATGCCGTGCTCAATGGCAGCGGACGTGAGGATATCGCGTTCAGCTACGTCAATGACCGCGGCCGCAAGGTGACGCGCGAACATCCCTTCGAGGGCGTACTGCCCAACATGGAGCGGCGCTACCGTGAGACCGAATCCAACATGGTGCGCGAGGATCTCGCCCGCTATCTGGCCGTTCAACCCTGCCCGAGCTGCGATGGCTCACGTCTGCGCCGCGAGGCACGCAATGTCTACGTCGACAATCGCACCCTCGCCGAGGTCGTGCGCCAGCCGATCGGCGAAGCGTGGGAAGAGTTCGGCAAGCTGAGCCTGCCCGGGCGCAAGGGCGAGATCGCTGCCAAGATCGTCAACGAGATCCAGGCGCGCCTCGAATTCCTCGTCAATGTCGGCCTCGACTATCTGACGCTGGAGCGCAGCGCCGATACCCTTTCCGGGGGTGAGGCACAGCGCATCCGTCTTGCCAGCCAGATCGGCGCCGGCCTGGTCGGCGTGATGTACATCCTCGATGAGCCCTCCATCGGCCTGCATCAGCGTGACAATGACCGCCTGCTCAAGACACTGATTCACCTGCGTGATCTGGGCAACACCGTGATCGTGGTCGAGCATGATGAAGATGCCATCCGCGCCGCGGACCACGTGCTCGATATCGGCCCCGGGGCTGGCGTGCACGGCGGTGAGATCGTCGCCCAGGGCACCCCGGCGCAGATCGAGGCGACGCCCGGCTCATTGACCGGACAGTACCTGAGTGGCGAGCGTGAGATCGCCGTGCCGCCCTATCGCCTGCCCGCCAATCCCGAAAAGGTGCTGCGCCTGACAGGTGCCACAGGCAACAACCTGCAGAACGTGACGCTGACGCTGCCGACAGGCCTGCTGACCTGCATCACCGGCGTCTCCGGCTCAGGCAAGTCGACACTGATCAACGCCACGCTGATGCCGCTGGCCGCCCGTGAGCTCAATCGTGCGACCACGCTGACCCCGGCGCCCTACGGCAAGATCGAGGGGCTGGATCTGTTCGACAAGATGGTGGACATCGATCAGAGTCCCATCGGGCGTACACCTCGCTCCAACCCCGCCACCTATACCGGGATCTTCACGCCGATCCGCGAGCTGTTCTCCGGGACCCAGGAAGCGCGCGCGCGCGGCTACAAGCCGGGCCGCTTCAGCTTCAACGTCAAGGGTGGGCGCTGCGAAGCCTGTCAGGGCGATGGCCTGATCAAGGTCGAGATGCACTTCCTGCCTGACATGTACGTGCCCTGCGATGTCTGCAAGGGCAAGCGCTACAATCGTGAGACGCTCGAGGTCCAGTACAAGGGCAAGAACATCCATGAAGTGCTGGAGATGACCATCGAGGAGGCACTGGAGTTCTTCTCTCCGGTGCCCGCCATCGCGCGTCGACTGCAGACACTGATGGATGTCGGCCTGTCCTATGTCCGCCTCGGCCAGAGCGCGACCACGCTCTCCGGCGGGGAAGCCCAACGCGTCAAGCTGGCGCGCGAGCTGGCCAAGCGCGATACCGGCAAGACGCTCTACATTCTCGATGAGCCGACCACCGGCCTGCACTTCGAGGATATCCGACAACTGCTGGTGGTCCTGCACCGCCTGCGCGATCACGGCAACACCGTCGTCGTCATCGAGCACAACCTGGATGTGATCAAGACCGCTGACTGGTTGATCGATCTGGGGCCGGAAGGCGGCTCAGGCGGGGGCCAGATCATCGCCGAGGGGACACCGGAGCAACTGGCAACGCAGGAGGTCTCGCATACCGGTCGCTTCCTGGCACCGCTGCTGAAGCGCCAGAGAGCCTCCAACGCCAAGACAGGCGCTCAAGACACGTCAGCGGACAGCAAGCCGTCCAATGGCGGGAAGCCCGGCAGCAAGAAGAAGACAGAAACCAGCAACTGACCTTCGTCAGGTGCCCCAGCGACACCCCTGACTCCTTCGTACCGTTTCCTTGCGGAACTTGACGAGTCAGGGCTTGCCCATGACGCCTGGCCGCATGAGCTGCCCAACCGACAGGCCTGTCTATCAGGCATAAAAAAAGGCCAACCCCGAAGGGTTGGCCTTTTCTTGTGGACGAAGCAAGCCGAAGCTTACTCTTCGCCCGCTGCCTCGGAGGCAGCCGGACGATCGACCAGCTCGACGAATGCCATCGGGGCATTGTCACCGGCACGATAGCCACACTTCAGGATACGCAGGTAACCGCCCGGACGGGTGGTGTAGCGCGGGCCGAGCTCATTGAAGAGCTTGCCGACCGCTTCCTTGGAACCGGTACGAGAGAACGCCAAACGACGGTTCGCAACGGAATCCTGCTTGGCCAGGGTGATCAGCGGCTCGATATGACGACGCAGTTCCTTGGCTTTCGGCAGGGTAGTCTTGATGACTTCGTGCTCTACCAGAGAGATGCACATGTTCTTGAACATGGCTTCACGGTGAGAGCTGGTACGGTTCAGGTGACGACCACTCTTACGATGACGCATGGTTGTGATTCCTTACCAGTCTGGGGCTTGAGCCGACCGGGCTTCCTTAAGCGGAAGCCTTGTCGTCCTTCAGGCTTGCGGGCGGCCAGTTTTCCAACCGCATGCCGAGGGACAGACCACGCGCGGACAGCACGTCCTTGATTTCATTCAAGGACTTCTTGCCGAGATTCGGGGTCTTCAGCAGCTCAACTTCGGTGCGCTGAATGAGATCACCGATGTAATAGATATTCTCGGCCTTGAGACAGTTCGCACTGCGAACGGTCAGCTCAAGATCGTCTACGGGACGGAGAAGGATCGGATCGATTTGATCTTCCTCTTCTTCGACTTCCTGTTCCTTGTCTGCTTCCAGATCAACGAAGGCGGCCAGCTGCTCCTGCAAGATGGTTGCGGAGCGGCGGATCGCTTCTTCCGGATCCAGCGTGCCGTCGGTTTCCAGGTCAATCACCAGCTTGTCAAGGTTGGTGCGCTGTTCAACACGCGCCGCCTCGACAGCATAGGAGACCCGGCGAACCGGCGTGAAGGTCGCATCCAGCTGGAGACGGCCAATGGCACGTGATTCGTCATCTGCAGAGAGACGCGCGTCAGCCGGTTCGTAGCCGCGGCCACGAGCGATCTTGAGTTGCATCTTCAGCTCGCCACCATCATTCAGGTGAGCGATGACGTGATCCGGATTCACGATTTCGAGATCATGGTCACCGGCGATGTCGCCAGCAGTCACGATGCCCGGGCCCTTCTTGTTCAGCGCCAGCACAGCTTCGTCGCGACCATGCATCTTGATGGCCACGTCCTTGAGGTTCAGCAGGATTTCGATGACATCCTCCTGTACCCCTTCAATGGCGCTGTACTCGTGCAGAACGCCTTCGATCTCAGCTTCCACGACGGCACAGCCGGGCATGGAAGACAGCAGGATGCGACGCAGAGCATTCCCCAGGGTGTGGCCGAAACCACGCTCGAAGGGCTCGAGGACGATCCGCGCATGATGGGCGCTGACTTCCTCGACCTTGATATCGCGAGGACGGAGAAACTCTGTCACTGAGCGCTGCATAAGAACACCTTTAAGGCTGCCAAACGGATAATCTGGGTACTCCAGCCGGGCCGACGAATCAGCCCGGCATCACATTACTTGGAGTACAGCTCGACGATCAGGTTTTCGTTGATATCGGCAGACAGGTCGCCACGCTCGGGGACAGCCTTGAAAGTGCCTTCCATCTTCTTGGAGTCGACGTCGACCCAGGAGACATCACCGCGGTTGGCAGCGAGTGCCAGAGACTGCTGGATGCGAGCCTGGTTCTTGGCCTTCTCACGAACGGTAACCACATCACCGGCCTTCACATTGAAGGAAGCGACGTTGACGGTACGGCCGTTCACGGCGATCGCCTTGTGGCTGACCAGCTGACGTGCCTCGGAACGCGTGGAGCCGAAGCCCATGCGGTAGACGACGTTGTCGAGGCGAGCCTCGAGGAGCTGGAGCAGAACCTCACCAGTCGCGCCTTTCACGCGAGCGGCTTCTTTGTAGTAATTGCGGAATTGCTTTTCCAGAACGCCGTACATGCGACGAACCTTCTGCTTTTCACGCAACTGCAGGCCGTAGTCTGAAAGACGTTGACGGCGCTGGCCATGAACACCCGGGGGTTGTTCGGATTTGCACTTCTTCTCGAACGGAGTCACGCCACTCTTCAGGAAGAGGTCGGTGCCTTCACGACGAGACAGTTTGCACTTCGGTCCAATATAACGAGCCATGAGTCTGTCTCCTTAAACGCGGCGTTTCTTCGGCGGACGGCACCCATTATGCGGGATGGGGGTCACGTCGGTGATGCTTTGCACGCGGAAGCCTGCGGCATTGAGAGCACGCACGGCGGACTCACGACCCGGACCCGGGCCCTTGACCAGCACGTCGACGTTCTTCACACCATATTCGGCTGCAGCGGTCGCTGCACGTTCACTTGCGACTTGCGCAGCGAACGGGGTGCTCTTGCGAGAACCACGAAAACCCGAACCACCGGCAGTTGCCCAGGAGAGAGCATTGCCCTGGCGGTCTGTGATCGTCACGATAGTGTTGTTAAAAGAGGCATGGATATGCGCGATGGCATCCACTACCTGCTTTTTAACCTTCTTGCGCTTACTCGGGTTAGCCATTAGATGTTTCCTGTCTAAACGCCAGTTCGTTTACTTGCGAATCGGTTTACGCGGACCTTTGCGTGTACGTGCGTTGGTCTTGGTGCGCTGACCGCGCAACGGAAGACCACGACGATGGCGCAGGCCACGATAGCAACCGAGGTCCATGAGACGCTTGATGTTCAGCGTGATCTCACGACGCAGGTCGCCTTCGACGGTGTACTTACCCACCTCGGCACGAACCAGGTCCAGTTGTTCAACAGACAGATCAGCGATCTTGACGCTCGGTTCTAAACCGAGAGCGGCGCAGATCTGCTGTGCACGCGTACGGCCAATCCCGAAGATATAAGTCAGCGAGATCGCCGCGTGCTTGTTGTCCGGGATATTGACGCCAGCAATACGGGCCATCAGTTTTCTCCGAAAGGTTAGCGGCGGATTTTACATCCACAAAGGGCGCAATAGCATACCCCTTGATCCCGTTGGGAACAAGGGGGTATGCCAGCACCCGAGCTTGTATTCAGCTAAGCGGGGTCGAGGGATTAGCCCTGACGCTGCTTGTGGCGCGGCTCAGTGCAGATGACCCGCACTGCGCCACGACGCCGAATGATCTTGCAGTTACGGCAAATTTTCTTGACGGAAGCTCGAACTTTCATCGTTCTCTCCAGTTTGCTAACAGGGGCTGCGCAATCAGCGCATCATGCCACCGCTGCCATAGCCTTTGAGGTTGGCCTTCTTCATCACCGACGCATACTGATTTGACATCAGATGCGACTGCACCTGGGCCATGAAGTCCATGACCACCACAACCACGATGAGCAGAGAGGTACCGCCGAAATAGAACGGAACCTGCCAGGCGACAACGAGGAATTGCGGCATCAGGGAGACGAGGGTGATGTAGAGGGCGCCGAACAGCGTCAGGCGAGTCATCACCTTATCGATGTAACGGGCCGTCTGTTCGCCTGGGCGAATCCCCGGCAGGAAAGCTCCTGACTTCTTGAGGTTGTCAGCAACATCCTTGGGATTGAAGACCAGCGCCGTGTAGAAGAAGCAGAAGAATACTACAGCGGCAGCGAAAAGCAAGATGTACAGTGGCTGGCCCGGCCCGAGAGCCTGAGAAGCCGTCTGCAACCATTGCATGCTTTCACTCTGGCCAAACCATTGGCCCATCGATGCAGGGAACAGCAGGATGCTTGACGCGAAGATCGGCGGGATGACCCCGGCCATGTTGACCTTCATCGGCAAGTAGCTGCTCTGACCGGCATACATCTTGTTGCCCACCTGACGGCGCGGATAGTTCACCGTGATGCGGCGTTGACCGCGTTCGATGAACACCACAAAGGCAACGGTAACGACTGCGAGCAGCGTCAGCGCCAGCAGCGGAAGCACATTCCAGGCACCATCATTGCGCGCCAGTTCGAAAGACTGGCCGATGGCACTCGGCAGCCCGGCGACAATACCAGCAAAGATGATCAGTGAGATCCCGTTGCCGATACCCTTCTCGGTGATCTGCTCTCCCAGCCACATCAGGAACACTGCACCAGCCACGAACGTACTCACGGCGGTGAAGTAGAAGCTGAAGTCAGCGGAATAGGCGACACCGTTTCCGACCAGTCCGACTGCCATGCCGATCGATTGGACCAGGGCCAGTACGACCGTGCCGTAGCGCGTGTACTGGCTGATCTTGCGACGACCGGCCTCACCTTCCTTCTTCAACTGCTCTAGCTGAGGCGAGACCACCGTCAGGAGCTGCATGATGATCGACGCGGATATGTAGGGCATGATGCCCAACGCGAAGATACTCATTCGCTCCAGTGCACCACCGGAGAACATGTTGAACATGCTCAGGATGGTGCCCTGGTTTTCCCTGAACAAGGCAGCAAGCTGGTCAGGATTGATACCGGGAACGGGGATGTGTGCACCGATTCGGTACACCACGATGGCGATGAACACGAAGCGCAAACGCGCCCAGAGTTCGCTCAACCCACTTCCCTGCATCGCCGGTACGTTTCCTGACTTAGCCATTTAGTCCTCTACCTTGCCACCGGCAGCTTCGATCGCAGCACGGGCACCCTTGGTGACCTTGATGCCGCGGACCGTGACTGCCTTGTCCAGTTCGCCGGAGAGCATGACCTTCGCGAACTTCGTGGAATCACGAAGCACGTTGGCCTTCTTCAGCGTTTCGAGGTCGACGATATCACCGTCTACCAGTGCCAGCTCGCTCAGGCGCACTTCTTCGGAAACCAGAGATTTCGCGGAAGTGAAACCAAACTTCGGCAGGCGACGCTGCATAGGCATCTGACCGCCTTCGAAGCCCGGCTTGACGCTGCCACCGGAACGGGACTTCTGGCCCTTGTGGCCACGACCGCCGGTCTTACCAAGACCGGAGCCGATACCACGACCGACACGCTTTGCAGCGTGCTTGGAGCCCGGGGCCGGACTCAGGGTATTCAATTTCATGGATTACTCTCCCTCAACACGGACAAGGTAATGAACCTTGTTGATCATGCCGCGTACCGCGGGGGTGTCTTCCAGCTCGACAGTGTGACCGATGCGACGCAGCCCAAGGCCTTTCATGGTGGCCTTGTGCTTTTCGAGGACGCCGATGGTGCTGCGGATCTGGGTTACCGTGATCTTAGCTGCCATGGTGCCTTACCCCGCAATCTTGTCGACAGACAGGCCACGCTTGGCGGCGATGTCTTCCGGAGATTTCATGGCAGCGAGACCGTTGATGGTCGCGCGCACCACGTTGACCGGATTGGTGGAACCGTAGCACTTGGCCAGGACGTCATGGACGCCTGCCAGTTCGAGCACGGAACGCATCGCACCGCCGGCAATGATGCCGGTACCTTCGGATGCTGGCTGCATGTAGATCTTGGATGCGCCGTGACGAGCCTTCACCGGGTACTGCAGGGTGTGGCCCTTCAGGTCAACCTTGATCATGTTGCGACGAGCTTGGTCCATTGCCTTCTGGATCGCGACCGGCACTTCACGCGCCTTGCCACGACCGAAGCCAACACGACCATTGCCGTCACCAACGACAGTCAGAGCGGTGAAACCGAAGATACGGCCGCCCTTGACTACCTTGGCGACGCGGTTGATCTGCACGAGCTTCTCTTGCAGGTCACCGCCCTTCTGTTCGATATTCGCCATCGTAAAACCCTTTAGAATTCCAGGCCGCCTTCACGTGCGGCATCGGCCAGGGCCTTCACGCGACCGTGGTACTTGTACCCGGAGCGATCGAAAGCCACTTGCTTGATACCCGCTTCCTTCGCGCGCTCGGCAATCAGAGCACCCACCTTGGCGGCGGAGTCCGAGTTACCGGTAGAACCTTCGCGCAGGCTCTTGTCGAGCGTGGATGCGGTGGCCAGGACCTGGCCGCCATCCGGCGAGATGATCTGCGCGTAGATGTGACGCGGGGTGCGGTTCACGCACAGGCGAAACACGCCCAGCTCGCGGATTTTCGCACGAGCGCGGCGGGCACGACGGAGACGAGATTCTTTCTTCGCGTTCATAACCCTGCCTTACTTCTTCTTGGCTTCTTTACGACGGACGACTTCGTCGCTGTACCGAATACCTTTGCCCTTGTAGGGCTCCGGCGGACGGAACGCGCGAATCTCTGCGGCGACCTGACCCAAAGCCTGCTTGTCAGCAGATTTCAGGACGATCTGAGTGTTCTTCGGCGTTTCAGCCGTAACACTTGCCGGCAGTTCATAGTCGACCGGGTGTGAGAAGCCCAGTGTCAGGTTGATTGTCTGGCCTTTGGCCTGGGCACGATAACCCACACCATTGATTTCCAGAGACTTGGTGAAGCCTTCGGAAACACCAGACACCATGTTGTTGACCAGAGCACGTGTGGTACCAACCATTGCCCAGTTCTTGGCAGTCTCAGCCGGGGCGAAGGTCATCTGACCTTCTTCCAGGTTGATGACCACGTCCTGGTGGACGGTCAGTTCCAGCTGGCCATTGCTGCCCTTCACGGTCAGCTTGTCGCCATCGAGTTTTGCCTCGACGCCGTTCGGCAATTTAACCGGATACTTGGCTACGCGGGACATTCCAAACTCCTAGAATACGGTGCAGAGGACTTCGCCGCCGACACCAGCTTGACGGGCCGCACGATCGGTCATCACGCCCCGGGAGGTGGAAACGATCGCAATACCCAGGCCATCTGCGACTTTCGGCAGCTCGCCCTTGCCTTTGTACTGGCGCAGGGACGGCTTGGAAACACGCTTGATGTTCTCGATAACCGCCTTGCCTTCAAAGTACTTGAGGGTCACGGTCAGTTCCGGCTTCGCGCCTTCTGCGACAGCAAACTCGGAAATGTAACCCTCTTCCTTCAATACGCGGGCCACTTCAACCTTGAGCTTGGAAGACGGCATGGTAACCGTCTCCTTGGTGGCCATCTGCGCATTGCGGATACGAGTGAACATATCCGCCAGAGTGTCTTGCATGCTCATTTACGTTGCGCTCCTGAATTCTTGCAGTGGTGTTACCAGCTGGACTTGGTCAGACCAGGCACGTCACCACGCATAGCGGCTTCACGCAGCTTGTTGCGGCTCAGGCCGAACTTGTTGTAGTAGCCGTGCGGACGGCCAGTGATACGGCAGCGGTTACGCTGACGGACCGGGCTGGCATCACGCGGCAGCTGCTGCAGTTTCAGCTGTGCGTCGAAGCGCTCTTCTTCAGAAGCGTTGACGTCATTGATGATGGTCTTCAGTGCGTCGCGCTTGGCGGCGTACTTTGCGACCAGCTTGGTGCGCTTGAGCTCACGCTCAACCATGCTTTTCTTTGCCATGATCCACCCTTATTTCTTGAACGGGAAGTTCAGCGCGCCCAGCAACGCACGACCTTCATCATCGGTGTTGGCGCTAGTGGTGATGGTGATGTCCAGGCCACGAATCCGGTCGATCTTATCATACTCGATCTCCGGGAAGATGATCTGCTCACGCACACCCATGGAGTAGTTTCCACGGCCATCGAAGGACTTCGGGTTCAGACCGCGGAAGTCACGAACGCGCGGGATAGCCACGTTCACGAGACGGTCCAGGAAGTCCCACATACGATCGCTGCGCAGGGTCACCTTGACACCGATCGGCCATCCTTCGCGGACCTTGAAGCCAGCGATGGACTTGCGTGCCTTGGTGATGATCGGCTTCTGACCAGACAGCATCTGGAGATCGGCAAACGCGTTGTCGATCAGCTTCTTGTCAGCGGTGGCTTCACCGATGCCCATGTTCAGGGTCACCTTGGTGATACGCGGCACCTGCATCACGTTGGCGTAGCCGAACTGCTCTTTAAGCTGGGCGGCCACTTCGTTCTGATAACGTTCTTTCAAGTTCGCCATGTTGTACCCGACTCGCGTTAGGCGTCGATCAGCTTCTGAGTCGACTTAAAGATGCGTACCTTAGTACCGTCTTCCTGAACCTGGATACCGACACGATCCGCCTTGCCGGTCTCCTGGTTGAAGATGGCCACGTTGGACGCGTGAATCGGAGCCTCGCGCTCGACGATACCCCCCTGGGTGCCCAGCATCGGGTTGGGCTTGGTGTGACGCTTGATCATGTTCACACCGGACACTAGCAGACGCTCACCTTTCAGCACCTTGCTGATGGTACCGCGCTTGCCCTTGTCCTTCCCGGCGATGACGATGACTTCATCGTCACGTTTGATCTTTTGCATATCCGCTTCCGCTCCTTACAGCACTTCGGGCGCCAGGGAAATGATCTTCATGAACTTCTCACTGCGAAGTTCACGGGTAACCGGGCCGAAGATACGGGTACCGATCGGCTGTTCGTTGGTGTTATTCAACAGAACGGCCGCATTACCGTCGAAGCGGATCACGGAACCGTCATTACGACGGACACCGGCTTTGGTACGAA
Organism: Cobetia sp. 5-11-6-3; assembly: GCF_013374055.1. Lineage (NCBI taxonomy): Bacteria > Pseudomonadati > Pseudomonadota > Gammaproteobacteria > Oceanospirillales > Halomonadaceae > Cobetia > Cobetia sp. 5-11-6-3. The sequence continues at coordinate 28,703 of NZ_BLWJ01000010.1, read as the reverse complement.
CGACCACTGCCTTCATGACTTGGCCTTTCTTGACCTTGCCACGCGGGATAGCTTCTTTGACGGTGACCTTGATGATGTCTCCAACACGAGCGTAACGGCGGTGTGAACCACCCAGCACCTTGATGCATTGCACCCGGCGCGCGCCACTGTTGTCGGCGACATCCAGCATTGTCTGAGTCTGAATCATCGGTTTTCTCCAAACCTAATCTGACTGCCTGGTGGGAACTGGCCTAGGGATCAACCCTTGGCCTGTTCAACCACCTCGACCAGGGTCCAGGCTTTCTTCTTGGACAGCGGACGAGTCTCGGCGATAGAGACGGTGTCACCGATCCGAGCCTGATTCGCCTCATCATGGGCGTGCAGCTTGGTGGAGCGTCTCAGGTACTTGCCATAGATCGGGTGACGCTCACGGCGCTCGACCATGACAACGATGGATTTTTCCATCTTGTCACTCACCACCTTGCCGGTGAGTGTGCGTGCTTTAGTTTCTTCGGCCATTTTACTCACCTGACTTCTGGTTGAGCACAGTCTTAACCTGAGCAATTTGGCGACGAGTCTGCTTGAGCAGGTGAACCTGGCTCAGCTGACCGGTAGCCTTCTGCATGCGCAGATTGAATTGCTCACGCAGCAGTTCGAACAACTGCTCCTGGAGCGCCTCGACTGACTTTTCACGGAGTTCTTGGGCTTTCATCACATCACCGTCCGCTTAACAAAGGTGGTGGAGATCGGCATCTTCATAGCGGCCAGACTGAATGCTTCACGGGCCAGCTCTTCGGATACACCTTCGATCTCGTAAAGGACCTTGCCGGGCTGGATCTGTGCGACCCAGTACTCGACAGAACCCTTACCTTTACCCATACGAACTTCCAACGGCTTGTTGGAAATCGGCTTGTCTGGGAAGACGCGGATCCAGATCTTACCGCCACGCTTGACGTGACGAGTGATGGCACGACGGCCAGCTTCGATCTGACGAGCGGTGATACGACCACGGCCGGTGGCTTTCAGGCCAAACTCACCAAAGCTTACCTTGCTTCCGCGATGCGCCAGGCCACGATTGCGACCTTTCTGCATCTTGCGGAATTTCATACGCTTGGGCTGTAACATCGATTACCCCCTTACTTGCCTTTCTTCTTGGGTGCGGACGCGGGCTGCTTCGCCTTGGCTCGCACCTCTTCGATGCCACCGAGGATCTCGCCTTTGAAGATCCAGACCTTGACACCAATGATGCCGTAGGTGGTGTGAGCTTCGAAGGTGGAGTAATCAATGTCAGCACGCAGGGTGTGAAGCGGAACGCGGCCTTCGCGGTACCATTCGGTACGGGCGATTTCGGCACCGCCGAGACGACCGGAGAGCTGAATCTTGATGCCCTTGGCGCCCAGACGCATTGCGTTCTGCACAGCACGCTTCATCGCACGACGGAACATGACACGACGCTCGAGCTGACCTGCCACATTGGCAGCGACCAGCTTGGCATCGAGTTCCGGCTTGCGAATCTCCTCGATGTTGATGTGGACGGGAACGCCCATCATCTCGGAAACTTCACGACGAAGGCGATCGACATCTTCACCTTTCTTACCGATCACGATACCCGGACGGGCAGTGTGAATGGTAATACGGGCGTTGTTTGCCGGACGCTCGATGCTGATGCGGCTCACGGAAGCGCTTTTCAGACGCTCTTCCAGGAATCCACGCACCTGCAGATCGTTGTTCAGTTTGTCGGCATAGGTAGCGCCTTCGGCGTACCAGACAGAGGTATGATCCTTGACAATACCCAGTCGGAAACCTGTCGGATTAACTTTCTGACCCATTGGTCGTCTCCTACTTCTCGGCTACCTTGACGGTGATATGACAAGTGCGCTTCAAGATGCGATCCGCACGGCCTTTGGCACGTGGCTGGATGCGCTTGAGCGTCATGCCCTCGTCGACACAGATAGTCGAGACGCGAAGCTCGTCAATGTCCATGCCGTTGTTTTCTTCCGCATTCGCGATCGCGGACTGCAGAACCTTGCGAACAATCTTCGCGGCCTTCTTCGGTGAGAAAGCGAGCAGATTCAGCGCCTCGGCGACCGGCTTACCGCGCACCTGGTCAGCCACCAAACGGGCCTTCTGGGCGGATAAACGAGCGCCGCGCAGCTTAGCAGCTACTTCCATCTCTTAAATCCTCTCTGGCTTACCGTTTGGCTTTTTTATCTGCAGCGTGCCCGCGGTATGTGCGGGTGGCAGCAAACTCGCCGAGCTTGTGACCGACCATTTCCTCAGAAACGAGAACCGGGACATGCTGGCGACCGTTATGGACGGCAATGGTGAGCCCGACCATGTTCGGCAGGATCATGGAACGACGCGACCAGGTCTTGATCGGTTTGCGGTCGTTCTTTTCCACTGCTGTCTCAACCTTCTTCAGCAGATGAAGGTCAATAAATGGACCTTTCTTCAGTGAACGTGGCACAGCCGTTACCTCTCAATATCTGTTACTTGGCCTTGCGGCGACGGACGATAAGCTTATCGGTGCGCTTGTTCTTGCGAGTCTTGTGACCCTTGGTCGGGACGCCCCACGGGCTGACCGGGTGACGGCCACCAGAGGTACGACCTTCACCACCACCATGCGGGTGATCGACAGGGTTCATCGCGACACCGCGAACGGTCGGGCGCACGCCTCTCCAACGCTTAGCACCGGCCTTGCCCAGTTGACGGAGGCTGTGCTCGGAGTTGCCCACTTCGCCGAGTGTTGCACGGCATTCGGACAGCACCTTACGCATCTCGCCAGAGCGCAGACGCAGCGTGGTGTAGTTACCGTCACGTGCCACGACCTGGGCACTGGTACCTGCACTACGAGCGATCTGAGCGCCCTTGCCCGGCTTCAGCTCTACACAGTGAACGGTGGAACCCACCGGGACATTGCGCAGCGGCAGAGCGTTGCCTTTCTTGATCGGTGCGTTGACACCGGACTCGAGACGGTCGCCAGCAGAGACACCTTTCGGTGCAATGATGTAGCGACGTTCGCCGTCGAGGTACTTCACCAGCGCGATGTTCGCGCTACGGTTCGGATCGTATTCCAGGCGCTCGACGATGGCCGGAATGCCATCCTTGTTGCGCTTGAAGTCGACCAGACGGTAATGGTGACGATGACCACCGCCGATGTGGCGAGTAGTGATGCGACCATTATTGTTACGACCACCGGACTTTGACTGCTTTTCAAGCAGCGGAGCGTACGCGCGACCTTTGAAAAGTTCGTCATTGACGACTTTTACCAGGTGGCGGCGACCGGCGGAGGTAGGTTTTGTCTTAACAATTGCCATGTTCCGTACTCCTGCCTTACTCGGCGCCAGAGAAGTCTTCGATGGTCTCGCCGGCGGCCAGAGTTACATAGGCCTTGCGATAACCAGCGCGACGACCAACACCGCGAGCGGTGCGCTTGGTCTTGCCTTTCATGTTCAGAACCTGAACACGATCGACTTTCTTGCCAAACAGCTCTTCGACGGCTTTCTTGATTTCGGGCTTTGTCGCGTCGCTGGCAACCTTGAACACGTACTGGTTGTTCTCGGCAGCGACCGCGGCCTTCTCGGTCATGTGAGGACCAAGCAGGACCTTGAATACGCGTTCCTGATTCATCCCAGGTTCTCCTCGAACTTGCGCAGGGCAGCGACAGTCATCAGCACCTTGTCGTAACCGACGAGGCTGACCGGGTCAGCGCCAGCGACATTGACGACGTCAACATACGGGATGTTGCGCGCAGCCAGGTACAGATTGACGTCCTGCTCTTCTGTGACGATCAGCGCTTTCTCAAGGCCCAGTTCCTGGAGCTTGGCGATCAGCAGCTTGGTCTTCGGAGCATCGACAGTGATTGCGTCGACCGCGACCAGGCGATCCTGACGGACCAGCTCGGACAGGATGGAACGCATGGCAGCGCGATACATCTTGCGGTTGACCTTGTGCGAGTGGTCCTGAGGACGTGCTGCAAAGGTCACACCGCCAGAACGCCACAGCGGGGAACGGATGGTACCGGCACGAGCGCGGCCAGTACCTTTCTGACGCCACGGCTTCTTGCCACCGCCGGACACGTCAGAACGGGTCTTCTGAGCCACGGTACCCTGACGCGCACCAGCCAGATAGGCGGTGACGACCTGGTGAACCAGAGCCTCGTTGAAGTCCTTACCAAAGGTAGCATCGGAGACGTCTACTGCGCCGCCTGCACCTGCAAGATTAAGATTCATCGGTTAATTCCCCTCAGCGAGCTTTCACAGCGGAACGCACGATCACTTCGCCGCCCGGAGCACCTGGAACGGCACCCTTGACCAACAGAAGATTGCGCTCAGCGTCGACGCGAACCACTTCCAGGCTCTGGACGGTGGAACGGACGTTGCCCATCTGGCCAGCCATCTTCTTACCTTTGAAGACGCGGCCCGGGGTCTGACAGTTACCGATGGAACCCGGCGCGCGGTGCGACAGTGAGTTACCGTGGGTAGCGTCTTGGGTGCGGAAGTTCCAGCGCTTAACTGCGCCCTGGAAACCTTTACCCTTGGAGGTGCCAGTCACGTCAATCTTCTGACCAGCTTCAAAGAGGGATACGGTGAGTTCGCCGCCCACTGCAGGAGCTTCATCGCCTTCTTCCAGGCGGAACTCCATCAGGGAACGACCAGCCTCAACACCCGCCTTGGCATACTGACCAGCAGTTGCCTTGGTGAGGTGCTTGGCCTTGCGGGAACCAGTTGTCACCTGAATCGCATTGTAGCCATCAGTCTCGACGGACTTGATGGTCACGATGCGGTTCGGCTCAACTTCAATCACGGTAACCGGCACGGATGCGCCAGCTTCGGTGAAGACGCGGGTCATCCCGGCCTTCTTACCGACTAAACCGATAGACATGTTCAGTCTCCTTTAGTGTACGGGGCTGTCACCCGCTATGGCTGCCCTTTCCAGAGCATTCCACTAGCACATTGTATGACGCCATCCCGGCGTGGCGGCTGCTGCTCCATCATTGAGAGCGCTGGGCCGCAGTGACTAGTGAGGTATCAGTCAACCTTGATCTGGACGTCCACACCGGCGGCCAGGTCAAGCTTCATCAGCGCGTCGACAGTCTTCTCTGTCGGCTCGACGATGTCGAGAACGCGCTTGTGGGTACGAATCTCATACTGGTCACGCGCGTCCTTGTTGACGTGCGGAGATACCAGGATGGTGTAACGCTCGCGACGGGTCGGCAGCGGGATCGGGCCACGAACCTGAGCACCGGTACGCTTTGCAGTTTCAACGATCTCTGCAGAGGACTGGTCGATCAGACGGTGGTCGAATGCTTTCAACCGGATGCGAATCTTCTGGTTTTGCATTGCCCAAAACTCCAATGGATGTCGACGGCGTAGGCCGTCACCCACGCATTCAAAGGATGCGCATTATAGGCAGACTGACATCAGGTGTCAAACATGCGAGAAAAGGGGGCCCAACAGGGCCCCCTTCTGTGTCAGGTAAGGAGAACCTTACTCGACAATCTTGGCCACGACGCCAGCGCCGACGGTACGACCGCCTTCACGGATAGCGAAGCGCAGACCATCTTCCATGGCGATCGGAGCGATCAGAGACACGACCATCTGGACGTTGTCGCCCGGCATGACCATCTCGACGCCTTCCGGCAGCTCACAGGTACCAGTGATGTCAGTGGTACGGAAGTAGAACTGCGGACGATAGCCCTTGAAGAACGGAGTGTGACGACCGCCTTCTTCCTTGGACAGAACGTAGACTTCTGCTTCGAACTTGGTGTGCGGCTTGATGGAGCCCGGCTTGGCCAGAACCTGGCCACGCTCGACGTCATCACGCTTGGTGCCACGCAGCAGAGCGCCGACGTTCTCACCAGCACGACCTTCGTCCAACAGCTTGCGGAACATCTCGACACCGGTAACGGTAGTCTTGGTGGTGTCACGCACGCCGATGATCTCGATCTCTTCGCCAGTCTTGACCAGACCACGCTCGATGCGGCCAGTCACGACGGTACCACGGCCAGAGATGGAGAAGACGTCTTCGATCGGCATCAGGAACGGCTGGTCGATAGCACGCTCCGGCTCCGGGATGTACGCATCCAGGGCCTTGATCAGGTTGGCAACGGCGGTAGTACCCATGCCGTTGTCGTCCTTGCCTTCCAGAGCCATCAGAGCAGAACCGATGACGATCGGAGTGTCGTCACCCGGGAAGTCGTACTCGCTCAGGAGTTCGCGCACTTCCATCTCGACCAGCTCGAGCAGTTCTTCGTCATCGACCATGTCAGCCTTGTTCAGGAAGACAACGATGAACGGAACGCCGACCTGACGGGACAGCAGGATGTGCTCGCGAGTCTGCGGCATGGGGCCGTCAGCTGCGGAACAGACCAGGATAGCGCCGTCCATCTGGGCAGCACCGGTGATCATGTTCTTGACGTAGTCAGCGTGACCCGGGCAGTCGACGTGCGCGTAGTGACGCACTTCGGACTGGTATTCCACGTGAGCGGTGGAGATGGTGATACCACGCTCACGCTCTTCCGGGGCGTTATCGATGGAGTCAAACGCACGCGCGTCACCACCGAAAACTTCTGCAGAGACACGAGTCAGTGCCGCAGTCAGAGTGGTCTTGCCGTGATCGACGTGACCAATGGTGCCGACGTTGACGTGCGGCTTCGAACGCTCAAATTTTTCCTTAGCCACTGCTATAACCTCTTTCGTTAGCTAATCGGTTACTTCTGGTTGATGACGGCTTCGACGATGCTGTTCGGCGCTTCGTCGTATTTCGCAAACTCCATGGAGTAGCTTGCGCGGCCCTGGGTCTGTGAGCGCAGGTCGGTCGCATAACCGAACATCTCACCCAGCGGCACCAGTGCATTGATGATCTTGCCAGTGGAAGAATCATCCATGCCCTGAACGAGGCCACGACGACGGTTCAGGTCGCCCATGACGTCACCCATGAAATCTTCAGGCGTGACGACTTCGACTTTCATGAGCGGCTCAAGCAGCACTGCACCCGCTTTCGGGGCACCGGCCTTGATCGCCATGGAAGAGGCAACCTTGAACGCGGTCTCGTTGGAGTCGACGTCGTGGTAGGAACCATCGAACAGCGTGACCTTGACGTCGATCATCGGATAACCGGCGATGACACCATTCTTGAGCTGCTCAGCGGCACCCTTCTCGACGGCCGGCACGTATTCCTTCGGAACCGCACCACCGACGATCTCGGACTCGAACTTGAAGGTCATTTCTTCGTCGTCGCCCTTGTCCTCTGCAGTCAGAGGCTCAATGCGAAGCCAGACGTGACCGAACTGACCACGACCACCGGACTGACGAACGAACTTGCCTTCCTGCTCGACCTTGGTGCGGATGGTCTCACGGTAAGCCACCTGCGGCTTGCCGATGTTCGCCTCGACATTGAACTCGCGACGCATGCGGTCAACGAGGATGTCCAGGTGAAGCTCACCCATACCGGAGATGATGGTCTGACCAGACTCTTCGTCGGTCTCGACGCGGAAGGACGGATCTTCCTGGGCCAGCTTGCCCAGTGCGACACCCATCTTTTCCTGGTCGGCCTTGGACTTCGGCTCGACGGCGACGGAGATGACCGGCTCAGGGAATTCCATGCGCTCAAGCACGATCTTGTTGTCCGGATCACACAGGGTATCCCCGGTGGTCACGTCTTTCAGACCGATACATGCGGCGATATCGCCAGCATAGACTTCCTTGATCTCCTCACGAGAGTTGGAGTGCATCTGGACGATACGACCGACACGCTCCTTCTTGCTCTTGACGGAGTTGAAGACGCCATCGCCAGACTTCAGCACGCCCGAGTAGACGCGGATGAAGGTCAGGGTACCCACGAACGGGTCGGTCGCGATCTTGAACGCCAGCGCCGCGAACGGAGCCTTGTCGTCAGCTTCGCGGGTCTCGATGGTACCGTCCTTGTCGTCAAGCTCACCTTCGATGGCCTTGACTTCAAGCGGAGACGGCATGTATTCGATGACCGCATCCAGAACCGCCTGGACACCCTTGTTCTTGAAGGCAGAACCACAGGTCACGAGGCAGATTTCGTTGGCCAGGGTACGCTGACGCAGCGCAGCCTTGACTTCTTCCTCGGTCAGGTCGCCTTCTTCAAGGTACTTGTCCATCAGTTCTTCGGACGCTTCAGCAGCAGACTCGAGCATGTGCTCACGCCATTCGGCAGCTGTGTCTTGCAGCTCAGCCGGAATGTCGATCAGCTCATAGTTCATGCCGTGATTGTCTTCGTCCCAGACGATCGCCTTCATCTTGATCAGGTCGATGACGCCCTTGAACTCGTCTTCCGCGCCCCAGTTGATCTGGATCGGCACGGCGTTCGCGCCCAGGCGCTTGCGCACCTGTTCGACGACCATGAAGAAGTCCGCGCCAGCGCGGTCCATCTTGTTGACGAAGATCATGCGCGGAACTTCGTAACGGTTGGCCTGACGCCAGACAGTCTCTGTCTGCGGCTGGACACCGGAAGAACCACACAGCACCACGACCGCGCCATCGAGAACACGCAGTGAACGCTCGACTTCAACAGTGAAGTCAACGTGCCCCGGAGTATCGATGATGTTGATACGGTGCTCGTCGAACTGCTTGTTCATGCCCTGCCAGAAGCAGGTGGTCGCCGCAGAGGTGATCGTGATGCCACGTTCCTGTTCCTGCTCCATCCAGTCCATGGTGGCAGCACCATCGTGGACTTCGCCGACCTTGTGGGACAGGCCGGTGTAGAACAGGACGCGCTCGGTAGTGGTAGTCTTACCGGCGTCGACGTGGGCACAGATACCGATGTTGCGGTAACGCTTAAGTGGAGTCTTGCGTGCCACGGTGAGTATCCCCGTTGTTTAGAAGCGGTAGTGGGAGAAGGCCTTGTTGGCTTCTGCCATGCGGTGCACGTCTTCACGCTTCTTCACAGCAGAACCCTTGCCTTCAGCGGCATCCAGGATCTCGCCAGAGAGGCGCTGCACCATGGTCTTTTCGCCGCGCTTGCGCGCAGCGTCCACCAGCCAACGCATGGCCAGTGCCTGGCGACGGGACGGACGAACTTCGACCGGCACCTGGTAGGTAGCACCACCGACACGACGGGACTTCACCTCAACCATCGGCTGGATGGCTTCCAACGCCTTGTCGAAGAGATCCAGCGGCTCATCATTGGAGCGTTCGGCAACACGGTCGAGGGCACCGTAAACGATGCGCTCGGCTGCAGACTTCTTGCCGCTGATCATCAGGTGGTTCATGAACTTGGCCAGGCGCTCGCTTCCGAACTTCGGATCCGGCAGGATTTCGCGCTTAGCTGCTACACGTCTTCTAGGCATGATAAGCCCTCAGTAGAAGGGTCCTTCAGGTAAACCCGGGATGCCTCGCGATGGACGCGACACCCGACCTTACTCTTATCAGACCGATATTAAACTTTGAATTACGCCTTCGGACGCTTGGCGCCGTACTTGGAACGGCCCTGCTTACGGTTCTGCACGCCAGAGGTATCCAGTGCACCACGAACGGTGTGGTAACGGACACCCGGCAAATCCTTCACACGACCGCCACGGATCAGAACAACAGAGTGTTCCTGAAGGTTGTGACCTTCACCGCCGATGTAGGAAGAGACTTCGAAGCCGTTGGTCAGGCGAACACGGCAGACCTTACGGAGTGCGGAGTTCGGCTTCTTCGGGGTAGTGGTGTATACGCGAGTACACACGCCACGCTTCTGCGGGCATGCCTGCAGCGCAGGGACGTCACTCTTGGACGCCTGACGCTTGCGCGGCTTGCGCACGAGCTGGTTTACGGTTGCCATTTGCTTGCTCCAATGGGTTGTACTGCCTTCCAACAATCGGACAGGATGCACCTGCCCTACTGTTAAAGGCTGCATATTCTAGGGCTTGGGCCACAAGGGCGTCAACCCCGCCGTCAGCGACGGCGGGGCTCAAGACCTCAGAGGTCGTCGTCGTCCGCGTCGAGAGCGGTCAGCTGGGCACCCAGCTCCTGCTCGACGTCCTGTGCCGACGGGGCCGGTGCGAGCGGCAGGCCATCACGACGGCGGCGACGCTCATCGTGATAAGCCAGGCCAGTACCCGCCGGGATCAGGCGACCCACCACGACGTTCTCCTTCAGACCACGGAGATAATCGCGCTTGCCGGTGACAGAGGCTTCGGTCAGAACTCGTGTGGTCTCCTGGAAGGAGGCCGCCGAGATGAACGATTCTGTCGCCAGGCTCGCCTTGGTGATACCGAGCAGGATGCGGTCGAACTTGGCCGGGAACTTGCCTTCGGCCTCGAGACGCATGTTCTCTTCGACGACACGGGCGTATTCCACCTGGTCGCCGGTGATGAAGCTGGAATCGCCGGAATCGGTGATCTCCACCTTGCGCAGCATCTGACGCACGATGACTTCGATGTGCTTGTCGTTGATGCCGACACCCTGGAGGCGATAGACCTCCTGGACTTCGGTGGTGATGTACTTGGTCATTTCCGCGACGCCGAGCAGACGCAGGATATCGTGCGGATTGCTCGGGCCATCGGAGATGACCTCACCCTTCTCGACCGTTTCCCCTTCGAAGACGCTGATCTGGCGCCATTTCGGGATCAACAGCTCGAACGGGTCACCTTCGGCCGGCGTGATGGTCAGGCGACGCTTGCCCTTGGTTTCCTTGCCGAAGGTCACGGTACCGGAGATCTCGGCCAGGATGGCCGGTTCCTTCGGACGACGTGCTTCGAACAGGTCGGCAACGCGCGGCAGACCACCGGTGATGTCCTTGTTACCGGACGCTTCCATCGGGATACGTGCGATGACGTCACCCACACCGACGGCTGCGCCATTCTCGGCGGATACCACGGCATTGCCCGGCAGCAGATACTGGACCGGCGTGTTGGAGCCCGGCAGTGTCACGTGCTTGCCACTGGAATCCACCAGCATGATCATCGGACGCTTGTCACGTGCCGCGGACGGACGCGAGGCGCTCTCGATGACTTCGATGGAGGACAGGCCTGTCATCTCGTCGGTGGTACGGTTGATGGTCTGACCATCTTCCATGTCCGTGAACTGCACCTGACCCGCCACTTCGGCGACGATCGGGTGAGTGTGCGGATCCCACTTGGCGACGGACTGACCGGACTCGACCTTGTCACCGTCACGTACGGACAGCTCGGCACCATACGGCAGCTTGTAGAACTCACGCTCACGACCGTGATCGTCAGCGACAGCCAGCGCACTGGAACGCGAGACGACGATCAGCTTGCCATCCGCGCGCTCGACCGACTTGATGTTGTGCAGACGCACGTGGCCGCCGTGCTTGACCTGGACGCTATCCACGGCAGAAGCACGCGAGGCGGCACCACCGATGTGGAAGGTACGCATGGTCAGCTGGGTACCCGGCTCACCGATGGACTGTGCCGCGATGACACCGATGGCTTCACCGACGTTGACCTGATGGCCACGCGCCAGATCACGGCCATAACAGGCCGAGCAGACACCGTGCACGGTTTCACAGCCGATGGTGGTACGCACGATGATCTCATCGACGCCCATGGTATCGAGCTGTGCACACCAGGCTTCATCCAGCAGGGTGCCGCGTGCGATCAGGACCTCATCAGAGACCGGATCGACGACATCCTGTGCCACGACACGACCCAGCACACGCTGAGACAGCGGGACGATGATGTCACCGCCTTCGATGACCGGGTGCAGGATCAGACCTTCCTGAGTGCCACAATCCGCTTCGGTGATGACCAGATCCTGGGCAACATCGACCAGACGACGCGTCAGGTAACCGGAGTTGGCGGTCTTCAGTGCCGTATCCGCCAGACCCTTACGGGCACCGTGGGTGGAGATGAAGTACTGGAGTACGTTCAGACCTTCACGGAAGTTGGCGGTGATCGGCGTCTCGATGATCGAGCCATCCGGCTTGGCCATCAGGCCACGCATGCCGGCCAGCTGACGAATCTGGGCCGCGGAACCACGAGCACCGGAGTCAGCCATGATGAAGACGCTGTTGAACGACTCCTGCTCCATCGGCTTGCCGTCTTCGCCGTTGACCACTTCGCCCTTCCAGTTGACGACGGTCTCTTTCGAGATACCCGCCATCATCTCCTTGGCGACACGGTCGTTGGCACGCGCCCAGATATCGATGACCTTGTTGTACTTCTCGCCCGCGGTCACGAGACCGGAGGAGAACTGGTCTTCGATCTCTTTCACTTCGTCTTCGGCCGCGTCGATGATGACCTTCTTCGCGTCCGGAATGACGAAGTCGTTGACGCCGATGGAGGCGCCGGACCAGGTCGCGAGACGGAAGCCGGTGTACATCAGCTGGTCAGCGAAGATGACGGTGTCCTTCAGACCGACGCGACGATACGCCTCGTTGATCAGACCGGAGATGGCTTTCTTCTTCATCACCTGGTTGATCAGCTCGAACGGCATGCCCTTCGGCAGAATGCGGAACAGCAGTGCGCGACCGATGGTGGTGTCGTGCAGGGACGTCTTCTCGTACAGCTCGCCGGATTCTTCATCCTTGAGCGTCTCGGTCAGACGGACCTTGACCATCGCGTGCAGGTGAGCGCTGTGCGTGCCGAAGGCGCGCTCGACTTCACCCAGGTTCGCGAAGGCCATGCCCTCACCCTTGGCACCGATCTTCTCGCGGGTCATGTAGTACAGACCCAGCACGACGTCCTGGGACGGCACGATGATCGGCTCGCCGTTGGCCGGCGACAGCACGTTGTTGGTCGACATCATCAACGCACGCGCTTCCAGCTGGGCTTCCAGCGTCAGCGGTACGTGGACGGCCATCTGGTCACCATCGAAGTCGGCGTTGTACGCCGCGCAGACCAGCGGGTGCAGCTGGATGGCCTTGCCTTCGATCAGCAGCGGCTCGAACGCCTGGATACCCAGACGGTGCAGAGTCGGGGCACGGTTCAGCAGCACCGGGTGCTCGCGGATGACGTCGGCGAGGAAATCCCAGACTTCCGGGGCTTCACGCTCGACCATCTTCTTGGCGGCCTTGATGGTGCTGGCGTGACCGGAGGCCTGCAGCTTGGCGTAGATGAACGGCTTGAACAGCTCAAGCGCCATCTTCTTCGGCAGACCACACTGGTGCAGACGCAGGGTCGGGCCGACGGTGATGACGGAACGACCGGAGTAGTCGACACGCTTGCCCAGCAGGTTCTGACGGAAACGACCCTGCTTGCCCTTGATCATGTCGGCCAGTGACTTCAGCGGACGCTTGTTGGAACCGGTGATGGCGCGACCGCGACGACCGTTGTCGAGCAGAGCATCCACGGATTCCTGAAGCATGCGCTTCTCGTTGCGCACGATGATGTCCGGCGCATTGAGGTCGAGCAGACGCTTGAGGCGGTTGTTGCGGTTGATCACGCGGCGATACAGATCGTTCAGATCCGAGGTCGCGAAGCGGCCGCCGTCCAGCGGTACCAGCGGACGCAGGTCCGGCGGCAGCACTGGCAGCACTTCCATGATCATCCAGCCCGGCTTGTTGCCGGAATAGTAGAAGGCTTCCAGCAGCTTGAGGCGCTTGGACAGCTTCTTGATCTTGGTCTCGGAGTTGGTCTGCGGAATCTCTTCACGCAGGCGCTCGACCTCTTCTTCCAGCTCGATGTCCTCGAGCAGCGCCTTGATGGCCTCGGCACCCATGCGGGCATCGAAGTCATCGCCGAATTCTTCCAGCGCCTCGAAATACTGCTCATCGTTGAGCAGATGACCCTTCTCGAGGGTCGTCATGCCCGGATCGATGACCACGAAGCTTTCGAAGTACAGCACACGCTCGATATCACGCAGAGTCATGTCGAGCAGCATGCCGATACGGGACGGCAGCGACTTCAGGAACCAGATGTGCGCGACCGGGCTGGCCAGTTCGATGTGAGCCATACGCTCACGACGCACTGCCGCCTTGGTCACTTCAACGCCACACTTCTCACAGATGATGCCGCGATGCTTCATCCGCTTGTACTTGCCACACAGGCACTCGTAGTCCTTCACCGGGCCAAAGATCTTGGCACAGAAAAGACCATCACGTTCCGGCTTGAATGTCCGGTAGTTGATGGTTTCAGGCTTCTTCACTTCACCAAAAGACCACGAGCGAATCATGTCCGGAGACGCCAGGGTAATCTTGATGGCGTCGAATTCTTCGGACTGCGCCTGCGATTTGAGAACTTTCACCAAATCTTTCATGGGTCGCTCCGTTGCGGAGTTGTCATGGGCAAAGCCTGGCTGCTGACACCAGGCTTTGCGGACCGTCAATACTTGTGGCTTTTCGGCGTCAGCCTTCCAGCTCCATGTCGATACCCAGCGAGCGGATTTCCTTCACCAGCACGTTGAAGGATTCGGGCATGCCCGCCTGCATGGTGTGATCGCCATCTACGATGCTCTTGTACATCTTGGTACGGCCTTCCACGTCATCGGACTTGACCGTGAGCATCTCCTGGAGGGTGTAGGCAGCGCCGTACGCCTCGAGGGCCCAGACCTCCATCTCACCGAAGCGCTGACCACCAAACTGCGCCTTACCACCCAGCGGCTGCTGCGTGACGAGGGAGTAGGAGCCGGTCGAACGCGCATGCATCTTGTCATCCACCAGGTGGTTGAGCTTGAGCATGTACATGTAACCGACGGTCACCTTGCGATCGAACTTCTCGCCGGTGCGGCCATCGTAGAGGTCCATCTGTCCGGAATCAGGGATACCGGCCAGCGTGAGCAACTGCTTGATCTCGTGTTCCTTGGCGCCATCGAAGACCGGCGTCGCCATCGGCACGCCCTTCTTCAGGTTGTGCGCCATGGTGATGATCTCGTCATCACTGAGCACGGAGAGGTCTTCCTGGCGGCCACCGACGGTGTTGTACACCTTGTCGAGGAACTCGCGGATCTGCTTGACCTGCTCGGCACGCTCTTCGCGCAGCATGTGCTCGATCTTCACGCCCAGACCACGCGCGGCCATGCCGAGGTGGGTCTCGAGGATCTGACCGACGTTCATGCGCGACGGAACACCCAGCGGGTTCAGCACGACATCTACCGGCTCGCCGTAACCATCGAACGGCATGTCTTCCACCGGCATGATCGCGGAGATGACACCCTTGTTACCGTGACGACCGGCCATCTTGTCACCCGGCTGGATACGGCGCTTCACGGCGACGTATACCTTGACGATCTTGAGCACGCCCGGTGCCAGATCATCGCCCTGGGTGAGCTTGCGCTTCTTGTCTTCGAAGCGCTCGTCCATCTCGCGACGACGGATCTCGAGCTGCTCATCGGCCTGGGCCAGCAGCTCATTGAGAGATTCGTCCTGCAGACGCAGCTTGAACCACTCCTGACGCGGCAGGGCCTCGAGGTAGTCATCGGTCAGCACGTCGCCCTTCTTGAGCTTCGGACCACCGTTGACCGCCTGACCGACCAGGTTGCGCTGCAGACGCTCGAAGGTCGCCTCTTCCGCGATGCGGTAGGTTTCCTGCAGGTCCTTGCGGACCTCGGCCAGCTGCATCTGCTCGATGGAGAGCGCACGCTGATCCTTCTCGACGCCGTCACGGGTGAAGACCTGAACGTCGATGACGGTGGCCTTCATGCCGGTCGGGGCACGCAGAGAGGTGTCCTTCACGTCGGACGCCTTCTCGCCGAAGATGGCACGCAGCAGCTTTTCTTCCGGCGTCAGCTGGGTCTCGCCCTTCGGCGTGACCTTGCCGACCAGGATGTCGCCCGGATTCAGCTCGGCACCGATGTAGACGACACCGGACTCATCCAGCTTGGAAAGTGCGGACTCGCCGACGTTCGGGATATCGGAAGTGATTTCTTCCGGCCCGAGCTTGGTGTCACGCGCGACACAGGTCAGTTCCTGGATGTGGATGGTGGTGAAGCGATCTTCCTGCACCACACGCTCCGAGAACAGGATGGAGTCCTCGAAGTTGAAGCCGTTCCAGGGCATGAACGCCAGACGCATGTTCTGACCCAGTGCCAGATCCCCCATGTCGACGGACGGGCCGTCGGCCAGGATATCGCCGATGGCGACTTCGTCGCCCGGGCGCACGATCGGACGCTGGTTCTGACAGGTGTTCTGGTTCGAGCGGACGTACTTGGTCAGGTTGTAGATATCAACGCCGGCTTCACCGCCGATGATCTCTTCTTCCCGCACACGCACGACGATACGCTTGGCATCGACGGAGTCGATGACACCGCCACGACGTGCCACGGCGCAGACGCCGGAGTCACGCGCCACGAAGCGCTCCATGCCGGTACCGACCAGCGGCTTGTCAGCCTTCAGGGTCGGAACGGCCTGACGCTGCATGTTCGCACCCATCAGGGCGCGGTTGGCATCATCGTGCTCGAGGAACGGGATCAATGCCGCAGCGACGGAGACGACCTGACGCGGAGACACGTCCATCATGGTGACCTTTTCCGGCGCCATGAAGGTAGTCTCGCCGCGGTGACGTACCTGAACCAGGTCGTCGACCAGACGGTTGTTCTCGTCGACGGTCGCGGAGGCCTGGGCGATGATGAAATCGCCTTCCTCGATCGCGGACAGATCGACGACGTCGTCGGTGACCTGACAATCCACGACCTTGCGGTACGGCGTCTCGAGGAAGCCATAGCTGTTGGTCTTGGAGTAGGTCGCCAGGGAGTTGATCAGACCGATGTTCGGGCCTTCCGGCGTCTCGATCGGGCACAGACGGCCGTAGTGCGTGGCGTGAACGTCACGAACTTCGAAGCCGGCGCGCTCACGGGTCAGACCACCCGGACCAAGCGCGGAGACACGGCGCTTGTGCGTCACTTCGGACAGCGGGTTGTTCTGATCCATGAACTGGGAGAGCTGGCTGGAACCGAAGAATTCCTTCACCGCCGCCGCAACCGGCTTGGCGTTGATGAGATCCTGCGGCATCAGGCCTTCGCTCTCGGCCATGGAGAGACGCTCCTTGACCGCACGCTCGACACGGACCAGACCGACACGGAACTGGTTTTCCGCCATTTCGCCCACAGAGCGAATACGACGGTTGCCCAGGTGGTCGATGTCATCGACATCGCCATTGCCGTTACGGATGCTGATCAGTTCCTGCATGACGGTCAGGATATCGTCCTGATCGAGCACGCCGCTGCCGGTATCGCTTTCGCGACGCAGGCGACGGTTGAACTTCATGCGACCCACGCCCGACAGGTCGTAGCGGTCTTCGCTGAAGAACAGGTTCTGGAACAGTGATTCTGCCGCGTCCTTGGTGGGCGGCTCGCCCGGACGCATCATGCGGTAGATCTCGACCAGTGCCTCGAGCTGGTTACGCGTGGTATCCAGCTTCAATGTGTCAGACACGAACGGACCGCAATCCAGATCGTTGGTGTAGATGACCTCGAACTGGGTGATCTTGGCCTGAGCCATCTTCTCCAGCAGTTCCGGGGTGATCTCGCTGTTGCATTCGCACACCAGCTCACCGGTGGCCGGATCGATCTGATCCTTGGCCAGCACCTTGCCGTAGAGGTACTCCATCGGCACTTCGAGACGCTCGAGGCCGGAGTTTTCCATCTGACGGACGTGCTTCTGGGTGATGCGACGACCTTCTTCCACGATCACGCTGCCATCGGCATCCTTGATGTCGAAGGCGGCAGTCTCGCCACGCAGGCGTGACGGCACCAGCTCAACGGAGAAGCCGCTGCGCTCGATGTGGTACATGGTGGTATCGAAGAAGGTACCGAGGATCTCTTCGCTGGTCATGCCCATGGCACGCAGCAGCACGGAGGCCGGCAGCTTGCGACGACGGTCGATACGGACGTAGACGTTGTCCTTCGGGTCAAACTCGAAGTCCAGCCAGGAACCGCGGTAAGGAATCACACGTGCGGAGTACAGCAACTTGCCGGACGAGTGGCTCTTGCCCTTGTCGTGATCGAAGAACACACCCGGCGAGCGATGCAGCTGAGACACGATGACACGTTCAGTACCATTGATGACGAAGGTACCGTTCTCTGTCATCAGGGGGATTTCCCCCATGTAGACTTCCTGCTCCTTGATGTCCTTGATCGCCTTGTTGGACGATTCCTTGTCGTAGATCATCAGGCGCACTTTCACGCGCAGCGGTGCAGAGTAGGTCACTCCGCGCAGCTGACATTCCTTTACGTCGAACGCCGGCGTACCGAAACGGTAGCTGACATACTCGAGCGCTGCGTTGCCAGAGAAACTGGCAATCGGGAACACGGACTTGAAGGCAGCGTGAAGGCCGACTTCCAGGCGCTGTTCTGGCGCCCTGTCCTGCTGGAGAAAGTCGTGGTAGGAATCAAGCTGGATGGCCAGCAGGTAAGGCACATCCATCACTTGGGGCAGTTTGCCAAAATCCTTGCGGATGCGTTTTTTCTCAGTGTATGAGTAAGCCATCTGTATTCCCCAGCTTGTTCACCTTGGGTGACCGATGCGTGGTCGGCTCATACCTGATGGCGCGGCGATGTCCATCAGGCGCGGACGGCAAGCCTCCCTTGCGGGCTGGCTCGCCGTCATAATTCGTCTTGCAACAGAAAAAGGCTGGTGGCGGAGTCCGCCACCAGCCAGGAAGCTTACGCAGCGTGCGTAGCCTGGAACACGAGTTACTTGAGTTCCACGGACGCGCCAGCTTCTTCCAGCTTCTTCTTCGCTTCTTCAGCGTCTTCCTTGCTCACGCCTTCTTTCAGGGTGGCCGGAGCGCCGTCAACAGCTGCCTTGGCTTCTTTCAGGCCCAGGCCAGTCAGTTCGCGAACAGCCTTGATGACGTTGACTTTCTTGTCACCAGCAGCAGTCAGAACGATGTCGAACTCGGTCTGTTCTTCAGCGGCTTCACCTGCAGCGGCCGGGCCAGCAACGACGGCGGCAGCGGCAGAAACGCCGAACTTCTCTTCCATTGCTTCGATCAGCTCAGCCACTTCCATGACGGTCATGTCAGCGACGGCGTTGATGATGTCTTCTTTGGTCAGTGCCATTTTAGCAATCCTAAACTTTGCGGAGCAAAGATGCTCGGTCAAACGGAAATCGATTCAGGCTGCACGAGACAGCCAGGAGGAAGAAGCGACGCTTACTACGCGGCGGCTTCGGCTTCCTGCTTCTGATCGCGCAGTGCTGCGATAGTACGGACCAGCTTGCCTGCAGAAGCTTCCTTCATGACAGACAGCAGCTTGGACAGTGCTTCGTCGCGGGTCGGCAGAGATGCCAGACGGTCGATGTTGGCCGCCGGGATGAACTCGCCTTCGTAGGCCAGTGCCTTGACTTCGAATGCCTCGACCTTCTTGGCAAACTCCTTGAACAGACGAGCGCCAGCGCCCGGGTGTTCCATGGAGAATGCAAGCAGGGTCGGGCCGACGAAGGACTCGTTCAGCACCTCGTAAGAGGTACCGGACAGCGCACGGCGAGCCAGGGTGTTGCGAACAACACGCAGCTGGACGCCCGCTTCGCGGCACTGCTTGCGCAATTCGGTCATTGCGCCAACAGTTACACCACGAGAGTCGGCAGCGACTACGGAGAGAGCACCCTTGGCGGTTTCGCTGACCTCAGCAACAATTGCCTTCTTGTCTTCGAGACCTAAAGCCACGGTGTTGACTCCATTTCGTGCCGGGGAACGAATTCCCCAGTGGTTTACCATCTCTCTCACCTGAACTGCGCGGGAGAGTCTTGGAGGATGGCTGCCACCAGCGAGGCTGGGACACCATCTGCGCAGGCTGCGCGCGATGCAGGCATCACGTCGCGATTAAGCCAGCCCTGCCACCGAAGCGACAAGGCTGGCACCTGCGGTCTTTGACGGCGCCCCGCGGCTGAGCACGGGGACCGCAAAGTGAAACATTCTGTGACTGCCTTACGCGTACTTGGCGTGATCGACGGTCAGACCCGGGCCCATGGTGCTGGACAGGGTGATCTTCTTCAGGTAGATACCTTTGGAAGTGCTCGGCTTCAGCTTCTTCACTTCGGCGACCAGGGCGTCGATGTTACCCTGAATCGCGTCTGCACTGAAGTCGATCTTGCCGATACCGGCGTGAATGATGCCGTTCTTGTCAGTACGGAAACGCACCTGACCTGCCTTGGCATTCTTCACGGCAGTCGCGACGTCCGGCGTCACGGTACCGACTTTCGGGTTCGGCATCAGGCCGCGCGGGCCGAGGATCTGACCCAGCTGACCGACGACGCGCATGGCGTCCGGAGAAGCGATGACGACGTCGAAGTCCATCACGCCTTTCTTGACCTGCTCAGCAAGATCGTCCATGCCGACGACGTCTGCACCGGCTTCCTTCGCTGCTTCAGCGTTGGCGCCCTGGGTGAAGACAGCGACACGCACGTCGTTACCGGTGCCGTTCGGCATGACGGTAGCGCCGCGAACGACCTGGTCGGATTTACGCGGATCGACACCCAAGTTCAGAGAGACTTCAACAGTCTCCTTGAACTTGACGGTGGACAGCTCGGACAGCAGGGCGACAGCTTCTTCGACGCTGTAGACCTTGCCGGATTCGACTTTTGCGTTGATCGCCTGGGCGCGCTTTGAAATCTTGGCCATGATCAAAGACCCTCCACGTTCAGGCCCATGCTACGGGCAGTACCGGCGATGGTGCGAACAGCAGCGTCCAGATTGGAAGCTGTCAGATCCGGTTCCTTGGTGGTCGCGATCTCTTCGAGCTGAGCGCGAGTCACGGTACCGACCTTCTTCTTGTTCGGCTCGCCAGAACCGGACTTCAGACCAGCAGCCTTCAACAGCAGGACGGCGGCAGGCGGCGTCTTGGTGACGAAGGTGAAGCTGCGGTCGGAATACACGGTGATGACCACAGGAGTCGGGAGGCCCGGCTCGACGTTCTGGGTAGCGGCGTTGAACGCTTTACAGAACTCCATGATGTTGACACCGTGCTGACCGAGGGCAGGACCCACGGGCGGGCTCGGGTTAGCTTTACCGGCTGCGACCTGCAGCTTGATGTAAGCCTGTACTTTCTTGGCCATGATAGGACTCCATTTTGGGTGGTAGCGCCTTGCGGCTCCCCGTGAAACCGGGCCGCCTCAGGCGACCCGTCGTGTTGCCGTGATGCTCGTATCCAGACAGGAAAGGTGATCCAGAGATCAGTCCTTCTCGACCTGCGAGAACTCGAGCTCCACTGGCGTGGCACGCCCGAAGATCAGCACGCTGACCTGCAGGCGGCTCTTTTCGTAATTCACTTCTTCGACGACGCCATTGAAATCGGCGAAAGGACCGTCGGTGACGCGCACTGTCTCGCCCGGCTCGAAGAGAGTCTTCGGACGCGGCTTGTCAGTACCGTCCTGAACGCGACGCAACATGGCGTCGGCTTCTTTCTGGGTGATCGCAGCCGGCTTCTCCGGCGTGCCACCGATGAACCCCATGACGCGCGGGGTTTCATTCACCAGGTGCCAGGACTGATCATTCATGTCCATCTCGACTAGCACGTAGCCTGGATAGAACTTGCGCTCACTCTTGCGGCGCTTGCCGTCACGCATCTCGACGATTTCTTCCACAGGCACCAGGATCTCACCGAAGTGTTCTTCCATGGCATACAGCTTCACACGCTCATTCAGGGAGCGCATGACCTGCTTTTCGAAACCGGAATAGGCGTGTATGACATACCAACGCTTGGACATGGAAACTCCGTTAACTGACGATGCCGGACATCAGCCAGCCGAGGGTGGTATCGATGAGCCATAGCAACAGGCCCACGATAAGCACGGCACCCAGCACGATGGCAGTTGTCTGGACAGTTTCCTGTCGGGTCGGCCAAACGACGCGCTGGATCTCGCGGCGCGCACTGCTTGCCAGCTCGACGACATCACGACCCTTGTTGGTCGTGATGGCCAGAGCAGCCGCTGCAACGCCAAGCACGACGACGCCAAGCACGCGATAAAGCAGCGCTTGGTCAGCAAAATAGGCGTTGCCGGCAACAGCCAGCACAAGAAGAATGACAACGACCGACCACTTGAATCCGTCGTGGCGCGCTTCCTGCACCTCGGCGTTCTGTTTCATCAAAGAGACTCCTCAAGGGTGCAGCGATCGCTAGAATCGAGAATCGGTAAGAAGTCGAATACCATCCTGGGGAAGGATGGCAGGCCAGGAGGGAATCGAACCCCCAACCTGCGGTTTTGGAGACCGCTGCTCTGCCAATTGAGCTACTGGCCTGTAACACTTGCGTGTTCCAGAGACTAAAAACAAGGCTGAATTAACAGCGGGCGCCATCATAGCTGAGACAACCCATACTGACAAGCCTTATCTTTGACCGCGACCTGGGAGGTCGTCGGAAACGAAAAAGACGAGCCAAACTGCGACTCGCCTTTCCGTTGTATGGAGCTCGTGGGCGGATTTGAACCGCCGACCTCACCCTTACCAAGGGTGTGCTCTACCCCTGAGCTACACGAGCAAAACCTTTGCGCAACCTCGTCATACGAGATGAACTGGAGCGGGCAGCGGGAATCGAACCCGCGTCATCAGCTTGGAAGGCTGAGGTTCTACCATTAAACTATGCCCGCTTTCCAACTCTTGCTGCCCAGATGAACATGCCATCATGAGCGAATCTGGTGGTGGGGGAAGGATTCGAACCTTCGAAGCTTTCGCGGCAGATTTACAGTCTGCTCCCTTTGGCCACTCGGGAACCCCACCTCTTCTATGGCGACAAATCTTACGTCGCTTGGGATACGCTGTCAAGTGCTTGATTTCTTTTGACTTCAAGCGCTTGAGGGAATGTATCTCCTCAGAACGGGGCGTAGTATGTCAAAGCATCTGGGTAAGTGCAAGCCCTGAGCGAAGTTTTTCCAGATCAGCAACGCGCGGCTGCTCCGGCGCCCCTGACAGGCGTCCGGCACGCTCCGCCGCTGTCAGCGGGAAAAGCGCCTCGAGACCGGCATAGACCATGTCCGGCCATAATGCATGAGGAACCCGCAGGCCTCTCGCTACCACGCGTGCATCCCCTCCGGTCAGCAACAGCGGCAGCGCGACCCCCTCACGATCACACACCTCGGCATACAACCGATTGACGGCACTGACCGCCGCCATGTAGATCCCGTGATTGACCGCCTCCACCGTATTGCGTCCCGGCGCCAGCAGGCTGTCCACCTCACTGTCCGGGTCGATGGCCACGTTGCGCGTCCCCAGCTTGAGACTCTCCTTCATCAGGCGTAGCCCGGGAATGATATAGCCCCCGAGATGCTTCCCGCCAGGCAACACGAAGTCCACGGTAATGGCGCTCCCACAGTCCACACTGCAACATCCGCCGGTCAGATGATGCCCGGCAAGCGCGCCAAGCCAGCGATCCACCCCCAATCGCTGCGGCTCTTCATACCCGCAGGTGACCCCCAGCGCCTCACGTGTCGAGCGTGCCACATGCACTGCCCCGACCTGCTTGCGCAGCAGCTCGACGGTCTCATCCAATACCTGCTTCCGCGCCACGCTGGAAATGCGCACTGCCGTGACGACGTCCAGATCGGGAATATCCTCCCCTGGACGCCACTCTTCACGTGTCCATACTGCGCCGCGTGAGCGGATCTCGCTGGAGACAGTGTCCTTGAGACGCCACTTGGACAAGGTATTGCCGATATCAAGATCCAGAATCATGAGACAGCGCGCAGACTGATCTCGCCACCGGCGAGTGTGATGGTTTCGCCATTCATGCGCACCTCGAGATTTCCGTTGATATCCACACCTTCAGCGATGGCTTCCTCCCGCTTGTCGCCTCGCAGAATCACCACATCGCGCCCCTTGAACGCATTGCGCTCATTCCAGCGCTGCTGCCAGGCAGAGAACCCTTCAGCTTCGAACTCAGGCAACAGGGCCAGCAGCGACTCCATCAGGCGAGCCGCATAAGCGTTGCGTGAAGCGCCCGGGATGATGTCACGTACCGCCGCGACCGATTGCCCGATATCCTCGCGATGACTCGCCGGCAACTCGATGTTCAACCCGATACCGATCACGACATCACAAGGCCCGGAGACATCACCTGTCACCTCGACCAGAATGCCGGCAATCTTCGGCTGGTCCTTCTGTATCTGAAGCAGGACGTCATTCGGCCACTTCAGGCGCGCAGGCAACCCATCCGCCTCCAGCACCTCGGCGACTGCCACGCCGATCGCCAGGCTCAAGCCTTCCAGTGACGCGGCACCTGACTCGAAGCGCCAACCAAGTGAGAAGACCAGGCTGCGGCCCCATGGCGTCTGCCACTCCCGACCACGACGCCCCCGCCCGGCAGACTGCACCTCAGCCAGGCAGACCTCTGCATGACCCGCTCCCTGGCGAAAGCGCTCACGGATGAAGGTATTGGTGGAATCCAGCGATTCCTCGATGAACAGGCGCTTCAGATGCTTGCGAGTCTCGCGTGGCAGCGCTTCGATGATCCGCTGTCCATCAAGCAACTCGATAGGGTTGGCCAGTCGATAGCCCAACCCCTTCACAGCCTCAAGCGGGATATCAAGCGCCTCAAGTTTCTTGAGCTGCTTCCAGACCGCCGTACGCGACACCCCGAGCTCTTCGCCCAGGGCCTCTCCGGAGTGGTAGTCACCATCTCCGAGCAGGCGAATGAGATCACGGATGGTCATGCGGGGAGCGTCCCTGTGCAAAAGGGCACATTCTATCGGATTCATGGGCTTGCGAGCCAAGAACAACGACCAAAGTTCGGGGGCTTTTCACTCATTCCTGCTCCTCCCTTCGCGTACCGGCCCCTGTCAGGCGCTTGAACAACGCTGACAGCAGCATCAGCACGGTTCCAAGCCCGAGCCATGACCCCACTCGCCACAGGCCATCCAGAGTCGCCGTGTCCCAGAGTCCGACCTTGAGAATCGTCATGACCAACAGCCCCTGTCCGACGCGCTGCCACTGCGGTTGCCCCATTCTGGCACCGCCGATCACGAGACTCGCCGCAACGGCCAGCAAGGCGAGACTATAGGCATAAAGCTCCGCCTGCTCGACCCCGTGCCAGAGCCCGAGCGCCTCACCATGCCAGACATGGCGCAAGCTGAGCCCAATCCATAGCCCGACAGCCAGCAGACCCACCACCTCGCAGAGACGACGCAGCAAGGCAGCATGCCGCGAAAGACGCCATACCAGGGCGGCTCCCAGCGCCGGCAGCGCATAAGCGGGCAATAGCCAGTTCAACAATGGCCAGCGACCGACATCACCGTCCTGCCACAGCGGATTGAATGCCAGAACGATGCCGGCAAGCCAGATGATTCCTGCCAGGCCGCCCACGACGGAGGCCAGCAGGCGGTATAGCGCGACATTCGTCGCCGAACCACGCCCGCGCCAGGCATAGCCCGCCGCCACACCAGCGAGCGCCAACACCTGCAGGGAGAGTTCCGCCAGTGAAAGAGGGCCGGAGAAAGGCTGACCGTCTGTCAGCAGATAACGAATCTCCAGCACTGTCGTGGCGAGCGCAAGCTGAACCACGACCCCTTCCAGCCAGCGCTGGATAGACTTGCGGTGACGCATGCCATGACTGCTGAGGGCGACACAGACAAGCACCGGCAGAAAGACCTGCAACGGCCAGTGACTGATGTCGTCATACGTGCCAGTGACGACACCCCAGGCCAGACGCAGGGCCAACCCCCAGGCAAGCAGGCGCGCCAACTCGGCAAACAGGGAGCGTCCGGCGCCATCCTCATCAGCCTGGAGTCGCCACCAACGCCACTCACACCCCGTCAACCCAAGCAGTTGCAATGCCAACGCCAGTGTCAGCGATGGACCGTCAAGCGCGATCACCAGCGCCAGCGCAATCCCGAATTGAGCGGGCAGCCACAGGCCGGCAGCCAGACGCACTCCTTCTCGCGAATGGAAACGGTTGGCGCCAATCCAACATACCAGCCCCCAGATCAAGGGTGGCATGGCGGCGTTCAGCCATGGGGCCGCTCCACCCTCCGCCTCGACAGGGATGGTGCCGTTCCAGACGGCCAGTCCCCACGCGACCAGCGGTACCAGAGTCGCCATGGCCCACCAGCAGGCAGACAGCATGTGCGCCTGCTTGGCAGGTGCCTGCGAGGCCTGCGGTTTCCAGCAGGCAAGGCCAACCAATCCAACACACAGCGCCATCGGCCCTGTCATCACCCAGATCCCGCTCGCCGTCAGTGGGCTCCATCCCCATGCCAACAACCAGAACGCTACCGCCCCCACCATCATCGACCAGCTAGCCGCCATGTGTCGTGCGGTCCATCCCGTGACCCACAGCAGCAGGACACTCGGCAACCAGTCACCGGGCGCGATGTCATTGGCAGCCTCCAGCCCCCCAACATGGGGCAGCAACAGGCTCATGGCATTGACGGCCCCCAGCAGCAGAGCCGCGATCCAATGACGCTGCACCCGCGGGGAGGCACGCCATGGCCACCAGGTCATGGCCTCCCCCGTGGCACTCACGCCACCCTGCGCGCCATCTGCCACCCCCCGGCCTTCGGATCGTCCAGACTCGTCTCGCCAGGTATGGAGGTACGCAATAGCCAACAGGCACAACCAGAGACCCGCAAGTCCGCGCTCCAGCTCGCCTGAGACAGGTCGCAGATCAACAGTTCCCGCCTCCAGGGGGAGCAGCGCCATCCACCATAGCAAGGCACCGCACAATCCCCCCCAATACAGCCAGTTCAGTCCGATCTTCCGGTGCAGAAGGCGGCATGCCAGGGCGATGACCCCTAGATGCCCCAGCAGCATCAGGCTGGCGGCTCCTCCCAACTGTGCCTGAAGGGGCAAGGCAAGCGGGAGGGCGTAACCACCCAGCATGCCCAGCGCGGCCAGCCATGGGCCATGATGGCGGGCACGCTCCAGCGTCCACAGACTCAGCAGAGCCAACAGCACGAAGGTGACGAGTGGAGAAGCCAACGACAGCAGGTAGTGACCGGCCAATAGACTTGCTGCGGTGACCAGACTTCCCGCACCACTCACGGCTCCGGTCAAGCTGGGAGATTGCGTCGTGCGCCATCGTAGCCATTCAGCCAGCACGATCATGCCGATGCCGAAGCCCAGCCCCAGCGCCAGTCGCATGCCCGGCCCCAGCAGCCCCTGCTCAAGGGAGTAACCCACCAGCATCACGCCCGCCATGACCAGAGACAGGGCACCGACAAGTATCATCCAGTGCTCGCGCATTACCGCGAAGCTCCGCGCCATGGGGGTGCCACCGGCGCGCTCCGTGCTGCCGGTCTCACGCCCCTCCCCCCTGGGCCTGCCAGACGCGCCATGCAGCAAGCGTGTCCATAGCGACTCGAGCAGCTTCAAGGGAGCGGCACCCGCACCCGCATCCGCCTGATGAGAGGATGCCTCGTCAATAGGACTTCGGCTCGCTGCAGCCCTCTTCCCATCAGGTGACAAGTCCCCCTCGGCATCGTCAGTCGTGGTAGAGCCATCATTCGACTTATCCACACCCTGACGCCTGGAGGTGCTGTGTATAAGCTGTGGCCCGACCTCTCGCAGCTGTGCTTCCAGCTTGAGAACACGCTGCTCCAGTCCCTTGATCTTGAGCAGACTGAGCCAACCCGTCAGCGCCCCACCGATGACCAGAACCGCAAACACGGCACCGACCACGATCAACTCGTCCATTGCCTTCCCTGTCATCAAAGAGATATGCCTAGAGACTACGGCATTTTGATCGTCGGCTCATGCCACGAGGGGCAAAGCACCGTCTTTGCACAATCAAGGTCAACCCACGAAAAAGCCCGACTCCAGGAGGAATCGGGCTTCACGTCGAGGCGACAGGGACAGAACTCTCGTATGGATGACTCAGCAGGGTGCACGCCATCCCGTTCTGCATATCACTTTCCTGCGCACCACTTTTTCCTACGCACAAAGAGAACCGCCCCTGCAGCAAGGCTGCAGGGGCGGTTCAGTATAAGTGCCTGACGAGGATCGGGGCGGCCATCCGCTACTCTTACTGGGAGAAACGCTACCCTAGGGACGCGTGACCTTTTCTCATTGCGTGTTCCCAGCACGCCCGGCCCAGCACTCTTTACTCAGCGCAGCTTTTGTCTCGCACACGACTCTTGCCGAGCACCACTTTTCCTACGCACAAAGAGAACCGCCCCTGCAGCAAGGCTACAGGGGCGGTTCGGTATAAGTGCCTGACGATGACCTACTCTCACATGGAGAAACTCCACACTACCATCGGCGCTAAGCGGTTTCACTTCCGAGTTCGGCATGGGATCGGGTGGTTCACGCTCGCTATGGTCGTCAGGCGAAACAGTGGCACCTTGCGGTGCCTGAGTCCCGAGGCTTGTGGCCTCGCGACTCGCAATATGAATCATGCTGACCGATATGTCGTCGATCCTGTCGCAATCCCGGCGGTTTGCCTGCGCAAACCCCTTGGGTGTTATATGGTCAAGCCTCACGGGCAATTAGTACTGGTTAGCTCAACACATTGCTGTGCTTCCACACCCAGCCTATNCAGCTGGGCTGCAGGGGCGGTTCAGTATAAGTGCCTGACGATGACCTACTCTCACATGGAGAAACTCCACACTACCATCGGCGCTAAGCGGTTTCACTTCCGAGTTCGGCATGGGATCGGGTGGTTCACGCTCGCTATGGTCGTCAGGCGAAACGGTGGCACCTTGCGGTGCCTGAGTCTCGAGGCTTGTGGCCTCGCGACTCGCAATATGAATCATGCTGACCGATATGTCGTCGATCCTGTCGCAATCCCGGCGGTTTGCCTGCGCAAACCCCTTGGGTGTTATATGGTCAAGCCTCACGGGCAATTAGTACTGGTTAGCTCAACACATTGCTGTGCTTCCACACCCAGCCTATCAACCTTGTAGTCTTCAAGGGCCCTTCAGGAGGCGCAAGGCCTCAGGGAAGTCTC
>NZ_BLWJ01000009.1:0-129615 GCF_013374055.1 Cobetia sp. 5-11-6-3 | reverse complement strand
TCGCCTGACGACCATAGCGAGCGTGAACCACCCGATCCCATGCCGAACTCGGAAGTGAAACCGCTTAGCGCCGATGGTAGTGTGGAGTTTCTCCATGTGAGAGTAGGTCATCGTCAGGCACTTATACCGAACCGCCCCTGCAGCCCAGCTGCAGGGGCGGTTCTCTTTGTGCGTGAGAAAAGTTGCGCTCTCAGAAGGTTGTGCGAGAGAGGGCCATGGATAAGCGAAGCCCGCTGAAACATTGACTCAAGAAGCCGCTATCATTTCCGTGATAGCGGCTTCCTTGTTTATTGATCAGTGCGGAGGGTGAAGTACGGCAGTACTCTGCTGATGATCAGTCTCATGGGCAGGCATTCCACGTTCTCGGGGGATATTCTTTCTACTGCAGAACCTGATCGATGATTGCGATGTCATTGAATACCACGCACGGGACGACTCATGAACACGCGCAAGGAGGCGGCATGTCGAGGTACTTTTCATTTATCCCATCAAGTTCATTGCTGGCAGCGTTGATGGTGCTCTTGATAGGTCTGACGGCTTCAGGAGCAGCATCTGCTGGTGAGCGTGAAGAGAAGATAAAACGTTGCCAGTTCATCAAGAACAAGATCGAATATTATACCGCCATGCGTCGTGGCGGTGGGTCTTCAGGCCAGATGCGTAGTTGGCAGTCTCAGCGCAATGACTACAAGCAGCGTTATCGGGACGAGAACTGTACGCGGGTCCGAACGGCACTGAAGTGATCTGCATCTCGTGGCAATGGCGGTGGTTGCAGCACGACCCCTTGGCTGCAAGTCAGGACAAACGATGCCCCTCAAGAGTGCTTCTCAAGAGGGGCATCGTCGTTCCATCGATCGTTCAGGAGCGTTGGCGCAGGCGCGTCAGCCCTTCCTGAGCGCTGGACGCGACCAATTCGCCATGGCGATTGTAGAGGCTGCCGCGCGAGAAGCTGCGAGCACCGCCTGCCCATGGGCTATCCATCTCGTACAGCAACCAGTCGTTGACGCGAACATCCTGGTGGAACCAGAGTGAGTGATCCAGGCTGGCCATCTGCAGCTCCGGGGAGCCGAAGCGTACACCGTGTCCTCCCAGCGCAGTGGCCAGCAGGTTGAAGTCGGAGCTGTAGGTCAGGAGATAACGGTGCAGAGCATCATCTTCCGGCAGCTCGCCTGAAAGACGGAACCAGAGGCGCTGACGAGGTGGCGCTGATGACGCGCCCTCGCTTGTCGTAGCCGGGGCCTTCATGCGCAGGAACTCGATGGGATGGCCCTCGTAACGCTCGATGCGTGCCCCCTGTTCGATCAACTGCTCAGGGGATTCGATATCGGGCATGGCGAGCTGATGCGTGAAGCCCTCTTCCTTGCCATGGAAGGAGGCGCTGCAGAAGAAGATGGTCTTGCCGTTCTGGATGGCGCTGATGCGTCGGGTCGTGAAGCTGCCGCCATCACGTACGCCATCGACCTGGTAGACGACTGGCTTGTGAGCATCCCCCGGGCGAAGAAAGTAGCCATGCAGCGAATGCACCTTCCGTTCCGAGGGGACGGTGCGTGTCGCGGCGGACAACGCTTGGCCAAGTACCTGCCCCCCGAACAGTTGTGGAAAGCCGAGATCCTGGCTGTGACCCCGGAAGAGATTCTCTTCCAGAGTTTCCAGCCCCAGCAAGGTGACGAGTGATTCAAGCGGTGTCGGTGAAGCGTCGGTCATCGTCCCATCCTTCAGGAAAAAGAGTCACGGCAAGCGGCTTTGATACGAGCAAATGAGCGGGTTGGCATTAGCCGGTATCATGTCGCTTGCGCCAATGACATCAGGATACCGGAGAATGACGGTGAGCGACGAGAGCGTGAGGTCTGAGGCGGCGATGCCTCGCAAGGATCAGTACTACATGCACCGCGCCCTGGATCAGGCGCGGCTGGCATTGGAGGCTGGAGAGGTGCCAGTGGGGGCCGTCGTGGTGAACCCACAGGGGGAGATCATCGGGAGCGGGTTCAATGCCCCGGTCGGGACTCCGGATCCGACGGCACACGCTGAGATTCAGGCACTGCGTTCAGCAGCGGCCCGGCTTGGCAACTATCGGCTTGATGACTGCACGCTCTATGTCACTCTCGAGCCCTGCATGATGTGCAGTGGCGCCCTGATCCATGCCCGTGTGGCGCGCGTGGTATATGGTGCCGCTGAGCCGAAGACGGGGATGGTGGAGTCTCGGGCCAACCTCTTCGTGCAGCCGTGGCATAACCATCAGGTACAGATAGAAGGTGGGGTGCTGGCTGCCCAGGCGAAACGCCTGCTCAAGCAGTTCTTCGCCGAGCGGCGCGCTGCCGCGTTGCCAACCGATGCGTCACCCTGACTCGGCGCTTGCCATGACCCTGCGATGAAGCCGGTGCTTCAAGGGAGCATGAGGCTTCAGGCGGCGACCTGGACCTGATTGCGCCCACTGGACTTGGCGCGATACAGCGCCTCATCCGCAGCCTGAAGCAGTGCTTCCAGTCGCAGAGGTGCTCTGGCCACGCAGGCCATGCCAACCGAGACGGTGACGACACTGTCCGTGGCAGGCTGGGGGAGGCCTGCCGCCTGTACGGCACGACGTAGCTCTTCCGCGAGCGTCCGGCCGACAGCACGAGGGCATTCGGGGATGCAGACGACGAATTCCTCGCCGCCGAAACGTGCCAGAATCCCTCCCGCTGCCTCGACAGGCGCTCGCGATACCGAGGCTATCTTCTGCAGATAGCGATCGCCCTCGAGGTGCCCCAGCTTGTCGTTGATCGATTTGAAGAAATCGATGTCCAGTATCATCACCGTCAGTGGCATCTGGCCATTGAAGGTCTGCACCTGCTCGAGGAAATAACGGCGATTGGGGAGCTGGGTCAGCTCATCATGACGTGCCAGCCATTGTATCTCGTTCTGCAGTCGCTCTCGGCGCGTCATCTCTTCCTTCAGGGCATCGTTGGCTTGCTTGACGATGCCATGCTCCTGGGAGACGCGGCGGTACATGTAGACCACCAGGAAGAGCAGATACGAGAGCATGATGCCGGTCAGGAGCGTGACTTCTGGCAGGCGGCCACGGCTTGCTGCGAGGTAATGCTGCGTCGGCTGCAAGCCCAGCGTCAGGTCCGTGGCGGGAAGTTCGATGGGGATTCGATGCCCCCAGGGAGCAAGACGGCTTTCCGGGCCTACATGAATGTAGACATTGCTGCGTTCTGACAACGTGATGGCAAAGGCATCATTGCGGGCGGCATCCAGTGCCTGGTCCAGCAGCGGTGCCAGATCTACCACCATGGCGATGGCGCCGAGGATGTCTCCATCACGCGGATTGCGTACAGGCAGGTAGGACACCATGCCCTTGCCGCCCTGCAGGAGATCGATGATGCCGGTGTGGCCTTCAATGCCCAGCTCCAGCGGATTGCGCAGGGGGGTATCTGGCTGGGCATCAAATAGCCTCACGCCCAGCAGATCATGGTTGCCGCCCTTGTCGGGGAATACCAGAGTCACCACGCTGTCGGGATCAATGAAGGCGATATTCTGGAAGTAATTGAAATCATTGTAATAATTTCGTGCCAGACGTTGCCATTCACCCCGTGAAGGTGTCTGCCCCATCAGGCTCCAGAAGCCGGCGAAGCGCCGCATGGCATTGAGTTGATCATCGATCTCGCGTGACAGCTGTGTCGCGATCTTGTCGCCCAGTACATAGGTCGCCTGGTTGATGCGGTTGTTCTCATCCTTGGTCTGCTGTTGCCACGCCAGAAGACAGACGAGCGTGATGGAGGCAGAGATGGCCAGGGGCAGCACGTTGCGTCGCCACATGCGAGTGAGCGCTGGCAGCAGATCCAGCCATTGTGCAGCCAGAAGCAAGCCCAGGAAGGCAAGCAGCGTGGTTCGCTCCACCCCTACCAGCGGCATGCTGGCCACGGAGAGACTCGGGTCGGCGATGATGGCGAAGATCAGTATGAGAGTCGTCTGCGCCAGCTGTATCGTGGCGCCGAAGCCCAGGCGCATCCGCAAGAGAGAACAGCAGTTGAGCCCCAGGCATGCCAGCAGAATCAGAATCGGAGGGCGAATGTTGGCGACATGCCAGTCACCGGGCAGGGCGGTCAGCAACGCGCCCCAATGATCGACACCGACCCAGCTTTCCGGCAAGAGAAAGGTGCAGGTAAGCACCAGGTTGATGAGCAGCGACATGCCGAGAAACAGTGGACTGAGGAACAGGTTGCGCCAGTGCCACGCAGTCTGTCCTGCCGCCTGCAATGTCAGCATGATCAACAGCAGTGCATTGGCTTCGTGGCCGGCGCGAGGCCAGAGGCCCAGCAAGGCGACGCCGAAGGCAAGCAGGCCAAGCAACATCAAGATGAATCTGCGTGTCATTCCCTGTCCTTAGAAGCTCCTGATGCACCACGCCCCGTGCGCGCTTTTCTCGCCTGTCACGAGTCGCCGACAGGTTTCCCACTACCTTGTTCATGGATCACAGGATCGGGGGGACGGTATCGAAGGGATTGTTGTCCCCTTCATCATCGGTTATCTGGCGCTCATTCAGCTGATAGAACTGCTGCTGACTGCGGTAAACATAGTTGAGTATTTCATAATACCGCCGGATGTTGCGTACATAGATGACAGGCTCACCACCGCGGGCATAGCCATAACGTACCTGTTGATACCATTGGCGTTTCTGCAGCAGAGGCAGCGCCTCGCGCACATCCTTCCAGTGGTCGGGGTTGCCACCCTTCATGCGCACGATGCGCCTGGCATCCAGCAGGTGCCCGAGACCGACATTGTAGGCTGCCAATGTCATCCAGGTCCGGTCCGGCTCCTGAATTCCTTCGGGAAGACGTCCCTTTATACTCACAAGATAGCGTGACCCGCCATCGATACTCTGGACGGGGTCCAAACGATTGGCCACGTTCATCTCGCGGGCGGTGGCGTTGGTCAGCATCATCAGCCCACGTACCCCGGTAGGTGACGTCGCTTTCGGTTGCCAATGGGATTCCTGGTACCCCACCGCCGCCAGCAGTTTCCAATCGATGCCGGTATCGCGAGCGGCTTGCTTGAAGGTATCGATGTAGCGCGGGAGCCGCTCTCGTGCCTGGCGGATGAAGGTACGCGCGCCCACATATTCCAGATAGTCATCATGCCCGAAGTACTGGTCGACCAGCTGGTCCAGGGTGCCATCCTCGCTGCGTGTCTCGAGAAAATCGTTGGCAGCGCTCAGCAAGGAGATATCTCCTTGCGCCGGGAAGGCCCAGGCCAGAGTCAATGGGTCCCCCACGGTGAAACCGTTCTCCACATTGGGGAAGAACAGCCGATTGAGCTTGAACTGGTGGGCGTAGACGACCGCCACGTCCAGGCTGTCTTCCTCGATGCGCTGCAGGAGGTCGGCCACCTCGAGTTCGCCGGTTTCCTTCCAGCTGAGCTCGGGAAGCTGCTGTTGAAGCTCATGCAGAATCAGGCTGGTACCGGCTCCCTTGATGACGCCGATCCGCTTGCCGACCAGATCTTCAAGCTCTCTGGGCGGTTGCATTCCGCGTCGATAGACCACCATCGCCTGCAGTTCGAGAATCGGGCGAGTGAAGCGCAGCCCCTGCTCTGACAGGTCAAGAGGGAGGGTGGCGGCGGCAAAATCGGCCTGATCATCACGCACGCTTCGGGTGAGGGATTCGATATTGTGTTCTGCATCCATCGACAGGCTGACGCCGAGGTAGTCGGCAAAGTCTCGCGCCAGCTCATACTCGAAACCGGTGGGGCCCTGACGGCCACGGTAGTAGGTGGTCGGGCTGTTGCGAGTCACCACCTGAAGGAAGTCGCGCGTGCGAACATCGTCAAGCCGGGAGGGCGGGGCGATCAGGGTCTTTTCCGGCAACAGCAGGGCCAGCGCCATCACCACGAGCGCAAGCCACCGGCGCGAATGGCGCAGCAGTGCTTGCAGGGGCGTGATGAGGGAGGAAAGCGAGGTCTTGAGCATGCGTCAGCATCATTCACGGCAGGGGTTTCACCATACCGACAGCGCTTCACACTGTCATCCAACGCATGTGACTGTCGGGCTTCGTTCACGGGCGGCTTTCACGTATGATATGCGCTTGCTGCCGCCGCTTGGCGGTTGTCCGTTCACGCTGCTTCAGAGGCTTTCCCTGACCATGCTCGAACTGCGAGGCG
Organism: Cobetia sp. 5-11-6-3; assembly: GCF_013374055.1. Classification (NCBI taxonomy): domain Bacteria; kingdom Pseudomonadati; phylum Pseudomonadota; class Gammaproteobacteria; order Oceanospirillales; family Halomonadaceae; genus Cobetia; species Cobetia sp. 5-11-6-3. The sequence goes on along the minus strand of NZ_BLWJ01000009.1, from coordinate 123,480 downwards.
CGCCTGCCCTTTCCGCCTTCCGTCACTCCCGTCTACTGGCTGCATTGCGCGAGCTGGTGCCGGAGGTGGAATCCCTTCATGCCGAGTACCTGCATCTGGCCGAGGTCGATGGTGAACTGAGCAGTACCGACCGGACCACGCTCGAGCGTCTGCTGGACTACGGCCCCAGTCGCGACGAGAGTTCTCCCGAAGGTCATCTCTTCCTCGTCGTTCCCCGCCTCGGCACGCTGTCGCCCTGGTCTTCCAAGGCCACCGACATCGCTGCCAACTGTGGTCTCCCGCAAGTCCGCCGCCTCGAACGTGGCATCGCCTATCGCATCAAGCTCGACGCCCCTCTGAGCGAAGAACTCTTCGCCACGCTGTCTTCCCGCCTGCACGACCGCATGACCGAAACGGTGCTGACGCGTACTCAGGATGCGGCGCGCCTCTTCCAGCATCAGGCCCCGGCAAAGCTTGCCCATGTCGACATCCTCGGCGGTGGTCGTGACGCACTGGTGCAGGCCAATGGCTCTCTGGGCCTGGCACTGGCGGATGACGAGATCGATTATCTGGTCGAGTCCTTCAAGACTCTGGGCCGCAATCCTGCCGACATCGAACTGATGATGTTCGCCCAGGCGAACTCCGAGCATTGCCGCCACAAGATCTTCAATGCGGACTGGACCATCGACGGCGAAGCGCAGTCGCACTCGCTGTTCAAGATGATCAAGAACACCTACCAGCATCATCCGGATGGCGTGCTGTCCGCCTACAGTGACAATGCCGCCGTCATGGCAGGCCCGACCGCCGGGCGTTACTTCCCGACAGGCGAAGGCCACATCTATACCTATCATCAGGAACCGATCAACATCCTGATGAAGGTAGAGACTCACAACCACCCGACCGCCATCGCCCCCTATCCGGGCGCCGCGACCGGTGCCGGTGGCGAGATTCGTGATGAAGGCGCGACCGGTGTCGGCTCCAAGCCGAAAGCGGGCCTGACCGGCTTCAGCGTCTCCAACCTGCGTATCCCGGGCTTCGAACAGCCGTGGGAGCACGACTACGGCAAGCCGGAGCGCATCAAGACCGCCTACGACATCATGCTCGAAGGTCCGATCGGTGGCGCTGCCTTCAACAACGAATTCGGCCGCCCCAACCTCAACGGCTACTTCCGTACCTATGAGCAGGATGCCTTCGGCGCCGGTGGCATCGAGCGTCGCGGCTATCACAAGCCGATCATGCTGGCGGGCGGCTACGGCAACATCCGCAGCCAGCACGTCGAGAAGGGCGACATTCCGGTCGGCGCCAAGCTGATCGTGATGGGCGGTCCGGCGATGCTGATCGGTCTGGGTGGCGGTGCCGCCTCTTCCATGGCCTCCGGCAGCTCCAGCGAAGACCTCGACTTCGCCTCCGTGCAGCGTGACAACGCCGAGATGGAGCGTCGCGTGCAGGAAGTCATCGATCGCTGCTGGGCGCTGGATGACAAGAACCCGATCTGCTTCATCCACGATGTCGGCGCGGGCGGTCTGTCCAACGCACTGCCGGAGCTGGTCAAGGATGGCGGTCGCGGTGGTCTGTTCGATCTGCGCGCCGTGCCGAGCGCCGAATCCGGCATGAGCCCGCTGGAAATCTGGTGCAACGAATCCCAGGAGCGCTACGTGCTGGCGGTGGCGCCGGAGAATCTGGCCACCTTCGAAGCGCTGTGCGAGCGTGAGCGCTGCCTCTACGCCGTGGTCGGGGAAGCACTGGAAGAGCACGAGCTGATCGTCAAGGATGGTCACTTCGATACGCGTCCGGTCGATCTGCCGATGGACGTGCTGTTCGGCAAGCCGCCCAAGATGTCACGCAGCTTCGAGCGTCAGGCGCTGGAACTGCCGGCACTGGCACTGGACAACCTCGACCCGCGTGAAGCGATGACCCGTGTGCTGCAGCTGCCCACCGTCGCCTCCAAGAAATTCCTGATCACCATCGGTGATCGCTCGATCACCGGCATGGTCGCGCGTGACCAGATGGTCGGTCCGTGGCAGGTGCCGGTGGCGGATTGCGCCGTCACCACCAGCTCCCTCGACAGCCACGTCGGTGAAGCGATGGCGATGGGCGAGCGTACGCCGGTCGCGCTGATCTCGCCGGCCGCCTCCGCGCGTCTGGCCGTGGCCGAGGTGATCACCAACCTCGCTGCCGCGCCGATCGCCAAGCTGTCTGACATCAAGCTCTCCGCCAACTGGATGAGCGCTGCCGATCACACCGGCGAGAATCAGGCGCTGTTTGATGCCGTCCACGCCGTCGGCATGGAACTGTGTCCGGCGCTGGATTTGACCATTCCGGTCGGCAAGGACTCGATGTCCATGCGTACCGCCTGGCAGGACGAGAACGGCGAAGACAAGTCGATCACCGCGCCGCTGTCGCTGGTGATGACAGGCTTCGCGCCGGTCACCGACGCCATGCGTACCCTCACGCCGCAGCTGCGTCGCACGCTGAATGGTGAGGCCGTGGAGACGGACCTGATCCTGATCGATCTCGGCCATGGCGCTCACCGTCTCGGTGGCTCCGCGCTGGCGCAGGTCTATGGACAGGTCGGCAATGACGCGCCGGATCTTGCCAAGCCGGAAGACCTCAAGCACTTCTTCGAGGCCATCCAGCGCTTCAATGTCGAAGGCAAGCTGCTGGCCTATCACGACCGCAGCGACGGCGGCCTGTTGACCACCCTGATGGAAATGTCCTTCGCGGGACGTGTCGGTCTCGACATCTCCCTCGACTGGACCGCCGCCGAGCCGGGTCAGGCCACCGGTGCGCTGTTCGCGGAAGAGCTGGGTGCCGTGGTGCAGGTGCGTCGCGAGCACACCGAGTCCATTCTCGCCGAGCTCAAGGCCGTGGGTCTCGAGCACAGTGGCGTGATCGCCACGCCGCGTCATGATGAGCAGATCAACATCACGCTGCTGGGCCAGAACCTGCTCTCCACCACGCGTGCCAGTGCCGAGCGTCTGTGGGCCGAGACCAGCTATCGCATGCAGGCCGCGCGTGACAACGCCGATTGCGCCAAGAGCGAATTCGAGTCCATCAACGACGTGCGTGATCCGGGTCTCTCCGTCCAGGCCACCTTCGACGTCAACGAGGACATCGCGGCGCCGTACTTGAACACCGGTGCACGTCCGCGCATGGCGATCCTGCGTGAGCAGGGCGTCAATGGTCAGCTCGAGATGGCGGCAAGCTTCGACCGCGCCGGCTTCGAGGCGGTGGACGTCCACATGAGCGACATCCTTGAAGGACGTGTCGATCTGGACACCATGCGGGGTCTGGTCGCCTGTGGCGGCTTCTCCTACGGTGACGTGCTGGGCGCCGGCGGCGGCTGGGCCAAGTCGGTGCTGTTCAATGCGCGTGCGCGTGAACAGTTCGAGCGCTTCTTCCAGCGTGACGACAGCTTCGCGCTGGGCGTCTGCAACGGTTGCCAGATGCTCTCCCAGCTCAAGGAGCTGATCCCGGGTGCCGAGGCCTGGCCGCGCTTCGTGCGCAACGAGTCCGAGCAGTTCGAGGCGCGTGTCGCGATGGTCGAGGTCGAGAAGAGTGCCTCGCTGTTCCTCGATGGCATGGAAGGCTCGCGCCTGCCGATCGCCATCGCGCATGGTGAAGGGCGTGCCGAGTTCCGCGACAGCGCTCACCTGCGCAAGATGCAGAGCAGCGGCCAGGTGGCACTGCGCTACGTCGACAACTACGGCCAGACCACCACGCGTTATCCGGCCAACCCGAACGGCTCGCCGTCCGGTATCACTGGTCTCACCACCAACGACGGGCGCGTCACCATCATGATGCCGCACCCGGAGCGTGTGGCGCGCGCCGTCACCAACTCCTGGCGTCCGGATGACTGGGAGCAGGATGGCGCCTGGTTGCGCATGTTCCGCAATGCACGTCGTTGGGTCGATTGATCCCGCGAGAGCGCGCAATGCACAGGTGATGATTGCCTGACCGACGCCCCCATGGTGAACGCCATGGGGGCGTCTTGCGTTCTGACTGACGCGCGAGCCGATTGGCTGGCGGCATCTGGCTCCCTCAACGTGGCGTTCCACGTCGGGAGCTGGGTGTCGGACGCCGGGTGGCTTAAGGTGGGGGATGCCTCGAGGTCTGGGGCACGAATCCCTGCCTGACACATTACAAGGATGTCGTGATGAAGCTGAAATGGTCGCTGTTGCCGCGTTATTCCGTCTTTCTGCTCTGTGTGCTGGGGGCTCTCGTCTGTCTGCTTCTGACGATGCAGACCCCCTGGGTGTGGCCGCTGGCCGTGATCTTTCTGCTGTTGGTCGCCGTCGGCATCAACGACATGCGGCAGTCGGATTACGCCGTGCGGCGCAACTACCCGGTGATCGGCAACATGCGCTATCTGTTCAAGGCGCTGCGCCCGGAGATGCGTCAGTACCTGTTCGAGTCGGATACCGACCAGCTACCGTTCTCCCATAAGCAACGTGAGCTGGTCTATGCCCGCGGACGCCAGCGCAATTCCTCGCAGCCCTTCGGTACCTTGCTGGATGTCTACTCCGACAGTTACGAATTCATCGGACACTCGATGCAGACCTCCGAAGTGCCTGACTTTCGTGACTTCCGTCTGACGATCGGCAATACGCAGTGTGCGCAGCCCTACAGTGCCTCGCTGTTCAACATCTCGGCGATGAGTTTCGGTTCGCTGAGTGGCAATGCCATCCGTGCGCTCAACAAGGGCGCGATGCTGGGAGGATTCGCGCACGATACCGGCGAGGGCAGCATCAGCCCCTACCATCGGGAATTCGCCGGCGATCTGATCTGGGAGCTGGGCAGTGGCTATTTCGGCTGCCGCACCGAGCAGGGGGGCTTCGATGCCGAGAAGTTCGCCCGTCAGGCGGCCAGCGAGCAAGTGAAGATGATCGAGATAAAGCTGAGCCAGGGAGCCAAGCCGGGGCATGGCGGTGTGCTGCCAGCCAGCAAGATCAGCCGCGAGATCGCCGAGACGCGTGACATTCCGATGGGCGAGGACTGCATCTCGCCGGCCAGTCACAGCGCCTTCAGTACCCCTGTCGAGTTGCTGGAGTTCATCCAGCGGCTGAGAGAGCTGTCCGGTGGCAAGCCGGTCGGGTTCAAGATGTGTCTGGGCCAGCCCTGGGAGTTCATGGCCATCGTCAAGGCAATGCGCGAAACGGGAATCGTGCCGGACTTCATCGTGGTGGATGGCAGCGAGGGCGGCACCGGAGCCGCGCCGACGGAATTCACCGATCACCTCGGGACACCGCTGCGCGAAGGGCTGCTGTTCGTCCACAACACCCTGGTGGGCGCGGGGCTGCGTGATGACGTGCGCATCGGCGCCAGTGGCAAGATCATCAGTGCCTTCGATATCGCCTGCGTGCTGGCCTTGGGGGCGGATTGGGTCAATGCCGCGCGCGGTTACATGTTCGCCCTGGGCTGCATCCAGTCGCTGAGCTGTCATACCAACAAGTGTCCGACGGGCATCGCCACCCAGGATGATTTGCGACAGAAGTCGCTGGTAGTGGAAGACAAGGCCGAGCAGGTCCGGCACTTCCATCACAACACCCTGCATGCGCTGGCGGAAATCATCGCGGCCTCGGGGCTCTCGACCCCGTGGCAGATCACTCCGGACCATCTCGTGCATCGTGTGTCGGAGAATGAGGTGCGTCTTTTCTCGCACCTGCACCCCTTCCTGACGCCCGGCGCCTTGCTCAAGGAAGCGGATGATTTCCCCTTCTATCGCCGCGTGTGGGCGATGGCTCAGGCGGACAGCTTCCAGTCACGCTCGCTGGCAGACGTCTCGGGTGCCAAGCGCGAATAGACGTCATGCAAGAGGGTGCCGTGTGATGTCGATTGGCCGGGTGTGGACCCTCTGCGACCAAACGACCGTTTCATGATGGCGTGCGGACAGCCACACTGGACCTCGAGATTGCGCTATCTGTCAGGTGTCTCGCAGATACCTCATGTCGACATGGGCATTGGCTGCCCGTCGTGTCTCGTGAGCAATCGCTGACCGCCGTTTCATTCGCCGTTCGAGGGAGCCGCCATGAGTGATGCCGCAAAGTGCCCGTCCGCACGCCGCGTGACAGTGATGATCAATGAGCATGTCGCCGATGTGCGCCTCAATCGACCCGACAAGCACAATGGACTCGACTGGGCGATGATCGATGCCATCCTCGGTGCCCAGGCAGAGTTGCGGGCGCGTGCCGAGGAGGGAGGGCTGCGAGCCATCGTGCTGTCCGGAGAAGGCGCCAGTTTCTGCGCGGGGCTCGACATGGCCGCCATCATGGGGGAGGCCGCGCGGGTGCCGCAGTTGCTCGTCGCGGGGGCCAATGGCTGCACGCCTGAGCGCAATACCGTTCAGCAGCTGGCACTGGGCTGGCGGGATGCCGGCGTACCGGTGATCGCGGCCCTGCAGGGCAATGTCTTCGGGGGCGGGCTGCAGATCGCGCTGGGGGCGGATGTCCGACTGTGTGATCCGGATGCGCGCCTGGCGGTGCTCGAGATCGCCTGGGGCATCATTCCTGACATGGGCATCAGCGTCACGGCACGTGGAGTGCGTCCTGACTGGTTGCATGAACTGAGCTGGAGCGGCCGCAAGGTTGCCGCCCGCGAGGCCCAGGAAGCCGGGCTCGTGACGCGCCTGGTCTCCAATCCGCGGGAAGAGGCATTGGCGCTGGCGCGGGAGATCGCGACACGTTCTCCCGGGGCGATTCGCTGCATCACCCGGCTGTATGCCGAGGCGCTGGCGGCACCGGAGGGCGAGGCACTTGCCCTGGAGGCCAGGCTGCAATCCGGCTTGCTCGGCCAGCCGGAGCACATGGAATGTGTTGGCGCCAGGCTTGAAGGCCGCACGCCGCGCTTCTGAGCGCACCTGACCTTCATTCGGGTTATCCACACCCGGTCGCTTTACCGCCGGGGGGCGGGATCAGGATAATGGGTCTTCTGCAGGTGGATGGCTGCCTCACCCCTCATGGGCGGCCATTGCCCCTCAACCTGTGCCCCTTTTCCGTGACCCGGCGAGCTCTCATGTCTGCACCACTCTTTCTGATCATGCCGCTGCCCATGGCCGGCCCACGTGTCCTTGCAGGGAACAGCCGGCATGTTTGAGCTACGTCCCTATCAGCAGGAAGCCGTCCGGCGCACCGTGGAGCATTTCCGCAAGAGTGACGAGGCGGCGGTGGTCGTGCTACCCACCGGTAGCGGCAAGTCACTGGTGATCGCGGAGCTTGCGCGTATCGCGCGCGGGCGCGTGCTGGTGCTGGCGCATGTGCGCGAGCTGGTCGAGCAGAATCACGCCAAGTACGAATCCTATGGCAAGGAGGCCGACATCTTCAGTGCCGGCCTCAAGCGCAAGCAGGCCGCGCGTCAGGTGGTGTTCGGCTCGGTGCAGTCGGTGGTGCGCAATCTCGCGGCCTTCACGCCAGGTGAGCAGACAGGTGCGTTCACGCTGCTGGTGATCGACGAGTGTCACCGGGTCTCGCTGGAGAAGGATGCCAGCTATCGCAAGGTCATCCATCATCTGCGTGAGCAAAATCCACGCCTCAAGGTGCTGGGGCTGACGGCGACGCCGTATCGCCTCGGGCAGGGCTTCATCTTCCATCGTCATTATCACGGCATGGTACGCGGTGATGACGACTGCTTCTTCCGTGACTGCGTGTTCGAGCAACCGTTGCGCCTGATGGTGCGCCAGGGCTTTTTGAGCGAGCCGCGGCGTGTCGATGTCGCCGTGGCGCGCTATGACTTCTCGCAGCTGGCACCGGGGATCGGCGGCAGCTTCCAGGAGGCCGAGCTCAACGAGGTGGTGCAGGGCTCACGCGCGACGCCAGGCATCGTGCTGGATATCGTCGCCCAGGCACGCGAGCGACGTGGGGTGATGGTGTTCTGCTCCACCGTCGAGCATGCCGAGGAGGTCACGGGGCTCCTGCCCAAGGGTGAGGCGGCGTTGATCACCGGTGAGACGCCCGGCGATGAGCGCGAGCGCCTGATCCATGCCTTCAAGGCGCAGCAGCTCAAGTATCTGGTCAACGTGGCGGTGCTCACCACCGGCTTCGATGCCCCGCACGTGGACCTGATCGCCATCCTGCGGCCCACCGAGTCCGTCAGTCTCTATCAGCAGATCGTCGGGCGTGGGCTGCGCCTGAGTCCCGGCAAGACGGACTGCCTGATTCTCGATTACGCCGGCAATCCCTGGGATCTCTACGCGCCGGAAGTCACCACACCCAAACCGGCAGGGGATACCGAGATCGTGCAGGTCGAGTGTCCCGTGTGCGGCAATGCCAATCTGTTCTGGGGGCGCAAGGATGGAGAGCTGGTGGTGGAGCACTTCGGGCGGCGTTGCCAGGGGCTGGTGGAGTCGCCCGACGGCGAGGGCAAGCCGCTGGTGCAGTGTGATTTCCGCTATCGCGCCAAGGCCTGTCCGCAGTGTGGCGAGGCCAATGACATCGCCGCCCGTCATTGTCACGCCTGTCAGGCGCGGCTGGTGGACCCGGATGACAAGCTGCGCGATGCGCTCAAGCTGCGTGATGCACGGGTGCTGCGCGTCAGCGGCTGGCAGCTGGAGGAGACGCGCAACGGGCGGGGACTGCCGCGTCTGAAAGTGACCTATTACGACGAGGATGGCACCGATCTGTCAGAGTGGTTCGCGCTCGAGACGTCCGCTCAGCGCCATGCCTTTCGCCTGAGTTTTCTCGCCCGGCACCTGCGGGCGCCGGGCAGTGACTGGGCGCCGAAGGACATCGCCGAGGTATTGGCCGGTGAGGAGCGCCTCAAGGCCCCTGACTTCGTCATCGGGCGCAAGAGCGGCCGCTACTGGCAGATCCGTGACAAGCTGTTCGATTACGCCGGGCGCTATCGCACCGGCATCGCGGCGGGGTGAGTCGTCTGCGTGACGCAGAGCATGACGCCTCCCGTACGAGACACGACGTCACGGGGATGCTGATCGGGGGCCGGGATTGTTAGACTGGCCGCTTCATACGTTTCAGGGAGAACTCACAAGGTGAGTGCCACCGATACCTCGGCCAGGCTGGTGTCCGGCTTACGCCCCAGCGGACACCTGACGCTCGGACACTATCATGCCGTGATCCGACGCTGGACCGAGCTGCAGTACCACCACGATGCCTATTTTCTGATCGCCGACTGGAACGCGCTGGCGGTCAGTGGGCATGCGCCCCATGAAATCGAGCAGTACAGCTGGGCCATGGTCATCGATTGCCTTGCCTGTGGGATCAACCCCAAGGTCGCCACCCTGTTCATCCAGTCGTGGGTGCCGGAGCTGACCGACGTGCACATGATCCTGTCCAGCGTGACGCCCAAGGCATGGCTGGAGCGTCTACCCAGCTATCGTGAGATGGTGGCGGGACTCGGTGAGCAGCAGGGGGCCAGTTTCGCGATGCTGGGTGCCCCTCTGATGCAGGCGGCCGACATCCTGGCGCTGCGGGGCGAGGTCGTGCCCGCCGGACCGGAACAGCGCGCGCACATCGAGTTCACCCGCGAGGTGGCGAGGCGCTTCAACCATCGTTATGGACGCGACGCCGGCTTCGAGGAGCAGGCGGAGCGGGCCATCGCGCGGCTCGGCAAGAAGAGTGGTCGCCTGTATCGCGAATGGCTGAGTGACTATCAGGAAGAGGGGGATCTCGAGGCATTCGAGCGCGCGCGTGGACTGCTGGCCGAGACCAGCAAGCTCAACCGCAATCAGCAGGAGCGCCTGCTCGGCTATCTGGAAGGCGGCGGGCGGCGCATCCTCGGTGAGCCGGAACACTGGCAGGGGGACAGCCAGCCGCTGCTGGGCATGGAACTCAAGACCCGGCTATCGTCGCATGAGGAGGCCATCTTCCTGCGCAGTGGGCGTGCCGAGATAGACGCCAGCGTGCGCGAGATGCCCACCGACCCCGCGCGGGTGCGGCGCAGTGATCCGGGCGACCCTGAACGTTGCCCGCTGTGGAGTCTGCATGAAAGCTTCACTCCCGAAGCGGACCGCAAGTGGGCGGCCGCAGGCTGTCGTGAGGCCAGTATCGGCTGCCTGGACTGCAAGGGCTGTCTGGTCGAGCATATCGATGCCACCCTGACGCCGATCCGCGATCGCGCCGAGGCGCTGGAAGGCGAGCATGGCAAGGTACGTACCATGATGACCGAGGGTGCCGAGCGTGCCCGGGACACCGTTCGCGATACTCTGGATGAGCTGCGACGCGTGATCGGCCTCACCTATCGGTGATCGGCCTTGTACAGGGCGTCGCGAATCCGGCAGGTCCCCGCGCCACCATGACCTTCGACCCCATCGCGACTCTCGGTACCATCATGACTTGGGGGATGGGCCCTGAACGGCTAGAATGCCCGTCCCCCGGTCGCCGTGCGGCTCGATGGTGCCTCCGACGACCCGGTGCATCCTCCGCCCTGGTTCTCCCGACTTCAGCCTCCTGCAGGAGACTTCATGAGCGACCTGCTCGATGGCGCCAGCTTTTCCCTGACCGATGGGCATCAGCCCGCACCGCTGATCACCGCACCTGCAGCGGGATCGGCCGTGCTGGCGCGCGTCAACGACACGCCGCTCACCGAGATGCCGCAGGATCTCTACATCCCGCCTGAGGCACTGCGGGTCTTTCTCGAGACCTTCGAGGGGCCGCTGGATCTGCTGCTGTATCTCATCCGTCGTCAGAACCTCGACATCCTCGCCATCAACGTCGCGGCCATCACGCATCAGTACATCGAGTACGTCGAGCTGATGCACGCCATGCAGATCGACCTTGCCGGGGAATATCTGCTGATGGCCGCCATGCTGGCGGAGATCAAGTCGCGCAGCCTGCTGCCGCGCCAGCCGAAGGAGAGTGATGATGACGAGGAAGAGGACCCGCGCGCCGAGCTGATCCGGCGTCTGCAGGAGTACGAGCAGACCAAGCTGGCCGCCGAGGGGCTGGACGAGATGCCACGCCAGGGGCGTGACTGGTTCGTCGCCACGGCGGAGCTGCCGGAGCTGGAGACGCGTGTCGTCCACCCTGAAGTGGACCTCTCGGAGCTGCTCGGCGCGCTGTCCGGTCTCCTGCGTCAGGCGGATCTCGTCCAGGCGCACACCATCTCGCGTGAGGTGATGTCGACCCGTGAGCGCATGCTGGCGATCATGAATCTGCTGAGCCACGAGCACTTCACGCCCTTCGAGAGACTGTTCACGCTCGAAGAGGGGCGTGCCGGCGTGGTGGTCAGCTTCATGGCGATTCTGGAGCTGGCCAAGGAGGCGCTGATCGAGGTCGTGCAGAATGCGCCGCTGTCGCCCATTCACGTGCGTGCTCGTACGCCGGAGCCTGACAGCGAGAACGACGAGGACTGGCTGGCACTGGAATTCGCCGACGAAGACGAGGTGGCGGCCGACCAGGGGGCGTTCGATGACGCAGCGTACGATGACGCAGCGTACGATGACGCGGCGTTCGAGGATGCGCAGACGTCACCTTCCTTCCCCCCATCCGACGAGCAGGAGAACGCGCCGTCATGAGTTCGCGCGATGCCCCCCTCGACCAGATCATCGAAGCGGCACTGCTGGCTGCCGGTGAACCGCTGACGCTGGAGCGTCTGGCGGGATTGTTCGATGAATATTCAAGCCCCACCAAGCCTGCGCTGCGTGAGGCACTGGGCCGGCTGGGAGAGCGCCATCCGGCCGACGCCAGTGCGTTGGAGCTAATCGAGACCGCCAGTGGCTGGCGGCTGCGTGTTCGCCAGCAGTTCTCTCCCTGGGTGTCACGGCTGTGGGAAGAACGCCCGCAGCGCTATTCTCGCGCTCTGCTGGAGACGCTGGCGCTGGTGGCCTATCGTCAACCGGTGACCCGTGGTGATATCGAGCAGGTGCGTGGCGTGACGGTCAGCTCTTCCATCATGCGTACCCTGGTCGAGCGCGGCTGGGTGCGGGTGGTCGGGCACCGTGACGTGCCGGGGCGGCCGGCGGTCTTCGCCACCACGCGCCAGTTTCTTGACGACTTCGGGCTCAAGACATTGGAAGAGCTGCCGCCGGTGCATGAACTGAAAGGCTTCGAAGGACTCGAACAGCTGGAAGCGGAGCTGTATGATGTGCCGCCCTCACAGACCTTGCCGCTGCCGGAAGACCCGGATGGCGAGGGCGACGGGGAGGCATCGGCCGATGATGCGCCGGATTCCGCCCCGTCTGGCCCCGATGCGGCAGCCGTTGATGCGACAGCCGTTGATGCGCCGTCAGCCGAGACTTCCTCGGACAAGACTTCCTCGAGCGAGACTTTCTCGGACGAGACGTCTTCAGACGAGACATCGTCAGAGACGAGGGGGGCTCAGGTGCCCGCCGACTGGCAGCCGCCGGAGATCACCGCCGAGCAGCTGGAGGAGGCGCTGAAGGCGCGCGCGCTCGATGTCGCGGATGATTCACCGAATACCGCAGGACCCTCCGCCTCACAGGCGGAACATGATCACGCCGGGATGGCGTCCACCGGCTCGGGGTTCGACTTCGCCACGATCGAAGCGCGCCTCAGCCAACGTTTGCGCGGTGCAGAAGATGAGGACGGGGCTGGCGATACGCCACCCAATGACTCCTCCGCTGCCGGGACCGTCGATGATGACGACCCTGCGTAAGCGAAATTCCTATTGATGAAATGGTTCATGTCATGAGCAAGACAGACACTGATAAGCGCAAGGCGTCACGCCAGAACGACGGCAAGTCGACCACTGGCAAGGCCTTCGCGGGCGGCAAGGCGACGGACAGCAAGGCGGCTGGCAAGCACGCTGCCAGCAAGGACGGCGCACAGCCGCGTCGCGACATGGGCAAGTCCACCCGTGGCAGCAAGGCCAATGTCGGCAAGAAGCCGGCCGCCGCCGAAGCCCCGGAATTGCGTCCGCTGCCGCCGCAGGCCAAGGGCGACAAGCTGGCCGACGACGAGAAGCTGCAGAAGGTGCTGGCGCGCTCCGGTCTCGGCTCACGCCGTGAGATGGAAGTCGCGATCAGCGCCGGCCGCGTCAAGGTCAACGGCAAGGTCGCCCAGCTGGGAGACCGCGTCGGCCCCAACGACCAGGTCAGCCTCGATGATCGCCCGCAGAACCTCAAGGGCGCCGAGGAAAGTGCGCGCCGCGTCATCATGTACAACAAGCCGGAAGGCGAGCTGTGCACGCGCAAGGACCCGGAAGGCCGTCGTACCGTCTTCGAGCGTCTGCCGCGCCTGAAAGGTGAGCGCTGGATCGCCATCGGTCGTCTGGACATCAACACCAGCGGTCTGTTGCTGTTCACCACCGATGGTGAGCTGGCCAACCGTCTGATGCACCCGTCGACCCAGATCGAGCGTGAATACGCCGTGCGTGTCATGGGTGAGGTCAAGCGCGAGCACGTCGTCAACATGGTCAATGGCGTCATGCTGGAAGATGGCCCGGCGCGCTTCACCGACGTGCAGGAATTCGGCGGCGAAGGCATCAACAGCTGGTTCCACGTGGTGATCATGGAAGGCCGCAACCGTGAGGTTCGTCGTCTGTGGGACTCCCAGGGGCTGACCGTCAGCCGCCTGAAGCGCGTGCGCTACGGCAACATCTTCCTCGACAAGCGCGCTCGCGCCGGTGAGTGGGTGGAGATGGAGCAGAGCGAGATCGATGAACTGTCCACGCTGGCAGGTCTCGAGCACCGCAAGGCGCCGGCCCTGACGCCGGACGAGCAGAACCGCTGGAGCCGCGACAAGCAGAAGCGTCGTCCAGTGCGCGCCATGAAGAAGCCGCCGCAGCGCACACGCAAGCCGCGCTGAGGCTCTGCGGAGATCGCGTGCCTTGCGCTCGCCATCTCCGGCTGGCTTTCCGTGGGCCTGACGTGCATGTCAGCCTCGACATGCCGTCGGCAAGTCTCGCAAGCCCGCGCCTGTCGCGGGCTTGCGTGCATCTGGACGGTGGATGGCGTGGGGATCTCGGGGCGCCATGAGCGGTCAAGCTGGTCATTTGCTTGAAGTTTTTTTGCAAAAGACTTGCGTCGTCTCAGGAATGGCGGTATCTTACGCCCCGCTTCGCAAGGGTCGTTAGCTCAGTGGTAGAGCAGTTGGCTTTTAACCAATTGGTCGAAGGTTCGAATCCCTCACGACCCACCATTTCTCGAAATGGTCTCTTGCAAAGCACCCGGCGGCGGGTCGTTAGCTCAGTGGTAGAGCAGTTGGCTTTTAACCAATTGGTCGAAGGTTCGAATCCCTCACGACCCACCATCCGCCACCCAGTTTTGGGTCGTTAGCTCAGTGGTAGAGCAGTTGGCTTTTAACCAATTGGTCGAAGGTTCGAATCCCTCACGACCCACCAGATCTTGCCCCGTGCCTTCATTGGCGCGGGGCAATTTTTGTTATGCGTCAGAAAGATTCCGCGGCGTTGCCTCGACGCACGCCCGGGTACCTGGCGTGAGGTCGACTGGAGCGGGGAGCGTGGCAGGCGTATCCTTGTGCGCGAGCCACGGCTCATGTCCTTCAGAGGATGACGCTCGACAGGACACCGCCAAGGGCGATAGACGCCCAAGGCACCAGTTGCAGTCTGGGGAGCCCAGCTGCAGCGCAAGGGAGGGCCGCCACGCGCCGTTCGTGCTCATGGCCGGGCCCTGACCCACTCAGCACAGGGGGAGCCCCTGTGGGCTAGGTGAGAGACACATGAACAGCCTGACAAATGCCATGCCGGGTCGTGAGGCCCACGATAGCGTCCGCGAGCAGGTGCGAGAGCACCTCGCCCGTGCGTACTGCCCGACCCGTCCCGCGGCAGGGGATGCTGCGCTGATCGCCGAGATCAAGCAGCTGCTCATCAAGCGTGATGCCGTGCTGGTCGCCCATTACTATTGCGATGACGCCATCCAGCAGCTTGCCGAGGACACCGGCGGCTGTGTCGCGGATTCCCTCGAGATGGCGCGCTTCGGCGCCCGTCATGACGCCTCGACGTTGATCGTCGCCGGCGTTCGCTTCATGGGCGAGACCTCCAAGATCCTCTCCCCGGAGAAGCGCGTGCTGATGCCGACGCTGGAGGCGACCTGCTCGCTGGATCTGGGCTGCCCGGAAGACGAATTCGCCGCCTTCTGTGATGCCCATCCCGATCGCACCGTGGTCGTCTACGCCAACACTTCGGCGGCGGTGAAGGCGCGTGCCGACTGGGTGGTGACCTCCTCCATCGCCGTTGACGTGATCGAGCACCTCCACGCGAAGGGCGAGAAGCTGATCTGGGCCCCGGACAAGCATCTGGGCGCCTATGTGCAGAAGCAGACCGGCGCTGACATGCTGCTGTGGGATGGTGCCTGCATCGTGCATGACGAGTTCCGCGCCCAGGGCATCACCGACCTGCTCAAGGTCCACCCTGACGCCGCGGTGCTGGTGCACCCGGAATCGCCGCAGTCGGTGGTGGAGCTTGCCGACGTGGTGGGGTCCACGTCCCAGCTGATCAAGGCCGCCGTCGAGCTGCCTCACGAGCAGATGATCGTCGCCACCGACCGCGGCATCTTCTTCAAGATGCAGCAGGCAGCACCGGGCAAGCAGCTGTTCGAGGCGCCGACCGCCGGCAGTGGCGCGACCTGCAAGAGCTGTGCGCACTGCCCGTGGATGGCGATGAATGGTCTCGAGAATCTGGCCGCGGTGCTGCGCCGTGATCCCGCCGAGGCCAACGGCGAGGAAATCTTCGTCGACGACAGCCTGCGTGAGCGCGCGCTCAAGCCGCTGACCCGCATGCTGGAGTTCAATCGTGGCTGATCACGCCGACGCCTGATCGACGAGAGGCGCTGCAGGCAGGCGACGCAAACCGCCGCACCCGAGGAGTCGGGGCGGCGGTTTTTCATTGTCGGCGGGAAGGGGCGGGGGAGATCAGAACGCTTCGATGGCGTTGCGGTAGTCCTTGAAGTCCTCACGCCGCGCATTGATGCGATTGGCCAGCGCGAAGTCGTCTGCCTTGCGCGCCGCCTCATCGGCCAGTTTCAGCTGGGCGAAGGCACTGTCCATGCGTCCCTCGAGCTGCTCGAATTCCGCCCGGTACAGGAAGGCTTCGGCCTGATGCCCGCTGCGGCCACTGGCCTCGGCCGCCAGATTCCAGACCTTGGGATCATCGGGATGTTCGCGGCGCATGTCTTCCAGCTGTTGGCGTGCGCTGGCGGGGTCCTGCTGCAGCCTGACCTCGGCAAGTGCCAGGCGTGTCGGCAGGTAATCCGGCTGCAGGCGCAGCAGGCGTCTGGCGCGTTGCGTGGCCTCGTCATAGCGACGTGCATCCCGGGCGACCTCGATGGCACTGGCGCTGATCAGGGTGAGGTCGGGATGCTTGTCGTGCAGGCGGTCCAGCGCCGCGAGGGCGCTGTCGATCTCGTGATTCTCGGCGGCCGCCAGTGCCTGGTAGTAGGCGATGGCATCCGGATCGGCTGAATCCTCACGCAAGGTCACCAGCCCCTGGGAGGGCTGGCTCAGGTTGAGCGCCAGCAGGGCACGGGCGCGTATCATCTCGTAGGCCAGCGTGCCCAGCGGATCAGGGGTCGCGGTCTCCAGGGCATCGGCACGCGCCTGGGTGTCACCGATACGTGCTTCGGTGACCGGGTGCGTCAGCAGGAATTCCGGCGCGTTGCTGCCCTGCAGGCTGGCCATGCGCTGCATGGCGCGAAACATGCGGGGCATGGCCTCGGGGTCGAAGCCGGCACGCGCCAGCGCCTCGATGCCGACACGGTCGGCCTCCTGTTCGAAGCGGCGTGAGTAGGCCAGCTGATCCGAGATCGCCGCCGCCTGGGTGCCGGCCATGGTCGCGAGACCGGCCGAGCCGCCACCGCCGGCCGCGATCACCATGCCGGCGAGAAAACCGGCCAGTGTCGGCAGGCGAGTTTCAGCCTGACGTTCCATGTTGCGGGCAAAGTGATGCTGGGAGAGGTGGCCCAGCTCGTGGGCGAGCACCGAGGCGAAGGCGTCGCGGTCCGGCGCGAAGGCGAACAGCCCCGTATTGACGCCGACCACGCCGCCGGGCACGGCGAAGGCGTTCAGCTGACTGCTGGCCACCAGGGTGATGATGAAGTCATTGCGGTCCAGCTCACTCCAGGGCGCCAGCTTGCGAACGATGCCATTGATCCAGTCCAGCGTGATAGGGTCATCCCATTCACGCACGTGGGCGCGGAACTGGCGCAGCCAGGCGCGTCCGATACGATATTCATCGTTGCTGGAAATGCCGCCGCTGGCGCTGCCCAGATCCGGCAGTCCATAGTCGTTCTGCGCCACGGCGGAGGGGCTGGCCAGGGAGGCACCCATCAGCGTCAGGCTGAGCAGCAGGCTGGACAGGGTGACGCGTGTGGTGCGTGCGTGACGAACGCGACCGCTCAAGGGGGACAGCAACGACATGCAGGCAATCCTCTTCAATAAGGTGCAAGGCACAGTCGGCCCGCACGACACATGAAGTGAGCCGGACTGACCTGGCGACCCCTCACTCTCAGGGGGTGGCGGGGCGGAAAGTTGCTTTGTCAGGCAAGGTGCCCTTAAATCGGGGCGTTTTCAAGCTGCACCCTTCATGCGTGTGGCAGAACATCATAACGAGAACGGAAGGGCAGATGGCATTCGAACGACCTGGCGCTGAGACTGCGAATCCGACGGCTGATTCCACGGCCGATACCCACCTGACAACGCTCGATGCGCGCGGCCTGCACTGTCCGTTGCCGCTGCTGCGCACCAAGCTGGCACTGGCTGGCATGAGTGCCGGCGAGCAACTCGAGGTCCTCGCCAGCGACGCCGGTGCCTGGGGCGACATCCCTGCCTATCTGGCGCTGAGCGATCACGCGCTGGTCTCGCGTGAAGAGACGGCCGCGGGTGATTATCGCTTCGTGATCAAGGCGCTCACGGAGGATGACCCCTCATGACCATGAAGACCCTGTTGCGTGGCTGGTTGGAGCGCTATTTCTCCGATGAGGAGGCGGTGGTGCTGTTTCTGGTGCTGGTGCTGGTCTTCGCGGCCGTCATCTGGCTGGGGAGCATGCTGGCGCCATTCTTCACGGCCTTGATCGTCGCCTTCCTGCTGCAGAGCGGCGTGAGCTTTCTGGAGCGGTTCGGCTTGCCGCGTCTGGCCGCCGTCAGTCTGATGACGCTGGTGTTCATGGGCATCATGCTGGCCAGTGCGCTGATCCTGTTGCCGCTGGTCTGGCATCAGCTGGCCAATCTGATCCAGGAGATTCCCGGCATGTTCGCCTCGGGTCAGCGCTGGCTGGGCGAGTTGCAGCAGCGCTTCCCCGGCCTGATCACGCCGGAGCAGGTCCAGCAGTGGGTCGGCGCCGCCGGGCGTGAGCTGACCCAGTTCGGGCAACGTGCGGTGTCCCTGTCGCTGGCGTCGCTCGGCAACCTGATGGGCGTGGTGATCTATCTGGTGCTGGTGCCGATCCTGGTGTTCTTCATGCTCAAGGATCGCGAGCGGCTGGTGGAGTTCACGCTGGCATTGCTGCCGCGCAAGCGCCTGCTGATGAGTCGGGTGTGGAACGAGATGGATGACCAGATCGCCAACTTCGTGCGCGGCAAGGTGATCGAGATCGTCATCGTCGGTGGCGTCAGCTACGTCACCTTCGTCATCTTCGGATTGCCGTACTCGGCGCTGCTGGCCATCGTGGTCGGTTTCTCGGTGCTGATTCCCTACATCGGGGCGGCGGGGGCGACCCTGCCGGTGGCCGCCGTGGCCGGTTTCCATTTCGGGCTGGGCGATACCTTCATGTACGTGATGATCGCCTACGGCATCATCCAGGCACTGGATGGCAACGTGCTGGTGCCGTTGCTGTTCTCGGAGGCGGTCAATCTGCACCCGGTGGCGATCATTCTGGCCGTGCTGTTCTTCGGCGGGATCTGGGGCTTCTGGGGCGTGTTCTTCGCCATCCCGCTGGCCACGCTGATGAAGTCGCTGCTCTACGCCTGGCCGCGTCGTTCCCGCGCCGAGGCAGGCCTGCCCGAAGAAGAAGTGCAGGGATGAGCGCATGTCCCGGGCCTCGTCCCGTGTCGCCTGCATGAAAAAGCCCCGCCGATCGGCGGGGCTTTTTCATGGGCGAGTGGCGGCGTTTCACCGCCATGGCCCTCCAGCAGGACCCTTGCGCACAGGCAGGCCTTGACGCTCGGGGCTGGCAGCCTTCCGGCGAGCATCACTTGCCGGCGTCGAGCTCGCGGGCGGCGTCCAGCACTTCCTCGACATGGCCCTTGACCTTCACGCCACGCCATTCGCGCGCCAGGTTGCCGTCGGCGTCGATCAGGAAGGTGGAGCGCACCACGCCGAGACTTTCCTTGCCCATGAATTTCTTCATGTGAATGACGTCAAAGATCTTGCACAGGGTCTCGTCCGGGTCGCTGATCAGCTCGAACGGGTAGCCCTGCTTGGCCCGGAAGTTCTCGTGGGTGCGCAGGCTGTCGCGGGAGACGCCGAGAATCACGGTGTTGGCCGCTTCGAATTCCTTGAGGTGGTCGCGGAAGTCACCGCCTTCGGTGGTACAGCCCGGCGTGTGGTCCTTCGGGTAGAAATAGATGACGGCTTGCTTGCCCTTGAGGCTCGCCGGGGTGACTTCGGTGTCACTGGTGGCTTGTGCGGTAAAATCGGGAATTGGCTGACCGAGGCTGACGCTCATCGTGCTCTCCTGGCGATGACTGACGGCCATGTGGCGGCTGACAGTGTGGAATGAGGAAAAAAACCGGCAGTCATGGGCATCGCGCTTGCCCGGTTCTGCGGTATGTCCTGCATTACACGCAGGGCGCCCGAACTTGTCAAAGACGGGGCAGAACTCTTGTGTTTCACCGCCTTGGCGACCGGCGTCATCGGGCCCGTCCGGCGTGCATCTGTCCCGTGGACAGGCGAGGGAATCCATCGCTTTGCACAACCGGTGCAGATGGCGTCTGTACAGGCTTCGATGGTCTTTGTAACATCATCACCCTTGGCGCGACTCGCGTGTCGGCGTGCCCACGCAATCAGAGTCCTGCGTCAACCAATCTATGTCAGATGTCTGTCCCCGGGATCTGCTGTTTCAACAGCACAGGGACACGCCTGGCGCATCAGGCACCAGAGGAGAATTCGAGGGATGATCACAGGTAGCATTGTCGCACTGGCGACCCCGATGAAGGCCACCGGCGAGATCGACTGGGACGCCCTGCGCCAGCTGGTCGCCTTCCACCTCGAAAATGGCACCGATGCCATCGTCGCCGCCGGCACTACCGGCGAGCCGACCACCATGTCCTTCGCGGAGCACTTCGATGTGATCCGCTGTGTGGTCGAGACGGTCGCCGGCAAGATTCCGGTCATCGCCGGGACTGGCGCCAACGCCACCTCCGAAGCCGTCGAGCTTGCCCGTTATGCCAAGGAAGTCGGTGCGGATTACTGCCTCTCCGTGGCGCCGTACTACAACAAGCCGACCCAGGAAGGGCTCTATCAGCACTTCAAGGCCGTCGCCGAGCAGGCCGGCATTCCGGTCATTCTCTACAACGTGCCGGGTCGTACCTGCTCCGATATCTACAACGAGACGGTCTTCCGCCTCGCCGAGCTCGACAACATCGTCGGCCTCAAGGATGCCACCGGCAATCTGGAGCGTGGTCAGGAGCTGATCGACCGCCTCAAGGGCACCGATTTCGCGCTCTACTCCGGTGATGACCCCACGGCCTGCGACTTCATCCTGATGGGCGGCCACGGTGACATCTCCGTGACGGCCAACGTCGCACCGCGCCTGATGCACGAGATGTGCGCCGCCGCCGTCGCCGGCGATGCCGAGCGTGCTCATCAGATCAACACGCGCCTGATGCCGCTGCACTCCGCGATGGGTGTCGAATCCAACCCGATTCCGGTCAAGTACGCCATGCATCGCATGGGGCTGGCACCGGAAGCTGGCGTGCGTCTGCCGCTGACCTGGCTGTCCGAGCAGTATCACTCCACGGTCGATGAAGCGCTGCAACTGGCCGAGGTGCTCAACTGATGAGTCAGCGTCTTGTGCCACTGGCCCTGCTGACGGCTCTCGCGGTCGCCGGCTGCTCCAGTGATGGTTATTACTATGACCGCAACAGCGAGTATGCGGACGCCAGCATCGCGCCGCCGCTCGAGCTGCCCGAGACACGCAATCGCGCCGAGTATCAGGACTCGATGCCGGTGCCACAGGCCAGCAGCGATTTCCTGGCCAGCGATGACTTCGAGGCGCCGCGTCCGCAGCCGCTGGCGACCAGCGAGAAGGGACAGCGTGAATTCGTCGCCCTGCGTCAGAGTGGCGATGCCCGCTGGCTGGCGGTGAATGCCGCGCCTGCGGCGGTCTGGACGCGCCTGCAGACCTTCGCGCGTGACCAGCAGCTGGACGTGCAGAGCATCGATGCCGGCAAGGGCGAGATCACCACCAGCCAGGGCGTGATCAGCGTCAATCAGGGCCTGCGTGCCGACGCCTCTGAAGTGCGTTGTCAGCAGGGCGGTGACGTCTCCGGCAGCTGCCTGAACGCGCTGCGTGGCTATCTGGCCGCCTCGCCTGCAGACAGCGGTGTCTCGCTGGCGGCGCAGTCGCTCAGCCGTGACGACCGGGTCCGTCTGGAAGGCCGTGACGGTACCTGGCAGATCGACCTTGCACTGGATACCGAGCGCAGCTGGGCCGAGCTGCTCTACCAGCTGCAGAAGAACTTCAACACCGACTACCAGAAGCTGGTGGATCAGAACCGCTCACGTGGCGAATTCATGGTCAACTACATCCCGCGGGAAGATCGCGACGGTGGCTGGCTGGGGATCGGCGGGGATGGCGAGCCGCTGCCGATGGTGCTCACGCTGCGTGGCGAGCAGGATCATACGCTGGTCACAGCCAAGCGCGCCGACGGTGAAGAGACCACGCCTGCACTGGCCCGCGAGCTACTCGACGCCGTGGCGTCGACGCTGCGCTGAGCATGCTGCTTGATGCGTCTGCCGCCTCATTCGACCTTGCGTCGGATGAGGCGGCTGCGTTCTCGGCGCCGGCCCGCAGCGGCGTGATGTCGATGGCCTCGCTGGGCAGTGGCAGCAAGGGCAACGGCACGCTGATACGCACGCGCGAGGCGCTGGTGCTGGTGGACTGTGGCTTCACGCTCAAGGAGAGCGAGGCGCGTCTGGCGCGGCTCGGGGTGCATCCTTCGCAGCTGGATGCCGTGCTGGTCACCCATGAACATGGTGACCATCTGGGAG
Organism: Cobetia sp. 5-11-6-3; assembly: GCF_013374055.1. Classification (NCBI taxonomy): domain Bacteria; kingdom Pseudomonadati; phylum Pseudomonadota; class Gammaproteobacteria; order Oceanospirillales; family Halomonadaceae; genus Cobetia; species Cobetia sp. 5-11-6-3. The sequence goes on along the minus strand of NZ_BLWJ01000009.1, from coordinate 101,427 downwards.
GCATCGGGCCGCTGGCGCGCCGTCATGGTGTGCCGGTGCATCTGACCACGGGCACCTGGCTTGCCGGCCGCGCGAAGAAGCTGGGCACGTTGCCGAGCCGTCATCTGATCACGCCGCAGCAGGAATTCGCGATCAAGGATCTCGAGATCCTGCCGGTGACCGTGCCGCATGATGCACGTGAGCCAGTGCAGTTCGTGTTCAGCCGACGTGGCGAGACGGCCACGCGGCGTCTGGGCGTGCTGACGGACCTCGGTCACGTCAGCGAGCACGTGCTGAGCTGCTTTGCCGACTGCGATGGTCTGGTGCTGGAGTTCAACCACGACCCGCAGATGCTGGCCAGTGGCCCTTATCCGCCCAGCCTCAAGCGGCGGGTCGGTGGACGGCTCGGCCATCTGGCCAACGCCCAGGCCTGTGCCGCGCTGCCGTATCTGGGGCTGGAGCGCCTGCAGCGGCTGGTCGCCTCGCACCTGTCGGAGAGCAACAATCATCCGTCATTGGCCCGGGAGGCACTGGCCCCCTGGCTTGCGGATGACGATAGCCGCCTGATCATCTCCGCGCAGGACAGCGGCTTTGGCTGGCAGGCCATAGCCTGATACTCATGACGCCCGGTCGCTTCGCGATCGGGCGTTTGTGATTCTGGATGAGCTGACCAGATGGACAGCTCTCGAATCACGCCATACACCAACGCCACGGTCCTTCTCGACTGGGCGTGACAGACTCAAGCGTGATCGATTCATCGTCGACCGCCTCAACACTCGACGCGACTAGCGTCATCAGGGGGAATCTCATGGAAAAGCGTGAAGAGCTCTACGCTGGCAAGGCCAAATCCGTCTTCGTCACCGACGATCCGGATCTTCTGCTGCTGGAATTCCGCGACGATACCAGTGCCTTCGACGGCAAGCGTATCGAGCAGCTGGACCGCAAGGGCATGGTCAACAACAAGTTCAATGCCTTCATCATGGAGAAGCTCAAGGCGGCCGGTATCCCGACCCACTTCGAGCGTCTGGTCAGCGACAACGAGTGTCTGGTCAAGCGTCTCGACATGATGGCGGTGGAGTGCGTGGTGCGTAACATCTCCGCCGGCTCACTGGTGCGTCGTCTGGGTGTCGAGGAAGGCCTCGAGCTCAATCCGCCGACCTTCGAGCTGTTCCTCAAGAACGACGAGAAGGGCGATCCGATGATCAACGAATCGCTGGTCGAGACCTTCGGCTGGGCAGAGCCCAAGCACCTGGCGCGCGCCAAGGAACTGACCTTCCAGGTCAACGACATCCTCAAGCAGCTGTTCCTCGATGGCGGCATCCTGCTGGTCGACTACAAGCTCGAGTTCGGTGTCTTCAAGGGTGAGGTCGTGCTGGGTGACGAATTCTCGCCGGACGGCTGCCGTCTGTGGGATGCCGAGACGCGCGAGAAGCTCGACAAGGACCGCTTCCGTCAGGGGCTGGGCGGCGTGATCGAAGCCTACGAGGAAGTCGGCCGTCGTATCGGGATCGATTTCACGGCGTGAGCATGGCGTGAGGCCGCCGCCTCACTCACGATGCACGCATGAACGAGACGACCCTCCTGCCAGTGGCAGGAGGGTCGTCTCGTGTCAGAGGTTTGCATGTGCAGAGGTTTGCATGTGCAGAGGTGAAGCGGTACGGAGGCGTTACCCGTGGCGCAGTCTCGCCAGCTCGATCACCTGCTGTGCGACACTCGCCAGCGCGTGATCCTGACCTTCGTCATCCAGGCTGCCATCCTCGCGAAAGGCACTGCCTGCCCGGGATACCGCGATCTGCTGGGGCGCGACCAGCATGCCGAGGTTGTTCAGATAGAGTCGCACGAACGGCAGGGCGCGCATGCCGCCCATCCCGCCCGGGGACGCCGAGACGATGCCTACCGGCATGCCGCGCAAGGCATCCATGCCGCTCTGGCCTTCGGTGTCCGGACGCGACAGCCAGTCAAAGGTGTTCTTGAGCAATGGGCTGAAGAAGCCATTGTATTCCGGGGTGGCCAGCAACAGCCCCTGATGGCTGGCAAACAGGGCCTGCAGACGGTCTGCACTGGCAGGACGCCCGTTGGCTTCTTCGCTGTCCCCATCGTAGAGCGGCATCGGGAAGTCGTTGAGGTCGAGCAGGTTGATCTCGGCTCCCTGATCACCGGCCAGATGGGCGAGGCGAGTGATCAGGCGCCGATTGACGGAGGCCTTGCGGGTACTGGCGGCAAAGGCAAGCAGACGAATACTCATGCGACGGACTCCCGGTGGAACACGTGAAGATGCTGGAATGCACGCCCAGTATGGTCAGGAGTCGTGACGGTTCGCCAATGCAATCTGGCATTGTCCTGATCTGGCGCCGCTCTCTCGTTCAGCTGGCCACGATGGCGGCGACCTGCATCGTCAGGCTGCCGTCGGGTTGGGTGTACGCCGTGAAGCGCACATCCACGTCCACCAGCTGTACGCCATATTGACGCTTGCCATCGGCAGTCTTGGCGGCGTGGTAGGCGGGGCGCGGGTCCTGGGCGAGCACTTCCTCGATCAGCGCGCGCAGCGTGGCACTGTCGGAGCGCTGTTCAAGCTGCTGTTCGGCCTCGTCACTGAACATGACGGCATGGCGTGGCGGCGGGGCAGGCGCGTAACCGGCACGTGCCTGGGGCACGGCATCGACCCACGGCAGATAGGGCTTGATGTCCATCACCGGCGTGCCATCCAGCAGGTCATGGCCGCGCAGCAGCAGGCGCACGCCGCTGTGCCTGCCCGTCTGTCTGCCCCCCGGCCTGTCGCTGGCGCCTGTCTCGACGCCTGCAAGCTCGACCACCGACTGGCCCAGTCGGTTGGGGCGATGGGTACTGCGCGAGGCGAACACGCCGGTGCGTGCATTGCCACCCAGGCGTGGCGGGCGGATCAGCGGCGTCCAGCGTGTGGGGCTGGCGTGGAACAGGAAGTGGATCCACAGGTGGCTGAAGCCGTCGATGTCGCGCACGCAGTCCGGGTCATCGAAGGGCGGCAGCAGGTGCAGGATGGCGGTGGCATGGCGTGCCAGACCCGGCTGGCGGGGAATGCCGAACTTGTCCGGGTAGCAGCTCTCGATGATGCCCACCGGCTGCATGGTCTGTTGCCCCAGTGCCATGGCCTGCTCACGCAGATGAGGGGGCAGCTGCGGCATGCGCCTGGCCAGTGCGGCATCGCTCATCGGGCGCTCGGCCGTGTCGGCGGTCGAATGGGGGCTGGCGGGCTGATCGGAAGAGGACATGGCAAGACCGTGGCAGAGGCTGAAGTGATGACGGGGCAGGGTGTCGTGTGACATCCCGGGCCGCCATGATGCCATGCTCGTCGTCGTACGGCATGACTGGTCTCGCCGGGCTGGCTTGTGTAGTCTGCCGCGAGAGCAGTGCCCAGCGGCACTGAGTCGTGATGCTGGCGTCGGAGCGAGAGCGCTCCACGCGATTCTTGAGGGCCAATCAGACCATGTCAGACCCCATCGCCATTGCCGCCACCGCCGATGGCCTGCAGCCGACGCTGGATCTTGATCATCTGGCGCAGGCGAGCCAGCAGTTGATCGAGGCCGGGCGCGCACTGGACGCTGCCGGTCAGGTGCCCGCCACGGGCGGCAACTTCTCCTGTCGCCTCAGTGATCGCCTGATGGCGGTGACTGCCTCGGGCTGCCACAAGGGCCGCCTGACCAGTGGCGATATCCTGGTCAGCGATTTCGCCGTCAGGTTGCTGGGCACATCACGCAAGGCCTCGGACGAGGCACGCCTGCATGGCCAGCTCTACGAGGATCTGCCGCAGGCGCAGGCGATTCTGCATACCCACTCCAGGGCCGCCACCGTGCTGTCGCTGTGTCATGAGGGCGACACCCTGAACCTGGAGGGCTTCGAGCTCAACAAGGCCCTGGAAGGTATCAAGAGCCATGAGACGCCAGTACGTCTGGCGGTGTTCGACAATACTCAGGACATCGATGCGCTGGCGCTGGACGTGCGGGCCCGCCTCAAGGCGGATGCCGGCCTGCATGGCTACCTGATTCGTGGTCATGGCCTCTATACCTGGGCCAGCAGCATGACGGCCTGCCGCCGGCATGTCGAAGCGCTCGATTTCCTGATGGGCTGTGAACTGGAACTGAGGAGACAGCGATGAGCTTTCTGGCCATCTACGCCGAACAGGACGCCTCGCGTCCACAGTTGATCACGACCGATGGCGCGCGGATCGCCAGCGAACTCGAGGCCGAAGGCATCCGCTTCGAGCGCTGGACGGCGGGCTGCGAGTTGCGTGATCCCACCGACCAGGCTCAGGTGCTGGCGGCCTATGCCGACGATGTCGCGCGTCTCAAGCTGGAAAACGGCTTCGTGACCGCCGACGTGATCGGTCTGACGCCGGATCACCCCGAGCGGGAAGCGCTGCGGGGCAAGTTCCTCGATGAGCATCGCCACGCGGAGCACGAGGTGCGCTTCTTCGTGCGCGGCAGCGGCATCTTCTACCTGCATCTGGGTGAGCGGGTGCTGGCGGTCGGTTGCGAGAAGGATGACCTGATCGCCGTGCCGGCCGGTACCGCGCACTGGTTCGACATGGGACCGACGCCGGACTTCACCGCCATCCGCCTGTTCACCAATCCGGAGGGCTGGGTCGCCAACTTCACCGACAACGACATCGCCGCCCGCTTCCCGCGTCATGAAGCGCTGGCGGAACACTTCACCCAGACTGCCGCCCCGCATTCCCAGGAGTCCGCATGATTCGCGCCATCGTCACTGACATCGAGGGCACCACCGGCTCGATTCGCTTCGTGCATCAGGTGCTGTTCCCCTATGCGCGCGCCAATCTGGGCGATTTCCTGCGCGCCAATGCCGAGCGCGACGATGTCGCCGAGCAGCTGGCAGCCACCCGTGAGCTGGCCAAGGCGCCCGAGGCAGACCTCGAAACCGTGATCGGCATCCTGGAAGGCTGGATCGATGCCGATCGCAAGGCCACGCCACTCAAGGCCCTGCAAGGCATGGTCTGGGCGAAGGGCTACGCGGACGGCGACTTCACCGGCCATGTGTATCCCGATGCCGTGAAGGGATTGCGTGACTGGAAGGAACGCGGGCTGTCCCTGCATGTCTATTCTTCAGGCTCGATCCAGGCGCAGAAGCTGCTGTTCGGTCACTCGGATGCCGGGGATCTCACACCGCTGTTCGCGGGCTACTTCGATACCACGACAGGGCCGAAGCAGGAGGCCGAGAGTTATCGTCGGATTGCCGCGCATCTGGGCCTGCCGGGTGCCGAGATCCTGTTTCTGTCCGATGTGGTGGCTGAGCTCGATGCCGCCGCGGCCGCCGGCTTCCAGACCTGGCAGCTGGTCCGTGAGCCCGGCATGGTCACGGGGGATCACCCTCAGGCCAGTCGCTTCGATGAAGTGTCCTTCAGCGGGTGAGAGGCAGTCGCTGATCAGACGTCTCTCGACACCCTCTGCGCCACCGCGAGTCAGCCGCATTCCCGAAAGCGAATCGCCCCGTCCCGGGGCACAAGGAGGACCTACGATTGCACAGCCAGACCGATAGCCGCGCAGCAGCCTCGCGCATCAGCATCGTGACCGCGCAGCCGCGCCACGCCGCGGATCAGGCCGAGGTGTTCTATCAGGCCGTGATGCAGGGAGCGGCCAGTCACTATGATCTGGCGCAACGCCAGCAATGGGCGTCCCGTGTGCCCAGGGATGCCGAGCGCTGGGCGGCGCGCCAGCATCGCTTCGAAGTGCTGGTGGCCGAACGGGACGGGCGCTGCATCGCCTTCTGCGAGTATGCCCCTGAATGGCCGCTGGCCCGGATCGAGATGCTCTACGTCTACCCGGGGCTGACCGGGCAGGGGATAGGCACCCGCTTGCTGGAGGAGGCCGAACAGGACCTTCGCCGACGCAAGGTGCGGGTGGTGAGTCTGGAGGCCAGTCTGATGCTGTCGCCAGGGCTTGCACGCCGCGGCTGGGAGAGTCTGGGGCTTGAGCACGTCAAGCGAGGCAGCATCTGCCTCAAGCGCGAGCGCTTCGAGAAACGTCTCGACGAGTGACGCGTGCGTCACGGTGATATCGGACATGAAGACGCCCCCACCGGTCACCCGGTGGGGGCGTCTTGCGTTCGACAGGGTAACGGACCTGGCTGGCGATCAGGCCATGGTATCGACGATACCGCCTTCCACCCGCAGCGCGGCACCTGTCGTGGCACTGGCCTGCTCGGAGGCCGCGTAGACGCTCATGTTGGCGACTTCCTCGGGGCTTGCCATGCGCTGGAGGATGGAGGTGGGGCGGGTCTGCTGGACGAAGTCGGCCTCGACCTCCTCAAGCGTCCTGCCTTGCTCCTCGGCGTTCTTCTTGAGCATCTCGAGCACGCCCTCGGAGCGGGTCGGCCCCGGCAGGATGGCGTTGACGGTGACCTGCGTGCCGGACAGCACCTTGGCGAGCCCGCGTGAGACGGACTGGACGGCGGACTTGGTCATGCCGTAATGGACCATCTCGCTGGGGATGTTGAGCGCCGACTCGCTGGACAGGAACTGGATGCGCCCCCAGTCGCGCTCCTTCATGCCGCGCGCATAGTGGCGGGACAGGCGTACCGCCGACATCACGTTGACTTGGAAGAACTGCTCCCAGGTGTCGTCGTCGGTCTCGAAGAAGTCCTGTGGGGCGAAGATGCCGACATTGTTGATCAGGATGTCGGTGTTCGGGACGGTCTGGATCAGCGTGTCGCAGCCTTCGCGCGAGCCCAGGTCCGCGGCCACGCCCTGTACCTTGCTGTCAGGGACATCACGCTTGAGCTGGGCGATGGCGTCATCGACACGTGCCTGGGTACGGCCGGTCAGGGTGACGCTGGCACCCGCGCGGGCGAGTCCCGTCGCGATGGCAAGGCCGATGCCGGCGGTGGAACCACTGATGATGGCGCTGCGTCCGTGTAGATCAATCTGCATGCAACCTCCTTCACGGCAAGCGACGGCGTTCGCACACGATGGCCTGGCACCTGGGTGAGTGCCGGGACAACGGTCACGAATCGGCTCGCTGCTGTCATCTGGATGTCCTTGTTGCGTGGCGGTGCCGGGCGCGCAATGCAAGGGGCAGCGCCGGTGCGGATCAGATCTTGCGAAGGTGCATGTGACGCAACAGGCCGCCAGGCCCGAGGTCGCGGTCTTCCATGCGCTGTATGGCATGCCCTTCCAGCAGGCCATCTAGAGGCACGCTGAGATTGGTGGCCAGCAGGCGGGCCAGCGGATTGAGCAGCCGCCGGATCACCCCGGCTGGCTGCTGACCGCGCAAGCCCTTGTCGAGCAGGGACATCTCGCCGTCCGATGCCAGCACGCGCAATGCTTCATCGAAGGCTGTCTGCGGTTCTGGCACGACCGCGAAGATCAGGTGGGCGATCACGACGTCAAAGTGGCCATCGGGAAAGTCGAGTGCCATGGCATCGCCCAGCTTGACGTTGGCATCGAAGCCCAGCGCCTCGGCGCGCTCGCGGCAGCGGCGCAGCATGGCGGGCGAGGCATCGACCACCTCAAGCTCGATGTCACGGGGCAGGAAGGGCAGGTCGAGCCCGGTACCGCCGCCGAGCAGCAGCACGCGAGTCCCGGCTTTCAGGTCCAGTGTCGCGATGGCGTCTCGGCGTGCCGAGCGCAGGACACGCGCTGCCACGCGGTCGTAGATCGGTGCGTAGAGGCTCCAGCGGCGGGTCTGCCAGCGTCCGCCTGACACCGTGGAGGCGGCAGGCGGACGCTGATGAGGAGATGGCGAGGACATGGGGCGCCTCCCTGGCGGTATGGCAAGGCGTCATGAAGATGGGCCGGCGTCACCGGTGGCATCAGCAGGACAGGAGCTGACCAGCAGGAAGACACTCACCTGTCATCTGGCTAGCGGGTCTCGACAGTGTAGATGCGCATCGATAGGTCGATGGCCGTCACGTCCTTGGTCAGCGCGCCGATCGAGATGCAATCCACGCCGGTGGCGGCGATGCCGGCCAGGGTGCTCTCGTTGACGTTGCCCGAGGCTTCCAGCACGGCTGGCTGGGCATGCGCCTTGTTGCGCGCGACGGCCTCGATGAGCTGATCGTTGTTGAAGTTGTCGAGCATGATGACGTCGGCACCGGCATCCAGCGCCTGTTCCAGCTCCGCGAAATTCTCGACTTCCACTTCGCAGGTCAGGTCCGAGGCGATATCGCGTGCTTCACGGACGGCGGCCGCGATGCTGCCACAGGCGGCGATATGGTTTTCCTTGATCAGGAAGGCGTCATACAGGCCGATGCGATGATTGTGGCCGCCCCCGCAGCTGACGGCGTATTTCTGGGACACTCGCATGCCGGGCAGCGTCTTGCGGGTATCCAGCAGACGCACGCCGCTGCCTTCCACGAGTGAAGCGTAGTGGTGGGCGCGGGTCGCGGTACCGGACAGCGTCTGCAGCAGATTGAGTGCTGCGCGCTCTCCGGTCAGCAGCGAGCGAGCGGGGCCTTCCAGCTCAAGGAAGGGCGTGTCGGCCTCGAGTCGGTCACCATCGCTGGCCAGCCACTTGAGACTGACACGCGAGTCGAGGCGACGAAAGAGCTCATCCACCCAGGGCACGCCGCACAGAATGGCCGCCTCACGGCTGATCACCCGGGCCTTGGCCCACTGTCTTTCGGGAATCAGCTCGGCGGTGATGTCGCCACCGCCAACATCTTCGGCGAGCAGGCGGGCGGCGCTGGTGCGGATATCCTCGGCGAGGGCGTCGTGGAAGTTCATGCGCGTCTGATCCTTGTGCAAGAAGTGCTGCCGGAGCTGGTATCGCGCCGCAGGAAGCCCCCCGACACAGACCCATGGCTGCCGAGCATGCCATAATGTGCGCCATTATAGGAAAAGCCGCGCGGGCGGTCAGTCCCTGTGTGCGATACCGGTGCGATATCTCGCCTGACGGTGCACCGGGCCGGCAGGGTCACGATCAGGCCGTCATGAAACTCACGCCCCGCGTGCAATGTCGTTCCCGTCTGGAGTCATCGATGCCCCCCTCGTCTTCCTCCCCATGGTCGGGCCAGCTGGCGCGACTGGCCGTCACCCCTGAGCACTGGCTGGAAAATGCCCGTCAGGTGCCGTCGCCCAACCACAATGCGCGTCCCGAGGGCGAGGTCTCGGCATTGGTGCTGCATTCCATCAGCCTGCCACCGGGGCGCTTCGGGGGGCCGGCCATCGAGCAGCTGTTCACCAATCAGCTCGACCCCGGTGCCCATCCCTACTTTGCCGACATTCATCATCTGCGCGTCTCGGCGCATGTGCTGATCCAGCGTGATGGTCGTCTGGTGCAGTTCGTGCCCTTCGATCGTCGTGCCTGGCATGCGGGGCGGTCGCGCTGGCATGACGGAGCGCGTGAGCGCGTGGAGCTCAATGACTTCAGCATCGGCATCGAGCTCGAGGGCGATGAGGTGCACCCCTACCGCGAGGTGCAGTACCGGACGCTGGCACGGACGGTCGCCGGCCTGATGGCCCGCTACCCGGCGCTGACCCGTGAGCGCATCACCTCGCATGCGCGGATTGCGCCGTTGCGCAAGACGGATCCTGGTCCCGCCTTTGATTGGGCTTACTTCGATCGCCTGCTGGACGACATTCAGGACTAAGGTCGCAAGTGCCTCGCGATGGTGCAATGCAGCATGCAGGGGCCGGATTCCGGTCAGGGAGCGTAGCCACGGGGCGCGTTGGTAGTTTTATTACAAGACGTGCTCCAGGCGACGGCTGGCATGCGGCGGGAAATCCCGCTCGGCACTGGCCGAGACCCGCACGGCCACGGCGGTGCCAGTCCATGGCGCACGGCTGCGCAGCCATGCGCACCGAATTGGCACGGGGGGGTGTTTGCGGTATCTTTCACGCCAAATGACTGCATCTTGTGCCCTGCTTTGACGCACGAAGCACAACGCATCTGGCAGCCGGAGTCTCCGGTTGCCGCGGTTTTATCGGAGACGCGGCCCACTCAGAAGGCTGTGCCCACACTGAAGAGCGCCACTGGTTCCGATGTAGCATTTCGTCGGAACAACTGACAAAAAATTTCTTCACTCGGAGAGACGTCTATGAGTCTGGAGGCAAGAGAAGATCTCGATCCGATCGAAACCACGGAATGGTTGGACTCCCTGGAATCGGTTCTGGATCGTGAGGGTGAGGATCGTGCCCAGTACCTGATGTCACGCCTGGCCGACCGCCTGCGTCGTGATGGCCATCAAGTACCCTTCTCGGTGACCACGCCCCATCGCAACAGTATCCCCGTGCACCGCGAAGCGCGCATGCCGGGCGACCTGTTCATGGAGCGTCGTATCCGTTCGCTTATCCGCTACAACGCCATCGCTCAGGTGATCCGCAACAACCGTGCCCACAAGGGCCTGGGCGGTCACATCTCGAGCTTCATGTCCAGTGCGACGCTTTATGATGTAGGTTTCAACCACTTCTTCCGTGCACCGGAAGGCGATTTCGAAGGTGACCTGCTGTATATCCAGGGCCACGTGGCACCGGGTATCTATGCACGTTCCTTCCTGGAAGGTCGTCTCAGCCAGGAGCAGATGGACAGCTTCCGTCAGGAAGTCGACGGCAATGGCCTGTCCTCCTATCCGCACCCGTGGCTGATGCCGGATTACTGGCAGTTCCCGACCGTCTCCATGGGTCTGGGCCCGATCCAGGCGATCTACCAGGCGCACGTCATGAAGTACCTCAACTCGCGTGAGTTGAAGTCCATGTACGACCGCAAGGTGTGGTGTTTCATGGGTGACGGCGAGTGTGACGAGCCGGAATCCCTGGGTGCCATCTCGCTGGCGGGTCGCGAGAACCTCGACAACCTGATCTTCGTCATCAACTGCAACCTGCAGCGTCTTGATGGTCCGGTGCGCGGCAACGGCCGCATCATGGACGAGCTGGAAGGCGTCTTCCGTGGTGCCGACTGGAACGTGCTCAAGGTCACCTGGGGGCGCTTCTGGGATCCGCTGTTCGAGCAGGACAAGAAAGGCATCCTGCAGAAGCGCATGGACGAGGCGGTCGACGGCGACTACCAGAACTACAAGGCCAATGGCGGCGCGTACACGCGTGAGCACTTCTTCGGCAAGTACCCGGAGACGGCCGATCTGGTCAAGGACATGTCAGACGACGACATCTGGCGTCTGAACCGTGGTGGCCACGACCCGTACAAGGTCTACGCGGCGTATCACGAGGCGGTCAACAACGCCAATGGTCGTCCGACCGTCATCCTGGCGCACACCGTCAAGGGTTACGGCATGGGCATGGGCGATGGCGAAGCGGCCAACGAAGCCCACCAGGTCAAGACCATGGAGCACGAAGCGCTCAAGACCTTCCGTGATCGCTTCGGTATCCCGCTGACCGACGAGCAGCTCGAGGAAGTGCCGTACTACAAGCCGGCGGACGACAGCCCGGAAATGAAGTACATGCACCTCATGCGCGAACGTCTCAACGGCTACCTGCCGCAGCGTCGCACCGAGTATGAAACGCTGGAAATCCCGCCGCTGGACGACAAGATCTTCGCGTCCCAGCTCAAGGGCTCCAACGGTCGCGAAGTGTCCACCACCATGGCCTTCGTGCGCGTGCTCAACGGTCTGGTCAAGCACAAGACCCTCGGCGAGCGTGTCGTGCCGATCATTCCTGACGAAGCGCGTACCTTCGGCATGGAAGGCATGTTCCGTCAGCTGGGCATCTACACCGCGGCAGGCCAGAAGTACGAGCCGGTCGACAAGGGTCAGATCATGTATTACCGCGAGGACCAGAAAGGTCAGGTCCTCGAGGAAGGTATCTCCGAAGCGGGCGCCATGTCCGCGTGGGTGGCGGCGGCAACGTCCTACGCCAACCACAACCTGCCGCTGATGCCGTTCTACGTCTACTACTCGATGTTCGGCTTCCAGCGCATCGGTGATCTGGCGTGGGCCGCGGGCGATCTGCAGGCACGGGGCTTCCTGGTCGGTGGGACCGCCGGGCGTACTACCCTGAACGGTGAAGGTCTGCAGCACCAGGATGGCCACAGCCATATCCTGGCCTCGACCATCCCGAACTGCCGCACCTACGACCCGACCTACGCTCACGAAGTGGCGGTCATCGTGCAGGACGGCATGAAGCGCATGTTCGAGCAGCACGAGCCGGTCTTCTACTACCTGGCGGTGATGAACGAGAACTACGAGCAGCCGGAGCTTGAAACGGTGCCCGCAGACGACATCATCAAGGGCATGTACCTGCTCAAGGAAGGCGCGAAGGACGGCAAGGCACGCGTTCAGCTGCTGGGTTCCGGCACCATCCTGCGTGAAGTCGAAGCCGCTGCCGTGATGCTGAAGGACGACTACGGTGTCGATGCCGACATCTGGAGCGTCACCAGCTTCAACGAGCTGCGTCGCGAAGCGCTGGAACTGGATCGTCAGGCCTTCCTCAAGCCGGAAGAGACCCCGGCCAAGCCGCACATCACCCAGTGCCTGGAAGGACGTGACGGCCCGGTCGTGGCGGCCACTGACTACATGAAGCTGTTTGCTGACCAGGTTCGCGCCTGGGTGCCGGCTGACTATCACGTGCTCGGTACCGATGGTTTCGGTCGTTCCGATACCCGCGAGAAGCTGCGTCACTTCTTCGAAGTCGACCGCAACTTCGTCACCGTCCAGGCCCTGAAGGCGCTGGCGGATCGTGGTGAGATCGACCGCAAGGTGGTCGCGGAAGCGATCAAGACCTACGGCATCGACCCCAACAAGCCGAATCCGCTGAGCGTCTGAGCGGAGATCGCGGAACAGGCGAGCGGCACTCCATCCTCGACATCAAGATGATGCGAAGGTGATTCGGGTGTCGCTCCCCGTGCACGTTTTGGAAGGAGCACGATCTTGAGCAGCGAAATCATCAAGGTTCCCGACATTGGCGGTAGTTCCGATGTCGAGATCATCGAGATACCGGTGGCGGTCGGAGATGTTATCTCCGCCGAAGACACCATGATCACTCTTGAGTCCGACAAGGCCAGCATGGATGTGCCGGCACCGAAGGGCGGCAAGGTGGTGAAGATTCTCGTCAAGGAAGGCGACACCGTCTCCGAAGGCGACGACATCCTGGAGCTGGAAGCGGAAGGCGGTGGTGACACCTCCTCTGACGCTTCTGACGAGCAGGAAGCGCCGAAGGAAGAGGCTCCCAAGCAGGAAGCGTCTGAGCAGCAGGCGCCGAAAGAGGCCGCTGCTGCACCGAAGGCCGCTTCCGGTGGTACCCGGACCGTCGACATCGTCGTGCCGGACCTGGGCGACTCCGAGGCCGTGCCGATCATCGAGATGGCGGTCTCCGAAGGCGACGAAGTCGACGCCGAGGATGCGCTGATCACGCTTGAGTCCGACAAGGCCAGCATGGACGTCCCGAGCCCGCACAAGGGCAAGATCGTCAAGCTGACCGTCAAGGAAGGCGACAACGTCGCGTCCGGTGATGTCATCGGTCAGATGGAAATCGCCGGTGAAGGCGGTGACAGTGCGGCGGAATCAGCGCCGGCGGAAGAATCCTCCGCGTCTGCGTCTGCGTCTGAAGAGACCGCCTCTGAAGCGCCGGCTGCCGAAGAAGAGCCGGCCTCCGGTGAGCCGGAGCGCAAGGAATTGCGTGTCCCGGATCTCTCCGGCAGCGACAGCGTGCCGATCATCGAGATGGCCGTGGCCGTCGGTGATGAGGTCAACGAGGAAGACGCGCTGATCACGCTGGAATCCGACAAGGCGACCATGGACATCCCGAGCCCCTACAAGGGCAAGGTGGTGGAGCTTTCCGTCAAGGAAGGCGACACCGTGTCCGAGGGCGACCTGATCGGTTACCTCGAGGTCGCCGGTGCCAAGCCTGCGCCGAAGGCTGCCAAGGCGGAGGCTCCGGCCGCGCCCAAGGCAGACAAGGCCGAGCAGAAGCCTGAGCCGACACCGGCCGGTACGCCGAGCCCGGAAGCCCAGATGGCGGCCCACAAGCCGAGCAAGGGTGCCAAGGTCCACGCAGGGCCTGCGGTTCGCCTGCTGGCGCGTGAGTTCGGTGTCGATCTGGCGGACGTCTCCGGCAGCGGTCCGAAGGGCCGTGTGGTGAAGGAAGATGTCCAGGCCTACGTCAAGCAGATGATGCAGAAGGCCAAGTCCGCACCGGCAGCCCCTGCCGCGCAGGCCACCGGCGGTGCCGGTATCCCGCAGGTGCCGGATCAGGACTTCAGCCAGTTCGGTGAGATCGAAGAGTCGAAGATGGGCCGTCTGATGAAGGCGGGTGCCACCAACCTGCATCGCAGCTGGCTCAACGTCCCGCACGTGACCCAGTTCGATGAAGCCGACATCACCGAGCTCGAGGCCTTCCGCAAGTCCATGAAGGCCGAGGCGGAAGCGGCAGGCGCCAAGCTCACGCCGCTGCCGTTCATGATCAAGGCGGCTGCCCACGCGCTGGCCAAGTATCCGCAGTTCAACGTCAGCCTCAAGTCTGACGGCGAGACGCTGGTGCACAAGAAGTACGTGCACATCGGTATCGCGGTGGATACGCCGGACGGTCTGATGGTGCCGGTGATCCGCAATGCGGATCAGAAGAGCCTGCTGGAGCTGGCCCGCGAATCCGTGGAGCTGGCCAAGAAGGCGCAGACCAAGAAGCTCAAGCGCGAAGAGATGACCGGTGGTTGTTTCACCATCTCGAGCCTTGGCTCCATTGGGGGTACTGCCTTCACGCCGATCGTCAACACGCCGGAAGTCGCCATCCTGGGTGTCTCCAAGGCGCAGATGAAGCCGGTGTGGGATGGCGCTGCCTTCCAGCCGCGTCTGATGATGCCGCTGTCACTGTCCTACGATCACCGTGCGGTGAACGGGGCGGATGCGGCACGCTTCACGGCGTATCTGGCTCAGGTGCTGACCGACGTGCGTCGTCTGCTGCTCTGATCCGTACCTTGCATGACAAGGGCAGGTGCCAGATGGCCTGTCGACAGAACGGCCTCCTTCGGGAGGCCGTTTTTTTGTGCATGTCCGTTGGCGTGGCAGGGCGGCGACAGCTGTTGCTGCCCTGCACAACATGCGATGCTTCACGCCAACCTGCCGCGATCTGCCGCATCGTGCTGGCACTCCCCGGGAAGGCCGGTTCTCGCAACACACAAGGAGCAAGACAATGGAATGGTTGATGGACCCTTCGGCATGGGTGGCTCTGGCGACCCTGACCGCGCTTGAGATCGTGCTGGGCATCGACAACATCATCTTCCTGTCGATTCTGGTCGCGCGCCTGCCCGAGGCTCAGCGCCAACGTGGCCGCATGATCGGTCTCGGCCTGGCGATGGGCATGCGCATCGTGCTGTTGATGTCGTTGTCGTGGCTGATGTCACTGACGACACCGTTGTTCAGCGTGCTGGATTTCAGCTTCTCCGGGCGGGATCTGATCCTGGTCTTCGGGGGGCTGTTCCTGCTCGGCAAGAGCACCCATGAGATCCATGCCAACCTCGAGGGTGAGGACCCGGCGGAAGAGGGCGCGAAGAAGGGCGGTGCCAGCTTCATGGCGATCATGGTCCAGATCGCGTTGATCGATATCGTCTTCTCGCTGGATTCGGTGATAACGGCGGTGGGCATGGTCGACCATCTGACGGTGATGATCATCGCGATCGTCATCTCGGTGGGCATCATGATGGTGGCGGCCAAGCCGATCGGTGATTTCGTCGATCGCCACCCGACCATCAAGATGCTGGCCCTGTCCTTCCTGATCATGGTCGGCATGATGTTGATGGTCGAAGGCTTCGGCGTCCATGTGCCCAAGGGCTACATCTACGTGGCGATGGCCTTCTCGCTGGCGGTGGAAATGCTCAACATCCGGCTACGCGGCAAGCGGGCCAAGGCGGTGCGGCTGCGTCGCAGCAGCCAGGCGGAAGAGGTCGCCGAGTGAGGTCATGACCCCCAGGCCATGACGCCTGAACCCTGAAATGAGTGGAACCCTACCATGACGCCCCTGCGACCGAGTGCCGCGGGGGCGTCATGCCATCGTGAGGCTGGATCACGAGGCGCTGCACGCGCCGATCGCCTCGTCCGTCATCAATGAGCCAAAACAGTGCCAAGGGGCGTCATGCGCGCCTTTGGTGTGCTTGTGCGATGGCCGTGTGAGCGGTATCGTCAGCCCTTGCGTTGCATAGCGATGACATAATGAGATCGTCAGTGCGTGGAGAGTGTTCGTCACGCCACCAGTCGGTCCGCTTCCTGTTTCATCCTGGTCGCAAGCCGCTCGAGGCCCCGTGGCTGTCTCCTTCACTGTCATGTCGATGGGGAGACACTGCGCAGGTCAGCGCGTGAGCCGAGTCGTCTTGAGCGCTCGGCGGCCAGAGCGCCTCGGATGGCCATCTGCCGTCGAGGGCAGGGCACACAAGCCCGGATGACCCATTTACACCTGTTTCACGCTTTTCATTTGCACACTCAAGGAGCAGTACCGATGCGTTTGATCCTGTTGGGCGCCCCCGGCGCCGGCAAGGGCACTCAGGCCCAGTTCATCTGCGAGCGTTTCAACATCCCGCAGATTTCCACCGGAGACATGTTGCGTGCAGCGGTCAAGGCCGGCAGCGAGCTGGGGCTCAAGGTCAAGGAGATCATGAATACCGGCGGGCTGGTGTCCGACGAGATCATCATCGCTCTGGTCAAGGAACGCATCAGCCAGCCCGACTGCGAGAACGGCTTCCTGTTCGATGGCTTCCCGCGCACCATTCCGCAGGCTGACGCCATGAAGGAAGCGGGCGTGAAGCTGGACCACGTGGTCGAGATCGCCGTGGCGGACGAGGAAATCGTCAAGCGCCTGTCCGGTCGTCGTGTGCACCCGGATTCCGGTCGTGTCTATCACATCGAGTACAACCCGCCGCGCGAGGAAGGCAAGGACGACGTCACTGGCGAAGCCTTGATCCAGCGTGAAGATGACCGTGAAGCCACGGTGCGCAACCGTCTGTCCGTCTACCATGAGCAGACCGAGCCGCTGGTCGAGTACTACTCCAGCTGGTCTGCCACTGGCGATGCCCAGGCACCGGCCTACCATCGCATCGAAGGCATCGGCTCCGTCGATGACATTCGTGCCCAGCTGGTCAGCGCGCTGGAGCAGTGAGTCGCGTTGCCTGAGACGGCATGAGGACTATGGCGCCGCCATGGCCCGCATGATGTGCTCTTTCGGTATCAAGCGCCTTGAAAACGCCCGCAGGCTTTGTCTGCGGGCGTTTTCTTTGGTCGCGAAAGCGAAATGGCGTGTTGCGACAGACCCCTTCTGCAGCGCAGGTTCGCGGCCTGTGGCACGACTGACGCACAGCGCCGACACCTGCCGTGGACACCCTGCGTCTTTTGCTGCTAGCGGGGGACGGGTAGAATCGCGTCACATTTTTCTGATGATGAACCGCCCATGACCACGCTTCTGGCCATTGATGCATCCTCCTCCGCCTGTTCCGTTGCCCTGTGGCAGGACGGCGTTGTTACTGCCGAGCGCTGTGAAGCTCCCCGTCAGCATACCCAGCTGATGATGCCGATGATCGAGACGCTGCTGGCAGACGCCCAGCTGACGTTGAAGGACCTGGACGCGCTGGCCTATGGCCACGGCCCGGGTTCCTTCACGGGCCTGCGCATCGCGGCTGGCACCATCCAGGGACTGGCCTTCGGGCTTGAGGTGCCGGTGATCGGTGTCTCGACCCTGGCGGCGCTGGCGCTGCAGGCCCATCGCCATCACCACGCCCGTTTCGTGTTGCCGATGCTGGATGCCCGCATGGGCGAGCTTTACACCGGCGCCTATCGTGTGGCGACCTCCGCCGAAGGTGAGGTCGAGGTCAGCCAGCTGCTGCCCGAGCAGGTCGTGGCGCCGGGACTCGTGGAGTTGCCCCAGGAGCTTCGTGAGCACGACTGGCTGGCCATCGGTTCCGGGCTGGTCATGCACGATGCGCTGCCGGAAGCCTTGCGCGCCAGCATCGTGCAGCGTCTGGAGGCACCGCAGCCGGATGCCGAGGACATGGTCATCCTGGCGGCGCAGGCCTTTGCGCGCGGCGAGGCAGTCGCTGCCGTCGAGGCGCAGCCTGTCTATCTGCGCAACGAGGTGGCATGGCGCTGATGGCGCCAGGGATCGCCATCCTCTCGCGTCAGTCAGGTGGTCTGCCAAGGCTGCCGTAAGGTTTCAGCATCACACTGCGGCCCCCTGATGTCGGTCGCGCATCGGCTGACAGGGAACCGTTCTGTCATCACCGCACCTCGCAGTGCCACAGGCGATGTCTTTCGTCCGTGTGGGCCATTGAGGCCCGTTACTCTTAAAAGGATGTTTCATGGAACTCATGCACGTGGTGGCGTTGGCCGTCATTCAAGGTCTGACCGAATTTCTGCCGATTTCCTCCTCCGCTCACCTGATCCTGCCCTCCCAGGTGCTTGGCTGGCCGGACCAGGGACTGGCCTTCGATGTCGCGGTCCATGTCGGTACTCTGCTGGCCGTGGTGATGGCCTTTCGCAAGGATGTCGTCAATATCCTCGCTGGCTGGTTCGGACAGTTCAGCGGTTCTGGCGGGCTTGCGGCGCGTCAGACCGACGACAGCCGTCTGGGCTGGGCGGTATTGCTGGCGACGCTGCCGGCCGTCGTCTTCGGTGGCCTGTTGGGCGATGTGGTGGAAACGGCCGGGCGTTCGACTGCCGTGATCGGCACGACCACCATCGTCTTCGGTCTGCTGCTGTGGTGGGCGGATGCCAAGGGCACGCGCACGCGGGATCTGGCGACGCTCACGCTCAAGGGGGCGTTGATCATCGGTCTGTTCCAGGCATTGGCACTGATTCCGGGCACCTCGCGCTCGGGCATCACCATCACTGCCGCACTGCTGCTGGGATTCGAGCGTCAGAGCGCCGCGCGCTTCTCCTTCCTGCTGTCGATTCCGCTGATTCTCGCGGCGGGCTCACTCAAGGGGCTGGAGCTGATCGAGACCGGCAGTGAAGCCCAGCTGTTCGATGTCGGACTGGGTGTGGTGCTGTCCTTCGTCTCGGCGCTGGTGTGCATCAAGCTGTTCCTCAAGGCCATCGACAGCATCGGCATGTTGCCCTTCGTCATCTACCGTCTGCTGCTGGGCGTGCTGCTGTTCGGCATGCTGTTGCTGTAAGTCGCGTACGGCAGGTTCAGTCTTTCTCCGACGGCGTCGCTCTTGCGGCGCCGTCGGCGTTTCTGTCAGCCTTGCTTGCGCTTATCATGTCGCCTTTGTGCTGGTCTTTCGCGAGTCCCAGCGTCTCTTCATTTCCATAGAGCCCGTTCATGCTGCCATCCGATCCCCTCGCTCCTTCCTCTGACGCCGCTGACGCGACCCCCGTGATCGCCATCGCTCGCTCGCAGCTGGCGGTGCATCCGGAGCTCGCCATGCTGGCGGCGCACTTCGGGATCGCCATCCGGGACGATGATGCGTTGCCGGCTCTGCGGCTCGAGGTGGCGCAGGACGAGCAGGGCGTACCGCGGGTCGTGATCGCCGGTGACGAGCGCGAGTACGGCAAACCGCTGCATGTGGATTTCGTCGCTGGTCGGGCGGACCACCGCCGGCGTTTCGGTGGGGGGCGCAATCAGCTGATCGCGCGGGCCTGTGGCCTGAATCGCGGCGCGCTGCCAAGCATCGTCGATGCCACCGCCGGGCTGGGGCGCGATGCCTTCGTGCTGGCAAGTCTCGGATCGCCGGTGCTGATGATCGAGCGTGTCGCCGCGACGGCGGCGATCCTGGTCGATGGCCTGACCCGCGCGCAGGGCTGTGCAGACGACGAGATACGTGAGATCGCGCTACGCATGCAGGCGCTGCAGGGGGATGCCTCGCGTGATCTGGGAGAGCTCGTCGCGCTGTGGGATCAGCCGCCGCAGGTGGTGCATCTGGATCCGATGTACCCGCACCGTGACAAGTCCGCGCTGGTGAAGAAGGAGATGCGGCTCTTCCGTGCCCTGGCGGGGGATGACGCGGATGCGCCGGCCTTGCTGGATTCGGCACTGGAGGTCGCGACCCATCGGGTGGTGGTCAAGCGTCCACGCAAGGCTGAGCCGATCGGCGGCATCGCGCCGAGTCATGTGGTGGAGGAGAAGACCAGCCGCTACGACGTCTACGTCAAGCAGGCGCTGCGCTAGCCGCGAAGGCCGGGTGATGCACCCTGACGTGCATGACCGCTCTGAAGATGACAGGACCCCGCTCGCGTCTGCCGCGAGCGGGGTCCTGTCGTTCATGCGAAGGGATGGCGTGGCACCGTTGTCAGCGTGGTTCGTCAGCCGAGTCAGCATTGTCCTCTGGCGTGTCCGGCGTATCGCGCAGGCGCACATGCTGCAAGCGATGGCGCAATGCCGGGTCGAACAGGTCGCGCCCACGGGTCTGCAGGTCTTCCAGCGCTTCGCCGAAGCACAGACGATTGTCGTCCAGCCAGATGAAGTCCAGCTCCAGCAGGGTATCCAGCAGGCCGCGGAACAGTCGCTTGTCGAAGAACTCGGGCGCGTTGAGGCCCGAGAGCAGCGTCAGCCGCTCTGCCAGCGCGCCGGAGTGGGTCTCGAGGGCTTCGCGATCCAGCGTGCCGCTGCCGTGTTGCAGCAAGGCCGCGATCAGCAGGTAGCCGCGCTCCAGCGTCGGCTGGACCGGCTGGGCCAGCAGCCGCAGCTGCTCGGAGGATTCCTGGCTTGCGACCGGACGCGACCAGCGTTCGGGCGTGTTCTCGGTTGCCGGCTGGTGCTCCAGCAGGCCCTCGTCGCTGAGCAGCGCGAGGGTGGCGGCGATATCGCCTTTCAGCTCCGGGGCTTCCGGCACGAACAGTTCACGTACCAGCACGGGCCAGGCCGGGCTGATCTGCTCATCCAGCGCCTGCAGGGTGTACTGGGCGGTGTTGCGGAAGGCGAAGGCGATCAGCGCCGGCAGCGCCAGCAGATGCAGGACGTTGTTGCGGTACCAGGTCAGCAGGCTGGCCTGTTCCGGTGTGGCGATCACCAGCTCACCGAGGTGCTGGGGGCGCAGGGTGACCAGCCCCAGGTGCGCACAGTGCGCGATCCATTCTTCCGGCGTGCCTTCGGGCAGGCTGTGGTCCTGTCGGCCAGGCAGCTTGCCGGCCAGCCGCACCAGCATGGCCAGCTGGCGCTGCATCAGACTGGACTCGATGGCGTGGTGTGCGGTGGAAAGCAGTACCAGCGCCGACAGCGAGACAGGGTTGAGGGCCGCGGCGGCATTGATGCGCGTGGCGATCTCGTTGCCCAGTCGCGGCACGGCACTGGTCAGCCATTCCGGGCGCCGCTGGTGGCGACTGGCCTGCCACTCGGGAGTGGTCTTGTCCAGCCAGGCCCCCAGCTTGAGCGGCTCGCCAATGTTGAGATAGACCTTGCCGAAGGGCTGCTTGAGCTGCCCCAGCACGCGAATCAGATCCAGCGGCGACTCCTTCTTCTTGCTGGCGCCCGACAGTTCACGCTGATAGCTGAGGCTCTCGAAGACCTTCTCGTAGCCGATGTAGACCGGGACGAAGGCGACCTCGCGGCGCGTGTCACGCAGGAAGGAACGTAGCGTCATCGCCAGCATGCCCGGACGTGGCGGCAACATGCGGCCCGTGCGTGAGCGTCCACCCTCGATGAAGTATTCCACCGGGTGCCCGCGGGTGATCAGCTGGTGGACATATTCATCGAAGACCGCGCCATAGAGGCGATTGTCACGGAAGCTGCGGCGCAGGAAGAAGGCGCCGCCACGCCGGAGGATCGGGCCGATCACCGGCATGTCGAGATTCTTGCCGGCTGCCACGTGCGGCGTCATCAGCCCTTCGTGGAACAGCACGTAGGACAGCAGCAGATAATCGATATGGCTGCGATGGCAGGGCACATAGATCAGCTCGCAGTCCCCGGCGATCGCCTTGACGCGCGACATGCCGCGGATCTCGATGCCGTCATACAGCTTGTGCCACAAGCGCTTGAGGGCGTGAGCCAGGAAGCGCTGCACGGGATAGCCCATGTTGGAGGCGATCTCGCGGCCGTATCTCAACGCGCGCTTCTCGAGACGCGCGGGACGCTGGTTCTGGTCGCGGGCCAGCTCGCTGATCACGTCCTGTACGGCGGGCGCCTTCTGCAGATTGCGGATCATGGTGTGGCGATGCGAGAGGTCCGGCCCCAGCAGTCGGGTGCGCACGCGACGAAAGTGCACGCGCAGCAGACGAGCGATGCGCCGGCGCGCCAGCGCCTGATCCTCGGGACCCTCGCGCAGCACCTCGTGGAGCTTGAGCGGCTGGCCGAAGTGCACATCCACCGAGCGACCATGCACGAGGATGGCGATGGCGCGACGCAATACCCCGGTGACACGCCAGCTGTCAGCGGAGATGAACTTCCAGAAGCCGAATTCCTTGCCCGGCGCACGTCCCCAGAACACGCTGACCGGTACCAGCTGGACCTCGACCTCATCCGGGGCGTTCTCCAGTGCCTCGATCAGCTGCGCGAGTCGTCGGGAGAGCAGGCCCTTGCCCTTGCGTGAGTGACGCAGCAGGCGCAACCGCGAGTGACTCAGGCGCATGTCGCCTATGCTCAAGGGCAGAGTGGGAGACGGCAGGCCACGCCCCTCGCAAAGCTGCTCGATCACCAGTTCATCGGAGAGCGCCTGATAGGGGAAGACGTAGACCACCGGCAGGTCGGGGTCGAGATTCAGGGCACTGTGGTCCAGCGCGTTGATGTCGGGTTCCACCGCGCGCAGCTCCACCCATTTGTCCAGCAGACGGCGGCTGAGGTTGCGCAGAGGGCGCAATAACAGGGTGACGGGCGACATGGCGGAGCCTCGCAGGTGTACTCGAAAAGTTCGATGGTGAGACGCTGTCACAAGCAGGATCGTTTGCGTTGACTCACAGGATGCGGGAGTGGCGATCCGAGGATATCGACGTTGGGTCGCCGCATGCATGATATTGATCATTATACGCATTCTGTTCGATGACGCCGATATCAGCTGTCATTGCCCAGTGCGGGAGCAACGGGAGGCATGTCATGCTCGGGATGTGGCGTTCAGGCAATCGATTTACCCTGCTGCCGGAGGGGGCGCGCTTTCTGCCCAGCATGCTGGAGGCGGTGGAAGGCGCACGTCACTCGATACTGCTCGAACTGTATCTGGCCGAAAGCGGTCACCTCAGTCGGGTCCTGATCGAGGCTTTGAGCGCTGCGTGCCAGCGTGGCGTCAATGTACTGGTGCTGCTGGATGGCTTCGGCTCGCTGGGGCTCGAGGAGGCGGATCGCCAGCGCATGACCGAGGCCGGCATCGCCCTGCGCTTCTACAACCCGATTCGCTGGTGGCGGTTCGGTCGCAACCTGACGCGGGATCACCGCAAGCTGCTGGTCGTGGATGGCGAGGTGGGCTTCACTGGCGGTTTCGGGGCGGTCGATGAGTTTGCCGAGGCCTGGTCAGAAGTGGCGATACGCATCGAGGGGCCCTGTATCCGTGACTGGGTCAGGCTGTTCGCGCGGGTCTGGGATTCCGCTGCCAGCGAGGGGCAGGGGCGTCGTGAGGCCGTGCGCAGCGTCAACATCAATGCGGTCAACGTCGTCACGGGATATCTGGGGATGCGCGGGCGTGTCGTCTGGGGCCATGGATTTCGTTATCAGGCGATTCGCCACTCGCTCCAGCATCAGGCCAGCAGCACCCGCAAGCGGCTGTGGATCTGCACGCCTTACTTCGTGCCGACCTTCAGCATGCGTCGACGCCTCAAGCGGGCGGCTCGGCGCGGCGTCGATGTGCAGCTGTTGATCGCGGGACAGCATCACGACCATCCCGGCGTGCGTTCTGCGGGGCAGCGTTTCTATGCGAGTCTCCTCAAGGCGGGCGTGCGGATCCATGAATTCCAGCCGCGCTTCCTGCATGCCAAGTTCTCGCTGGCGGATGACTGGGTCACGCTGGGGTCATGCAACTTCGATCACTGGAGCCTGCAATGGAATCTGGAGGCCAATCAGGAGGTGCAGGACCATCGCTTCGCGGCGGAGGTGGCGGCGCTGTTCGAGCAGCATTTCGCGCGCAGCGTCGAGATCACCCGGGCTGCCTGGCAGCGACGCTCTCTGGCGCAACGCTGTCGCGAGTGGGGCTATGGCACCCTGGATAGCCTGGTGACGCGGCTGCGCTAGCCAGTTCACGGATGTCAGACACTGCTTCGTGACACGACAACGCCGGACGACCCCAAGGGGCGTCCGGCGTTGTCGTGTCTGGCGCTGCACGGCGCAAAGAGGGGGATGGCGGGGGCTCAGCGCTTCTTGCCGCCACCCTTGCCAGCAGGCTTCTTCGCGCCGCCCTTGCCACTGCCCTTGCCGCCCGCATGCTTGCCACGCGGAATGCCCGCGGCGCCCGGCGTTGCGGCTCCCTTGCGGCGCGGTGATGGCTTGGGGCTTTCCGGCGGCACGCGATAGAGCAGATAGAGATCCAGCAGTAGTTCCGGCAGCTGGTTGACGAAGCGCTGGGCACCGACGGGGTCGGCGATCAGCTCGCCGATCTCCGGGTCTTCATCGTCGAATACGCCCGAGATGGCCATGAAGGGCAGCAGCAGCTCGGCCGCGGTCTCTTCCTGGGTCCCGAACCAGGCTTCCTCGTCCATGAAGACACCTTCCATGAAGCCTGCACACCAGTCACCGATCGGCGTCTCGACGGGGTCGAGGCCACCGAGTTCCAGCTCGAACAGCAGCTCAGGCAGGATGCCGTGCTCGAGGGCGTCGATGGCATTGGCGCGCATCTGCTCGAACAGCGCGACCACCTGGGCTTCCTGCTCGGGGCTTTCATAGGCGGGCTGCCCCTGGAACAGCTCCGGCAGCCACAGGCTGGAAGGCACTTCGCGTGGTGCGATGGCCAGTGCCAGCATGAAGCCATGCGCGCTGATGATGTCGAGGGCTTCCGGGCCGACCAGGTCGGATTCAAGGAACTCATCGAGGATGTCGAGGGATTCATCATCCAGCAACGGCTGGGTCTGGACAGGCTCGGCCATGGGGAAGGTCTCACATGCGGGATAGAAGTCGGGCAGGGCGTCGCGGCCACTGCGAATGTGGCTAGTGTATCATCTCGTGGCAAGGGTTTTCGTTGCCACGAAAGCCCCTGAATCGTCGAATTCTCCACTTTCTTCAGCGGTTGCCGTTCACCTCGATCGTCTGGCATCAAGGGGTCGTCTCATGTCTTGTTCCCGTGTCGCGCACGCCGTGGATGGCAGTGTCGTCAGTCGATATCGCTTTCCCGTCGACCATGTACTGGCGTGTCTCGGTGATGCGGTCGCCGACCCCCTGCCGTTGGCCGATGAGCAGACACTGGATGCCCTCAGCGAGCCGCAACTGCATGCCATGCTGCAATCCCGTGTGCTGGCCTGTCTGGCGCGCGCACGTGCGCACTATCCCGAGATGCGCATGCCCGCCGTGTCCTGTCGTCTCAGAGGACGCACTGCCGGGACAGCCGAACCGGCGCGCCAGCGCCTGCGCTTCAACTGGCAATTGCTGTGCGAGAACCGCCATCACTTCCTGAGCCAGACCGTCCCTCATGAGGTGGCGCACTGGGTGGTGATGGAAGTGGTGGAGCGCGCGCGCGGCCAGCGGGTCAAGCCGCATGGCCCGGAGTGGCAGCAGGTCATGACGAATCTCTATGGTGTCGCACCTGAGGTGACCCACCGCATGGATGTTTCCCGCGCGAGTCCGATGCCCTGGGCCTACGGATGCGATTGCGAGACACCGCACTATCTGAGTCATCGTCGACATGCCAATGCGCTTCGTGGGCAGCGTTACCGATGCCGGCAGTGCGGGAAAGCGCTCAAGGGGCCATTGAGCGATTCCTGATGCCTGCCATCGCCTTCCGTGCTGTCCTGCCTCCCGTTTTCAATGCCGCCGTGGCGCGCTCAGTCCCTCTGGAGTGCGGGTTTTCTGCGGCGAAAGTCGCTGTGACCTTGGTGTTATTTGTTGATAAATAGTTGAAATTATTGGGAAAAAATTGTCTACCAAGGTCTAGTGTGTGGCCCCCCCATGCTTGGGTTTAAGCTGAAACGGACTAGCCATGACTCGTCCGCAGCGTACCCGTGTCGTATGAGGCAGCCCGAGGCGTGTCGCCCGCCAACTTCCAGAGGTCGAACAACAATGAGCGAAGATGCCAAGGTTCACCCGGTCAAGCCTGATGTTGCCGCCCGTGCATGGGTAGATCGTGAGCGCTATCAGGCCATGTATCAGCAGTCTGTCGAGGCACCCGAGGATTTCTGGGCCGAGCAGGCGCAGTCGCTGGACTGGTTCAAGGCGCCCTCGGTGATACGCAGTACCGACTTCGGCCCTGAGAATGTCGATGTGCGCTGGTTCGAGGATGGTCAGCTCAACGTGGCCCACAACTGTCTGGATCGTCATCTCCAGGAGCGTGGCGACCAGGTGGCGATCATCTGGGAAGGGGATGACCCCAGTGAGTCCCAGTCGATCACCTATCGCGAGCTGCATGCGCGCGTCAGCCAGTTCGCCAATGGCCTCAAGGAACTGGGCGTGGGGCGTGGTGACGTGGTCACCCTGTACATGCCGATGATCCCCGAAGCGGCCATGGCGATGCTGGCCTGTACCCGTATCGGTGCGGTGCACTCGGTGGTCTTCGGGGGCTTCTCGCCGGACGCGCTGGCAGGACGGATCGCCGATTCCAGCTCGCGTATCGTGATCACCGCCGATGAATCGCTGCGCGGTGGCAAGCGAGTGCCGCTCAAGGAGAATGTCGACGATGCGCTGGAGCGCGATGGCACCGGCTGCGTCGACCACGTGCTGGTGGTGCGGCGTACCGGGGGTGACGTGCACTGGGGGAGTCGTGATCTGTGGTTCCACGAGCTGGTCGACCGTCAGTCCAGCGACTGCCCGGCAGAAGCGATGGGCGCGGAAGACCCGCTGTTCATTCTCTACACCTCCGGCTCCACCGGCACGCCCAAGGGGCTGAAGCACACCACGGGCGGCTATCTGCTCTATGCGGCCATGACCCATCGTTACGTCTTCGACTACCACGATGGCGACATCTACTGGTGCACGGCGGATGTAGGCTGGGTGACAGGGCACAGCTACATCGTCTATGGACCGCTGGCCAACGGCGCGACCACGCTGATGTTCGAGGGGGTGCCCAGCTATCCGACTCACGGGCGCATGGGGGAGATCGTCGACAAGCATCAGGTCAATATTCTCTACACGGCCCCGACTGCCGTGCGCGCGCTGATGGCACACGGCGATGGCGTGATGGACTCCAGTTCCCGCGACAGCCTGCGCCTGCTCGGCTCGGTGGGTGAGCCGATCAATCCTGAGGCATGGGAGTGGTTCCACCGCGTGATCGGCAAGGGCAACTGCCCGCTGGTGGATACCTGGTGGCAGACCGAGACCGGCGGCATCATGATCGCGCCGCTGCCGGGTGCCACGGATCTCAAGCCGGGTTCCGCCACCTTGCCGTTCTTCGGCGTGCAGCCGGCGCTGGTCGACAACGAGGGCAACATTCTCGAGGGAGCCACCGAAGGCAATCTGGTGATTCTCGACAGCTGGCCCGGGCAGGCTCGCTCCATCTGGGGCAACCACGAGCGTTACGTGCAGACCTATTTCTCCACCTATGCCGGCATGTACTTCACCGGCGATGGCTGCCGCCGTGACGAGGATGGGTATTACTGGATCACTGGACGCGTCGACGACGTGCTCAACGTTTCCGGGCACCGCATGGGCACGGCCGAGATCGAGTCCTCGCTGGTCGCGCATGAGGCGGTCGCCGAAGCCGCGGTGGTCGGTTATCCCCACGACATCAAGGGGCAGGGTATCTACATCTACGTGACGCTCAATGATGGCATCGAGCCAAGCGATGAGCTCAAGAAGACCCTGACCCAGTGGGTGCGCAAGGACATCGGGCCGATCGCGTCACCTGATGTCATCCAGTGGGCACCGGGACTGCCCAAGACGCGTTCCGGCAAGATCATGCGGCGTATCCTGCGCAAGATCGCCGCCAACGAGACCGACGGTCTTGGGGATACCTCGACGCTGGCGGACCCGACGGTGGTGGATGATCTGATCGAGCATCGCGCCAACCGCTGAACTCGTCGGATGGCGGCCATGCAGGCCTGACGAGATACGTCGCGACATCGAAGCGCGGGAGCCTGGCTCCCGCGTTTTTTTCGTGTGCGTCCGGGTCATGCGCTCCTGTTTCGTGGGTGCCTGTTTCGTGAGTGTCTGTCTCGTGCACATCCTGGCCGTGTCTGAAGCAGGAAAGGTTGGCCATCGATGAGCGGCTGACTTGATAATGATGCGACAACCCGCATGCGACAGGTGGGCCTGATGGCCTCCCTGAGCATTTCCTCATTCACTTCATGATCAAGGCAGCCCCCATGTCAGCAGGCAAGTCGGATGCATCCTGCGCCACGTCTCAGCCCGCCACTTCCTCACAGGTTGCATCATCGTCATCCACCGAGGGCGAGAACCGTCCACGCGCTGTCGTGCTGATGTGCCTGTCGGCGATCTCCTTCGCGTTGATGGGGGCGATGGTCAAGTTGAGCGGTGACTTGCCGCTGTTCGAGAAGGTCTTCGTGCGCAATCTCGTAAGCCTGGTGGTTGCCGTCGTGATGGTACGCATGGCGGGTGCGCGTCTGCTGGGACACTGGCACCATCAGCCGTTGCTGCTGGCGCGCTCGCTGATCGGGCTTGGCGGCGTGATGAGCTTTTTCTACGCCATCGATCACCTGCTGCTTGCGGATGCGACTATCCTAAACAAGCTGTCGCCGTTTTTCGTGATGCTGTTTGCCGGCATGTTTCTGGCAGAGCGCCTGGGCGGCTGGCGGCTGGTAGGCATGCTGATTGCCTTCGTGGGGGCGACTCTGGTCATCAAGCCGCAGCTGGCGTTCGCCGAGGGAGGTGTGGAGGCACTGTTTCCGGCGCTGGTCGGATTGGGCTCGGCCATGTTGGCCGGCGCTGCCTACACGCTGATTCGGGCGCTGCGAGGGCGTGAGGCTTCCGCGACAATCGTGTTACATTTCTCGCTGGTCTCCAGCATCGTCACCCTGGTGCCGATGCTGATGAATCCGGTGATGCCCAGTGCGCCGCAGGCACTGGCCCTGTTGGGGATCGGGGTCTTCGCGGCCGGTGGCCAGATCCTGATGACCACGGCCTATCGGCTGGCGCCCGCGGGGGAAGTGTCGATCTATTCCTATCTCACCATCGTGTTCTCCGCATTGGCCGGCTGGGCGATCTGGGGAGAAGTGCCGGACGCTGCCAGCCTCATGGGTTTCCTGCTGATTGCCGGTGTGGCACTGGTCGGTTGGCATGCGAGTCGCGTTGCGGTTAGGGTGGTCTGACTCTCCATCCGCAGGATGCTGTCAGAATTCACTTGTGCATTGTCCACTCATCATTGGGCAATCCGTGCGATACTCGTGTTCCCCGAGCGAAACATCAGTATGTCTCCCGATGGTGGGCTGCTTTGTTAAACGCGCGTTCCATGGGGTAACATGCCAGAAAATAACGGCGATCATTGACCGGCCAGGAAGGTCGGTGATGATCACCATCGGGGTTTTGGAGGAGACTCAATGGCCTTTGCCCAGAAGTTCATCGTTGCAGACGATCATCCGCTCTTTCGTGCCGCACTGACGCAGGCACTCAGGCAAGTGGCCTCACAGGCAGAGATTGTCGAAGCCGACAGCATGGACGCGACCAACGATATCGTTGCCCGCCACCCCGATGCTGATCTGATCCTGCTGGACCTGCACATGCCGGGAGCCCATGGCTTCTCAGGCCTGATCCAGCTGCGTGGTCAGACGCCGGATATCCCGGTCGCCGTCGTATCCGGTAGCGAGGAGCCCTACGTGGTGCGCCGCGCCATCGATTATGGCGCTTCCGGTTTCATCCCCAAGTCCGCAAGTCTGGATGTGATCGCCGAGGCGATCGGCGAGATTCTCGAAGGCGAAGTCTGGCTGCCGACGGATATCGCCGAAGCCATGGGCGAGTCCAGCGAAGATGAGTCCCGCTTTGCCGAAGCGATCGCCTCGCTGACGCCACAGCAGTTCCGCGTGCTCAACATGCTGACGGAAGGCCTGCTCAACAAGCAGATCGCCTATGAGCTGAATGTGTCCGAGGCCACCATCAAGGCGCACGTGACCGCCATTCTGCGCAAGCTTGGCGTGCATTCCCGCACCCAGGCCGTCATCGCGGCGCAGCGTCTGGAAGTCGAGCCGCCGAAGGTTCGCTCCTGAAGTGGCTGTGATTGACGGGATGATGCATCCCGTTCGATGAGCATGATCCTGCTTCGGAAAGACAAAAGCCCGCCCTGTCACTGACAGGGCGGGCTTTTTGCGGATACAGCGCCTGCTCGTTCACAGGCGCTGCGCGATTCACCCGCGATCAGCCATCGCCGTTCTCCGGGGCTCCGCCTGTCTCATCCGAGGTACCGCTGGCATGCTTCTCGGCACGATTGGCCTGCAGGGTACGCGTCAGCAGTGCGCGCAGCGCCGCCGGACGCACCGGCTTGAGCAGCAGGTGATAGCCGGCACGGCGTACCTCCTCGGCGACTTCGTCAGTGCGATCCGCGGTGATGACGATGCCGGGCACGGAGCCTGCCAGGCGTTCATCCAGAGCATCCAGCGCCATCAGACCGGTCACTTCATTGTCGAGGTGATAATCGGCGAGGATGGCATCCGGATCACCATCCAGATTGCGAATCACGGATTTGGCACCACCGATGGACGTGGCGGTGAAGACTTCGCAGCCCCAGCCGGACAGCATCGCCTTCATGCCTTCCAGAATCAGGCTCTCGTTGTCGATGCACAGCACGCGGGTGCCGGTCAGCTTGTTGCCGGCGCGCTTGCGGGCCGGGACGGCATCCGGCTGTTCAGCGGCCGGCAGTGTCTTGCTGATCGGGACGCTGACCGCGAAGACCGTCCCCACACCGACCCAGCTGCGCACCGTGATCGGGTGATCGAGCACGCGACTCATGCGCTCGGCGATCGACAGGCCCAGCCCCAGCCCCTTCTCGCTCTCCTTGTGACGCTCGCTCTGATCGAGACGCCGAAATTCCTGGAAGATCTCGGTCAGCTTGGACTCGGGGATGCCGGGGCCGGTGTCCCAGACTTCGATGCGAATGCGATCCCCCAGGCGGCGACAGCCCAGCAGTACGTGGCCCTGACGGGTGTAACGCACGGCGTTGGACAGGAAGTTCTGCACGATGCGCCGCAGCATCTGGCCGTCAGAATCCACCGCCAGCTGGGTCATCACCACCTTCAGGTCCAGCCCTCGGTCTTCCGCCATCACCTCGAACTCGGCCTTCAGCGGCTTGAGAATATCCGACAGGCGGAACACGCTGCGGCGTGGCGCCAGCGCGCCGGCATCGAGCTTGGAGATGTCGAGCAGGGTGCTGAGCAGCTCCTCGGCGGCCTGCAGCGAGTTGTCGATGTGATTGGTGGTGGTCTTCATCTCGCCTTCCACCTGCTGGGCGAGAGCGGAGGTGAACAGACGTGCGGCATTCAGGGGTTGCAGCAGGTCATGACTGGCCGCGGCCAGAAAGCGCGTCTTGGAGGCGTTGGCATCCTCGGCCAGCTGCTTGGCCTGACGCAGTGCCTGCTCGGCTTCCGCACGTACACGGTTCTCGGTACGCAATGCCTCGTTGACCTGTGACAGCTCCTGGGTACGCACGCGAACGCGTTCTTCCAGATTCTCGTTGGTTTCCTTGAGGGCAATCTCGGCCAGGCGGCGTTCGGTGATGTCCTGATAGAGCGCAAAGAAGCCGAGGATGTTGCCCTTGCCGCTGAAGTGCGGCGTATAGGTCACCAGCATGTAACGCACACCGCCCTCGGGGGCTTCCAGCGAGATCTCGAAGGAAACGCGCTCCCCCGCCAGGGCGCGCGTCATCCAGGGGGCGCGCTGGCGATAGATGTCTTCAGGCATCGCCGCCTCGGCCGGCTCGCCGATGACGGCGGTACGGTCGATGCCCATCACTGCTTCATAGGCGCGGTTGGTGAAGAGGTAACGACACTCCTTGTCGAAGTAGGCGATCAGCGCCGGCACATTGTCGGTGTAGATGCGGATGTTGTTTTCCGAGCGGATCAACGCCTCTTCGGTGCGCTTCTGCTGGGTGATGTCCTGGTAGGTATAGACGAAGCCGCCGCCGGGCATCGGGTTGCCCTGGATCTCCATCACGGTGCCGTCCTGGCGATAGCGCACGTAGCGATGCGGCTCGCCGTCACGGATGGCGTCCAGCAGCTGATCGACATGCTCTTCCGGGTCGCCCGGACCATATTCACCATTGTGCGCGTTGTAGCGGAAGATGCGATCAATCGGGGCGCCGACACGGATCAGGTTGTCAGGGAAGCGGAACATGTCCAGATAGCGCTGATTCCACACCACCAGGCGCATGTGCTGGTCGACGACGCTGATGCCCTGGTGGATGTTCTCGATGGTGGCCTGCAGCAGGGCGCGGTTGAATTCCAGCACCTGTGAGGCTTCATCGACGATGGAGATGACATCCGAGATACCGATGCCGCGCCCCTGCAGGGCGGAGTTGACCACGATCCGTGCCGAGGAGGCACCGAGCACGGAAGCCAGGAAGCGCTCGGTGAACTGGATCAGGTCGATTGACGCGCGCCCGTGGAGTTCCAGCGGCTGGCCGCTGCGGCGTGCGTAATCTTCGAAGGCGCGTTCGACCTGCTCATGGCTCAGGAAGCGCTCACAGAGTACGCGCAGGTCCGAGACGGAGGTAGAGCCGGTCCACGGGCGCGAGACGCTGGTCTGACGCGTCTCGACGCTATCGACGAACAAGGATGCCTGGATGCGCTCGACCACGCGTTGCGGCGTCATCTGCGAGACGAAGATATAGCCGAACAGGTTGAGGCCGAGAGACAGCATCACGCCGTGGGTCAGCGGGTCACTGAAGCGGAAGCCGAACAGGCCATGCGGCGAGAGCCAGTCGATGCCGAGCGGACCGTAATTGACCATGTCGGCGGGCATCAGGCCTGCCTGGGCCAGTGCCGGAACCAGCAGGGTCCAGGCCCAGACGGCGAAGCCGAGGTTGAGGCCGACGATGACCCCCAGGCGATTGCCACGCTTCCAGTAGAGCCCGCCCAGCAGAGAGGGCGCGAACTGGGCCACGGCGGCGAATGACAGCAGCCCGATGGCTGACAGCGTGCTGTATTCGGCGATCAGAAGATAGAAGCCGTAGGCCAGGCCGAGAATCATCACGATGGTCAGGCGGCGGGCCAGCAGC
Source organism: Cobetia sp. 5-11-6-3 (assembly GCF_013374055.1). Taxonomy (NCBI): domain Bacteria; kingdom Pseudomonadati; phylum Pseudomonadota; class Gammaproteobacteria; order Oceanospirillales; family Halomonadaceae; genus Cobetia; species Cobetia sp. 5-11-6-3. Next base: position 68,377 of record NZ_BLWJ01000009.1, on the reverse strand, counting down.
ACGATATGACTGTAGTCGCGGGCTTCGGTATCGAACCAGCGCAAACGGAACAGCAGCGGGATGACGATCTCGTTGGAGATCATGATCGAGACCGCGACCGCCGCGACGATGACCATGCCGGTCGCGGCCGAGAAGCCCCCGATGAAGGTCAGCAGGGTCAACCAGGTCTGATCTGCCGCCATCGGCAGTGCCAGCACGAAGCTGTCCGGTGACACCGAGCCATCCGGGAACATCGTCAGGCCGGCGGCGGCGATGGGCAGCACGAAGAAGGAGATGGCGATCAGATAGATCGGGAACAGCCAGCGGGCGCGGCGGGCATCCGAGTGGTGGGTGTTCTCGACCACCGCGACATGGAACTGGCGCGGCAGGCAGAAGATGGCCAGCATCGCCAGCAATGTCTGGGCCCAGAAGCCGGAGCCGAAGGTCTGGTTCTCGAGCTGTTGCTGGAGCTCCAGATAGGTGTCCGCCTTGGTGAAAAGATCCCCCAGGCCATTGAACATGCCCCAGGTGACATAGGCGCCCAGCGTCAAAAAGGCGATCAGCTTGACCAGAGATTCGAAGGCGATGGCCTGCAACAGGCCGACATGGTGCTCGGTGGCATCGGTATGCCGCGTGCCGAACAGGATGGCGAATATCGCCATCACCGCCGCGACATAGAAGGCGGTATCCCCCAGCCAGGCAGTGCGCGTGACGTCACTGGTGTCGGTCAGTACCTGATAGGCACTCGACACCGCCTTCAGCTGCAGAGCGATGTAGGGCAGGGTGCCGACCAGTGCCACCAGCGAGGCAAACACGGCCAGTGACTGCGTCTTGCCGTAGCGCGAGGCGATGAAATCGGCGATCGAGGTGATGTTCTGTCGCTTGGCGACGCGAATCATCTTCAAGAGGATCGGCCAGAACAGCAGACAGGTCAGGATCGGCCCGATGAAGATGCTCAGGTAGCTCCAGCCACTGGTCGCGGCCTGGCCGACACTGCCGTAAAAGGTCCAGCTGGTGCAGTAGACCGCAAGCCCCAGACTGTAGACTGCCGGTCGGCGACTGGCCGACCCGTGCTTCTTGGCGTTGCGATCCCCTCGCCACGCAATCATGAACAGTACCGCGATATAGCCCAGCGCCACTGCGATTAGCCACCACCCCTGGAACATGTTGCTCTCCTCTCTGGAAGCGCCATTCTACGCAGGCCCGGCCATGAGTCCCAAGCCTTGCAGGCCGCTCGGGGCTTCCTCCTGGCCATCAGACGACAAGATGTCTGCTCTCGCTCGTCCGTTCTCACCCGGCCTGAGGTGTCTCCGGCAGAAAATTGCGCCGCTTTCTTTCAGTGACATGACGAAAGAGCGGGGCCGTCTCGCCATCATTGCCGACGCGTCATGAGAGTGTTTCGTTACTCATTTGGCCAATAGACCAAGGGAGTGCGTCTTTAGTTTATCTTTCAAGTATCTGTTATTTAAGGAGTTGATGAGAGGCGTCATGAGGTCTTCAAGCGGATGCTCATGCTCTCGACTAAAGTCAGCCTGCGATGAGCTGGCCCCTTGGCTACTGTCAGAAGCGAGTCGCCAAGTTTCCTGATAAGCAACGCAAGACGCAGGGAATATCACTCACTCCATGAGGACGAATGATTCAGTCAATGGAGACCATTCATCGGTTCATCGCCGATGGGTCTCTCGCCAATCACAATAACAATGCGAGAACTCCGTCATGAAGGAAGAGAATGCCAAGGCGTATTGGGCCGCCAATATCAGACTGATCATGGGGTATCTCGTGATCTGGTTTGTCGTGTCCTATGGATGCGGAATCCTGTTGGTGGATGTCCTCAACAATATCCAGTTCTTCGGTTTCAAACTCGGTTTCTGGTTTGCTCAGCAAGGGGCGATCTATTTCTTCCTCGCGCTGATCATCTTGTACGCCCGTTCGATGAACAAGCTGGATGAACGCTTCGACCTCCACGAGCAATGAGCGGTGTTGAACCGCTTTCGTGGTCAGGTCTGCGATGAATTACAGCGACGGCTCTGCAGGAAAGGAACAGGACTGAGCGTTTCATCTCTCACGACAACAAGATGATCGATATCGCCAAGGACAACGCCAATGGATGTTCAATTACTGACGTACCTTTTCGTGGGCGCCTCGTTCGCGCTCTACATCGGCATTGCGGTGTGGTCGCGTGCCGGCTCTACCAAGGAATTCTACGTGGCGGGCGGAGGGGTCCATCCCATCGCCAACGGGGCCGCCACCGCTGCGGACTGGATGTCTGCCGCCTCCTTCATCTCCATGGCGGGCATCATCGCCTATGTGGGCTATGACGCCTCCGTCTATCTGATGGGCTGGACGGGTGGCTATGTGTTGCTGGCGATGTTGCTGGCACCGTATCTGCGCAAGTTCGGCAAGTTCACGGTGCCGGATTTCGTCGGTGACCGTTATTACTCGAGCGTCGCACGTACCGTGGCGGTGGTCTGTGTCATCTTCATTTCCTTCACCTATGTCGCGGGTCAGATGCGCGGCACCGGCATCGTCTTCGCGCGCTTCCTTGAAGTGGACGTGAACGTCGGTGTCGTCATCGGCATGGCGATCGTCTTCTTCTATGCCGTTCTGGGTGGCATGAAGGGGATCACCTATACCCAGGTGGCGCAGTACTGCGTGTTGATCTTCGCCTTCCTGGTACCGGCCGTCTTCCTGTCGATCATGATGACCGGACACGTGCTGCCTCAGACCGGCTTCGGCGGCACGCTGGTGGATGCACAGGGCAACGATACCGGCGTCTATCTGCTGCAGAAGCTGGATCAGGTCGTGACTGACCTCGGCTTCCGCGAGTACACCGAAGGCTCCAAATCCACCATCGATGTCTTCTTCATCACGGCGGCACTGATGTGCGGGACCGCGGGTCTGCCGCACGTCATCGTGCGCTTCTTCACGGTACCGACCGTCAGGGATGCACGTATCTCCGCTGGCTGGGCGCTGTTCTTCATCGCACTGCTCTACACCACTGCGCCGGCTGTGGGTGCCTTTGCGCGGGTGAACCTGGTCGAGACCGTCAACGAGACAGCCTATGAGGAACTGCCGGGCTGGTTCTACAACTGGGAGAACACCGGTCTGATCGGCTGGGTCGACAAGAATGGCGACGGCATCATCCAGATGCGCGGCGGTGACCCCTTCGCGGGCAAGCCGAGCTATGAAGGCGACGCCGACAGCCAGGCCGCTCGTGGTGAGTATGGTCAGCGTCTGGTGAGCAACACGCCCACCGACAACGAGAGCGAGGTCTACATCGACCGCGACATCATCGTGCTGGCCAACCCGGAAATCGGCAATCTGCCGGCATGGGTCATCGCGCTGGTGGCGGCAGGTGGCGTGGCGGCGGCGCTCTCGACGGCAGCGGGGCTGTTGCTGGTCATCTCCTCGGCCATCTCGCATGACCTGCTCAAGAAGACCTTCAAGCCAGACATCACCGAGAAACAGGAGTTGATGGCAGCTCGCATGGCGGCAGCGGTGGCCATCGTGATCGCCGGTTACTTCGGCATCAATCCGCCAGGCTTCGTGGCGCAGGTGGTGGCCTTTGCCTTCGGTCTCGCGGCCTCGAGCTTCTTCCCGGTCATCCTGCTGGGGATCTTCTCCAAGCGCATGAACAAGGAAGGCGCCATCGCGGGCATGCTGGTCGGGCTGGTGTTCACCTTCAGCTACATCGTCTACTTCAAGTTCATCTCGCCGGAGCTCAACACGGCGGAGTACTGGCTGCTGGGCGTGTCGCCGGAGGGGATCGGCTCGCTGGGCATGGTGCTCAACTTCGTCGTCGCGGTCGTCGTCTGCAAGGTGACACCGCCGCCGCCCGAGCACATCCAGCATATCGTCGAGGACATCCGCGTGCCGCGCGGGGCAGGAACGGCAGTGGATCACTGATCCCTGACGACAGCGCCTGGCCCGCTTGACCTCTCGGTCTGCGGGTCAGGCCCTACATATCCCGAGGCCCCGTCGTGCATTCGCAGGCGGGGCCTCATGGCTTGATGATCCGTGCCCTTCGGGACGGAGAGCCAGTGGAGTCGTGTCATGCAAGCCACATTAGTCGAAATTCCGTTCGGCGAGCCGCCGTTCAGTCTGCTGGATGAGCGCAGCCGGGCACGCCTGGCCGAGAACGTCGACCTGCAGTACTTCGCGGCCCTGGAGCAACCGCTGATACCGGGAGCGGTGGGAGAGGCGCTCTTCATCATCCACAAGGGCGAGGTGGTCGAGCTGGCGGCAGAAACGCCATTGCCGGACACCGCCACCCTGGAGCAGGCGCGACGTGAGGGTCACGACGCCTGGCTGAGTCTGCGCATCGGGCATTACAGCAAGGGAGATCTGTTCGGGGCCTTGACCCTGCTCAACGGCGAATGCCGGACACGCTTCGTCTGCGAGCAGGAAACGCTCTGCTATCAATTGCCGGCCGACCACTTCCATCAGCTGTGTGAAGACAATCCCGGGTTCGAGGAGTATTTCCAGCACAGCCTGCGTGACAAGGCCCGGCTGCTCGCGGCGTATCGGGACACCCGACTCGGCAGCAGCCGGGACCAGACAGGCTTCATGCTGGCGAGGGTGATGGATTGCATGCGTCCGCCACTGGTGATGCCAGCCAGCAGCAGCATCGAGGCAGGCGTGAAGGCCATGGGAGAGGCTGGTGCTGACAGTCTGATCATCGAGGTACAGGGCCGTTGTGGCGTGGTCACGCGCACCGATCTGCTCAACGCACTGGTGCTGGAGGGACTTCCTGCCACGCATCGTCTCGCCCCTCTGGGCACCTTCGCGCTGGTGGCGGTCACCGCCGAGGATTATCTGTTTCAGGCACTGGTCCAGATGACGCGTCATCGGGTCGCCCGCGTGGTGGTGCAGGAATCGCTCGCTGCCGATGCCAAGGTGGTCGGAGTCATCGAGCTGACCGATGTGCTGGGCTTCTTCTCCAATCGTAGCCAGCTGGTCAGTCTCGAGATCGAGCGCGCGGCGGATCTGGAGGCGCTGGCGCTGGCCAGTGCTCGCCTGCCGGAGCTGGTCCGCGCGCTGGTTCTCCAGGGCGCGCATCTGCGCCATGCCATGGCACTGCTCAGCGCCCTCAATGGACGTCTGATCGAGCGCACCTTCGCCCTGCTGGTGGAAGAGCAGCACCGAGTCTCCTGCTGTCTGATGCTGATGGGCAGTGAGGGGCGTGGCGAGCAGATGCTCAAGACCGACCAGGACAACGGGCTGATTCTCGCTGATGGACATCAATGGCCAGACTGCAGCGACGCCATGCAGACCTTCAGCGCTACCCTGGCACGCCTCGGCTATCCACCGTGTCCGGGCAACATCATGGTCTCCAATCCAGAGTGGGTCGCGACCGAATCCCGCTGGCGCGGCAAGGTGGCGCGCTGGTGTGCCGGACGCGATGGGGAGGCGCTGATGAATCTGGCCATCGTCTTCGATGCACGCGCCAGCGGTGGCAATGCCGAGCTGGTCGACAGTCTGCGCGGACACCTGGTGCAGCATGCCCGACGTGATGAATTGCTGCTGTCGCACTTCGCGCGCCCGGCATTGCGGTTCTCGACGCCGTTGACGCTGTTCGGCTCACTGCGCTCACCCCGCCATGGCATCGACATCAAGAAGGGCGGCATCTTTCCCATCGTGCATGGGGTACGCACCATGGCGCTGGAGCGTGGCGTGATGGCGACCGGCACCTTTGCGCGTCTTGAGGCGCTGGTAGAGGAGGGGCGTATCGAGGCCAGCGACAGCGAAGATCTGTCTGAGGCCCTGTCGCTGTTCTCCGAACTGCGTCTGCGTCAGCAGTTGCGGCATCTCGAGGAGGCGCCGGCCAACGCTGGCAGACACGCTGAGCAAGAGCTGTCCGAGGCACGGGGTGACGCCAGCACCGCCAGTGCCAATCTCATCATCACCCAGTCGTTGTCTTCGCTGGAGCGGGACCTGCTGCGCGATGCCTTGAGTCGGGTCAAGGATTTCAAGCAGCGCCTGACCCATCGTTATCACCTGGATTACTGACGCGCGGCCGAGCGCCGCAAGGAGATGGCATGTTCCAGCAGCTACGTCGTGCGGCAGACCGCCGCCGCCATGGGCATGGCGAGTTTGCCGAGCTGTTCAGACCCTGGCACGCCAGTGAACATGAGGGAGAGCGGGTGGCACTGGATTGCGAGACCACCAGTCTCGATGTCGAGCGTGCCGAGCTGGTCTCGCTGGCGGCGGTACGTTTCGATGCGCGCCGGGTGAGGACGGCCAGCGCGCTGTCGTTGCAGCTCCAGTGTCCGGAAGGCCTGCGCGGTGACTCCATCCGGATTCATCGCCTGCGCGGAATCGACCTGCATGGTGGCGAGGCGCTCGGCGACGCCTTGCACCAGTTGCTGGCCTTCATCGGCAATCGCCCGCTGGTGGGGTGGTGCATCGATTTTGATGTCGCGGTGATCAATCGCCACCTGCGGCCACGTTTCGGCTTCGACCTGCCCAATCTGCGTCATGATCTCGCGCGCGACTACCTGAAGCGCTGTCGTCACGCTCAGCCCGAGGCCGCGCCGGACCTGCGCTTCGAGGCCATGGCCGAGGCGCTGCAGGTGCCGGTGATCGGGCGGCACACTGCGCTGGGGGATGCCGTGACCAGCGCCATGATGGCGCAGCGCCTGATGCTGCCGGTCACTCAAGTCGTGCCACGTCACGATGCCTGTTCAGGCTCATGAGCCTGAACCACCTGGTCCATGCGTCGCCCGGGCGACGAGCCTGTGGTTGATGGCCCTGCGATTGATGGCCCTGTCGTTGTTAAACCTCTTGGCTAATAAACCAAGGTCTGTTGCCGGAATGTCCAATGGCAAGACATCACCAGCTTGGCCACACTGGCCCCATACGACGACGCCACGCTGCTTTTCCTCATCGTGACAGGCATGCGCGAGCCCTTGTCGAACCGGATTACACGCCAGTGCAGTACCGACCAGCAACACGGTCAGCCATGCAGGATGCATTACCGAGCAGCTTGATAATCATAACGGGGTAGCGACAGCGTGCAGAGGTCATGATCGACGAAGACCTGCTGTCAGCCAGCCCCAGTCAGGCCCGAGGGATGTGAACGCTTCGCCCTGCGCGATGACGGATGCACTCTCGGGATCGCCATCACTACGCCAGGTGATGGCACCGGGCCTTGGGCACCTGCCTGAGGCCCGGTTTCAGATTGGGCACCACGCGCTGTTGCCTTTCTTGCCTATTCAGGGTTCTTGCCCACGAGGTGCGACATGCTGATCGCGACCAACACGTTATTGATCATTGGCCTTGCCATCGTTCTGTTTGCCTATTCCCTCTACATCCGTCGTACCCAGGATGTCCGGGGAGTACTGATGTTCTGGTCTCGCAAGCTGGCGCTCACCGCGCTCGAATTCCGACTGCAGCGCTTCGGCATCATGGTGATGCTGGGCGGAGTGGTCATCCGCTATCTGGAAGTCCTGCGGCTGTTCTGATCGCTTCCCGGCATCTGCACGAATCCCCCCACGCCCGCTGACTGCGGGCGTCTTGCGTATTGCGGCAGGCCGTCCGCCTCTGTGACGTGACACTGGCCGATGCTAGACTGTGTGCCCTCCCAAACTGCCTGTCTGATGCCCCATGTTCACACCTGAAACTGACGCCACCTCCCGCACGCATGACGCAGCGGATGCCAAGCATGAGCTGAACAAGCTGCAGAAGCGGCTGCGCCGCAATGTCGGCACCGCCATCACGGATTACGGCATGATCCGCGATGGCGACAAGGTGATGGTGTGCCTGTCAGGTGGCAAGGACTCCTACACCATGCTGGACATCCTGATGAACCTGCAGCGCAATGCGCCGGTCCAGTTCAGTCTGGTGGCGGTGAATCTGGATCAGAAACAGCCCGGTTTCCCGGAGCACGTGCTGCCGGCATGGCTTGAGTCAGTGGGCGTGGAATACCACATTCTCGAGCGTGACACCTATTCCATCGTCAAGGAGAAGGTGCTCGAGGGCAAGACGACCTGCGGGCTGTGCTCACGCTTGCGGCGTGGCTCGCTGTACGGCTTTGCCACCGAGATAGGGGCGACCAAGATCGCCCTTGGCCATCACCGCGATGACATTCTCGAGACGCTGTTTTTGAACATGTTCTTCGGTGGCAAGCTCAAGACGATGCCGCCCAAGCTGCTGTCGGATGATCAGCGGCATATCGTCATTCGTCCGCTGGCCTACTGCCGCGAATCGGACATCGAAGCCTATTCCACGGCGCGTCAGTTCCCGATCATTCCCTGCAACCTGTGTGGCTCCCAGGAGAACCTGCAGCGTCAGGTGGTCAAGGAGATGCTGCAGGACTGGGAGACGCAGCATCCCGGGCGTCTCGAGACCATGTTCCGTGCCGTCACTTCCGTGGCACCCTCGCACCTGGCGGACCGTGAGCTGTTCGACTTCGCGGGGCTGGATGAGAAGCGCGATCGCTTCCAGGCCACGCGTATCGATGCGCTGGACATGGACTCGGAGCAGGCCGGCATGGCAGAAGACCTCTTCGAAGCCGAGCGCCGTGTTCAGACTGCCTCCGAGACTGCGGCCTCATTGGGCCGGGAGCTCTAAGCCCGGATCCTGCTGACATCCGCGAATCCCCGACGCCATCTCGCCTGTCGCGAGGTGGCGTCGTGCGTTTCAGGGCCGGTAATCCGTAAATGGCAAGACGGGACAGCGCTGGCGTGCGTGAGTGGAACGTCATCGACAGTTGATGGCCCGCGACCATTGTCGTCTCGCCTGACGGGGCAACTGTCCGCATGCTCTGAGGATGTCGGATGACCCAAGGGCAGGGGGGCGGTGATGGACAATGATGTCGATGAACGTGGCAATGGTCAGCAGGGCCAACGTCTGGCGGCGACGGTGCTGCATGGCTTTGATGAGTACCGCTCGCGCTTCAAGCAGATTTCCAGCGATGCCAGACGGCGTTTCATCGAGGCCGACTGGCGTGAGGCACAGCAGGCCTCGGCGGCACGCATCAATCTCTATGACGAGAAGGTCGCCGCGACCATGGAGCGTCTGGCGCGCGCCTTCGAGCCTGAGCGTCTGAGCGAATGCACCCTGTGGGGCGAGGCCCGACGCCATTACATGACGCTGATCGATCAGCGCCTGGACTACAAGCTGGCCGAGACCTTCTACAACTCCATCTTCTGCAGTGTCTTTTCCCACCGTCATATCCGGGACGACTGGATGTTCGTGTCATCCTCCCGGCAGGCGCCAGCTCGCCACTCCGGGATGAGCATCAGCCACCGTGTGCCGGTCGAGGGTGATTGGGCAGGGGCGCTGGACACGGTATTGAGCGAGGCCCCGCTGGGGATCGCCTTCGAACATCAGGGGCGCGACGTGACATTGGGCGCCGAGATGCTGCTCGAGGTGTTGCCACCCGAGGTGCGTGAGGCCTCCGATGCCACCTTCGAGGTGCTGCGCAGCGTCTTCTATCGCAACAAGGGGGCCTACCTCATCGGACGCATCGAGGGCGGCGGGCAGACGCTGCCGCTGGTGCTGCCGGTACTGCATACCGAACGCGACGGCGTCTATCTCGATACCGTGATCATCGAGCCCGAGGAAGTCTCGATCATCTTCTCCTTCACCCGCGCCTACTTCCAGGTCGAGATCGAGGTGCCCGGTGAGGTGGTGGGCTTCCTGCAGACACTGATGCCCGACAAGCCCATCGGCGAGCTCTACGCTGCCATCGGGTTCTACAAGCACGGCAAGACCGAACTTTTCCGTGGCCTCAACGACCATGTCGCCAGTCGCACCGACCGATTCATCATCGCGCCGGGCGTGCGAGGCATGGTGATGGCGGTCTTCGTGCTGCCCAGCTATCGACTGGTATTCAAGCTGATCAAGGATCGCTTTGCGCCCAGCAAGGACATGAGCCGCGACCAGGTGCGCCAGAAGTATCGTCTGGTCAAGCGCCACGACCGCGTCGGCCGTCTGGCGGACACCCAGGAGTTCTCCAATTTCGCCGTCGGACGCGATCATTTCGATCCCGACTGCCTGGCCGAGCTGCTGGAGGTCTGCAGCTCCTCCATCACGCTGCGCGGCAACAAGGTACTGATTCGGCATTGTTATACCGAACGCATGATGACGCCGCTCAATCTCTATCTCGAGCAGTGTGATGAGGATGAGACGCGCGCCGTGCTCAATGACTACGGCAATGCGATCAAGCAGCTGGCCGCGGCCAACATCTTCCCCGGCGACATGCTGCTGAAGAACTTCGGCGTGACCCGTCATGGTCGGGTGGTCTTCTACGATTACGACGAGATCAACTATCTCACCGAGTGCAATTTCCGCGAGATTCCCGAAGCGCTCTACCCTGAGCAGGAGATGGCCAGCGAACCCTGGTATTCCGTGGGACCGAACGACATCTTCCCGGAAGAATTCGGCCCCTTCCTGTTCGCGGATCTTGGGCTGCGCAAGCTGTTCTACGAGCTGCATCCGGAAATCTTCCAGGCCAGCTGGTGGAAGGGGCTGCAGGATGCCATCACGGCGGGACGGGTGATCGATGTCTACCCCTATCGCAACAAGCGACGTTTCGGGGTCGATCGCAGCCAGGACTTCATCGATGACTGAAGGCTTGCGTTCGGACAGGAAGCGCCCCCAGGCTCGGCAATGGGACGTCACGATCAAGTTCACAGCGAGAGAGAGTGTTGGATGAGTGAAGGTTTCAGAGATCCTGGCGCGCGCCATGGTCGGCATCTGGTCGTGCTCAGTGGCGCAGGCATCAGCGCGGAAAGCGGTCTGCGCACCTTCCGTGCGGAAGATGGCCTGTGGGAAGAGCACCGTCTGGAAGAGATCGCCACTCCGCAGGCATTTCGGCGTGATCCGCAGAAGGTGCTGCGCTTCTATGATGATCGCCGTGCCCAGGTCCGGCGGGCCAGGCCCAACGCGGCGCACAAGGCACTGGCAGAACTTGAACAGGCCGGTTTTCGTGTCTCGGTGATTACCCAGAATATCGATGATCTGCACGAGCGCGCCGGCTCGCGTGAGGTCATGCATCTGCATGGCGAGATTCTCAAGGCACGCTCGAGCGTCGACCACGGCTTGCGCTATCCGCTGCCGCGCGGTGGCATTCGGCTGGGAGACCTGTGTGACAAGGGCAGTCAGTTGCGCCCGGACGTGGTGTGGTTCGGTGAGGCAGTGCCACTTTACGGCGTCGCCGAAGGCATCGCGGCGGAAGCGGATCTGCTGTTGATCGTGGGGACCTCGCTCAAGGTGATGCCGGCCTCGAATCTCTATGCAGCGGCACCGTTGGATGCCCCCATCGTGCTGGTGGACCCGAATGCCCATGAGCTGGCGGAGCCCGGCGTGCATCCCCTGGCGGAAAGCGCCGGGCAGGCAGTGCCACGTCTTGTGCGCCATTGGTTGTATCAGGGACACCTGGGCCTGCCTGATACGTTATGATGCGCGGCTTCAGGCCTGCCATGGGCGGTGGGCCAGCAATCCCGGAGGCAAGCAACCTTCGGTGACCGGAAATTGAAAGCATGTTTGAGACGCTGAATCGTTTCTTCCCGCTGTGGGCTCTGTTGTTCGCCGGCCTCGCCGTGCTGGCGCCGGCGCCTTTCGTGGCCCTCAAGGATGTCATCCAGCCGCTGCTGGCCCTGATCATGTTCGCCATGGGACTGACGCTGTCGCGTGAGGATTTCATGCGTGTCGCACGTCGCCCGGGGCCCATCGCGCTGGGCCTGCTGCTGCAATACAGCGTGATGCCGCTGGCTGCCTTCCTGATCGCGCGGCTGCTGGGGCTGGACCCCGCGTTGACGGTCGGCATGGTGCTGGTGGGGGCCACTGCGGGGGGAACCTCCTCCAACGTGATGACCTGGCTCGCCGGTGGTCACGTGGCCCTGTCCGTCTCGATGACCATGGCCTCGACACTGCTCTCCATCGTGATGACGCCGCTGTTGACCTGGTGGCTGCTGGGGACGGACATCGACGTGCCGGTGAGCGGCATGCTGCTGAGCATCGCCAAGCTGGTGGTGGCGCCCATCGTGCTGGGTGTCATCGTGCATCACTTCGCGCGTGACGCCATCCGCGAGTGGGAATCGGCGCTGGCGAGTCTGGCCATGCTGGCGATCGTGCTGATCATCGCCATCGTGGTGTCGCTCAATGTCGGTCGCCTGGCCACGCTGGGCCCGCTGGTGGCATTGGCCGTCGTGGCGCACAACGCCATCGGCCTGAGCGCCGGCTATGGCCTGTCGCGCCTGTTCGGACTGGATGAGCGTACCTCGCGCACCATCGCCATCGAGGTCGGCATGCAGAACTCCGGACTGGCGGCGTCACTGGCCAGCCAGTTCTTCTCCGCCACGGCGGCGTTGCCGGGAGCGATCTTCTCCATCTGGCACAACGTCTCCGGCTCGTTGCTGGCCGGTTACTGGAAGCGTCGGCCGCCGAAGTTCGTGACCGGCGGCAAGCACCGCTACGAGGTATAGCCGCGACACTCGCTGAGTGAACCACGCTCGGCGACATGAGACGGCAACATGAGAAAGGGACACGCATGCTAGAATGCGCGTCCCTTTTTCTTTGGTACTGACCACCCATCATGTGTGATTCCCGTCTTACGCCGGCCGCTGGTCATCCCGCCAGCGTTGATCAAGCCGCTTCCTCCGCCCCGGAGTCGACCGAGCCGGGCGAGGCCAGCGGTATCACGACGCTTCCCAGTGGCGAGCCGGATGAGTGGCACGGACGCCACCCGCGACGGGAATTCAAGGCGCGTGGCAGCCAGGTGATCCGTTGCGAGGCCTGCCGTCTGCCCAGGCTCAACTGCCTGTGCCCGTATCAGGTCAGCGCGCAGTCACGGATCACGTTCTGGTTGATCACCCACCCGCTTGAGCACTACAAGCCCACCAATACCGGGCGCCTGATCGCGGATGTGCTGGCGGGCACCGAGGTCTTCAGCTGGTATCGTGTCGAGCCCGACCCCCGCCTGCTGGCGCTGCTGGAAGATGAGCGCTATCAGCCGTTCATCATCTTCCCGGACGATCAGCCGGACTACGCTGATCGCGTGGTCGACGTGAACGCCATCGCCGGTGTCGGGCCCGAGGTGGCGACGCATACCGCCAGTGGCGAGGAGCGCATTCCGGTCTTCATCCTGCTGGACGGGACCTGGCGTCAGGCGCGTCGCATCTTCCGCAAGAGCCCTTACCTGGATGGTCTGCCGGTACTGCCGCTGCACACCACGCGTCTGACGCGCTATCACCTGCGCAAGCCGGCGTCCCAGTCACATCTGTGCACGGCGGAGGTGGCGGCGGAGCTGCTGCGTCAGGCGGGGGAGGAGGAGGCGGCCAACGTGCTGGATGATTACTTCGACGCCTTCAACGACTGCTATCGCGCCAGCCGGATTCACTATGTGCTGGAGCCGACCGCACCGATGCGTCGGCTGTTGGCTCGCCGTGAGGCCAAGGCCGGCGAATAGCCGTGACACAGAAGTGAGAACGCCCCCGTCGGAGCCATCCGGCGGGGGCGTTCGCGTTCAGGGGCGGGCAGGAGCTTGTCCGCTCCGCCTGTTCGACGGGCAGGACTCAGCGTCGCCAGAAGGCCGGCGTGAACAGAACCAGAACCGTGAAGATCTCCAGACGCCCCAGCAGCATCGCCAGAATCAGGATGCCCTTGGCCGCCCCCGGGATATCGCCATAGTGGGTCGCGACCTCACCGAGTCCCGGCCCCAGGTTGTTGAGCGCAGAGCCGACCGCCGACCAGGCCGTGACCTGATCCAGTCCGGTGGCCAGCATGCCCAGCATCATCAGCACGAACAGCAGCAGGTAGACGGAGAAGAAGCCCCACACTGCCTCCGCGACCCCTTCGGAGATGCGCATCTTGCCCACCTTGACCGAGAGGATGGCGTTGGGGTGGATCAGACGATGCACCTCACGCACGCCCTGCTTGAGAATCAGCAGGATACGGATGACCTTCATGCCGCCGCCGGCGGACCCGGAGCACGCGCCGATGAAGGCGGCGATGAACAGCATCATCGGCAATACGCCCGGCCAGCCGGTGAAGTCGGCGACGCCGAAGCCGGTGGTGGTGGCCACCGAGACGGCCTCGAACAGGCCATGGCGCAGCGCCTTGCTGTCATCGTAGCTGCCGGTGAGCAGCAGGCCGGCGATGGTCACGCAGGTCAGGATCAGCAGCAGGATCAGGAAGAAGCGCGTCTCGGGATCGCGCAGATAATGACTGATCCGCCCCTCGCGCCAGGCGGCGAAGTGCAGGCCGAAACTGATCGAGGACACCACCATGAAGAACACGCAGATCATCTCGATGGTGGCGGAATCGAAGTAGCCGATGCTGGCATCGTGGGTCGAGAAGCCGCCCACCGCGACGGTGGAGAAGCTGTGGCCGAGGGCATCGAACCAGCTCATGCCGGCGGCCCAGTAGCTGGCGAAGCACACCAGGGTCAGGGCGGCGTAGATGTACCAGAGCGCCTTGGCCGTCTCGGTGATGCGCGGCGTCAGCTTGGAGTCCTTCAGCGGCCCGGGGATCTCGGTGCGATAGAGCTGCATGCCGCCGATACCTAGAGTCGGCAGGATCGCCACCGCCAGTACCACGATCCCCATGCCGCCCAGCCACTGCAGCTGCTGGCGATAGTAGAGGATGGAGTGGGGCAGCAGATCGAGCCCCGTCATCACCGTCGCCCCGGTGGTGGTAAGTCCCGAGAACGACTCGAACATGGCGTCGATGATCGACAGGTTCGGGTCCTCGGCGAGCAGGAAGGGCAGCGATCCGAAGGCACCCAGCACCGTCCAGAACAGCACCGTGATCAAGAAGCCATCGCGGTTGCGCAGCTCCTTGCGGGCATGCCGGTTGGGATAGAACAGCGCGAAGCCGGTCAGCAGGGTGATGCCGAGGGCGATGGCAAAGGCGCTGAGGGTGTGGTCCTCGAAGGCCAGCGAGATGAGCATCGGCGGGACCAGCGTCAGGCTGAACAGCATCAGCAGAATGCCGAGGATGCGATAGATGACGCGCAGGCTCATGCACGACCCCCACGCATCATGACGCGAATGTGGCGGCCCATGCAGCGAGCCCGGCTTGCGAGAGACATCGTGGCGGCCATCATCAGAAGAAGGTCAGCCCGACCTGGAACAGGCGCTCGACTTCCCGGATACGGCGCTTGTCGACCACGAACAGGATGACGTGGTCGTTGGATTCCACCACCAGATCGTGATGCGCGACCAGCACTTCCTTGCCACGCACCACGGCACCGATGGTGGCACCCTCGGGCAGATTGATGTCCTCGATGCGCCGGCCCACCACCTTGGAGGAGCGCTCATCGCCGTGGGCGATGGCCTCGATGGCTTCTGCCGCGCCGCGCCTGAGAGAGTGCACGTTGACGATGTCGCCCTTGCGCACATGCGTCAGCAGACCGCCGATGGTGGCCTGCTGCGGCGAGATGGCGATATCGATCTCGCCACCTTGCACCAGGTCCACGTAGGCCGCGTTGTTGATCAGCGTCAGTACCTTCTTGGCGCCGAGTCGCTTGGCCAGCATCGAGGACATGATGTTGACCTCGTCATCGTTGGTCAGCGCGCAGAAGATGTCGCAGTCCTCGATGTTCTCCTCCAGCAGCAGGCGCTTGGAGGTGGCGCTGCCGTGCAGGACCACGGTGCGGTCGAGGCGCTCGGACAGGTCGGTGCAACGGGCCAGCGAGTGCTCGATGATCTTGACCTGATGGGTGTGCTCCAGCGTCTCGGCCAGGCGCTCACCGATGTGGCCGCCACCGGCGATCACCACGCGACGGAAGTTGCGGTCCACGCGGCGCAGTTCGCCCATCACGGTGCGGATATCCTTGCGCGCCGCGATGAAGAACACCTCGTCATCGGCCTCGATCACGGTATCGCCACGCGGGATGATCGGACGATTGCGCCGGTAGATGGCTGCCACGCGAGTATCCACGTTGGGCATGTGACGACGCAGGAAACCGAGTTCCTGACCGACCAGCGGACCGCCATAGTAGGCCTTTACCGCCACCAGCTGAGCGACACCATTGGCGAAGTCCAGCACCTGCAGGGCGCCGGGATACTCGATCAGGCGGCGGATGTGATCCGTCACCACCTGCTCGGGACTGATCAGCACGTCCACCGGGATGGCATCGTGGGAGAACAGGCCCTTGCGAGTCAGGTAGGCGGTGGAGCGCACCCGCGCGATCTTGGTCGGGGTATGGAACAGGCTGTGGGCGATCTGACAGGCAATCATGTTGACCTCGTCAGAATTGGTCACCGCGATCAGCATGTCGGCATCTTCGCCGCCGGCCTGACGCAGCACCTGGGGATAGCTGGCCGCGCCGGTGACGGTGCGGATATCGAGACGGTTGTGCAGCTCGCGCAGCCGCTCGGTGTCGGTGTCCACGACCGTGATGTCATTTTCTTCATGGGCCAGGTGTTCGGCGAGTGTGCCGCCGACCTGACCTGCACCCAGAATGATGATTTTCATGTCCGGCTCGTCCGCTGTTGCTCAGTCGGCACAGGATAAACCAGTGCCATGACGGAAGACAGCCGTGCCCCGGGAGTCGGGGCACGGCTGTCCTGATGTGCCAGGCGCGTCATCTCGCAAGCCGGGATGCGGTACGCCTGTCCGGTGATCCTGCCGAGCGTCAGGCGCCGGCCTTGGTGATGTGCGCCAGATAGAAGCCATCGTGGCCATTGACCTGCGGCAGCATCTGACGACCGGCACCGGAGACACGGCCCCAGTCGGCCTTGATGGTCTCGGCCTTGGCATCCGGCGTGGCGGCCAGGAAGCGATCCATCACCCGGGCGTTTTCCTGGGTGATGATGGAGCAGGTGCCGTAGACCAGGGTGCCGCCGGGCTTGAGCATGCCCCACAGGTTCTCCAGCAGCTTGCCCTGCAGGCGTGCCAGGTCCCCGATGTCGTTCGGGCGACGCAGCAGCTTGATGTCCGGGTGACGGCGGATGACGCCACTGCCGGAGCAGGGCGCGTCGAGCAGGATGACATCGAAGGCTTCGCCGTCCCACCAGTCGCGCTCGCTGGCATCGGCGCACACGACGCCGGCGCCCAGTTCCAGACGCTCCAGTGTCTCTTCCACGCGTTCGAGACGCTCGCCGTCGATGTCGATGGCAGTGGCGTCCAGCGAGGGGAAGCGCTCCAGCATGTCCGCCAGCTTGCCACCCGGCGCGGTGCAGGCATCCAGCAGGCGCACGCCTTCCCCTTCGGGGTTGATGGCCGTCACGGCGGGGGCCAGCAGCTGACCGGCCAGCTGGGCGGCCTCATCCTGCACGCTGACCAGGCCTTCCTCGAAGCCCGGCAGGGCGCTGACGTCGCAGGCGCTGGCCAGGGTGATGCCGTGCTCGGCGAAGGGGCAGGCGACGGCGTCGATCTCGGCGTCGGCCAGCTGGGCGAGGTAGTCCTCGCGGCTGATGGCGGCGACATTGACGCGCAATGTCATCGGGGCCTGGGCGTTGTTGGCGGCGGCGATGGCCTCCCAGTCGTCCGGCCAGTTGCGCTGGAAGGTGTCCAGCAGCCACTGCGGGTGGGAAAGCGCCACGGCGGGGTCCTTGTCGACCTCGGCTTCCAGTGCTTCCTGCTCACGCTGGAAACGACGCAGGCAGGCATTGAGCACGCCCGTCGCCCAGCCCTTGCCCAGGCCGCGTGCGGCGCCAGCGGTCTCACCGACGGCCGCATGCGGTGCGATGCGCATGTACAGCAGCTGGTAGAGGCCGAGCAGCAGCAGGGCGTGGATATCCTGGTCCTGCGCCTTGAAGGACGATTTCAAAAGCTTGCCCGCGAGTGCGTCCAGACGCGGCAGCTGGCGGCAGACACCGAAGCACAGTGCCTTGTAGAGGCCCTGGTCACGCCCGGCGACGCCAGACGGCAGGCCGTCCAGATTCAGAGAGGTCTTTGCCGCCAGTACCGGCGCCAGAGTGCGCGCAGCGGCAACCCGGACGGCAGCGCCCGGTGAGGCCGGGGCATTGTCAGGCTTGCGGCGTGCACCACCGTGCTTCGAACCACCGCCCTTGCTGCGGGCCGGCGGCAGAGAGTTGCGCTTCTTGCCGTTGCCCTTGGAGGACGGGTTGTCTGACTGGCTCATGCGGAAGTCTCGGTCTGTGAATCGGAATCAGGGGCGTGGTCGGCGCCGAGGACAAGGCCCTCGGGGAAGCGCGCGGCACGTGAGTTGAGCAGGTCCTTGACGGACAGCGGCTTGGCACCGGGCAGCTGGGCACGGGTGATCTCCAGCACCTGATGGCCATCACCGCAGGCGATGCGCAGGCAATCATTGCCGGGCGCCAGCAGAGTGCCGGGTGACACGAAGTCTGCGAGGCGCTGCTCGCCCGTGCGCGACATCCACAGGCGTAGCGGCTCGCCGTCCAGGCGTGTCCAGGCCACCGGCCACGGATTGAAGGCGCGAATGCGCGCGTCCAGCTCGGCGGCGGGACGGGTGAAGTCGAGTTCCGCCTCGGCCTTGGAGAGCTTGGCGGCGTAGGTGACACCTTCCTCGGGCTGTCGGGTCGCCGGAAGATCGCCATCGGCGATGGCGTCGAGGGCCGTGACGATGGCCTCGCCGCCCTGTGCCGCCAGGGCATCATGCAGCTCGCCGCCAGTAGTGCTGGCGGTGATCGGGGTGCGACGGATCAGCAGCATGTCGCCGGTGTCCAGGCCGGCATCCATCTGCATGATGGTGACACCGGATTCGCTGTCGCCGGCCTCGATGGCGCGCTGGATCGGCGCGGCACCGCGCCAGCGTGGCAGCAGGGAGGCATGGATGTTCAGGCAACCGAGGCGCGGGATGTCGAGCACGGCCTGCGGCAGGATCAGCCCGTAGGCCACCACCACCATGATGTCGGCCTCGAGATCGCGCAGGATCTGGCGATCGGCCTCGTCCTTGAAGTTGAGCGGCTGATGGACGGGAAGGTCGTGCTGGAGTGCCAGCTGCTTGACGGGGCCGGGGGTCAGCTTGCGGCCGCGCCCGGAAGGGCGGTCAGGCTGGGTATGGACACTGACGATCTCATGGCGGCTTTCGAGCAGCGCGGCGAGACATTCGGCGGCGAAATCGGGGGTGCCGGCAAAGGCGATGCGCAGGGCTTTCGACATGCAAGAGCTCTCATATGGGGAACGCGGCCGAGGGCCAGGCTCAAGGTGCTGACGGTAAAGGAGGGATTCAGGCGGTGCCGGTGAATCACTCATCAACAAGCAGGGAGGCCAGAGGAAATCCTCCGGCCTCCCTGCGATGTGACATGGCGCACCGGAGTCCCCTCCGGCGTGCGGATCACGCTTCCTGCAGCTTGTGGCGCTTCTGCATCTTCTTCATCACCCGATCACGCTTGAGCGGGGAGAGGTAGTCGACGAACAGCTTGCCTTCGAGGTGGTCGTTCTCGTGCTGGATGCAATGTGCCAGCAGGCCTTCGGCCTCGAGTTCGTAGGCCTCACCGTTGCGATCCTGAGCGTTGAGCCGTACTTTCAGATAGCGCGGCACTTCGGCGTAGTATTCCGGGATCGACAGGCAGCCTTCCTGCATCGGCTCCTGCGCTTCGCCGATGGGCGTGTATTCGGGATTGACCAATACCAGAGGCTGGGATTGATCTTCGCTGACGTCGATGACGATCAGACGACGATGCACGTCGACCTGGGTAGCGGCGAGGCCAATGCCACGCGCGTCATACATGGTCTCGATCATGTCGTCGATCAGGGTCTGCAGTTCCGCGTCGAAGGTGTCGATCGGGGCGGCAACATTGCGCAGACGCTCATCGGGGAATTCAAGAATTTCGCGCTTGGCCATGACTGGTGTAATTACCGTTGTGCTGTCAGTGGAGATTTGCCTGATATTGTAGTGTGCACAGCCGAGGAACGGAACCGATGGCCTTCAATGCTGCTACTATCGCGGCAATAGTCATGATTGATCGCGAGTTCCGTCAGGCAGGGGCAAGGCTGGGCGGCACGCGCTCGGCGCGGGTTTGAGACAGGCCATCACCACCGACAACAACAGGTGGCATCAACGCAAGGGACGCAGGAATGGGCATGAAACGACTGGTCGGCAACGCCGTGTTCACGGCACTCCTTGGCATGGCGACGCTGGGGGCAAGCGCAGGGACGTCGCTGGCGCAGGCGGCAACCGTACGTGATGACGTACCCTCCACCTATGTGGTGGTGCGCGGCGACACGCTGTGGGACATCTCGGGACGCTTTCTGCGTGAGCCCTGGCTGTGGCCGGAAGTCTGGCGTGCCAATCCGCAGATCAAGAATCCACACCTGATCTATCCGGGAGATCGCATCTCGCTCTATTACGAGAACGGCGAGCCTCGTCTGCGCCTGGAGCGTGGCCAGGGCGGCGTGGTCAAGCTCTCGCCCAAGATTCGCAAGATTCCCAAGCGCGAGGCCGTGCCACCGATCCCGCTCGAGAAGATCTCCGCCTTCCTCAAGGACCACCGCGTGGTCGATCCTGGCCTGCTCGAGAATGCGCCCTACGTGGTGGCCGGTGACGACACGCGTCTGATCAGTGGTGCCGGGGATACCGTCTATGCGCGTGGTCAGTGGCCGGCCTATGACACCTTCAGCATCTACCGGACGGGGCAGCGTTACCTGGACCCTGTCACCCAGGAATTCCTGGGCCTGGAGATGATCAGTATCGGGGATGTCCAGCTGGAGCGTCGCGAGGGCGACATCGGCGTGATGCATGTGGTCTCGGCCAATCGCGAGATTCTCAACGGTGATCTGCTGTTGCCGGCCGATGGCGGGGCCATCAGCACCAGCTTCCAGCCACAGCCTCCCGTCGAGGTGTCGGGCGGCGAGATCCTCGCGGCACCGGACGGACTGCGCAACATCGGTCGCAATGACATCGTGGCGCTCAACCGCGGGAGCCGGGATGGCGTGGAGCCGGGCTTCGTGTTCGGTGTCGAGCGTCAGGGCGAGACGATCACCGACCCCAAGACAGGGGAGCCGATCACTCTGCCGGGCGAAGAAGGCGGCCTGCTCATGGTCTTCCGTATCTATGACAAGGTCAGCTATGCCCTGGTGATGAGGGCGGAGCGCCCGCTGAGTGTCGGAGACAAGCTGCTGGAGCCGCATGGCTGAGCAGACATGCCCGGTATTTGATCCGCAACTGTGAGCATCCGCTCGGGAGGTGTGGCGTGTCGATCGATGGTGATGTCGAGCAGCGCCGCCCCTCGCGGGCGGATTTCGTCTTTCTGGCGCGTCTTCCGGGTATCGGTACGCACACCGTGGCCAAGCTGCTTGAACGAGCTGACTGGCCACAGGGGTGGCTGGCGGCACTGCCGTCGCGCCTTGCCGCGCCTGTGCGGCTGTGGTGTGAGCGACCCGCATCTTCACCGCTTCATCAGCAGGTGATGACGGATCTTGCCTGGCATGCGCCAGAGCAGGGGCGTCATCTGCTGACCCCCGCCGATGCCGACTGGCCTGCCATGCTGGCGCTGTTGCCAGATCCGCCCATCGCGCTGTGGGCCCTGGGCAGGCGCTCCCTGCTCGAGCAGCCCATGCTGGCCATCGTCGGTGCCCGCAAGGCGAGCCCCGCTGGCATGACGCATGCGCATGACCTGGCCGCCGAGCTGGTCTCCCGGGGCTGGAGCGTTGCCAGTGGCCTGGCGCTGGGCATCGATGCCGCAGCGCATCAGGGGGCCTTGAATGCTGCGCAGCGCCTGGAAGCCGATGCCTATCCCGCGCCACCCTCGACTCTCGCCGTGCTCGGGTGTGGCGTCGACGTGACCTATCCTGCCCAGCACCATCAGTTGCGGCTCCGGCTGCTGGAGAGCGGAGGCCTGCTGCTGTCGGAGCATCCGCCTGGCACCGGGGCGCATGCCCGTCATTTCCCGCGTCGCAATCGTCTGATCACCGGCCTCTCGCATGGCGTGCTGGTGGTGGAGGCCACGCTGCGCAGTGGCTCGTTGGTCAGTGCACGTCTGGCGATGGAGCAGAACCGCGAGGTCTTCGCATTGCCCGGGCGGATCAATGACATCGCCTCCAGCGGATGTCTGGAGCTGATTCGTCAGGGGGCTACCTTGGTGCGTGATGTCGATGACATGCTCGCCGAGCTGAGCCATCTGATGCCGACGGAGCAGCGTCGCCCCTTGGCCAGCCCTCGAGGTGTCGTTGACTCGCCATCCACGCCTCGCGTCTCCTCCTCCCGTTCCGTGCCGACGGGGGCGCGCGGCAATGCGCTACCCGAGAATCTGCCGCTGCTGGAGGGGGACAGGCCTGTCGCGGAGACGTCACCTGTGCCTGCCCCGCTGTGTTATCTGAGTGCGATGCCACTGGCACTGGATCAACTGGTGGAGCTCTCGGGGACGCATGTGAGTGTCCTGAGCATGCAGCTTCTGGAGCTGGAGCTGGAAGGGCGTGTGGTGCAGGCGCCGGGAGGCTGGAAACGCCTGTAAGCCGTTCAGACATCCCGTCATGGCCCGTCGTGTTTCACGCAAGCTTGCGCAGCGAGCTGTCTCTAGACATCAAAACGCCCTTCAGCGCTGCCTCGGCGGCATCTGAAGGGCGTTCCTGTTTTCTGCAACCCTCAGGCGAGCGTGACTCGCCTGAGGGCGTTGCCGGCCATGCATGGCCGGCAACGTGAACTCACTTGCCTTGGCTGACGCTGCCGCTCTCGGGTTGCCAGGCATTCAGTGCCGCCTCGCGCATGGCACGCTTCTCTGCATCGCTTGCCCCCCAGTTGCCGTCATAGACGACACCTTCCCACTCGCCGTAGGTCGGGTTGGGCAGCATGATGAAGCGGCGTCCGAATTCACCGGCCTGCTTCTCGACTTCCGCGTGGCGTGCCGCGCTGGTGGCTTGCTGGAAGGCCTGATCGAAGTCCCCCAGGTTGTCACCCATCAGGATGACGATGTCGTGCTCGGCCGTGACGCTGGCGCGGCGTGCGGTCTTGTCGGAGCTGCCGGTACGCGGCATCACGTGCTCGGCATTCGCCTGCGGGAAGCCCAGTGCGGCGAGATTGTCGATGGTGGCCTGCTTGCCGACCGCCTTGCGATTGGTGATGTAGTAGACATCGACACCGCTGTCGTGGGCGTAGTTGAGGAAGTCGACGGCGCCCGGGGAGGCGGTGGAGACGGCGTCGTCTACCCAGTCCGCCCAGCTCTGGCTGTCGTAGGTACGGCCTTCGCGCAGCGCCCAGCCACCATAGCTGGTGGTGTCGAGCACGGTATCATCGACATCCACGACCACCGCGAGTGGCTTGTCCTCGGCACTGCGGCGCGCGAGTGCCAGATTCAGGCGATCATGCGCCACATTGAAGGCCTGCAGCGACAGACCATGGAATTCAGCACTGCGTTGTATCCAGAGGGTCGCCAGCATGGCCTGGTCGCTGAGTGGAGCGGCCTGGGCGGCGGCGGGGGCCCCACCTTCGGTGGAATTCAGGGAAGGCGTCTGTTCCACTGTCGGGGCTCCAGAGCTGGCACAGCCGGCCATCGTCAACAGGAGGGCGGCAGACGTACTGAGGGTCGCAAGACGGCGCATGAGGCAGGGGTTCCTTGTTCGGGAGGAGAGGGTGGATTCGTGGTGACCTGCGGTCATCGTGATCCAGGGATGATGCGATTGCGGGATGATGACGTGATGTCGGTGCCATCATAAGTCATGCCTGCGCGACTCAGCGTTGCGTCGGCCTCGCGCTGAGTGGCGTGGTAGAATCCGCCGACTGTCGATGCGGCGACAGGCAAGCCGCCTCGCCGTATCCCCTCTGCCAGTGTCCATTTCCAGGAGTCCGTGCGGATCATGAATGCCAGTGCTGTTTCGTTCGATCTTTCCGCGGTAGCGGCGGCTGCCGAGCATGTGCGTGGTGGCGGCATCGTCGCCTATCCCACCGAGGCCGTGTGGGGGTTGGGATGTGACCCCGACGATGGCGAGGCGTTGTCGCGCCTGATCCGGCTCAAGGAGCGCGATCCGTCCAAGGGACTGATCCTGATCGCCGGCGACGTGACGCAGATCGAGCCCTGGCTTGAAGGGATCTCCGAGCAGCAACGTGAACGGTTGATGGCCAGCTGGCCCGGCCCCTTCACCTGGCTGGTGCCTGACAATGGTCGCGCCCATCCGCTGCTCAAGGGAGAGCACGTGAGTCTGGCGGTACGTGTCAGTGATCATCCTCTGGTCCAGGCGCTGTGTGCGGCGCTGGATGGCCCGCTGGTATCCACCTCGGCCAATCGTGCGGGAGACGCTCCGGCGATGACGGCTGCCGAAGTGCAGGCTGCCTTCGGTGAGGCGCTGGCGGATGACGTGATTCTGACGGGGCCGCTGGGCGGCAATCCTCGCCCCAGTACCATTCGTGATCTGGTGACCGGCGAGGTCCTGCGGGCCTGAGCGTTCGCTTTCTTGATGCAGGTCAGGCGCGCAGTCGAGTTCGTCTGCCCGGCCCGCGCGGGAGGGGTATGCTGGCGCTTTCGTTTTCCTCGGCAAGCGCAGCGACGTTATCGTCGCTTTGACATCTTTCATTTTTCGATTCATCGGAGGCATCGTGGCACACGCCAATCTTGAAGACGTGAAGGTCTACCTGCTCGACCTGCAGGACCGCCTGTGTGATGCATTGCAAGCCTGCGATGGCAAGGCTGACTTTCGAGAAGACAGCTGGGAGCGTGCCGAAGGTGGTGGCGGCCGCTCACGAGTCATCGAGAATGGCGGTGTCTTCGAGAAGGGCGGCGTCAATTTCTCGCATGTCTTCGGTCATGAGCTGCCGGCCTCGGCGACTGCCGTTCGCCCTGAACTGGCGGGCCGCAGTTTCCACGCGGTGGGGGTCAGCTGGGTGTTGCATCCCCATAATCCGCATGTCCCGACCAGTCATGGCAACGTGCGCTTCTTCATCGCCGAGAAGGAAGGCGAGGAGCCGGTCTGGTGGTTCGGAGGCGGTTACGACCTGACGCCGTTCTATCCGGTGCTGGAAGATGCCCGTCATTGGCACCAGACCGCGCACGATGCCTGCATCGCCTTCGGCAGCGATGTCTATCCTCGCTACAAGGCCTGGTGTGACGAGTATTTCTATCTCAAGCATCGCGGTGAGACGCGTGGCATCGGCGGCCTGTTCTTCGATGATCTCAACGAGTGGGGTTTCGAGCGTTGCTTCGCCTTCCAGCAGTCAGTAGGAGACAGCTTCCTCGATGCCTATCTGCCCATCGTCGAGCGCCGTCGTGATACGGCCCATGGCGAGCGTGAACGTAACTTCCAGCTCTATCGTCGCGGGCGCTACGTGGAATTCAATCTGGTCTGGGACCGTGGCACCCTGTTCGGCCTGCAGAGCGGCGGACGCACCGAGTCCATCCTGATGTCGATGCCGCCGGTGGTCCACTGGGAGTATGGTTACCAGCCCGAGGAAGGTAGTCCCGAAGCCGCGCTCTATCGTGACTTCCTGCATGCCCGCGACTGGCTGGGCGAAGAGGCCTGATCGCGTCATTGGCCCTGATGTTTCACTGTGATTGTCACCGGAGTCCTGATGTCCCGCTACGCTGTATTCGGCAACCCGATTGCCCACTCGAAATCCCCGCTGATTCATCGTGCCTTCGCTGAGCAGCTCAAGGACTCCCTGAGCTATGAGGCGCGACTGGCGCCGGTGGATGACTTCGCGGCTGGCTGGGCCGAGTTCGTCGCTGAAGGCGGGCAGGGGGCGAATGTCACCATGCCCTTCAAGGAGCAGGCCTATCGGCTGGTCGAGGTATTGAGTCCGCGCGCTCGTCGCGCCGGTGCCGTGAATACTCTGCTGCTGGGCAAGAATGGCCAGCTGTATGGCGATACCACCGATGGCGTCGGGCTGACCCGTGACCTCGAGCGTCTCGAGGCCCCGCTCACGGACGCGCGTATCCTGATTCTTGGCGCTGGCGGCGCCGTGCGTGGCGTGCTGGAGCCTCTGTTGGCCAAGCAGCCTGCGGCATTGGTGATCGCCAATCGCACCGCTGCCAAGGCCAGCGCGCTGGCCGAGGACTTCGCGGACCTGGCGGGAGATGGCTGTCAGCTCTCCGGTGGCAGCTACGAGGCCATCGAGGGTCAGTTCGATCTGGTCATCAATGGCACCAGCGCATCGCTGGGCGGTGAGTTGCCGCCGTTGCCGGATTCGTTGTTCTCATCGCAGGCGCTGGCCTACGACATGATGTATGCCGCCGAGCCGACCGTCTTCATGCGCTGGGCCAGCGAGCAGGGGGCACGGGGCGAGGATGGTCTCGGCATGCTGGTGGAGCAGGCGGCCGAGTCCTACTTCCTGTGGCGCCACAAGCGCCCGGATACGGCACCCGTGGCGGACATGCTGCGCAAGATGCTGGTCAGCGGCTGACAGGTCGCTGAGGCAGGTCAGTCAGTGACTGCAGCCCGGGTGTCCGGGATGCATGCAGGAGCCGGCACTTCGTTCAACGACGTGCCGGCTCCTTGCGTTGCGGGGCAGAAAAGAAAGTGGATACCGAGGAGGTGGGTACGATTCTCAAGCGCTGGCAGCGGACAGCGCCGATGGCGTGCAGGTTTCCAGACGATAGCCATGTTGATACACGCTCTTCAGGCGCAGGCCACGCCGACCGTCGAGTTCCAGCTTGCGGCGCAGGCGACTGATATGGGTGTCGACGGTGCGGGTGGAGATGTCGCCATTGATCCCCCAGACCATCTCGAGCAGGTAAGCCCGCGAGAACAGCTCTCCAACATGACGCAACAGCAGCACGGCAAGCCGGTATTCGCGCTGCGTCAGATTGACGGGATGTTCGCCGCACCAGATGGTGTGCTCATCCTGTTCGATCCGGTACTGGCCGGGGAGCGCTTCCACTTCCTGCGATCCATTGCTGGCCTTGCTGTTGGCAAGGCGTCGTCCCAGCGCGGACACCCGGGCTGACAGCTCTCTGGGATTGATGGGTTTGCTCAGGAAGTCGTCGGCACCATGCTGCAAGGCATGCACGACATCCTCCTCTCCCTGGCTTGCGGTGATGAACAGGATCAACCCCTGCCAGCCGTGTTCATTGCGCAGCGTACGCGTCAGTTCCATGCCGCAGGCATCCGGCAGCTGCCAGTCGATGATCAGCAGGTCGAAGCTGCGTTCACGCAATGCGCGCAACAGTTGGCTCGCGCGTTCGAATCCTGCCACTTCATGCCCCTGGGACTCGAGACACAGGGTCAGATAATCACGTTGATCATGGTCATCTTCGAGAATGCCGATATGCATGTCGTTGCCTCCCTGCGTGGGTATGACCAGCAGTCTACGCGCCCCTTGCGTGAGACCGCGTCACAATGGTTCACGTTTGGCCCGACGATGGCGGCTTATACTCGTTTCCAGCTGCTCTCTTGCTGTCGTGCACCTCTGCTCATGGTGGCTCGTGATTGGCGATGATGCCTCGCGACGGTGAATCACTGGCCGTGATCAATGGCTACCCATGATCAACAGGAGTCTCCCTCATGCCTCTTCTCGTACTCTCACGCCGCTTCATTCTGGCGTCACGTCGCATGCGCCACTGGCTCCTGCTGATGGCGTTGTCGCTCTCACCCTTCGCCATGGCGCTGGAAGCACCGCAAGGGCCGGTCGTGCTGCGCGTCACGGGTGATATCCGTCACGTCAATGCCGGTGATGAGGCACATTTCGATCGCGCGATGCTACAAGCGCTGCCACAGCGGGAAACCGTGACCACCACGCCATGGCATGACGGTGAAGTCAGCTTCAGCGGACCGCTCGGTTCGGCACTGATGGAGGCGGTGGGCGTTGACAGTGGCACCATGCGCATCGTCGCGCTCAATGACTACGCGGCCAATGCCCCGGTGCAGGATTACTTCGACTACCCGGTGATACTGGCCATGCAGGCCGAGGGCAAGCGTCTTCGGGTACGCGACAATGGCCCGATCTTCATCATCTATCCCTTCAGCGAGCAGCCGGATCTCCTCAACGAGGAAATCATGACTCGCTCTGTCTGGCAGGTGAAGCGGATCGTCATCGAACGCTGAGCCCACATTCTCCGCTCCGTCTGATGAGCTCTGGCAGGATGCCTGTGCATGAATCCTCTTCGTTCTCTGCATTTCAGAACCGCCATCGCCATTGCCGCGACGCTGTTTTTCGTCTCGGCACTGGTGACTGGCGTGTTGGTCTACCAACGCCAGCAGGCCCTTGAGCACAAGTTGCGCGAGAACCTGATCTGGGCGGTCTATCAGTTCGACAGGGAGGTACGCGAGCTGCGCATGGTGGTGGCCGAGGAGCAGCAGTCTCCCACGCCACCGGAACTGATGGATGACAGTGAGCTGCTGTTGCGTCTGGACATCCTGTACAGCCGGGTACAGCTGCTGCAGAACGGTCAACTCGGCAGCATGCTGGCGGGGATGCCGGAACTGCATGTCCAGCTGCTGGCGATGCTGCCCAGAATCGAGGTGCTGGACAACGGCATCATGGAGCTTGCGAGTCGTCAGCAGCGTGAAGAGGCACTCTACGCGCAGCTGCTCAGTCGCCTGGTCTCTCTTCAGGAGCAGACAGGCAAGCTGCTGCTGGATATCAACGCGGAGGCTGCCTTGCAGCGCACGAAGGAGCGTACGGAGCTTCTCAATCTGTATGCACTCGCTCTGTCACTGGTCCTGCTGATGACCCTCAGCGGCACTGTCCTGGTGGTCGCTCTGATCGTCGAGAGTCGCGGGCGGGCCTCCAAGACCCGCAAGCTGGAGGAGCGTACTCAGGAGCTGGATGGCATGGTGCAGCTGGCGCAGGCCGCCAGTCGTGCCAAGTCGGAATTCATG
This sequence comes from Cobetia sp. 5-11-6-3, assembly GCF_013374055.1. NCBI lineage: Bacteria > Pseudomonadati > Pseudomonadota > Gammaproteobacteria > Oceanospirillales > Halomonadaceae > Cobetia > Cobetia sp. 5-11-6-3. The sequence goes on along the minus strand of NZ_BLWJ01000009.1, from coordinate 39,775 downwards.
GCGATCATGAGTCATGAGATACGCACGCCTCTCAACGGCATGGTCGGCGTATCGGACCTCATCGGTGAGGAAGTCTCGACCCAGCGTGGGCAGCAATATCTGGTGATGCTGCGTCAGAGTGCCGAGAGTCTGCAGGCCGTCATCAATGACGTGCTGGATTATTCCAAGATCGAGGCCGGCAAGCTGGAGCTGGACCGGCGCTGCTTCTCGCTGCCCGACTTTCTCGAGTCATTGTCCGCGCATTACACCCGTCAGGCAGACGGTGCCGGCAAGGGGTGCTCGCGCATCTTCCTGGAGGAGTGTGCCGATGACCTGCCTGTCTGGGTCGAGGGAGACGTCAATCGTCTGCGCCAGGTGCTGACCAACCTGCTCAACAACGCGTTCAAGTTCTGTCCCCAGGGGACCATCCGGTTGCGGGTATCGTCGCAAGAGGACGAGACCCTTCATTTCGAGGTCCACGACAGCGGTTGCGGTATCGCCTCTGACCAGGTGAGTCAGCTGTTTGCCCCCTTCACCCAGGTGGATACCTCGATGGCACGTCGCCATGAAGGGACCGGGCTGGGGTTGGCCATCTGCAAGCGGCTGGTGGAGGCAATGGGTGGAGAGATCGGCGTGGAGAGTCATCTTGGCCTCGGCAGTCGATTCTGGTGTCGCGTGCCGTTGCCGGTGCTGACAGCCTCCGAGGCCTGCCCCCAGCAGACGGCGAGGGAAGCCCCCTTGCCCGAGGCCCGCGTTCTGGTGGTGGAAGACAACGAGGTCAATCAGTCGCTGGCTCGCGCAATGCTGGAATATCTGGGGCAGCAGGTCACGATCGTCGAGGAGGGTGAGCAGGCGCTGGCCTGGCTGTCGCAGGCGGACCATGAGGTTGATCTGATCTTCATGGACATGCAGATGCCAGTGCTGGATGGTCTGGAGACGACACGACGCTGGCGTCAACGGGAAGCCGAGACGTCCGCGACCCGCCTGCCGATCATCGCGATGACTGCCAACGTGATGCAGGAAGATGCACGCCGTTGCATCGAGGCCGGAATGGACGGTGTCCTGCACAAACCCTTCACTCGTGATGACCTGCAGCAGGTGCTGCACCAATATCTGACGTCCCGCCAGCGGGAGATCCCCGTGGACGCTGGCGTGGGCTCTGGCGCGGAGTCTGACGCGAAATCTGGCACGGAAGTTCTCGCCATGGCGAGCCTGGCGGAGGAGCCCTCCGCCAGTGGCGTCAACGTGCCGTTGGCGGATGAGCAAGCGGCGCCGCTCGGTACGGAGCCGTCATCTGACGAGACACATGCTGGCGCTGATCCGGCCTCTGATCAGTGTGACCTGCAGGGCAACCCGTCATCGCTGCTTCAGCAGGCGACCTGTCAGGAGCTGCTTGCCACCCTGAGTCGCGAGGCTTACTCACGACTGTTGAGCAATTACCTGACGCGCCTCGAGGGGCGACTCGACGTGATGTTGACCCTGCTACAGCAGAGGGATCTCGGGGAGCTCAAGCGGGAAGCGCATTCCCTGAAAGGGGCCTCTGCTTCGTTGGGATGCAGCGGTATCGCCAGCGGTGCCAGGGCGTTGGAGGAGGCCGCGATCTCCGAAGACATGACCCGGGCCCATCATCATGTCGCCACGCTGCGCGCCTTGAGTGTGCCGACGCGCGACAGTCTTCTCGAGCAGGGATATCTGCTCTCCTGAAGGGCTTTTTCTCCTGAAGTGCCTTTTGCAGGAGCCCTCATGTGAGGGCGATAGGCGAGCGAAGGGAAGTGAAGCGGAAGAGAAAAGAGTGCAGGAAGTGCAGGGAGTGTAGGAAGTGCAGGGCTCGCAAGACAGAAACGCCACCCATGGTGACATGAGTGGCGTTTCTGTCTTGAAGGAGCATCCGCTTGCTTGAGTCGGCTTTCTTGATCCGGGCATGCGTTGATGGGAAGCCTGTCTGTCAGTGAACGGAAGGCGCATGGCGCTGGATGAGGGCACTGACGGCAGTGGGTGGGCAGTGGCTCCAGGCATTGAAGTCGGTGACTGTCATGGGTCGCGCGAAGAGATAGCCCTGGCCGAGATTGCAGCGAGTATCGCAGAGGTAGTCGCGTTGCTGTGTCGTCTCGATGCCTTCCCCGACGACAGCGAGATTGAGTCGCTGGCCAAGCTCGACGATGGTGCGCGTGATGGCACGGGCTTCCGGGTGGCTATCGCTGCGGCCGACGAAGCACTGGTCGATCTTCAGCTCGTCAAAGGGCAGATTGTAGAGCTGCATCATCGAGGAGAAGCCGGTACCGAAGTCATCCAGTGCCAGGCGATAACCGCGCTCGCGAATGGCGTTCAGGAGATGGCGGGCGTAGGTCAGACAGTCGATACCGCAACTTTCCGTGAGCTCCAGGGTGATCGTATGGGGGTCGACCTGATGCTGGCTGGCAAGCGCATCAAGCTTCTTCAGCATGTCACGCGAGCGCAGCAGTTGTGGGGAAAGATTGAGCGCCAGATTCAGCGTGAGGCCCTGTGATTGCCACTCCTGCTGCTGACCGAATCCCTGATTGATGACCTGCCAGGTAAGCGATTCGATGCGATTGCTGCGCTCCGCCAGGGCGATGAACTGGTTGGGCATGACCATGCCGCGCAGAGGATGCTGCCAACGCACGAGGGCCTCGGCGCCACTCAGCTGGCCACTGGCAAGATCGATCTTGGGTTGATAGACGAGATGCAGCTGCTGTTGGGCCAGGGCCTCATCCAGCTCCGCGAGCGTCAGCGGATTATGGTGTTCATCGAGATCATTGAGCATGGACGCCAGATGCTTGAGATCGAACGGCTTGCTGAGCTGTCCCAGCATATCCAGGCCACTGCGTCGGCCCTGATTGATCATCGCCTGCATGTCGTCATCGTGACAGGCGCTCATCAGAATGATGCCCGCCTCGACATTGCGCTCACGCAGATAGCTGAGAACATCAGCGCCGGTGAAGTCCCCCAGTTCATAATCCACCAGGATGAGGTCTGCCTGTAGGGAGGAAGGGTCACAGGCGATGTCCTGCAGTCCCTCACTTTCCATGCAGCTGAATCCGAAGGTGGAAAGCAGTCCGGCGATCAGCTCACGAAAGTCCGGATCATCGTCGATGATGAGTGCATGTCGCGTCATGTGATACATCCTTGGCTGGGGGCGAGAGGACGCTCACGGTGACATTTCTCGGGGGGTAGGTGAGCGCATGTCTGAAGACTAGCAACGTCGCCACTCACAACGCGTATATCGACACATTTGGCGCCACCTTTTTACATTCATGCGCCTGGTGGAGTCGTCCGGATTCAGAGTGGCGCACGGCGGTGAGACGTCGGGACACGAGATCGATGAATGCGCGGCAGAGATGCCAGAGGCGCCCGACAGGCGCCTCTGGAAGACGGGGACGTTCTCCTGCGTAAGCCGGCTCAGCGCAGCCTGTCGCAGTTGGGCTTCTCGCCGGCGGCCCGTGCCTGCTGGTAGGTCGGCAATGCGGTCTCGAGGCGCTCGTTGAGCGCGGTCATGCGCTGCTCGTCACTGGGGTGAGTGGACATCCAGACCGGAGGCTGAGCGCCACCGGAGGCGTTCATGTTGGCCCACAGCTTGATGCTGGCACGTGGGTCAAAGCCGGCTTCGGCCATCAGGTCCAGCCCCAGCAGGTCGGCCTCGGACTCATGTGAACGCGAGAACGGCTTGAGCACGCCATATTCGGCGCCCATGCCCAGCAATCCCATGAGCTGATCACCACCGGTGCCTTCTAGCCCGGCCAGTGCCTGGGTCAGGGAAAGACCTGCGGACGTCAGGGATTGGGTCGAGACGCGCTCATTGGCATGGCGGGCCAGCACGTGGGCGATCTCATGGCCGATGACGGTCGCCAGCTGATCCTGATTCTCGGCGACTTCCAGCAGACCGGTGTTGACGCCGATGTAGCCGCCCGGCAGTGCGAAGGCATTGGCAGAGTCATCCTCGAATACCTTGACCTGCCACTCGCTGATGCCATAGCTGGCGGGCACCTTGGCGGTCACGGCATCTGCTACGCAGCTGACATAGGCATCCTGGCGGCCTTCCACCACCGGCAGCTCCTGTTGGTACTTGCTGAAGCTGGCTTCTCCCATCTTCTCCAGCTCCTGATCCGAATAGAGCGTCAATTGGCTTCGGCCCAGAGGAGAACTGGCGCAGGCACTCAGGGTGACGGACGCCGCAAGAGCCGCCAGCGGGAGCAGACGGCGCAGGGCGCGGGGAGATGAGTGATCGAGCAATCCTGGCATTGAGGCCTCCTGGCAATGGTGACGATGACAACCTTCGAGTGCACGGCAAGGCGGTGCTGAACGTGCAAGAAACGTGCAGACAGCATAACCGGATAGGCGCAGTGGTGCAGTCAGCGAAATGATACGTTGCTGAGATCACAGCAACGTCAGGCCAGACGGACTCGCCGGGCATGAGATACTGGGCGCGATCTCATGGGCCTGCCACGGCCCTTGCCCCACGTACCTGACAGGGAGTCATCATGTCACCAGAGTTTGAACACCGCCTCTCGCAGTTGCTGGACCGTCTGGAGCCGATGCTGCCGCCGACGGCTGTCGAGGTGGACTGGACACGAGACGTCGCCGCCTTGTGGACCCGCCACCCCCTGGGCGGCCGCCTGACCCCGATCTCGCCGCGTGATGCCCTGACGCTCGAGGATCTGCTCGGCATCGCCCGTCAGAAGCGCGAGCTGCTGGCCAATACCCGCGCCTTCCTGGCGGGTCGGCCGGCCAACCACGCGCTGCTGTGGGGCGCGCGTGGCACCGGCAAGTCATCGCTGGTACGTGCGCTGCTCAACACCCTGGGCAGTGAAGGCCTGCGGTTGATCCAGATAGACCGTCACGACCTGCCGGCGCTGCCGGGGCTGGTCGCCGAGCTGGCACAACAGCCGCACCGCTTCATCGTCTATTGTGATGACCTGTCCTTCGAGGGCAGCGATGATGCCTACAAGGCGCTCAAGAGCGTGCTGGATGGCACCCTGACGGGCCCACCGGAGAACGTGCTGCTGTACGCCACGTCCAACCGTCGTCATCTGCTGCCGGAGCACATGAGCGACAATCACGACACCCATATCGTCGATGGCGAGCTGCATCATGGCGATGCGGTGGAAGAGAAGATCTCGCTGTCGGACCGCTTCGGCCTGTGGCTGGCCTTCCATCCCTTCAATCAGGATGCCTACCTGGAGACCTGTCAGCACTGGGTGGAATGGCGTCTCGGCGCGGGCAGCTTCGACGAGGCGGCGCGTGCCGAGGCGTTGCGTTACGCCACTCAGCGCGGGGTGCGCAGCGGGCGTGCTGCCTGGCAGTTCGCCAACCTGTGGGCGGGACAGAAGACGCTGGAAGCCTGATGCCATCATGTGACCGGGGTGTGCAGCACCGGCCACTGGCCTGAGGCAATGCGCCCAGACGAAGACGCCGCCCCTGCAGTCATCTGCGGGGGCGGCGTCGTTCAGGTGCGGAACCTGTTCAGAGCATGCGCGGCGGCTGTGATCAGCGGCGTTGCTTGCGTTCCTTGCGGGCTTCCTTGGTGCGCGCCAGTGAACGCTCTTTCGCGCGCTCGCGGTCATCGCTGCCCTGGGCACCGTCGAAGGGGTTGTCGCCTGAGCGGAACTCAAAGCGCATCGGCGTGCCCTTGACCTTGAGCACCTTGCGGAAGGTGTTGGTCAGATAGCGCTTGTAGGCTTCCGGCAGCTTGTTGGTCTGGTTGCCGTGCACCACGATCAGCGGCGGATTGGCGCCGCCCTGGTGCGCCATGCGCAGCTTGATGCGACGGCCGTTGACCATCGGCGGCTGGTGCGCCTGAGTGGCATCCTGCAGCAGGGTGGTCAGGCGCTTGGTCGACCAGCGGGCCACGGCACTCTCGAAGGCGCGGTCGATGGACGGGTAGAGGTCACCCACCGCCGTACCGTGCAGTGCGGAGATGAAGTGCAGGTCGGCGTAGTCGGCAAAGCCCAGGCGACGCTTGATCTCGGAACGCATCTTCTCCTTGGCTTCGCTTTCCAGGCCATCCCACTTGTTGACCACCAGCACCAGAGCGCGACCGCTGGTCAGCACGAAGTCCAGCAGGTGGAGATCCTGCTCGACCAGTCCCTGACGGGCATCGAGCACCATCACGGCGACGTTGCACTTCTTGATCGCTTCCAGGGTCTTGATGATGGAGAACTTCTCCACCACTTCGCGCACGTTCTTGCGGCGACGGATCCCCGCGGTATCGACCAGCAGATACGGCTTGCCACGACGCTCGAAGGGAATCTCCACGGCGTCGGTGGTGGTGCCGGCCTGATCAAAGACGACCACGCGCTCCTCGCCCAGCAGGCGGTTGACCAGCGTCGACTTGCCGACATTCGGGCGACCGATGATGCCGATGCGCACGCCGCGGTCATCCAGCTCCGGATGCAGGTCCTCGTCTTCGCCTTCCTCGACTTCCGGGTAGGGCGAGAGCACCTCTTCCAATAACGTGGTGACGTTGCGGCCATGCTCGGCGGCGATGGCGCGCGGGTCACCCAGACCCAGGGTCCAGAAGTCGGACTTGCCGATTTCCTCGTCCATGCCGTCGGTCTTGTTGACCACCAGCCAGGTCTTCTTCTGGTTGATGCGCAGGTGGTTGGCGATGGCTTCATCGGCCATGTTCAGGCCGGCGCGCGCGTCGACCATGAACAGCACGATGTCGGCCTCATCGATGGCGGCCAGCGACTGGCCCGCCATCATCAGGTCGATACCTTCCTCGTCACCGCTGATGCCGCCGGTGTCGATGACGGTGTAGGGCTTGCCACCGACCTTGCCGGTGCCGTACTTGCGGTCACGGGTCAGGCCCGGGAAGTCGGCGACCAGGGCATCACGGGTCTTGGTGAGGCGATTGAATAGCGTCGACTTGCCGACATTCGGGCGGCCGACCAGGGCGATCACGGGGTTCATGAAATCTCACAGCATTCGCAGGGATAGCATCGATGCCGGCCCCGGGCGGTCTGCTTCGAACCATGACGGCTGGAAAGCACCTTGTGCAGGCAGGGCGATAGCGATGATATCGGACTTGGGTCACTGAAGGGCGTCGTCGGCAGGCGCCTGACGAGGCGTGTCTCCAGTATGGCCCGCAGAGTGGGCCTTGGCACTCTCTGCGGAAATGATCTCGGGGCTGAGTTCAGCGAATCTGCCGACACCTTGGCGCGTCAGCCGACTCGTGTGGTCAGCGGGGGCGGTATTCTAGCACTGCGAGCATGACGCTACCAATGGCGTAGACGGCATTGCGTGCCCACAACGCATCAACGGCAGCACTGGGGCTGCCGTTGATGCGTTGCAGAAGCTTCCCGACCAGACTCAGGGAGCTTCGAGATCCAGTGCGGTCAGCTCGCCATCATTGGTGTAGACGAAGATGCGCTTGCCTTCGGTGAGCGGCGTGATGCTGATGCCGTCGCCACCGACGTCGTAGCGGCCAGCCATTTCCCCACTCTGGGCATCGATCAGGTGCACGTAGCCTTCATAATCTCCCACCACCAGCTTGCCATCGATGAAGGCGGGTGAGGTCAGCCAGCGACCCTCGAGGTCTTCCGATTTCCACAGCACGTTGCCGGTGTTGGCATCCATCGCCAGGATGTGGCTGGCGTTGTCGATGCTGAACAGGTAGTCACCCACGACGATCGGTGTCAGGTAGCTGGAGGAAGGCTTGTCCCACAGCGGCTCGCCATTGCGAGCATCTAGCGCGATCAGGCGGCCGTTGTAGCTGGTGACGTACAGGCGACCGTCACGGGTCAGCACCGGCTGGCCATCCAGATCCACCAGCTGATCCACTTCGGTACGCCCGGAGGGCACCGCGACCCGCAGGTCCCACAGCTCCTGACCCGAGCGGTTGTCCAGGGTCACGAGCTTGCCATTGGCGAAGCCGGCGAAGGTGACCGGCTGGATGACGCGCGGTGCGCCGGTGCCGCGCAGCGTCAACGCGGGGATGGTCGCGGAATAGACCCACTGTTCCTCGCCGGTGAAGCGATCCAGTGCGGTCACGCTGCCATCGACGCTCTGCACCACGATCAGCTCCTCGTTGTACTGAGGTGCGGCCAGCACTTCGCTGGAGACTCGCGTGCTCCATTCGATGCTGCCGTCCTGCTGGTCAATGGCGCTGACCTTGCCATCGCGGGTACCGACATACAGGCGAGACGGGTCGGCATTCAGTGCACTGGTGATGCCGGCCGGCAGGGTGATCTGCCAGACCTCGTCGCCGGTCTTGGCATCGAAGGCCTCCAGCTCACCCTCTTCTGCCGCCACGAACAGCCGGTCATTGGCCACGATGGGGGCCAACGGGTAGTGAGCGCGACCCAGGCCGTTGCCGACCGATTCGCTCCAGGCGGAATCCAGCGCCACCGTGGCATCGAAGTCGACGAGTTCCTTGGGGGCATACTCTGGCTGGGCACTGCTGGCGCAACCGGCCAACAGGCTGACGGTCAGCAGTGACACAGGCAGCGACAGGCGGTGATTCAGTTTCATGACGGGCTCTCCACGGCGAGGTCGGCGAGTTTCAGATCCAGCCCGTAGACCGGCTGGCCGCTCTGCTCGGACAGGCGGCTGGCTTCTTGATAGGCCGCGACGGCTTCATCACGCTTGCCTTGTGCCACCAGTGCATCCCCGCGCACGGCGGCGGCCTGTGCCGCGAGGGTCGTGGGCGGGTTCTCCAGCAGGCTCAAGGCCTTGTCCTGCTCGCCGAGCTCCACATGGAGTCGGGCCAGACGCAGGCTGGCCAGCCCCTTGAGATAGCTGTCGGCGTCGCTGTCCACCACGCTCTGCAGTGCCTTGGCGGCAGCGTCGAGGTCATCGGCCTTCACCGACATGCTGGCATCCAGCAGGTGGGCCATCTGGGTATAGAGACTGTCGGCGTGCTCGCTTTCCAGCTCACTGATCAGGTTGCGTGCCCGCTGGACACCCGCATCTTCCAGCGTGGGCTGACTGACGAGGCTGATCAGCTGCTGATAGCGCATGGAGGCTGCCTCGGACTGACTGGCCTCGTAATTCTGCCAGGCCTTGAAGGCAAAGATGCCGGCACCGGCCAGCACGACACCGGCGATCAGTGACTTGCCGTTCTCGCTCCACCAGCGCTTGATGGCCTCAAGCTGTTCTTCTTCGCTTCTGAGCTCTTCCGCCACGGGCGGTCTCCTTGACCTGGCCGGTACGCCGGCACATGCATTCGGGAGGCGGGGCGCACTGGCCCCGCCGGATATTCACTGGCTGTCTCAGGCGCTGAAGACACTCGCGAGACGCTCGCCGAGGGCGCGCTGATTCAGGGTTTCCTGATCACGCTCCTCGCGCAGGAACTTGAGTCCCACGGTCCCTTCGATGACTTCATTCTCACCGAGAATCAATGCCACGCGTGCGCCGCTCTTGTCGGCCTTCTTCATCTGGCTCTTGAAGCTGCCGCCGCCGCAATGCAGCACGAGGCGCAGGTCGGGCAGGGCGCTGCGCAGATCTTCGGCCAGACGCATGGATTCGGCTTCGGCCTGCTCGCCCATCGACATCAGATAGACATCGACGGTCTCACGCACGGCCTCCGGGACCAGTTCCAGTGTCTCGAGCAGCAGGATCAGGCGCTCGACACCCATGGCGAAGCCGACCGCCGGTACCGGCTTGCCGCCCAGCTGTTCGAACAGGCTGTCATAGCGGCCACCGGCACACACGGTGCCCTGGCTGCCCAGTGCGGTGGTGGTCCACTCGAACACGCTGCGCGAATAGTAATCCAGGCCACGTACCAGGCGCGGATTGATGACGTACTGGATGCCCGCCGCATCGAGACGTGCCTTGAGGCCCTCGAAGTGCACGCGGGAGGCTTCATCCAGGTGATCGCCGAGACGCGGCGCGGCATCGACGACGGCGGCCATGTCCGGGTTCTTGGTATCGAGAATGCGCAGCGGATTGCTGTGCAGGCGACGCTTGGCGTCCTCGTCAAGCACATCCAGATGCTGCTCGAAGTATTCGATCAGCAGGTCACGATAGGCAGCACGTGCTTCCAGGCTGCCCAGTGAGTTCAGTTCGAGCGTGACGTGCTCCAGCAGGCCCAGCTGACGCCACAGGCGTGCCGAGATCAGGATCATCTCGGCATCGATGTCCGGGCCATCCATGCCGTAGGCTTCGACACCCACCTGATGGAACTGACGATAACGGCCTTTCTGCGGGCGCTCGTGGCGGAACATGGGGCCGGCATACCACAGGCGCTGGATCTGGTTGTGGACCAGACCGTTCTCCATCGCCATGCGCACGCAGCTGGCCGTGCCTTCCGGACGCAGGGTCAGGCTGTCGCCGTTGCGATCCTCGAAGGTGTACATCTCCTTCTCGACGATGTCGGTCACCTCGCCGATGGAGCGCTTGAACAGCGCCGTCTGCTCGACGATGGGCGTGCGAATCTCGCGATAGCCGTACTGGCCCATCAGGGTCTGCACCTGGTGTTCGAAGTATTGCCATACCGGTGACTGGTCCGGCAGCAGGTCGTTCATGCCACGGATGGCCTGGATCTTGGTGCTCAACGTTCTCTCCTGAATCCTTGCGCATCTCCCCGCGGCAGCGGCATGCAACAGCATGACGACAGGCGGGGAGACGAAGGCGCATCGTGATGATGCGCAAGCCGGCTGAGACGTGCTCAGCCCTGGCGGATGATGGTATCGGCCTCACGGGCCTCTTTTTCGGCGACCTTGTCTCGAATCAGACGTTCCAGATCATCGACGAGCGTGTCGTTGGTCAGCTTGCTGGCCGGCTTGCCGTCCAGATAGACCAGATTCGCCGGGCTGCCGCCGGTCAGACCGACATCGGTCTCCTTGGCTTCACCGGGGCCGTTGACGACACAGCCGATCACCGAGACGTTCAGCGGCGTCAGCACGTCCTCGAGGCGATTCTCCAGCTCGTTCATGGTCTTGATGACGTCGAAGTTCTGACGTGAGCAGCTGGGGCAGGCAATGAAGTTGATGCCCTTGGCACGCAGCTTGAGACTCTTGAGCATGTCGAAGCCGACCTTGATCTCCTCGACCGGGTCCGCGGCCAGCGAGACACGAATGGTGTCGCCGATGCCGTCCATCAGCAGCATACCGAGGCCGATGGAGGATTTCACGGTACCGGAACGCAGACCACCGGCTTCGGTGATCCCCAGGTGCAGCGGCTGTTCGATGCGCGTGGCCAGATCGCGATAGGCGGCGACGGCCATGAAGATGTCGCTGGCCTTGACGCTGACCTTGTATTCCTGGAAATCAAGGCGGTCGAGGTGATCGATGTGGCGCATGGCGGATTCGACCAGCGCGGCCGGCGTCGGTTCGCCGTATTTCTTCTGGAGGTCCTTTTCCAGGGAGCCTGCGTTGACGCCGATGCGGATCGGGATACCGTTGTCACGTGCGGCACTGACCACGGCACGCACACGGTCTTCACGGCCGATGTTGCCCGGGTTGATGCGCAGGCAATCCACGCCGAGCTCGGCGACGCGCAGGGCGATCTTGTAGTCGAAGTGGATATCGGCCACCAGCGGGATGTTGCTCTGCTGCTTGATGCGACCGAAGGCTTCAGCGGCATCCATGTCCGGCACGCTGACACGCACGATATCGGCACCGGCATCCTCGAGGCGCTTGATCTGCGCGACGGTGGCGGCGACATCGTTGGTGTCGGTATTGGTCATGCTCTGCACGGAAATCGGTGCATCGCCGCCGACGGCGACGTTGCCGACATGAATCTTGCGCGAGACGCGGCGCTTGATGGGGGAGTGACTATGCATGGGATTCCGGATCATTCACCGAGTGTGAGTTTGGCGACGGTGCCGCGTGTGGCGCTTTTCAGATCAACCGGCTCGTTCATGTATTCAAGGACGACGCCCGCGGATTTGCCGATGGTGAGCTTGAAAGGCGGCTTGCCTTCCAGCGTCTTGCTGCTGCCTGGCGGGTTGGTGCCGTAGAGCAGTTTCTTGCCATCAGCATCACGGATGTCGGTCCAGGAATCCGTATTGAAGGTCAGTGTCAGCTTGCGCGGGTCAGCGGCAGGGGCGGTAGCTTCCTGTACCGCTTGCGGTTCTGTCGTGTCCTCTGCGCCGGCAGCCACGGTGTCGCTTGCGGTGTCCGCCGCGAGGCTGGCATCCGCCGGCGTGGTGCCGGTTTCGCTGACGTCGCCGCCAGTCGTGGCCGGAGTCGCGCCGGGTGTCGTCGCGACGGATTCGCCGGTGCTGGCCTCCCCGGCATCGTCAGCGGCAGGCGCTGCTGCCGTCTGGGAGAGGGTCAGCTCGATCGAGCCATCGGCATTGACGACCGGTGAGCCATCGTCGGTCGCGCCTTCGCTGAGGGGAGCGGCGTCGGACGTCTCTGACGGTGAGGTGCGTCCATAGTCTCCACTCTGCCACCAGACGTAGCTGAGGCCGATCAGTCCGGCGATGACCAGCAGGCTGACGAGTCGAAACAGGTACTTGCCCAGCTTGCCGGGCGGGCGCACCGAGGGGCTCATCGCAGGAGGATGGCGCTCCACCTCGGTGGTGCCGAACTGGGCATTGTACTGGCCGACGACCGCTTTCTCATCCATGCCCAGCAAGCGGGCATAGGCGCGCAGGTAACCGCGGCGGTAGGCCGCGATGGGGATCTGGTCGTAGTGGTCGCGTTCCAGGTCATCGACCAGACTGGGGCGCAGGTTGAGCTGTGTTGCCACTTCATCACGTGACAGCCCCTGATGCTCCCGCTCAGCCTTGAGAAGCTTGCCAGGCAGTGTGTCGCTGACGGGCATGTCAGGGGAGGGCTGATGTTCGCTCATGGCGCATCCTTGTAGGGAAGAACGGACGACCGGATACCTGTCCGGGCACTCTTCCGGTATTGCTGTGAACAGTTACTGTAAACAACTGCTGTGAACGATGGTCGTGAAAACGGGTGACTGCCAACAGGAGTGACCATCCGCTCCGGCTGTCGAGCTGACATGCCACGACGGTGACGTGACCTCGTCGGCGATGGCAAGCCGTCATGCCATGTTGACGTCGGCACTATACCAAGGCCGGGCCAGAATTTTCACCGGCATTTCGGTCTTCCGGTGCCTCAACGAAGCAACCTGTCGCCGAGTGACGCCCGGTGAGCCGGGGGCGCAGGGCGTTTCCCGCGTCACGCCACGCCCGAGCCCCGGTTTCATGGTGTGCGGATGACCGCGCGTCCGGCCTCACGTGTTCTGATCTGCTCCAGCTGTCGGCCGTAGAGGTCCGCCAGGCGTGCATCACCGCGTGCCACGGCGACATCCACGGCCAGTTCCAGACTGTCACTGTCGGTGCCGTTCAGTCGGAAATATCGGCTCAGCGCCTGCTGGGCAGCGTCATCGTCACCGGCTTCATGTTCCATGCGCGCCTTGGCGAGCCACGCCTCGGCTTCCCGCGGGTTGATCTTGACGGCACGATCGAAGTTCGCCCGTGCCTCGCTCGTCTTGCCCAGCTGCAGCTGACAGCGCCCCAGGTTGGTGTAGAGCTGGCCGCGGTTGTCATAGGTCAGATCCTGCGTGGCTTTTTCCAGCTGCTCGCAGGCGGCGACGTATTCCCCGCGCGAGTACAGGAATGCCGCATAGTTGTTGCGTGCCCGCGTGAACGAGGGGTCACTGGCGATGGACTGCTTGAAGTAGTCATCTGCCAGCACGTTCTCGCCCTGACGCTGATAGATCATCGCCAGCCCGGCCTTGGCTTCGGCATTCCCCTGCTGCAGCTTGAGTGCCTTCTGGAAGGCATTGTCCGCGCGTTGCAACTGATTACGACTCAGATAGGCCTCGCCAAGTTCCACATAGGCCGTCGATGCCTTGTTGTCATCGGGGGCCGCGTAAGGGTCATTGGTTTCCACGCGCGTCGCGCAGCCCGACAGGGTCAGGCCGGCAAGACTCAGGCACAGCAGCATGCCGCGAACTCGCGCCGTGGCGCCGCGGCGGGAAAAGCGATGAAGTGGCAGACGACTCGACATGCAATCCTCGCGAGATAAGGCTCGTGATCTGCCTGCGGGCGAGGATCGCTGCAGGCAACAGAAGCGCCTCCATCAAAGCGCTGCACTCCAGACAAGTCAAGGCGGGTTTGTCAGGCAGGGCGGTGGGGGTCGTCACAGTCGCGCGGCAGGCATCCCCATGGGCCATTTGCGGCTTCCCCGCGCGAAAACGCCAGCCATGAAAAGCTCATGGCTGGCGCTGGGAGTCACCGTGGTGGCCTCAGGTATCTGGCCCCGACAAGTGCTCTGGCTCAGTCGGCGTCGAGCTGGATGGCGTTGATGTAACGCTCGGCGCGACGGGTGCGGTCCTTGACCTGACCGACCAGCTGGCCACAGGCGGCGTCGATGTCATCGCCACGTGTCGCACGCACCGGGGCGGTGTAGCCCAGCTCATAGAGACGCTGCTGGAAGCGCATCACCTGATTGCGTGACGGCTTCTCGTAACCGGAATGCGGGAACGGGTTGAACGGGATCAGGTTGATCTTGCACGGCAGCTCGTCGAGCAGCGCGGCCAGTTCCTCGGCGTGCTGGATCTGGTCGTTGACGTCCTTGATCAGGGTGTACTCGATGGTGACGATACGCGCGTCGTCACACTTGGCCAGGTAGCGATGGCAGGAGTCGAGCAGCGCGCGGATGTTCCACTTGCGGTTGATCGGCACCAGCACGTTGCGCAGTTCATCGTTGGCCGCGTGCAGCGAGATCGCCAGGCTGACGTCCATCTCGTCGCCGAGCTGGTCCAGCTTGGGCACCACACCGGAGGTGGAGAGGGTGACGCGACGCTTGGACAGGCCATAGGCGTTGTCGTCCAGCATCAGCTTCATTGCCGGCACGACGTTGTCGTAGTTCATCAGCGGCTCGCCCATGCCCATCATCACCACGTTGGTGACCGGACGCTTGCGGGTGTCCTTGCGGTCTTCGGCGCCACGGGTGGCGACCCACACCTGGCCGATGATCTCGGCGGCGGTCAGGTCACGCTCGAAGCCCTGCTTGCCGGTGGAGCAGAAGCTGCAGTCCAGCGAGCAGCCGACCTGGGAAGACACGCACAGGGTGCGACGATTGCCGTTCTCGGACGGAATCAGCACGGTCTCGACATAGCTGCCGTCGCTGACTTCCAGCACCCACTTGCGGGTACCGTCCTTGGACTCGCCTTCATAGACGATGCCCGGCGCGCGAATCTCGGCGACCTGCTTGAGGCGTTCGCGCAGGGGCTTGGCGAGATTGGTCATCTCGTCGAAGCTGTCGACGCCTTCCTGGTGAATCCATTTCATCACCTGGGTGGCGCGGAATTTCTTCTCGCCGATGCTCTCGAAGAAGGCTTCCATCGCCGGGCGCGGCAGGCCAAGCAGGTTGGTGAGCTTCACGTCGGCAGGTGCCGCGGCATCGGTAGCGGTTGCAGTGGTATCAGTCATGGTCTCGGGCCGGTCGTGTCAGGGATGGGCAGGCGTCAGCCACAAGGATAGACGTCTGCAGGGTGGCGCTGTCAGCGGAGGTGGCGATGAATCGCGGACCTCAATGGACACTCGCAGTCAGGCAATGGGCAGGGAATGGCCGCACGGCACTGGCGGAGGTAGCTGCAGGGCTTCAAGAAAAGCGTATCGGACCTGCTCAAGCGTCGAATCTGCTTCAGGGAATGCAGGTTGGCGCACGACGCTTCAGCACGTCCGATACCACGACGGCCCCGCCACGCAGGCAGGGCCGTCGAGTCATGCACGGCTGGTGATATCACGCCCGCAAGGGACAGACATCATCAGGCGCACAAGGCGAAATCAACCGCGCGGGCAGATTTCGTTGTCGCCGAAGAAGTAGGCGATTTCGCGAGCAGCGGATTCCGGCGCGTCAGAACCGTGAACGGCGTTGGCGTCGATGGAAGTGGCGAAGTCTGCACGGATGGTGCCAGCTTCTGCTTCCTTCGGGTTGGTAGCGCCCATCAGGTCGCGGTTCTTGGTGATGGCGTCTTCGCCTTCCAGCACCTGGATCATGACCGGGCCGGAGGTCATGAAGCCGACCAGCTCACCGAAGAAGCCACGTTCGCTGTGCTCAGCGTAGAAGCCTTCGGCCTGTTCCTTGGACAGGTGAACCATCTTGGAAGCGACGATCTGCAGACCGGCCTTCTCGAAGCGAGAGTAGATCTCGCCGATCACGTTCTTGGCGACGGCGTCCGGCTTGATGATGGACAGAGTACGCTGGGTCATGGTGAATCTCCTGAGACAAGCTTTGAAGAGCCGCACGGCCTGGGGCCTTGCGGCGGAAAAAGGGCTCTGTCGACGCAGGGCTCGACAAAAGTGGGCGGCATTATAGCTGCTCGCGTCATCCACTGCATCCATCATGCGGATACTGGATGACGCGCGGATGGCAGGCGTCTTGTCTGCAATGACGCTCTACGCGCTGAGCCAGCTCTACACGCTGAAGCTGGATCTACACGCTGAGCCAGGTCTACACGCTGAAGCTCTCGCCACAACCACACTCGTCCTTGACGTTGGGGTTGTTGAAGCGGAAGTAGCGGTTCAGACCGTCCTTGACGTAGTCCACTTCGGAGCCGTCGAGCACGGCCAGCGCTTCGCTGTCGACATAGACAGTCGCGCCGTGATCGACGAAGACGACATCTTCCTCGTTGGCCTCATCGGCGAAGTCGAGCACGTAGCTGTAGCCGGAGCAGCCGCTGGGCTTGACCGAGACGCGCAGGCCAAGGCCGTGGCCGCGCTCGGCCAGCACGACACGGATCTGGTCGGCGGCGGAGGGGGAAATCGACAGGTGTGCCATGAGCAGTCTCCCGGGTCAGGCGCGCAGCGAGGTCAGGGCATGCCTGAGCTCGCCGAGCGCGGATTCAATGTCGGCGGCGGTGGTGAAGCGTCCGAAGCTGAAGCGCAGTGACGCCAGCGCCAGTGGACGGGGCACCCCGATGCCGGTGAGTACGAAGGACGGTTCGACACTGGCGGAATTGCAGGCCGAACCGGTGGAAATCGCGATGCCGCGCAGTGCCATCAGCATCGCCTCACCGTCCACGCCGTCGAAGGCGAGGTTGAGGATGCCGGGGGCGCTGACGTCTATATCGGTATTGAAATGCACGCCTTCAAGGCCGGATAGTCCGGCGACGAATTGCTGGCGCAGCGCGATCAGGTGCTGGTGGTCGGCATCGAACTGTTCGGCGCACAGGCGGTAGGCCTCGCCCATGCCGACGATCTGATGGGTGGGCAGGGTGCCGGAGCGCATGCCGCGCTCATGCCCGCCGCCGTGGATCAGGGCCTCGACCTTGATCTGCGGCTGACGTCGCACGTACAGCGCGCCAACCCCCTTGGGGCCGTAGGCCTTGTGCGCGGACAGCGACAGCATGTCGATGGGCTGTCGGCTGACATCGAGCTGCACCTTGCCGGGAGCCTGGGCGGCATCGACATGGAAGGCCGCGCCATGCGAGCGGGCGATATCGCCGAGGGCATCGAGATCATTCAGGCTGCCCAGCTCATTGTTCACTGCCATCAGCGATACCAGGATCGTGTCGGCGCGCAGAGCGTCACGCAGGCTCTGGGGGCTGATGCGGCCATCCGGCTGCGGTGCGATACGCGTGACCTCGAAGCCCTCGGCTTCCAGCGCACTGGCGGTATCCAGAATCGCCTTGTGCTCGATGGTCGAGGTGATCAGGTGACGCCCACGCTCGGCATTGGCGCGCATGTAGCCGGTCAGCGCCAGGTTGTCGGCTTCGGTGGCACCGCTGGTCCAGACGATCTCGCGCGGGTCGGCGCCGATGGCGTCGGCTACCTGACGGCGCGCGCCCTCGACCGCCTGCTCGGCCAGCCAGCCCGGCATGTGACTGCGCGAGGCCGGGTTGGCGAAGGTGCCGTCCTGCGTCAGGTGACGCATCATCAGCTCGGCGACGCGTGGGTCGACGGGCGTGGTGGCAGCATAGTCAAGGTAGATCGGCTGGGACATGGTGACTTCCTGAAGACATGACGAACGGGTTCAGCTGCCGGGCATGACGGTGATCGGTGTCGGCTCGCAGGCCTTGCGCTGACGACTGGCAATCTGGCGAACCTCCTCACGTGCGACCAGGTCCGCCAGGCTGATGCCATCGAGAAAGCCATGGATCTCATCGGACAGGTCACACCACAGATGGTGCGTGAGGCAGGTGTCGCCTGCCTGACAGTCCGAGAGTCCCTGGCAACGGGTGGCATCCACCGATTCATTCACGGCATCGATGATGCGCGCCACGGAGGTGCTTTCCAGCTCGACGTCCAGCAAGTAGCCGCCACCCGGGCCGCGTACGCTCTTGACCAGCCCGGCACGGCGCAGGCGAGCGAACAGCTGCTCGAGATAGGACAGGGAAATGCCTTGGCGCACGGAGATGTCGGCAAGGCAGGTCGGACCACAACTGGCATGAAGCGCCAGATCGAGCATCGCGGTGACGGCGTAGCGTCCCTTGGTGGTCAGGCGCATGGCGGAACTCGTGAGCTGGTGGAGCGAATGGCATCGGCGACAGGGCCGCAGTGTCGGCGCCGTCTGCAGGCAGACGGCGCATCAGACTGTCCATTATGGTGAGACGCGGCGAGGGGGTCAATCCCGACTGATTTGGTCAACTTTATCCGTGCTGGCGCTCGGACTCGCCATGACCGGAGGCGCTGGGTGTGGCGTCGGCTTCGCGGGTGACCGGCCGGGCCTGCGGACGCTTGTCCGCGGGCTCACCACCACAGGGGCCCAGCTCATCGATCAGCTGCGCGAAATCGGCATCATCCAGCTCGGGAAGGTGGCCGGCGCGATAGCTGGCATCCAGCTTGCGCAGCGTGCCGCACATCTGTTCGATCCGCTTGTCCACCGCATGCATGTGATCGAGCATCGCGTGCATGGAGCGCGCGACCGGGTCGGGCATGTCCTGGCCCATGCCGTAGGCATCGAAGCCGAACTTCTCCTTCATGGCTTCGCGGCTTTCCGGATCGACGGGCGGCTCCTCCGCCACGTCCGGTTCGGCGCGCTTGACGATCTTGCCGGGAATCCCGACCACGGTGGCACCGGCCGGGACTTCGCGTGTGACCACGGCGTTGGAGCCGACCTTGGCCCCGGCGCCGACCGTGAACGGGCCGAGAATCTTGGCGCCGGCCCCGACGATGACGCCATCGCCGAGGGTCGGGTGACGCTTGCCGGCATTCCAGGTGGTGCCGCCGAGGGTGACGCCGTGATAGAGCGTCACGTCATCACCGATCAGCGCCGTCTCGCCGATCACGACGCCCATGCCGTGGTCGATGAAGAAGCGGCGTCCGATGGTGGCACCGGGATGGATCTCGATGCCCGTCAGCCAGCGCATCAGGGTCGAACCGGTGCGCGCCAGCCACTTGGCGTTGTGACGCCACAACCAATGATTGATGCGATGCGCCAGCAGGGCGTGCAGACCCGGATAGTTGGTCAGGACTTCAAAGAAATTGCGTGCCGCCGGGTCGCGAGCAAAGACGCTGTTGATGTCTTCACGCAGTCGAGTGAACATGGCGTGTCCTCAAAGAGTGCGGTTTGCCGCGTCGGTCTGTGCCAGGCGGACCTGCTTGTCGACTGACGAGAGAATCCCGCGCAGGATGTTGATTTCCATGCTGTCGGGGCGGGCGCGCAGGTACAGTCTGCGCAGGCGTGCCATCAGCTGGCGCGGTTGTTCCGGGTCCAGGAAATCGATGCTGATCAGCGTCTTTTCCAGATGCTCGAACAGGCGCTCGAGGTCTGCGTGGCTGGCCAACGGACTGTCCCAGTCGATGCCGAATGGCTGGTCATCCTCGGCCCGCGGGGTCTCGCCGGCGGCTTCCTGATCAGCCAGCCATGCCTGGCGGCACTCGTAGGCCAGCACCTGCACGGCCGCGGCCAGATTCAGCGAGCTGAAGTCCGGATTGGTCGGGATGTGGACGTGACGATGGCAGCGTTGCAGCTCTTCATTGGAGAGCCCGGAATCCTCGCGCCCGAACACGATGGCCACGCGGGCCTCCGGCAGGCGGGTCTCATCGGCCAGGGTGGCGCCGAAGGCGCGCGGCGTGATCATCGGCCATGGCAGATTGCGGGAGCGTGCGCTGCACCCGACCACCAGACTGCAGTCCGCCACGGCCTCTTCCAGCGTCTCATGCACGTGGGCATTGGCGACCAGAGTATCGGCACCGGAGGCGCGTGAGGCGGACTCCTGACATTGCACCTGACAGCGCGGCGCGACCAGAGCGAGGTCGGCCAGGCCCATGTTGAGCATGGCGCGGGCTGCACCACCGATGTTGCCGGGATGGCTGGTACCGATCAGGACAATGCGCAGACGTTCAAGCATGAGGACTTCCAGGATAGCGATTGAAGGGCGGGGCAATCGACGCGGCCCGGACACCGGGCAGGGCGGGACGTGCGTCAGGACCCGATATCCTAGCATGAAGCCGGCGCGGGGAGCAGTCAGGCGCTTACCGATCAGGCCGGCTCTCTTCGCCGAAGGTCGGGGATGGCGATGGCAGCCGGGCGTCGCATCTGCTAGACTTCGCCGTCCTGTTGTAGCGTATTCGCTCTCCTGCATTGCCGACCCCCGTGTCCGGCAGGTGCCATGAGCGTGGCCGTTGCACCCGCTGGCAGATTCCCGGGCCAGCTGCGTTACACACCGTTCTTTAACAGCTTCCGACTCGTCAAGGCCTTGATCATGCATCCGATGGTCCAATTTGCGCTGCGTGCTGCACGCGGCGCCGCAGAGCAGTTCGTCCGTGTTCGTGAACGTATCGAAGTCGCGCGCAACGACAACGATCTCGATACCTTCATCGCTGACACCGCACGCCGCGCCGAAGCGCACATCGTGCGTCAGCTGGAACGCGGCTATCCGCAGCACGGCCTCTCCGGCCGTTACACCGACCATCGTGATGGCGAAGGCCAGGGCGCTGACTACCACTGGCGCATCGAGCCGGTGCACGGGTATTCCAACCTGGCATCCGCCTCTTCCGGCTTCGCGCTGTCCGTGGTCTGCCTGTTCAAGGGGCGTGCCGAGCACGCCGTGGTCATCGCGCCGTTCACCGACGAAGAGTACATCGTCAGCCGTGGTCGTGGCGCCCAGCATTCCGGCCACCGTATCCGCGTGACCAATGCCACCTCCATCGAAGGTGCGCGTCTGGCGATGGGTCTGCCGGAAAGCTGGCAGCGTCCGCGTCACCTGGCCACCTACCTGTCCATTGTCCAGCAGGTCGGCCCGCAGCTCGATACCCTGCGTGCCAATGGCTGTGCACTGCTGGATGTGCTCGAACTGGCCGCCGGCCGTGTCGATGCCGTCTACGTGCTGGGTCTGGAAGCCGGTGACAGCGAGATCGTCAGCCTGTTCCTGAAGGAATGTGGCGCACTGGCCGGCAGCGCCGATGGTACGCCGGTTGTCGTGGCGGAAGGCACGCTGATGGCCGCGGGTGCTCGCCTGTACAAGGCGCTGGCGCAGACCATGCAGCCGCACCTGTAAGATGCCGTGATTCGCAGTCCTGCCAGCCGCAGGACGACACGGAGAACGAAAAAAACCCCACCTCTTGCGAGGTGGGGTTTTTTTGTGCCTGGCGATCCGTGCCGGGCTGTCGAGCGAGGCGCTTACGGCGCGCCGTCCTCGAACTGCTCCTTGGGCGGGGGAATCAGATCCACGCGCTTCAGGCCGACCACCAGCAACAGCGCCGCTGCCACGTAGATGGACGAGAAGGTCCCCGCGACCACGCCGATGATCAGCGCGATGGCGAAGTTGTGGATCATGTCGCCGCCCAGGAAGAATAGCGCCAGCAGCACCAGCAAGGTGGTGCCGGAGGTGGACAGCGTGCGTGACAGCGTCGCGTTGATCGCGTCATTGAAGATCGACGGCATGTCATCGGTACGCGATTTGCGAATGTTCTCGCGAATGCGGTCGTAGACGATGATGGTGTCGTTCAATGAGTAGCCGATCACGGCCAGCACCGCGGCCAGTACCGTCAGGTCGAAGTCGAGTCCGAACAGGGCGAAGATGCCCAGCAGGATGATGACGTCGTGACCCAGCGAGATGAGAGCGCCGAGGGCGAACTTGTACTGGAAGCGGAAGGCCACGTAGACCATCACCACGGCCAGGGCGAGCAGCATGCCGAGACCGGACTGGTCACGCAGCTGATCACCGACCTGAGCACCGACGAACTCGGCACGGATCAGGTTCACGCTATCGCCGGTGGCCTGCAGGTGCGCCACGATGTCATTGCCGATGCCGGCCTCGAAGCTCTGCTGCAGACGCACCAGAATCTCGTTGCTGGCACCGAAGGTCTGGACCGAGACGTCCTTGTAGCCGGCGGCTTCCAGTGTCTGGCGTACGCTGTCCAGCGCCGGCGCCGCCTGGTATTGCACTTCCACCAGGGTGCCGCCGGTAAAGTCGAGGCCCAGGTTCAGGCCGTGAATCACAAGGGCGCCAATGGCCACGATCGTCAGCACGATGGAGACGATGAAGGCCGCGCGCCGCTTGCTCATGAAGTCAAACTGTCGCATCACGATGGCCCCTCAGATCCAGAGTTTCTTGAGTGTCTTGCCGCCAATGGCAAGATTGATGATGCCGCGCGAGACCATGATCGCCGTGAACATTGACGTCAGGATGCCGATGGACAGCGTGACCGCGAAGCCCTTGACCGGGCCACTGCCGATGGAGAACAGGATCACCGCGACCAGCAGGGTGGTGATGTTCGCATCGACGATGGAGGTGAAGGCGCGTTCGAAGCCGGTATGCACGGCCTGGTGCAGCGGCATCTTGGAGCGCATTTCCTCGCGGATACGCTCGAAGATCAGCACGTTGGCATCCACCGCCATGCCCAGCGTCAGCACGATACCGGCAATGCCCGGCAGGGTCAGGGTAGCGCCCAGCATCGACATCGCGGCGATCAGGATCGCCAGGTTGGCGGTCAGGGCCACGTTGGCGACGACACCGAAGGCCTTGTAGCGGGCCAGCATGAACAGCACGACCAGCAGCAGGCCCAGCTCGACGGACAGGATGCCGCGCGAGATGTTCTCGGCACCCAGGCTCGGGCCGATGGTGCGTTCCTGCACGAAGTAGATCGGCGCGGCCAGCGAGCCGGAACGCAGCAGCAGCGACAGCTCCTTCGCCTCGGTCGGAGAATCCAGACCGGTGATGCGGAAGCTGTTGCCCAGCGCGCTCTGGATGGTCGCCAGACTGATCAGACCCTTCTCGGTGTAGGGGATGCGCTTCTCGACTTCCTCGCCATCCTCCATCACGGTGCGCGTGCGGGTCTTGTGCTCGATGAACAGCACCGCCATGTTGCGGCCGATGGCAGCACGCGTGACGCGGTTCATGATCGAGCCACCGGTGCCATCCAGGTTGATGTTGACCTGCGGACGGCCACTTTCATCGAAGCTGGTGCTGGCGCTGGAGACACTGTCACCGCTGATGATCACGTCCTTCATGATGTTGGCGGTGCGCCCCGGCTGGTTGCGGAAGGCGAAGGTTTCCATCTCGCTGGAGGGCGTGTCGCTGGCCGCTTCGAGACGGAACTCGAGGTTGGCGGTGGCACCCAGTACGCGCTTGGCGGCGGCAGTGTCCTGCACGCCCGGCAGCTCGACCACGATGCGGTTCGGGCCCTGACGCTGCACCAGCGGCTCGGAGACGCCCAGCTCGTTGACGCGATTGCGGATCGTGGTCAGGTTCTGATTGACCGCGTAATCCTGAATCTCCTTGATGGCGGCGGTCGTCAGAGTGAGATCCAGTACGGCCCCACGATCGACATCGCGCTCATCGTATTCGAAGTTCTGGAAGTCGCGCGAGACCAGTGAACGTGCCTTCGAGCGGTCTTCGTCGTCGGAGAAGGTCAGGCTCAGCGTGCCATCGTTGACCTCACTGCCGCGGTAGCGGATACGCTCCTCGCGCAGAGTTTCCTTGATGGCGCTGGCGTTGACTTCCAGGCGTTGCTTGACCGCGGCGTCCATGTCGACTTCCAGCTGGAAGTGGACCCCGCCGCGCAGATCAAGCCCCAGCTTCATCGGCGAGGCGCCGAGACTGGAAAGCCACGACGGCGTGGCATCAGCCAGATTCAGCGCGACGATGGCGTCATCGCCAAGGGTGTCGCTGATCAGTTCCTTGGCACGCAGCTGCTGGTCGTTGCTGGTGAGGCGAATCAGGCCGGTGGAACCATTGAGTTCCTCGGATTTGGGCGTGATGCCGGCGTTTTCGAGGGCGCTGGTGGCGCGATCGAGATCTTGCTGGTCGATGGCATCGGCGCCGCTGGCGGCACTGATCTGCACGGCCGGGTCTTCGGGGTAGAGATTCGGCAATGCGTAGATCACGCCGACGGCAAGTACCAGGCAGATCACCAGGTACTTCCAAAGCGGATAGCGGTTGAGCATGGCAGCCCTGTCCTTGGTGGAGCGGGAGAGAAATAGCATGCTGCCGGCACAGGGGCCGGCAGCAGGAGGGAGATCAGATGGACTTGATGGTGCCCTTCGGCAGGACCGCAGCCACGGCGGACTTCTGCACGTTGACTTCGTTGCCTTCGTTCAGCTCCATGGTGATGAACTGCTCGCTGACCTTGGTGATGCGGCCGACCAGGCCACCACCGATGACGATCTCGTCACCCTTGGCCAGGTTGCTGATCAGGTTCTTGTGTTCCTTGGCGCGCTTGGACTGCGGACGCCAGAGCAGGAAATAGAAAATGACCACGAAGCCGACCAGCATGACGATCTGGCCGATGGCGCCGCCGCCGGCGACAGCCGCTTCGGCTTCCGCGTGTGCGGCAGGAATCAGGAATTCCAGCATGTGTATCTCCAGAGGTTACGAGTGAACTGTTGTTATGCAATGAGCGTGATTCGAGCGCTGCTTCACGCCTGTCTCGAGTCAGATACCAAGGCGACCGGAGCGGGTTGCTCTCCGGTCGCGCTTCGATTCGATCAGTCGGCCAGCGGCGGCACCGGCAGGCCGCGCGCGGCATAGAACTGTTCCACGAAGTCCTGCAATGTACCCGCTTCAATTGCACCGCGCAAACCAGCCATCACGGTCTGGTAGTAGCGCAGATTGTGGATGGTGTTGAGCATGGAACCGAGCATTTCTCCACAGCGATCAAGGTGATGCAGGTAGCCGCGTGAGAAGTTGGTGCAGGTGTAGCAATCGCAGTCCGGGTCCAGCGGTGACGTATCGTGCTTGTGGACGGCATTGCGGATCTTGACCGTACCGGTCGGCGTGAACAGGTGGCCGTTGCGCGCGTTGCGGGTCGGCATCACGCAATCGAACATGTCGACACCACGGCGCACGCCTTCCACGAGATCCTCCGGCTTGCCGACACCCATCAGGTAGCGCGGCTTGTCCTCCGGCATCCACTCGGGAAGGTAGTCGAGCACCTTGATCATCTCGTCCTTGGGTTCGCCCACGGACAGGCCACCGATGGCGTAGCCATCGAAGTCGATCTTCTTCAGGCCCTCGAGGGATTTCTCGCGCAGGTCCGGATACATGCCGCCCTGGATGATGCCGAACAGTGCCGAGGGGGAATCGCCATGGGCATCGCGGGAGCGCTGGGCCCAGCGCAGTGACATCTCCATCGACTTGCGGGCTTCGTCATGTGTGGCCGGATACGGCGTGCACTCATCGAAGATCATCACGATGTCGGACCCCAGCGAGCGCTGGACGGCCATCGACTCTTCCGGGCCCATGAAGACCTTGGAGCCATCCACCGGTGAGCGGAAGTGAACGCCCTGTTCGGTAATCTTGCGCGTCTTGCCCAGCGAGAAGACCTGGAAGCCGCCGGAATCGGTCAGGATCGGCTTGTCCCATTGCGCGAAATCATGCAGGTCACCATGCGCTTCGATGACTTCCGTGCCCGGGCGCAGCCACAGGTGGAAGGTGTTGCCGAGGATGATCTCGGCGCCGATCTCCTTGATGGATTCCGGTGTCATGCCCTTCACGGTGCCGTAGGTGCCGACCGGCATGAAGGCCGGGGTTTCCACCGTGCCGCGCGGGAAGGTCATGCGGCCGCGTCGCGCGCGACCATCGGTGGCGAGCTTCTCAAAGCTCATGAAGCATTCTTTGCGCATGGTTCTCTCTAAGGCTTGGCGGCGAAACAGGCCGCAGCGGGTGTGGGGCTAGCGTAAGCCACGTCGTGTTAACTGCGCATGACGTGGCTCATGTGATGAGGTATCGCTCGGGTCAGGCGCGTTCCAGCAGCATGGCATCGCCATAGCTGAAGAACTGGTAGCGCTCCTGCACGGCAGCCTGGTAGGCGGCCATGGTGTGCTCGTACCCGGCGAAGGCCGAGACCAGCATCAGCAGGGTCGATTCCGGCAGATGGAAGTTGGTGATCAGCAGATCCACCACCTGCCATTCATAACCGGGGTAGATGAAGATGTCGGTGTCACCGGAGTAAGGTGCCAGCTCGCCACCGTGGGCCTTGGCAGCACTTTCAAGGCATCGCACGCTGGTGGTGCCGACAGCGACGACGCGACGGCCGGCGGCACGAGCGCGGGCGATCGTGTCACAGGCTTCCTGACCGACCTCGATCCACTCGCTGTGCATGTGGTGCTCGAGAATGCTGTCGACACGCACCGGCTGGAAGGTGCCGGCACCGACGTGCAGGGTGACGAAGGCGGTCTCGATGCCTTTCTCGGCCATGGCGGCCATGATCGGCTCATCGAAGTGCAGGCCAGCCGTCGGTGCGGCCACGGCGCCATCGCGCCTGGCATAGACCGTCTGGTAGCGCTCGCGGTCCGACAGCTCGTCATCGCGGGTGATATAGGGCGGCAACGGCATGTGACCATGCTGGTTGAGCAGCTCGATCATCGGCGTCTCGCCGTGGAAGCGCAGCTCGAACAGCGCGTCCTGCCGACCTTCGACCACGGCGGTGATGCCGCCTTCGAAGATCAGCTCGGTGCCCGGCTTCGGCGACTTGCTGGAGCGGATGTGCGCCAGACCACGGTGTGCATCCAGCGGACGCTCCAGCAGCATCTCGATCTTGCCGCCGGAGGCCTTCTGGCCGTGCAGGCGCGCGGGGATCACGCGGGTGTCATTGAAGACCACGACATCGCCGGGTTCCAGCTGCTCGAGCAGGTCAGGAAAGTGGCGATGCACGATCTCGCCGCTCTTGCCGTCCAGGTGCAGCAGACGGCAATCACTGCGCTGCTCGGAAGGGTAGCGGGCAATCAGCTCATCCGGCAGACTGAAATCATAATCACTGCGCTGGAGCGGGCGCTCGGAAGCGGAGGGGGCAACGCCAGAGGCATCGCCGGAATCGATTCGTGACATGGCCAACGGAAACTCTGGTGGCACGGCGCGCAGAAGGCGCTCCGCTGCAATGGAGATACCCTGCTCGCAGGCGTTCATGCCGTTAGCGCGTCTGTCTGTCTGCCCGCTCTCGAGCGGCAGTGGTCAGGGGCGATACGCAGGATGGACTGGCGAGCCTGGGCAGGCGAAAAAGGTCGCTCATGATACCGAATGGCATGGCTCGCGCGAAGTCCCGTTTTCGAACGACCTGTCCCGCTCAGTGCGTGAATCCGTCGCTGGGATGCGCTGCATGTGTCTGATCTGGCGTGAAAACTCGTTGACCTCGGCGTAGGCTTCCGTATAATTTCGCTCCATTGCCGGTGTGGCGGAATTGGTAGACGCAGCGGATTCAAAATCCGCCGCTTAATAGGCGTGTCGGTTCGAGTCCGACCACCGGCACCATCTTGAAAACAGTCGCTCACGAGCGGCTGTTTGCGTTTCTGGCCTTCGCCTCAGATTCATTGCTCTCAACTTCATTGCCTTGTGATCCCAGAGCACTCTTCTTTCTATTTCCTCTCTCCTCTCTGTCCTTTCTTCGCGCTCTTGCCAGATGATGGTCTGGGTGTCTGAGGCATAAAAAAAGCCCCGACCGGATGTCGGGGCTTTCTTGTCTCTGGCGCATCTGCCGGCGATTCACGCCTGATGTGGAACGCTCTTGACGCGTCGGTAGATGCTGTTGCTTGCGAGGGAAGGGTCAAGGAGTGCAATGCGCGTGCTCTGTATCGCGAGTTCCTGGCGCAGGGTAGACCACATGCCGATGAACTCGCGGCAATCCTGGCAGTTCACGAGATGGTCGGCGGATGGTGCATGGTATTGATAGTCCATCTTGAGGCCGGAACATACCGGACAACACAGAGCCGCTCGAGCTTTCCCTTTCATTTCTCCTCTCCCTCTCAGCATTCGGCTGAATTCGGTGAGGTTCAGCGTAGTGGTCTCATTTCCTTGAGTTCGCGAGCTTGCCAGTCATCAAGATTCGTAAGCCCACCAGCTCAGGCTTACGGATCTTTCTGGCCGCGTGGCATAGCCCCCACACTCGCGAGTCATCCTCTGACAGGGCCTTTCCCTGGCTGCACTTGCCTGTGCACTTAGCCCATCACTACGCTGAACTCGCCGCTCTCCCTGAGCAGCGATTATGAAATTACTGATTATTGAAAACTTGTACAAGAGTTAATTTGTTGCACAAGTTTTCAGGTATGTAAGATCGTGTACTTCAAGATAGTCTCATATCAAGATGTTCTCATGTAATGTGGCGTTCGATCGTTCTGATTCGCTGGCGACGCTGTCCGGCTCGCTTGATGGTTCACGTCATGTGCAAGACCAATGTCGCCTACATGACATGGTGATGTCGCTGCCGGGCCAGTCTGACGCTTGGTACAATCGGGCGTATCCGCTGGAGCTGCAGAGGGGAAGGCTGAACACGGAAAGCGCTCTCATCCCGTCAGCCATCGCGGGCAGGGGATTCAGAACCTGTACTGAACTTGAATGGAACTCGCGTGATGCTCGAGGGGCGCCTGGCGGCGAACCGCTGTTCAAGCATCGCTTTCACGAACTGCCATGGAACATGGAAAGACTGTCATGCATTGGATGCCACTGAATCTGTGGTTGTCACTGGTTGCGCTGTGCGCCATGGGGGCGATGTCGCCCGGGCCGAGTCTGGCGATGGTGCTTCGCCACACGCTGGGAGGTGGCAGAAGTGCGGGAGTCGCCGCCGGTATCAGCCATGCATTGGGGGTCGGGTTGTATGCCGCGCTCACCGCCTGGGGACTTGGTGCCTTGATCGTTCATTATCCGGGCATGTTCCAGGCGATCATGATTCTGGGGGCGGCCTATCTGGCCTGGTTGGGCGTCAAGGCATTGCGGGCGGGCCGTGGCGGGGCGCTTGAGGCTCAGGCCGTCACCACATCCCGTTCCATGGCGATTCGCGATGGTTTCATGGTGGCGCTGGCCAATCCCAAGCTGATCCTGTTCTTCGTGGCGCTGCTCAGTCAGCTGATCACGCCGGAGATGAGCGAGATGGGCAAGTGGCTGGTGGTCGTGACGGCGATGGGCATCGACGGTGCCTGGTATGTGCTGGTGGCGATGGCACTGTCGCACTCTCGGGTGTTGCCTTGGCTTCAGGCGCGGGCGGTATGGATCAATCGCCTGACCGGTATCGTGTTGCTGGCGTTGGCGCTGCGGGTCGTATGGGGTGTCTGACCGGCGCATGTCGGGAGTGACATGCACCGTTGAGGAATGAGATTGCCTGGTAGAAGACGGCCGCCCTGACAGGTGATGTCAGGGCCGCGTTGCGTTGCAGGGGGTGGCTGGTGGAGCCGGAAGATCACGGAGTGAAGATGTCGGAGTAATCCTTCACGGGAACCCGGATCTGCTGGTCCGGACGTGCCTGAAAGTGCAGGGTCACGGGGATTTCATCGCCTGACGAGATGGGCTGAGTCAGCCCAGTCAGCATCAGATGGGGCCCACCTCCCGGCCGCATCTCCAGTGGGGACTCGGGGGAGAGGGTCAGGTGTCCCAGCTGGCGCATGTGCATCCGGCCTTCGCGCATCTGCATCTCGTGCAGCTCGATGCTCTGCGCCACGGGAGAGCTGGCGCCTGTCAGCGTGACCTTGCCTCGGGGGAGCGAGAGCGTGATATAGAGTGCAGCGGTCGTCGCGCCCGGAGGCGTGGGTAGTGCGAAGGCATCTTCCAGTACGGGATTTTCCAGCATGGGGTCTGTCGCCACGGGGGGCGTCGCCGTGCTTGCATCGGTGCGCATCCACAGGATGCCGCTCATGGCGATTGCCAGCATCAGGCTCGCGCGTGAGAGTCGTGTCACGTGGTGTCGTCTCCTTGGCCTTTCATGGCAGTACCCGTGCCAACAGATGGCGGGGTGACATGCCCGGCGGCAGCCCATGTACGCCAGTGGCGCCGGGGATGTCGGTGCCTGCCAGTCGTGTGGCGCAGAAGGCCTCGGCCACGTCGGCAGGGGCATGGCGAATCAGCAGGGCAGCCTGCCATAGCACGGCCAGTGACTGGACCAGTTGCCGGGCTCGGGCTTCCTCGGCGTGATGAAGGAGGTTGCCGCGTTCGAAGGTGGCCAGTGCGGCGTCATAGCGAGGACTCTGCCCCCGGGCGTCCCTGAGCTCGCTGAGCAGCGCCTCGCCTGCGTCGGGGTGACGGGCCAGAGTGCGCAGGACATCCAGACACAGCACGTTTCCAGAACCTTCCCAGATGGCGTTGACAGGGGCTTCGCGATACAGGCGCGCTGTCAGGTGTTCCTCTATGTAGCCATTGCCGCCCAGGCATTCCATGGCCTCTGCCAGCAGTGGCGGTGCACGACGATTGTGCCAGTACTTGGCGATCGCCGGCGCAAGGCGGGCCAGGGGGCGCGCATCCGGTTCCCGTGTGGCGTCATCGAACTGTCGCGCAATGCGCAGACACAGTGCGATGCCGGCTTCGACTTCCAGTGCGATGTCTGCCAGCACCTGCTGCATCAAAGGTTGACTGGCCAGCGGCTTGCCGAAGGCATGACGTTGCTGGCAGTGGTGCAGTGCCTCGACCAGTGCCTGGCGCATCAGTGCCACCGGTGCGGTGGCAGCATCCAGTCGGGTCTGGTGGACCATCTCGAGAATGGTGGTGATGCCACGTCCTGGCTCACCAAGGCGCTGCCCTCGCGCATCGACCAGCCGGACTTCGCTTGAGGCGTTGGCGCGATTGCCGCACTTGTCCTTGAGGCGTTGCAGTTGCAGGCCATTGTGGCTGCCATCCTCCCGTCGCCTCGGTACCACGAAGCAGGTCAGCCCTTCCTCGAGCTGCGCCAGAGTCAGAAAGGCATCTGACATCGGGGCACTCATGAACCACTTGTGACCGTTGAGGCGATAGCCTTCACCCTCAGCGTGTGCCTGTGTCAGGTTGCTACGGACGTCGCTGCCGCCCTGACGTTCCGTCATGGCCATGCCGAAGGTCGCGCAGTGCTTGTCGCGAGGGGCACAGGTTCTCGGGTCGTGGCTGCGGGCCCGCAGGCGAGGGCCCCAGAAGGCGGCCAGAGATTCATCCTGACGCAGCGCGGGCCAGGCGGCATGGGTCATGGTGATCGGGCAGCAGAAACCGGGTTCGGCCTGGGTGAGCAGGTAAAGGGCGGCGACATGGGCCTGATGTCCTCCGCAGCCTTCCGCCTCCCAGGCGACACTGTGCCAGCCACCTTCCAGAGCGATGCGCATCAGCCGGTGATAGTCGGGGTGATACTCGACGTCATCCCGCCGCCGCCCTTGTGGGTCATGGGTGTGGAGGACCGGCGGATGCGCATTGACGGCAAACCCCATCGCGCGGGTCTCTAGCGTGCCCACCTGCGCCCCGAGGTCGGCCAGGCGAGTGAGCAGGTCCGCCGAGAGCCCAGGCGCGTGGCAGCGCAGCGCCTCACGCAAGGGGAGGTCATCGACGAAGGCATGGCGCAGCGGTGGTGCCGATTGATTGAGCACCTCATCGCGCCATGGAGCAGGCCGCTCCTCTTCACGAGAGTGCTCAGTCGAGGACGCAGGCAGCGAGTCGGGCATCGTGGGGTCCTGTCATGAGAGGTATGCCTTGAGCGTAGAACACCTGCGGCCTGCTGGCGGAGTGGAAGGCAGCTGCGTCGCATTCTGCTACCGTGGGGGCATCAGTCGGTGCGTGGCATCGCGACGATCAGCACAGGGAAAGGACAGGGTACGGTGATCCAGGACGAAATCATTCAATTGGTTGATGCACGCAATCGCCCATGCGGTACGGCTCCTCGTCGCCAGATGCGACGTTATCGCTACTGGCATCGAGCGACCTATGCCTTCGTGCTCAATGCCAGTGGAGAGCTGTGCATTCAGAAACGCACCATGAGCAAGGAAGTCTTTCCAGGGTATTTCGACCTCGCCAGCGGAGGTGTGGTCGGCGCGGGCGAAGCGGTCCACGTGGCCGCACGACGCGAGCTGGAGGAGGAGATCGGTGCCCGGGGCGTCGCGCTCAGACATTGCTTCGATTTCTGCTATCGCGATGCCACCAATCATGTCTATGGCAGCGCCTACCTCGCACGTTATGACGGTCCCTTGACGCTTCAGGCCGAGGAGGTGGCTGACGCCTTCTGGGTGACACCGCAACAGGCGCTGGAATTGCATCCTTCAACGCCGGACAGCCGTATGGCGCTTGAACGCCTCATTCGTGAGGGCTTTCTCGTCTCTGCCATGGAAGAGTAGGCAATGATGGCCTGTCGGCGGCGCGCCATGTCCCTGCGCGCGCCTGCATGTGCTTTCTCTGTCCCACTCTCCCTACCACTCTCTGTGCTGGAGTCTGCGCATGAATGCCAAGGTATCGCCCCAACAGCTGGAAGAGGTGGAGGTTGCACTGTCGAGCGTGCTGGCGGGCAAGCCGCATCAGATCCGGCTCGCTCTGTGCTGCCTGCTGTGTCAGGGCCACGTGCTGATCGAGGATCTGCCCGGGCTTGGCAAGACGACGCTGGCCCAGGGGCTGGCGCGTCTGATCGGCACCGACATGCAGCGCGTCCAGTTCACCAGTGATCTGCTGCCCGCCGACATTCTCGGCGTGTCGGTCTTCGACCCTCGTGAGAGCGCCTTCCATTTCCATCCGGGCCCCGTCTTTCACTCGCTGGTGCTGGCGGATGAGATCAATCGTGCCACGCCCAAGACCCAGAGTGCGCTGCTGGAGGCCATGGAAGAGCGACAGGTGACCGTGGAGGGCGAGACGCGTCGTCTGCCGGAGCCTTTCTTCGTCATCGCCACTCAGAACCCGCTTCAGCAATCCGGTACCTTCCCGTTGCCTGAGTCCCAGCTGGATCGCTTTCTGATGCGTCTTTCGTTGGGATATCCAGAGCCTGCGGCTGAGCGAGAGATACTGAGAGGCAATGCCGGTCGCCAGCACATCGAGGCGCTGCGTCCCCTGTTGCCGCTCGAGGTACTGCGCGAGTGGCAGGCATCCGTGACGCGCGTGCGTCTCTCTGAACCGCTGCTGGATTACCTGCAGGCACTGGTCGCTGCCACACGGTCGTCGCCGGAAGTGCCTTACGGCCTGTCGACGCGAGGCGTGCTGGCATTGGCCAACGCCTCGCGTGGCTGGGCGTTGCTCGCGGGGCGTGACTACGTGCTGCCAGAGGATGTCCAGGCCGTCTGGGCGCCGGTGGTCGGCCATCGACTGAGCGAGGGCAGTGTCGCGGAGGGAGATGCCGTGGCTCGCCATCTGCTGGGGCAGGTGGCGGTGGTGCCTGCATGACACGAGCGGCCAGTGTCGGACCATGGGGCCGACTCAAGGCGCGCATGTTGCGCAGGATGTCCATCGCCGGCGGTGAGGCGCTCCATCATGCCCGTCTGATGATCCTGCCCACGCCCTTCGGCCTGTTCTGGGCGGTGCTGGTGTGCATGCTGCTGCTGCTGGGGATCAACTACGAGAATTCCCTCGCGCATGCGCTCGCATTCTGGTTGTTCTCGCTGGCGGTGATCAGCATCTTTCGAAGCTGGCGCAATCTTGCCGGTGTGCGCGTCCAGTTGATCGCGGATGGCGAGGCCTACGCAGGCGGTGAGTTGCGCCTGCTGGTCCGGCTGAGCGGGCGGGCGCGGGCGCGCGCCATCGATGTGCGTCTCGGGAATAGTCGTCAGCGTCTCGAGATTCATGCCGGAGAGGGCAGTGCGCCTATGGGGCTGCCGGTCGCTCTTCGTGGGCAGTTCACCTTGCCGCCATTGACGCTGGAGTCTCGCTGGCCGCTGGGGCTGGTGCGTCTGTGGTCCTGGGTCGCGATCGAGATGCCGGTGATGATCCACCCCTGTCCGCAGATGCCGGCCGCACCGCAGGGCAGTCGCAATACGCTGGAACAGGTCGAGCAGGGCGACTTCGCCGGCCTGCGTCGCTATGTGGCCGGTGATCCACCGGCGCATGTGGCCTGGAAGCACTGGGGGCGCAGCGGTGAGCTGGTCACCAAGCGTTTCGAGACGCCGGCACGCCCCTCCTTGTGGCTGGACTACGAGGCGTGCCATGGCGACATGGAACAGCGTCTCGGCGAATTGACGGCACGCGTGCTGGCGGCGGAGAAGTCACAGGCGACCTATGGGCTGCGCCTGCCGGGCCAGACGCTGGCCATCGCCAGTGGTGGGGCGCATCGGCGACGCGTACTGGAAGCGCTGGCCTTGTTTGGAGGAGAGACGGTGCTGCCCTGGGAGGTTCAGCAGCAGGCCGTGGCGTCTCGAGAGCTGGCCGGGAGGGCAAAGACATGACGCGAGCACATGGCAATGTCTCTCGCCGCTGGTGGCAACGCAAACCTCTGACGCCTGATCAGGCGCTTGGCTGGCTTGAACTGCGCCACCTGTTCATTGGCCAGTGTCTCGTGCTGGCGCTGCATCTGTTGTGGATGCCGATCTGGCTTGCACTCCCTGCGCTGCTGGCGGCGCTATGGCGGTTTCAGCAATTGCGCGCCCGCGTGCCGCGTGCCGGCATTCTGCTGCGGCTGGCGGCGGTATGTCTGGTGGCAGCAGGGCTGTTTCTGGAATACGGGCAGATGTTGCGCCTGGAGGCGATGATCGGCCTGCTGGTGGGAATCTATCTGCTCAAGCTGCTGGAAACTGACAGCCTGCGTGATGGTCGCGTGGTCTGTGGGCTGGGGTTTGTCGTGCTGGCCTCCGCATTCCTGCATGATCAGGGGCCGGTGATGGCAGCTGCGGCGATTCTGGCCGCTGGCTGGCTGATCGGTGGTCTGGTCCTGATCGCCGGAGCGCGCCGCAGTGGTGAGGCACTGCGTGAGACTTGCTGGTTGATGGGCTTGTCATTGCCGCTGATGCTGGGATTGTTCGTGCTGTTTCCCCGTCTGCCGCCACTCTGGAACGTTCCTCAGCTGGAAGAGGCCACGACCGGTCTGACGGATAGCGTATCGCCCGGTGATATCGCAGCGCTGGGGCGCAGTGACGAGCTGGCTTTCCGAGCCCGTTTCGACGGTGCCTTGCCGGCAGCTTCAGAGCGCTACTGGCGTGTCTATACCTTGAGTCTGTTTGATGGCGTGCGCTGGTCACGTGCCTCCCCTGATAGGCTGCAGAGTGCGTTGGGTGGGCCGGCGTCGCGCTATGCCGTGCGTGGCAGGGGCGTGGGCGGCGGCAGCCCCCGGCACCGTTATGAGCTGTTGCTGGAGCCGGACCCGCGCCCTTGGCGGCCAAGCCTCGGCGCTCCGTTGTCGAGTGATCAGGAGGCGCGTTATCTGGTGGACGGCACTCTGGAAGGGATGTCGTCACTCAACACCCGTGCATTGCTGAAATTGAGTTCCTCCGGTCAGCCTCCCTTGGCGGCACCACAATGGATGCAGCGTCTGGATCTGCTGTTGCCTGAGGATGGCAACCTCCGTGCTCGCGCATTCGCTCGTGATCTGATGCATCAGGCGGGTGGAGACCCCCAAGGCTTCCTTCGCCTCCTGTTCCAGCATTTCCATCGTCAGCCTTACCACTACACCCTCACGCCCCCGCGTCTTGAGGGCATGAATCGTGTGGACGATTTCCTGTTTGATAGCCTGCAGGGGTATTGCACGCATTACGCATCGACTACCGTCTTTCTGGCGCGGGCAGCAGGAATCCCGGCGCGCATGGTGGCGGGCTATCTCGGTGGAGAGGCGCAGGGTGGCGCCGCGAGCGGTGAGCGTGAGTTGAGCATTCGGCAGTATGACGCCCATGCCTGGGTCGAGGTGTTCCATGGTGGGCGCTGGCACCGGTTCGACCCGACGGCGGCGGTGGCTCCCGAGCGTATTGCCCAGGGGGCGCTCAGTCTGCAAGGTCAGCCGGGTTTCATGGCAGATGCCGGTCTGCGCGCCTTCACGCTGAATAATTCCATGCTTCGTGATCTGAGGCGTCAGTGGGAGCGTTTCGAGTACCGCTGGCAGCGAAGTGTCGTGGGGTTCCGCCTGGAACAGCAGCGTAGTCTGTGGCAGCGGATGTTCGGCGAGTTTCGCTGGGAGTGGCTGGTCTGGGGGGTACTCGGATTGCTGGCCTGTGTGGTACTGGTAGGGGCGGTGCTGGTGCTCTGGTCTGGCCGTGAGGTAACGACACATGCCGGTGTCAGAGCCTACCGTCGTCTGGCGAAGCGTCTGGAGCGCTCCGGGCTTGGCCCTGGCCCGGGTGAGGCGCCCGGCAGTCACCTGCGGCGTGTCGCACGGCTGCAGCCGGATAATGTTAAAGAATTGTTACAGTTGTCGGAAGTCGTTGAACAATGGATTTACAATGATGACGCGCAAGAGGGCGCTTCTCATGCCGGCGGCTCGTCTTCTCGTAGCATGCGTCGCCAGTGGTCAGCGTTATGCCGTAAGTTGTCATAGTTCACGTTTTCCATCGTGGTGGTGTGTGATTCCTTGTTTTCTGGGTATTTTTCGAGATTAGGTATCTCAGTCTCGTTGCGTGGCACCACTACGGAAAATTGCTAGGTTGCGGTAAGTGTTTTTGTGTATCAAAATGTAACCATCTGATTTTGTCGATCATGCCATTGCGCCCTTCGCAGCATGATGCAGCACCTTTCCCCAGCAGGAGTAAGTCCCCATGGTTCAGGTCATTCGCACAGAAGGCACAGTACTTGTTGTTTCCGCCACTAACGAGTCGCAGCGTGTCGTCGATGGAATGACGCTTGAACCTACTGCCACCCTGATCGCGCCGCAGGGAGCGATCATCGTGCTGGAAGACGGTTCTCGGTTGGTGGTGCCGCAAGGGGCCCCGATCGGTATCGAGGTGCTGCTCGCTGAGTCTCGCGATGACGCACCTGTCGACCCGACGGTAGAAGCATTGCGCGAAGCGATTGCCCGAGGCGAAGACCCGACGGCCATCCAGGAGGCACCGGCAGCGGGGGAAAATGCAGGGTCTCCGGGCAGCAGTCGCAGTGGCTTCCTGGATGCCTCTGGCGTCGGCCGGGATGGCCGTGTCGAGCGCACTTCCTACGAATATGAAGGTGGGTTCACCGATCCCACCTATACCGATGAAGACGAAGATGGCCTCGGGTTGGATCCTGAGTCGACGGAAACCGACCTGGCCTTGACCGTCGATGCGCCGGCGCTGACCTCCGACACCACGCCGACCATCGTCGGCACCACCGACGCCGAAGACGGCAGCACCGTCACGCTGCTCATCACCGACAGTGACGGCAACGAGCAGACCGTTACCGCGACCGTCGAGAACGGCACCTATACGGTTGACGCCGAGACCCCGCTGAGCGAAGGCGAGTACAGCGTCGAAGCCACCGTCACCGACCCGGCCGGCAACACCGCGACCAGCAATGACGTGGGCGAGATCGACGCAAGCGCGCCGAGCCTGACCGTCGATGCGCCGGCGCTGACCTCCGACACCACGCCGACCATCGTCGGCACCACCGATGCCGAAGACGGCAGCACCGTGACCCTGGTCATCACCGACAGTGACGGCAACGAGCAGACCGTCACCGCGACCGTCGAGAATGGCACCTACAGCGTCGATGCCGAGACGCCGCTGAGCGAAGGCGAATACAGCGTCGAAGCCACCGTCACCGACCCGGCCGGCAACACCGCGACCAGCAATGACGTGGGTGAGATCGACGCAAGCGCGCCGGCTCTGACCGTCGATGCGCCGGCGCTGACCTCCGACACCACGCCGACCATCGTCGGCACCACCGATGCCGAAGACGGCAGCACCGTGACCTTGGTCATCACCGACAGTGACGGCAACGAGCAGACCGTCACCGCCACCGTCGAGAATGGCACCTACAGCGTCGATGCCGAGACGCCGCTGAGCGAAGGCGAGTACAGCGTCGAAGCCACTGTCACCGACCCGGCCGGCAACACCGCGACCAGCAATGACGTGGGCGAGATCGATCTGTCCGCTCCGGCTCTGACCGTCGATGCGCCGGCGCTGACCTCCGACACCACGCCGACCATCGTCGGTACCACCGATGCCGAAGATGGCAGCACCGTCACGCTGCTCATCACCGACAGTGAAGGCAACGAGCAGACCGTTACCGCGACCGTCGAGAATGGCACCTACAGCGTCGATACCGAGACGCCGCTGAGCGAAGGCGAGTACAGCGTCGAAGCCACTGTCACCGACCCGGCCGGCAACACCGCGACCAGCAATGACGTGGGCACACTGGTTGGCAGTGATTCTGGCGCGGTAACAGAGGATGGCGTTACCGAAGCTTCTGGCACGCTTGTCGATGTTGAAAGCACCGATGTGGTCGCTGGCTCCCAAAGCGATGATTACGGCACTTTCAGCGTCAATGAGTCAGGTGAGTGGACCTACACGCTCGATAACGAAGCCGCTGCCGTCCAGGGGCTGGATGCAGGCGATACTGTCAGCCAGTCATTTGTGGTCGAGCTGAGCGATGGGACGACCACCACGGTCGACATCGTCATCACCGGCACCGACGACCTGCCGGTCATCACGGCCGATTCTGGCGCCGTGGAAGAAGACGGCACTCTGGAAGCCACTGGCACGCTGACCGCCACGGATGCCGACAACCCGGATCTGGCCTTCGTCGCCGCCACCGATGACAGTAGTGTCTACGCCAGCTTCGAGGTCGCCGCCGATGGCAGCTGGACCTACACCCTCGACAATGACGCGACGGAAACCCAGGCACTGGCTGCCGGCGAGACCGTCACCGAGACCTACACCGTCACGCTGAGCGATGACTCGACCACCACGGTCAACATCGTCATCACCGGCGTGGACGACGGCGCCGTGATCTCTGATGACAGCGGTGAAGTCACCGAAGACACCACCCTGGAAGCCAGCGGTACGCTGACGGCCACGGATGCCGACAACCCGGATCTGGCCTTCGTCGCCGCGACCGATGACAGCAGTGTCTACGGCAGCTTCGAGGTCGCCGCCGATGGCAACTGGAGCTACACCCTCGCCAACGACTCGGCCGCGGTGCAGGGCCTGACGCCGGATGACACCATCCGCGAGCAGTACACCGTCGCGCTGACCGATGGCTCGACCACCACGGTCGACATCGTCATCACCGGCACCGACGATGCCCCGGTCATCACCACCGATGCAGGCGCGCTGGAAGAAGACATCACCCTGGACGCCAGCGGTACGCTGAGCGCTTCTGACGCCGACAATGCCGATCTGGCCTTCGTCGCCGCGACCGATGACAGCGACTACGGCACCTTCACGGTCGATGCCGAGGGCAACTGGAGCTACACCCTCGCCAACGACTCGGCCGCGGTGCAGGGCCTGACGCCGGATGACACCATCCGCGAGCAGTACACCGTCGCGCTGACCGATGGCTCGACCACCACGGTCGACATCGTCATCACCGGCACCGACGACCTGCCGGTCATCACGGCCGATTCTGGCGCCGTGGAAGAAGACGGCACTCTGGAAGCCACTGGCACGCTGACGGCCACGGATGCCGACAACCCGGATCTGGCCTTCGTCGCCGCCACCGATGACAGCAGTGTCTACGGCAGCTTCGAGGTCGCCGCCGACGGCAGCTGGACCTACACCCTCGACAATGACGCCACCGAGACCCAGGCACTGGCCGCGGGCGAGACCGTCACCGAGACTTACACCGTCGCGCTGACCGATGGCTCGACCACGACCGTCACGGTGACGATCACCGGTGACAATGATGCCCCGGTGATCCGTGTGGACGCGGACGACAGTGCCGCGGCCAGTCTGACAGAAGCGAATGC